>NZ_VUMP01000003.1:0-473713 GCF_009696115.1 Eubacterium sp. BL-380-WT-2B
ACACCATCAAAGAATTCAGCTCCTACACATGGGACGAAAAAGCCGTTGACCGCGGAGAGGACAAACCCGTCAAGGAATACGACCACGCCATGGATGCGGTGCGGTATTTCTGTTACACAATTATCCGTAAGCGAGGGCTGCGGTTATCCGAAGAATGAGAGGTGAGCATATGGAATTAGAGATCGCAAAGAAGATTATTGAACAGCGGATACGGGGACACGATAGCTTTGTGAACAGAGCCAACAAGGCAGAGCGCTATTACAAAAAACAAAACGATATCCTGTCAGAAGCTAAAAAAGAACCCGATAAAGAAACCACCATACGGAACGCGGATAACCGGGTTCCCAGCAACTTTTATAAGCTTCTGGTTAACCAGAAGGCCGCCTATATGTTTTCACAGCCGCCGCTCTTTGATACCGGCGACGATGAGGGCAGCAAGAAAGTTCTGGACGTGCTGGGTGATTCCTACGCCAAAAACTGCAAGAGTCTCTGCGTCAAAGCCTCCCACGCCGGTATTGCCTGGCTGCATTACTGGATTGATCAAAAAGGCAGCTTTCAATACGGCGTCCTGGATTCCAGACAGGTTATTCCTGTCTGGACATCTGATCTGAACCGGGAACTCTCCGCAGTGCTGCGGATTTACAGTGAGGTAGACGAGAAAACCGGAGATGAATACATCCTTTATGAGTATTGGACAGACCAGGAGTGCCAGGCCTTCAGGCAGAAAGCCGACCTGTCCATTGAAGAAGGACTTCAAAGTTACTACCGGTTTCCAGTATGGGCAGGCGGCAGCCTCTCAGATTACAGTGATACCTTTAAGCACGATTTCGGTTCCGTTCCTTTTATCCCGTTTCTCAACAATGACGAAACAGAAAGTGACCTTACGGATATCAAAGAGCTGATCGACTCCTACGACAAAGTTTACAGCGGCTTTGTCAATGACCTCGAGGATATCCAGGAAATTATCTTAACCGTAACAAATTATGGCGGGGAAGCCGAAAGCCTGGGAGAACTCTGGAATGAGATCAAGCAGAAAAAGATTATCCAGTTAGAAAGCGAAGGCGCTGATGATCGCTCAGGCGTATCCACCCTTGCCATCGAGATTCCCGTGGAAGCCCGGGAAAAGCTTTTACAGATGACCCGGAAATCCATTTTCGAGCAAGGCCAGGGCATTGACCCCGATCCGCAGAACTTTGGGAACAGCTCCGGCGTTGCCCTCAGCTATCTGTACTCCCTTTTGGAACTGAAAGCTGGCATGGTGGAAACCGAGTTTCGCTTATCCTTTGCAAAGTTTGTCCGTGCCATCTGCCAGTTTCTGGGCATCCAGGCAGATACCATCACCCAGACCTGGACACGCACCAGCGTCAGCAATGACACCGAGCTGGCCGACATTGCCGCCCAGAGCAAGGATGTTATCAGCGATGAAACCATTGTAAAGAACCACCCATGGGTGGATAACCCCACCAAAGAATTAGAACGCCTGAAGATTCAGCGTTCTGAGCAGATGCCCGAGTTTGACAGCATCCCAAAAGCCGCTGAGGTAAACGGCGATGATCCATTGAACGGTGAAGACCATGGCCCGAAAGAACAGTGAATACTGGGAAAAGCGCATCGCCGATAAAGCCACCTGGCGGCTCTACAACACCCTGGAGGAAAAGAACCGGGCCCTCCTTGAAATGTATCAGGACGCGACCCGGGAGATCAACAGTGCTATCTATGAACTTGGGGAGAAACTCAGCAAGAATGGACAAATCAAACGGTCCGATCTTTATAAATACAATCATCTGAAGAATCTTCAGGCAAAAATGAACAGCATTTTGAAAACCCTGGGCGGCACAATTGAAGCATTCGCGTCAGGGAACATGGAGAACGCCTTCAAAGAGAATTACAGCGATATCCTCAAAAGCCTGGGAAAGAAAGGCTTTGACCTGCCAAACAAAAAGCTCATGGAAGAACTGCTCAAGAAGCCCTGGTTTGGCGGAAATTTTTCAGATCGCCTCTGGGGCAATACGGAGAAGCTGGCTCAGATACTCAACAGCGAGCTGCGCCAGGGCCTTCAGCAAGGCAAGACCACCACCGAGGTGGCGGCTAAAATCGCCGCGCTCATGCAAAGCAGCTTCAATTCCGCCCACCGCCTTGTCCGAACCGAAACCATGCACTACCTGAACCAATCCTCACTGGAAGCTTACAAAGCCGGAGGCGTGCAGTTTGTCCAGTTCTGGGCCGCAATGGATGAGCGGACCTGCCCGAGCTGCGGCGCCCTCCATGGGAAAATCTACGCCATTGATAAAGTGCCAGTGCTCCCGCTTCACGCGCATTGCCGGTGTACCTATCTGCCGGTGACGGATCCGCAGATGATTGAGAAGTATCTCAGGGAAGAGGTTGTAAAAAGCGCTAAAGGTGGTATAATTAATACATTACCAGATTTGGAGCATGCGGTAATGCCCGAGGCAAAATTTACGAAGTACGCGCTGGATCAGGCAAGACAGCCAGATAAAGCGAAAGCCTTAGAATTGGCGCTTGGATACACCCAAAAGAACCACCGGGAACTGATGGAAAATATACAGCGAAATCTGTCACATTTTCCCGCGGTGTATAAAGGGACAGACGGTTACGGAGACCGCTATGAAATTGAGATGATGCTTGTGGGCGCAAATGGCAGGGTAGCCCGCTTGATGACAGGATGGATCATCGATAAAGAAAAACGTGAAACCCGGTTGACAAGCGTCTACATCAATAAAAGAAAGAAGGGGTAGCATGGAACAAGAAGTTAAACTTTTTGGAGAGATACAGTTAAAAACAGGCGAACAGGCCTTTATCGTGGACATTTTAAAGCCCGGAAAGTCCTATATTGCAGATATTGAGGGGCCGGATGGAACCTACACGGATTTTGTCCATCCAGAGGATATTGCAGCAGTGATGAATTGAAACCACAAATCACGAGAAAGTGAGAGGTGGTTTTTTAGTACTCAAAATAAGCGGAGGCGATCCCGCATCTCGCTGGGGACGTGCGTCAACGTCTTATTTTTATGCCCGGTACGGCCTAAAACTGCCAGACTCCGCCGGAGAATAACGGCCAATCCCACACCGAGAGAGTCGGAATATAAAATCTATGGAGGATACAAAATGGAATGGTTAAAAAAACTGCTGGAAGCAGCTGAAACCAACGAAGATGGTACGTTAAAGATCGACAGCCTGATCGATGCCATTAAGGCAGAATTCCCCAGGCATGCGGTACCCAAGGAGGACTACAATGCCAAAGTGGAAGAGCTGAAGACCGCCAACAAGACCATCAAGGATATCGGTGATAAGAACAAAGGAAACGAGGATCTGCAGAAAGACCTTGAAACCTATCAGGCCGATGTCAAAAACCTGAAAAAGGAAAACGAAACCCTGAAAAAGACCTACGCGGTCAAAGAATCCCTGACAAAAGCCGGCTGCACCGATCCGGATTACCTGCTCTTTAAACAGGGCGGTATTGACAAGTTCACCTTTGATCCGGACGGCAAAGTCGTGGGCATGGAGGAACTGGTCAAACAATACCGGGAAGCCACGCCCCATGTTTTCAAGCCCGATCAGCGGACCGAATACAGCCCTCAAAACGGGGATTATAAGGGCAAGAACCCCTTTGCCAAAGAAACCTTTAACCTGACGGAGCAGGGGAAACTGCTCAGAGAAAACCCGGCAGAAGCCCGAGCACTCGCAGAGGCTGCCGGTACAAAAATTTAGAAGAAAGAGGTATAAAAAATGCCAGGAACAACTTTACAGGACGTTATTGTCCCTGAACTATTCACCCCCTATGTGGTAAACCAAACCATGGAATTGTCCGCCCTGTACCAGAGCGGCGTGATTACAAACGACAGCACCTTTGACGGCTTGGCCTCTCAGGCAGCCCCTTTGGTGCAGATGCCATTTTTCAACGATCTGACCGGAGAATCCGAGCAGGTCATTGAAGGCGCCGATCTGGCGGATAACAAGATCACTTCAAACAAGGACATGGCCGTTATTTTGAGACGAGCCATGATGTGGAGCGCCACTGACCTTTCCGCAGCCTTAGCGGGTTCAGACCCCATGGCCGCCATCGGATCGCTCGCGGCTGCCTTTTGGTCCAGAGATATGCAGAAAGAGCTGATCGCCCTTTTAAAAGGCATCTTTGGCACCATTCCTGCCACCACCGGCGAGGGAGCCACCCCGGCGGAAACACGTCTGGACTCCAACCTTCTGGATATCTCCGGCGGATCAGGCGCCGCGGCAAAATGGAGCGCCGGCGCCTTTATTGACGCCCAGCAGAAGCTTGGCGACGCAAAAGCACAGCTGAGCGCAGTAGCCATGCACTCTGCAACCGAAGCGGAACTTCGCAAGCAGAACCTGATTGATACCATCACCCCGGCGGATTCGCTGCCCTTTAACACCTATATGGGAAAACGCATTATCATTGATGATGGATGCCCTACCAGCGGTACCGGCGCCAACACGGTTTATTCGACCTTCCTCTTCGGAAACGGCGCCATTGCCCTGGGAAACGGAAGCCCTGTCGGGTCTGTGTCCACCGAGGTAGACCGCGCAAAACGCAAGGGTTCCGGGATTGACTACCTGATCAACCGCAAGACCTACATTCTGCACCCGAGAGGCGTCGCTTATCAAAAAGCCGTCCAGGAAAAAGCAGAAGGCCCATCCAGAACCGAGCTGGCCGATCCCAAAAACTGGAAACCCGTCTACGAACCCAAGCAGATCCGCATTGTTGAATTCCGGCACAAGCTTTAAGCCTGTGCCCCTCTCGAAGGAGGGCCTCATGGAAGAAAAGATTCTAAGCAGTATCCTGCTGCGGCCCGGCACCAAAGGTAGGGAAGACCTGCTCCGGGATATGATCGCCGACTGCATCGCAGAGCTGAAGGATCTGCTCAACTACAAGCCGGATGACGTGATTCCAGAATCCCTGTACGGCGTGGTCAAAGAGCTGGTGCTTACCCAGTTTAACCTTGACGGTGTTCAGGGCATTCAGAGCGAGTCCCAGAGCAGCGGCGGGTCCACCAGCTATACCAGCGACCTGCCGACAAAACTGAAAATGTGGATTTATAAATACCGAAAGCTCCGGAGGTGATCAAAGTGAGCGTTAACCGAGCAATGCACCCCGTGACGCTACAGAAAAAAGAAAAGACACGAACGGCTTCCGGAGCTGAAAAAAAGGTCTGGAAAACCATCGAAACCATCGATGCGGCCATCTGGAAAACCAACGAACTCCTGGTGACCGAAAGCCTCAAATACGGCGATTCCAGCCATACCGGATTAACCCACTGCAAAACCATAAAAAGCGGCTTATACCGGATTTTAGACGGCGATACCAGGTATCAGGTCATTGACGTCAACACTGAATCACGGCTTACAAATCTGCTTTTGAAGGCGGTGGATACCGATGTCTGAGTACACAGACTTTGAAGCGAGCGTTGACAACGCCACCCTGGAAATCATCCGGCGGCTGGGCGCCAACATGGAAAAAGCCTGCCTGGTGGTGGAACGGTCCGCCAAGCAGAAATGCCCTGTTGACCAGGGAACACTGCGGGCCGATATCCACCACACGGTGGAGACCAGCACCGAAGCGGTCACAGGGTCGGTTGGCAACAGCCTGGTGTATGCGCCTTATGTTCACGAAGGCACCGGGATCTATGCCAAAAACGGACGGGGCCGGAAAACGCCCTGGAAATTTAAGGCCGCTTCCGGAAAGTACAAGGGCTGGCACACGACCAAAGGCCAGAAGCCAAACCCCTATCTCGAGGACGCGAAACAGGAGAACCTGTCAAAAATCAGCCAAATCCTCGCAGGAGAATAAACATGGAAAATGATGTCATCGCCTATATCGGCGAACAGATCCCCGATTTAAAACAAAGCATCTACCCCGTCTACAGCACCAATGTTGAGAAGCCCAGTCTGGTTTACGGTTCAACCCCCATTTCATACGGCGCGGTGAATCAGACCCAGCTGAGCCTGCGGGTGCTGGCCCAGGACTTTGATGCCTGTAAACATTTATGTACCGTCCTTTGTGAGACACTCGACATGTCACAGGACACCGTGTACCGCCTGTACAAAAGCATCCGTTTCAGAGCTGTCCTGTCCGGCGGCAGTGAGCCCACCGCCTTTGACGCTTCTGGAACCGAGATGTTTGAGGCGGCACTTTATTTTATAATTAATTGGAGGAAACGAAATGTCACTGGATAATCAAGAAATTATATTAGGCGCTGGTGAAGTCTACATGTACGAATGCCCAGCGTTAACCGATGGCGAGCTGCCTGCCGACGCCGTCATTGAGACCGACGACCACAACGTTGGTCACTGCTCCGGCGGGTTCTCCATCGACTACAAACCTGAAAAGTACGATGTAAAGAACCAGTACGGCAAAACCGTCAAGAGTTTTATCACCAAAGAAGAAATCACGGCTAAAACCGGTATTCTGCGCTGGAAGTTATCAAATCTAGCACTGCTCAGCTCCGCCATCTTTGCGGAGGATAAGCAGAAAAAAGTCCGTACCCTGACCTTTGGCGGAGGCGGCAGTTTGAAAACCGTGCTGCTCCGCTTTGTGCACGTCAAAGAGAACGGCAAGAAGATCCGGTTCACCATGATCGGCCAGGGCGGCAACGGCTTTGCCATTGAGTTCACTGACAAGGAACTGACCGTGGACGCAGAGATCACGGCCATTGAATACCTGAAGAACTTCCTGGCTGTTTTCGAGGAAGAATTGACCGATGAAGAGGCATCGGCGATCCCAATGCCACCGAGTGGCAGTTAAGGCTTGTTATTTCCTTCTGAATGTTGTATGATAAATCTATAATTTTTAGGGGGAAAGAAAAATGAAAAGAATCATATTAATAGGACTAATTTTAGGAACAATGGTGGTGGTATTATTTGGATGCGGACAGCAAAAACAAGAAAACCTTAGTTCTGGTACACCAAGTGTTCCTACCGCAACACAAGACCAGATTCCTGAAATTAAAGAAAATGAAGCTTTTTTAACCCATACAGACCACGGTGATTATTATTTAACAATAGAAAAAGCAAGAGTTACTGATGATAGAAACAGTACGACAGACATTGTAGCTGAAAAAGTGGTGTATTTGGATTATATGTATGAAAATGTGAATTTTGTCGGAGAAAACAATCAGGATTTGAATATTCCACAGCAAGCATTTCAAGTAATGGATGATTCTGGAACAGTATTAAATACATATCCAGTTTTTGATAGAAATCGGATGATCAACGATGCCCCTATTGGTGCAAAATGCAACGCTAGTATAGCATACGCACTCCCACAGGATAGTAATAATCTCACAATTATTTTCAGAAGTTCAAATAATAGAAAATTCGGACAAATTGTATTGCCAATAACAGAATAAATATAATTAGTTTAAGCACTCTCTTTGCGAGGGTGCTTTTATAATACCCCAAAAAAGGAGATCGAAATGATTGATTTAAATGAATATTTAACCAAGACGGTTGAAGTGAAAATTGAAGACGCGGTTATTCATGTGAAACTGCCATCCTGCAATGTTATGGCGGAGATCGGTAAAATTGAAGATTCTAACAAAGAAGACAATACGGAACTGTATTATAAAAACCGTCAGAAAATAGCGCAGGTATTATTGAATTTCAATATGGAAAACCGAGCTTTTACGGATGACGAAATGGACGCCTTTCCTTCAAAGGCGATTAATACAATTATTGATACCGTCATGAAAGCGAGAATTGAGGTGGCGCTTGACCCAAACTCAAACTCCCAATCCCAGACGGAGACATCGGCGAAGCAGTCGTAAAGAAGTATTTCAAACAAGAGGATTGGGAGAAAAATTATATTCTTTCCACAACTGAAATTAAGCGCATTGCACACTATACCGGTCTCAATTTTATGCAGGTCCTGAATCTTCCATTCGGGGCTTATTTAATTTACCGGAAAGAATCCTGGATTGACGTGCTTAATAAAACAGAGGATGGCCGGGAACTTCTTAAAAATCTTTGGCGTCTCAGTCAGACAAAAGCGGATTTAACGGCTGTCCGGCAGAAAACGAGGTGATTTAAATGCCAGGATTGACAGGCGGTATCTCTCTTGCGCCTCTTAAGGTAGAGCTCAAAGCAGATATTACCGGTTTTAAGTCCGATATGGAAAAAGCCAGGGTAACGGGTGTTACTGAGGCCGAAAAAATTAGCAAATCCCTCGAAAATACGGCTAAAACAGGTGAACGCTTATCCAGTGTCGGCAGCAATCTGACGAAATACGTGTCACTCCCACTTGCTGGGGTTGCGACAGTGGCTGGAAAAATGGCCATGGACTTTGAAAAATCCATGGGGATGGTTTCCACACTGTTAGATGGCACAACAGAACAGGTCAAAGACCGTACAGCGGAGCTGTCTGAAAGTGTGTTGAATGTCTCCAAAGATACCGGCGTTGCCGCCAAAGACATATCCGGAGGGCTTTATGAGGTTATTTCAGCCTATGGAGATACAGCGGATAGCGCTAAAATTCTGGAGGTTGCGGCCAAAGGGGCCAAAGCCTCTGGAGCCAGCACGACCGATACCATCCGCCTATTATCTTCTGTAACAAAAGGCTACGGCAACACAAGCTACGAAGCCAACCAAAAAGTGGCAGATCTGGCGTTTTTGACCGCAAAGTTGGGACAGACCACCTTTCCAGAGCTTGCAGGCTCCATCGGTCAAGTTGTGCCGCTTTGTGAAAACCTGAAGGTCAGCCAAGAAGAACTGTTTGGTGTTATGGCTACCGCTACCGGGGTAACGGGTAACGCTTCAGAAGTAACGACCCAGTTAAAGGGTGTGCTGCAGTCGCTTATGTCTCCGACTAAGGATATGACAGAGCTGATGGAAGGCCTTGGTTATGCCAACGGCCAGGCAATGATGGAATCCCTGGGATTCCAGGGAGCGCTCAATACCATTGTAAAAGCAGCAGAAGATTCAGGGAAACCGCTACAGGCTTACATCGGAAGTATAGAAGGCCAGGTACTGGCTCTGGCACTTGCCGGAGCTCAATCCGAAAACCTGACAGAAAAAACCAAAGCGATGATGGAAGCCAACGGCGCAGCAACCGAGGCTTATGAAAAAAGCCAGGATAACATGGGCGCTAAGTTTGAGAAGGCCATGAATAAAATCATGGTTTCACTCATTGAACTTGGCGATGCGGCAGCACCCACCCTGGAAAAAATTGCAGATATGATCTCTGATGTGGCGGACTGGTTTGGAAGTCTGAGCGATGAGCAGCAGGAGAATATTTTAAAATGGGGCGGCCTTGCAGCAGCAGCCGGTCCGGTCTTGAAGCTGTTCGGCGATGGTATCCAAACGTTTACCAAGTTAAAGCCCCTTATTTCAGGACTGAGCAAAGGGCTCGAGACCCTCGGGGGTGCTGGAAAAGCGATCTCGAAGACCGTTCCTGAAGCCACAACAGTGGCAGCGGATCTCGGAAAAACAGTCGGCGGATTACCTGATCTGATTAAACCGGCAGCCAAAGAAGCTACGGAGTTAGCGACAGCTGGCGGTAGTATTGCCAAAGCCTTACCGGATGCTTCAAAAGTTATTGAAGGGGTCGAATACGCCATTGATGGGATACCAAAAGCCGCAGCACCGGCTGCAGAGTCTCTAACAACGGTTGCGGGTGCTGCTGGTGAGGCAGCAACAGCGGTCGGTGGTGGTTCTGGGTTAGCCGGGACACTCTCCAATGTTTTAGGCTCTTCTCTTGGAACAGCAGCCATTGGAGTGGGCGCATTTGCCGTTGCCGCAGCAGGGATTGGTGTAGGCGTTGCAGAAGCATACAAACAGATGAATGCCGATGTGACACCCGAGATTGATTTGTTTTCTGAAACCCTTAATAAAAGTACTGAACGCATAGCGGCCAGTTCTGGTATGGGCGCGGCCATCGCTAAAGACAATACCATTAAAATATCCGATTCAACCAAAGAAGCTCTCGGGGCATATATGGCGCTGGACGATGGGGTAACGCGAACACTTTATAATATTAAGCTAAACAGCGATACCTTGACCCAGGAAACAGCAGATGTTCTGTTTTCGAATTTTGACCAGATGGCTCAGACAATTATTTCCAAAGAGAACGAAAATTATAATCAAAGGACTGAAACCCTGAGTGCGTTCCTGAGTGGAAATGTATTTTTAGAACAGTCTACAGCTGAAAGCATTCGTCAAAAGATGGATGAAGCGCATACCAAAGAAATTGCTTCAACAGAGCAACTTCAACAGCGTGTGAACGAGATTCGTGAACACATGAAGGAAAACAATGGACAGATAACAGAAGCAGAGCGTGTTGAGCTTGAGACAATCCAGAATCAAATGCGGGATACAGCGATCGGCACACTGTCACAAACAGAAGAGGAAGCCGCTGTTATCCGCGCTCGGATGAAAGATTACCAAGGGCGTATGAGTGCAGAAATGGCTTCAGAATTAATCAAAAACGCGAATAGCGCCCGAGATTCTGAAATCAAAGCGGCTGAAGAAAAGCGAGATGGTATCATTCGAGAGGCCGCCCGCCTTAAGGAAGCTGAAATCATTACCCAAGAGGAGTATGACCAGATGGTAGCAGCGGCCAATCAATCCTGTGAGGATCAGAAAAGTGCTGCCAACCGAACTTGCCAAGAAGTGAAGGATGAGATCGTCGCTGGAACTCCAGACATTGTCAGCAGTGTTGACACCCAAACAGGTGAAATGCTGAGTGTGTGGGATCAGTTTAAACGAAACGTGACAAGCCTTTTTGATGAGATTGTTAATTGGTGGAACGGGCTCTGGTTTGAACCCAAAACTGCGCAAGTTTTCACCGAATATACTGATGGTGGAGGCGTCTCTGGTGGAGGCGGCGGCGGAGGTGGCGGCGGCAGTTGGTCTTATAATGGGCTAAGTTATGTTCCATATGATGGATTTAAAATAACTGCTCATAAAGGAGAAGGCCTTTTAACTGCTGAAGAAAACAAAGCGCGTATTCAAGCTACCGATCCATTTTCAGGAGCGGCAATAAACCAAAACTTTTACTTCTATGGCGACAATAACAGCCCATCCGAAATTGGACGGGCAGCTGAAAAAGCCATGCGGGATATCCCGACAACACCTTAAGATCGGAGGAAAAATGAAATACGAAAGCATTGAACTCACCAATGAAAATAACGGACACCATGTGCTGTTTGAAAGCTTTGTCCGGGACACCGGTTTTCTCCTCCAGGACTTTGACCCGGGGGTGGCACCAGCAAGCTTTAAAACGGCGAAAGGTTACGGACAGGACGGGGTGACGAAATACTCGGCCCCCCTGGATATTCGCAATCCCCGTTTTACGGCCTCCATTATCGGGAATGGCCTGGCAGAGATTGAGATTCTGAAACAAGAACTTGACTTTGTCATGAACCCCAAGGATACGCTGACCCTTAAAATCAACTACGAAACCCACGGTACGCACCCGGAATCCAAGATCATTCACGGTTCACCGGATCAATCCGTGGACTACTCCACCAACTATAAAACCTCCAATGACTTCCTGCAGGAGTTTAAGGGAGGACTGGAATGCTTTGATCCTTACTATACCGATCCGGTCGATAACCGGATTGCACTGACCAGCTGGGAGGGCGGCTTAAGTTTTCCATTTACGATGCCTTTCACCCTGGCACACAGAGGCGCGCCGACGGTTCAGGTTTTTAATCAGGGGCACGTTCCAGCGCCGGTTTTAATTGTCTTTAAAGGGCCTGCGGTTTATCCCAAGGTAGAGAATCTGACCACCGGCCAGTATGTGGCTGTCCAAAAACCCTTGTTGGAGGATGAAACCTTATATATCAATACCGCCTATGGGCAGAAATCCATTGAGATCGAAAAGAATGGTGTTCGCAGCAACGGATACAACTACATTGATCTGAACAGCTATCTGGCCCTGACTCTGGCGGTCGGGGACAACGTGCTGAAGTACAGCAGCGGACGCCAGGACTTAACCAACGCCGTCGAGGTTCGCTTCAGACGGCGATTTTTAGGCATTTAGCCGGAAGGAGGAAGATAAATGGCAGAAAGAAGCGGCTTTTTTAATGAAAAAGAGTATACACAGGATGACCTGATGGCTTATTACAAGAACAGCTTTATGTCCGGCATCCGGGTCGAGGAAGACGGCACCATGAGCTATAAAGTAACCGCGGGCAGCGGCAATGTCTCGGTTGCGCCGGGATACGCGAACGTCTGCGGTATTTTTAATGAATTGACAACCCCAAAGACTTTGACAGTACCTAAGCCAACCAACTACATGCGCATTGACCGCGTTGTGGTCCGCCTGGACTACAGCGCCATGAACTGCCTGGTTGAGCTTAAGCAAGGAAACGAGGCCAGCAGTCCGCAGCCACCGGCATTGCAGCGGGACGGCGTACGCTATGAACTATCCCTGGCACAGTTGAAAGTTGGATTGACCGGAGCCATTACGGTCGTAGATGAACGGCCTTATAAAGCCCTTTGCGGCGGTATGGGGCCGAGAAATCCCACGGAGATGAACACCTGGTTTCAAAACTTCCAGGAGGTCGTGGAAAAATGGTTCCGAACCCAGCAGGGAACCGGATGGCGGCAGATTTTTGAGATTAACGAAGGCGAAAGCTTTCCGGACGAAGCGGAGGCTGGTGCATTGTGCAGAGTCTACAAAACCAAGTGAATCCCGAGATCAGCATTCGGTTCTTTAATAAGGATCTGGAATTCATCGGAGAGATTGACAACTTTAAATCAACCGTCTACGTGAGACGCTGGGAAACCTTCGGTACTTTTGAAATTCATCTCGAAGAAGACCGGCCAGAACTGTTTGTCGAAGGCTATTATATTATGTTGAACAATGACGCCTATCGCTCTGGGATCATCCAGTATTACAAAAATGACAGTGACGGCTATGAACCGAAGAGTCAGAAAGATATTGTCATCAAGGGGTATTCCCTTCTTTATCTGCTCTATTGGCGAATCACAGTGCCCCCGGCAACGAATAACGGTTATCGGATATGGAATAATAAACCCATTGAGGACATCATGTACGATCTGGTCAATGAGAATGCGGTTAATCCGTCTGATAGCAAGCGGAAAATACCACAGCTTACCATGGGCACCAGCCAGCACCGCGGCGGAAAGCTGACTTTTCAAACACGGCTTAAATACCTCACCGATGATCTTTATACCCTGTCCAGGCAGTCCGGTCTCGGTGTATCCATCAAACTGGACGCTGTGAGTAAACGCTTTGTCTTTGAAGTGCTGGAAGGGCGAGACTGTACCTACGGTATTGAAAACCCCCGCAGCTACATTTTTTCAAAGGCGAACAATAAAGTCAATAAGCGGACCTACACCTATTCCACCATGGGAGCTAAAAATATGGCTTATATCGGCGGACAGGGTGATGGCGACGACCGTGAGATCGTAACCCTTCACGATGAATTGGCCGGACTTGAGCGCAAAGAAATGTTCGTTGACGCCAGAGATATCCCGGAGGGGCAGACCGATAATCTTCTGGATCGGGGCAATACAAAGCTTGAGGCCACGAAAGAGGTCGTGAGCTATGAATTTGACGCAAGTACCGAGGATTACGGAACGCTCTGGGATCTTGGGGATACCGCGACCTTTGTGGATGAAAGCGGCTTTATTGAGGATAATCGGATCACCGAAGTGCGCGAGGCTTATGAGAGCAGCGTTCTGCGCATTGATCCGGTTTTTGGACACACCGAACAGACCATTGTCGACAATCTGCACACCAACAGCGTTGAAATGACCAACGAGCGTGTGGGAATTTCCGCAAGCTTTAAATACTTGTACGCAGAAAATGCCACCATCAAAAACGCTATTATCGAAAAGGCGGATATCAAAGACCTAACAGCGGTCACCGCCACGGTTGAAACCCTGCGAGCCCAAACTGCAGAAATCCAGGTACTGGTGGCAGATAAAGCCAGTATTGGGGATCTGAATGCCGCGACGGCCCGGATTACAGAGCTGGAGACCGACACGGCCGATATCCGCAAGCTTATTGCGGATGTAGCCCATATCGGCGACTTGACCGTCATCACGGCGGATATTACAAGCCTTAAAGCTGATGTCGCGGACATTGATACGGCCATGATCGGCAAAGCCGACATTGACCTTGCCAACATTAAGAATGGCTGTATTACCACGGCGATGATCGGCACCGGTGTCATCGGCACCACGCAGATCGCAGATGGCAGTATTACCGATGCGAAGATTGTGGGTTTAACAGCGAATAAGATCACCGCTGGGCGGCTTGACGCTGCCCTGATTGAAGTAGTGAACCTGAACGCGGCGAATATTACGGTCGGCACCATTAACGGGGTGCAGATCGCACCTGGGGCCATCACAGGAGACAAACTGGCGCAGCAGGTCAATGACCAGATCACGGGCGCTGCTAACGCCGCGCAGCAAGCACAGACCACCGCTGATGGTAAAAACAAAATTTATTACCAGAATACCCAGCCCGGACTTACGGGCAACAAGAAAGGCGATACTTGGTTTGACACTGCCAACGGCTATAAGGCATATGTCTGGGACGGGACAAAATGGTCTGCCAGTCCTTTTGGTTCAAGCGCCTTGTCAGATGCAGTAAACAGCAGTATCACAACAGCAGGCAGCAACGCCAGTACCGCCTTAGCCAATGCGGCGGCAGCTAAAACCGCAGCCGATCAGGCAGCGAAGGATGCGCAGACAGCACAGAGTAACGCCAGTGCGGCAAAGACAGCGGCAGACCAGGCCGCAAAAGACCTGGAAGCCGCTGAAAAAAATCTGGCAGCAGTTACGGGCAGAGTGGATGCCACAGAGGAAGAAATCGCCGCCGCCCAAGCCGCCGTTACGACCGCCCAGAACAAAGCCAACGCAGCGGCTCAGGCAGCAGCTACGGCACAGAGCACCGCCGATACCGCGAAACAGAATGCGGCGACCGCCCAGACGAAAGCCGACAGCGCCTACTCCCTTGCGGATCAGGCAAAAAAGGCAGCGGCCACGGCGCAGACCAGCGCGGACGGCAAGAACACGGTCTTTTACCAGACTGCTCAGCCGCCGACAACCGGTCGGAAAACCGGGGACACCTGGTTTAACACCGATGATGGAAACAGGATTTACCGTTGGGATGGTAGTAAGTGGACAGCAGCCCAATTTGGTACAAACGCTATTGCGAATGCGGCCATCACCAATGCGCTGATCGCGAACTTAGACGCAGGGAAAATCACAACAGGCACCTTGGCAGCGGCAAGAATCGGCGCAGAAAGCATAACAGCCGAAAAACTGGCGGCAGGATCGGTCATCGCTGGTAAGCTCGCCGCTAATGCGGTAACGGCCAGTACCATTGTGGCCGGTGCAGTCACCCTCGATAAACTCGCGGCCAATTCTGTTAATGCCAGTAAAATTGTGGCAGGCAGTATTACAGCGGCCCAGCTGGCGGCTAATACCATCACAGGGGATAAGATCGCAGCAGGAACCATCGCTGCAGGAAACCTGGCAGCCAACAGCGTCACCTCAGACAAAATTGTGGCGGGTGCAGTCACTGCTGGGAAAATCGCGGCAAAATCCATTACGGCAAACGAGATTGCTGCAGGGACCATCACCGCAGCCCAGATCGCGGCCAACGCCATCACAGCGACGCAGCTGGCAGCTGGTGCAGTCACCGCAGCCAAGATAGCAGCCGGGCAGATCACCGCGGACAAAATTGCCGCAAGCGCTATTACGGCAGATAAGTTCTACGGGACTGCGATCACCAGTAAAAACTACGTTGCCAACAGTGCTGGAACCAAGATAGATCTTTCTAACGGCACCATTGACACCAAAAATTTCAAGGTCTCCAGCGCCGGGGATGTCTCCATGACTGGAAACCTTTCGATGCAAGGAACGCAGACGGTCACGATTAAAAATGCGAGTGCCGCCGAGATTGGACGCATTCAGTTTAAGGCAAAAGGGTGGGTATCACATCAGGCCTATGATGGAACCTTTGTCGGTGGAACTCAACAGCTTTTATTAAGTACAGGTTATTTAGGGGCAACTACTTGCTCAACGACAATGGATGTGGGGTTATACCCGTTTCTACAGGCAGTGCGTTCTGGAAACACAAAATCGTTATCGTTAATGGCACCAGGAAGTACCGCAGCAGTTGCTGGTATTACGATGAATACAGGACAAAGCCCATATGTGCAAGCATTTGGCTGTACAAAAATTGTGGATTTTACCGTTGCCACTGGATTTTCAAAACCATCCGGTGAGCTGAACAACATTGTTTATAACAGCATGGGTAAATTTTGCCTGTTAAGTTTCTCGCTTACCGGCAATGTTGCGGCGGGAACGCATACTAAAGTTCTTACCGTTCCAGCGGGCTATCGACCACCAGGACTAATTTTTTCAGCGGGTGTCGGTGGTGTCTACGGATGGTTCCAAATCAAGCTGCAGGCCGATGGTGGCTTATACGTGTGGCATCCAAGCGGAATGGCCTCATTCAGAGGGACGATTTTATATTATTTATAACAGGAGGAGCAAATGGCAAGAGGCATTAAAGATATTCGCTATGAAATCACCGATTTTTCCCTTTCAGAAAGAGGTGATCCCATGTGCAAGTTTTACGCGATTTTGCATAAAAACACACCAAAAGAAATGGAAATTGGAAGAAATATTATGGACACAGAACTTTATAAAGAAAACAGAGAAACGGCGATTAATGACCAGGCAAGCTTCGAGAACGAAGTCTTTGCTTTTCAGGATCAATTATTAAACCAGGAGGAAAATTAAAATGTTAGAAGGAAGAACTAAAACCATCAATATCAATGAATATTCAAAAGCCGGGGACGACCGTATCTGCCAGTTTTATGCCAATATTAACAGCGACGCTCCAGAAACAATGGATATGGGGCGTTCTATTTTAAACCAGGAGCTTTACAAAATCAATCGGGTGCAGGCCATGAAAGACCAGGCGGATTTTGAAACATATGTGTACGGCATCCAAGATGAAATGATCGCAGAGAAAAACAATAGCCAGGAGGTTACAGAATAATGAATACTGTAAAAATGACCAACCAGGAAATCATCAACCATATCAACCAGATCGGTGAGATTATTTCTGTGCGTTTACCCGCAAAGGCTTCTTACGCTTTAAATAAAAACAGAAAGACCTTTATTAAAGAATATGATTGCTATTTTGAGGAATTCACTAAGCTTCAGGAAGAATACCCAGAGGGCGGCGATGTCTATCAAAAGGAGCTTATTGATCTATTGAGTATTGAAAATGAGGTGCCCATCCACGCTGTCCCAGAAGCCATTTTGGAAACTGCCACCCATGACTTGAGCCTGGAAGTCTTTCAGGCCCTTGAGTTCATGCTGGAGGAATAAAAGATGCCAGTTAAACAGTACACCGAATATGAAAAAGAGACAAATGGAGACTGGACAGAGCAGAATCCGAAAACCAACGCCTCAATGGTAGCAGGTCTGGAACTGGAATCTTTCAGTGTCACAAAAGCAGTTTCATCGGATACTTTGGTCTATGACGCTTTTATGATTAAACCTCTGGGCGTTTGTGTCATTAATTTTGATCTTCGTGCGATCAATGCAAAGCCTGCCCAGGAGCATAACCATTACTTTACTGTCCCTGAAAAGTACCGACCAAGCCTTCAAGTTTTCAACGCTGGCGTTGGGGGGATATACGGCTGGATTCAGCTTCGTATCGACCCGGATGGCAAGGTCTATGGCTGGGGAAGGGAAGGCGCCACCACGCCGCGTGGTACCTTAATTTACAGAGTTTAACAGTGGGGCCGGGAGGCCCTTTTATAATGCAGAAAAATAAAGGAGGTCCTCATATTGGATGGATTATTTTAGATTGCTTGTCGAAATTGTCGGCGGGCTTACTGCAATCTGGATATTTACAAAGCCGATCCGTAAAATGGTCAGGGAGCAGACGAAACGCATCGAGCTCATGGAGGAGGGAATACAAAGCATTCTGCATGACCGAATCTATCAGGCCTGCCATTTTTTTATATCCAGAGGATGGGTGTGTATATCAGATTTAAAGAATTTGGAACATCTTTACGAACCCTATCGGCAGATGGGCGGCAATGGAACCGCTAAAGAACTGTATGAACGTGTGTTAGATTTAGAAATTAGAGAGGATGTAATAAAAAATGAACATTAACTGGAAAATACGATTAAAGAGTTTACCGTTTTGGGCCGGCATGTTGTCGGCCTTGGTTGTTTTTGGGCAAAGTATTGTGCCGTTATTTGGACTAACTATTGACTTTGGCCCGATTCAGGACGCTGTGAACGCGATCTTAATGCTTCTGGCCGCCTGGGGTGTGTTGGTTGATCCGACAACGCCAAAGACGGCGGATAGCGGGATTACAATGGCGAAAACAAGTATTCAGGAAACGGCTCAGGACGTTTTGAAAAATAACGGAGGTAAAGAGTAATGGCAAGTATTTTTTTAGCAATTGGGCATGGTATTTCCAGTAATGGCAACTGGGATTCTGGCTGTGTCGACGGCAATTATACAGAAGCAGGCTTAATGCAGCCAATCGTCGGCGCTGCCATCGAGGTTTTGAGAAAATACGGCGCCGATGTGCATACCGACTATCCGGAAAATGATATGAATATTTCCGCATGCGTAGAATACGCAAACAACCACGGTTTGGATTTATACGTTTCGTTGCACTGCGACTGGAATCAGGCACCGTCTGGAACTTATCCAATTGTGCATCCGAACAGCAACAGCGGCTATCAGCTAGCACAGTGTATTAATGCTTCTGTGATGCTGCGTATGGGGATTGGCACCCGCGGCATTTTAAAGCGTGACGACTGGGAAGTGACCGACACCAATATGACCGCCTGTATTTTTGAAACCGGTTCGATTCGAGCGGATATCAACATGCTGTTAAACGCGAGTGCTTACGGACAGGCAGTGGCTTACGGGATTCTGGATTATCTCGGTATCGCTTATGACGGAAACGCTCCGGCGCCAAGTCCAGAACCAACGCCGACGCCAGACCCACAGCCAAGCAATGATAACCCGTATGGCTTTACGTCCATCTTCAGCGGCAGTTATTACCTTTCTTACGGCGATGGCCCAGACGAAAATATCCGCCAGTTCCAGAGAGACTGCAATTTCTGCGGCTACCAAGGTGAGAACGGTCCGCTAACCGAAGATGCACTCTACGGATCCGAAAGCCAATACGCTTGTGAATGCATCCAGCGGTTCCATGGCTTAACCGTTGACGGTGAGTATGGGATCAAAACGGATATCGCGCTCATGACCGAGATTGCACGAATTCAGGAAGCGCTAAAACGTTACGGTTATGACATTGCCATTGATGGCGGTGCGGGACCGGTCACCATTGCTGCGCTGAAAGATTTCCAGGCAAAAAATGGACTGGAAGTGGACGGCATCTGTGGCGATCTGACAAGAGCTGCTTTAGGGATTTAATTCTCGTGCAAATCTCGCGATAAAATGGCTTTAAATAGCCGATTCTTTTAATTTTCTCGTGCAAATCTCATGTATTCAGGCCGTCCTTCGGGGCGGCTGTTTTTTTTATTGAATCCACGAGAACAACATGATATAATTTAGTTAGCACGGATGGATCTAAGCCTCCTTGCTCTATATGTACACTCCCCTGGTCTAAGGATCCTTTGATCGGGGGATAGATAATTTAAAGAGTTGGAGATATCCAACGTTTGTTGGATGAAAAATCGCCTTTAACGAATTGGTTAAGGCGGTTTTTTGATTGTTTAAAACACACTCCGCAGGGGTATAAATATTCTCGAACACGCATACCTCTTACTTTTTAAAATACAAATTACTCTCCCAACTAACTTTTCCTTTTTTAGAACTCTCGGTCTTTTAGATCGGGAGTTTTTTGTTTTTTTAAAAAATTTATGTGCGATTAATACAGTAAGATTCTGGGTATTGTATAATTGAAATCCATATAAAACGGAGGTGCTAAAATGTGTACGGCAGCGACATACACAACAAAAGATCATTATTTTGGTCGTAATCTTGATTTGGAATTCTCCTATAATGAAACGGTAACAGTAACACCACGAAATTATCCGTTTCAGTTCAGAAAGGTAAAAGCACTGGAATCTCATTATGCTATGATTGGTATGGCCTTCGTTGTGGATAATTATCCGCTGTATTATGATGCCACCAACGAAAAGGGACTAAGCATGGCAGGATTGAATTTTCCAGAAAATGCGGACTATAAACAAGAAGCAGAGGGAAAAGATAATGTAACCCCATTCGAGTTTATTCCCTGGATTTTAGGGCAGTGCGCTACCATCAAAGAGGTAAAAGAACTCCTTGGTAGGATTAATCTTATCAATATCAATTTTAGTGAAAAATTACCTCTTTCACCCTTGCATTGGATGATATCGGACCGGAACGAATCGATAACTGTGGAATCTGTAAAAGAGGGGATGAAAATATATGATAACCCTGTAGGAATTTTAACCAATAACCCAACTTTTGATATTCAGATCTTCAACCTAAATAATTATGTGAACATCACCAGAGAAGTACCCGAAAATCGTTTTTCAAGCGCAATAGCTTTAGATGTTTATAGCCGTGGTATGGGGGGGATTGGAATTCCTGGAGACCTTTCTTCGTCCTCTCGTTTTGTAAAAGCAGCATTTACTAAACTAAATTCCGTCTCTGGAACTTCTGAATCTGAAAGCATTAGTCAGTTTTTTTACATACTTGGTTCAGTCAATCAAGAACGCGGATGTGTTCGTTTAGCTGAAGATACGTATGAAATAACTATTTATAGCTCTTGTTGCAATGTTGATAAGGGAGTTTATTACTATAAAACTTACGAAAATAGCCAAATAACAGGCGTAGACATGCATAATGAAAACCTCGACAGTCAAAGTATTGTCTCTTATCCATTAATTAAAGAGCAACAGATAAAAATGCAAAACTAAAAACCGTATCAACATAAATTTTTCATGGTGTATTTTAGCCCCTGGTCGAATCGGGGGCTTTTATTGTTTTGGTGTTTTCTTGTATGGAGGATAATAATGAAAATCGCGCAAGAGTATAAAGGCTACTATTTGGATGTGTTCTACAAGGATGGGGTTGTAAATGGCATTATTCAACAGACACAGGACCGACTCTAGGGGCTGACGGTTGAGGAAGTTGTACGGGAGTTTAAGAAGAGGGTTAACTTGATCGATTAGTGAAAATAAAATTATTATATATTTTTTAGTGCCTTTTAGCGTTTTTGTATGTTATACTGTATATGCACAAAATTTGAATAATTATGTTGCCCCTCTTTTTGCCCCTTATAGAATTATAATAGGGATCACTAAAAAACAAACAATCACATTATATAGTGTTTTCTAAAATTAATAACACTATATAATGTGAAAAAACACCAATAAAAGTAAAGACTGTGAATCCCGTCTTCCGCTCCATTATAGTAAAGAAGATGCCTGAAACCCAGTGTCTGATTGGGGTTCGGGTTTTTTATTTGCACTTGGCAGCCCTGGAATAAAGTACTCAGCACAATTCTATTAAATTTACATTTAATAGAGGGCTTAAATTAATTCTTATATAAGATTTAAAGATTAGAATAGTGTCTGAACATTATTTTGAAAGGGATTTTAATTTTATGAAAAAAAGAAGGCGTGCCAGAAAGAAGAAACGGTTCAGACCGCTTATCTGGGGGATCGTGGTGATCGCAGGTGTCCTTCTTCTTAATTGCAGCTTTATGGCTGGAAGGGGAAATAAAAACAATGATGAAGCCCAGGAAGGAGGGCTTTCGTCAGCGGTTGTTGAATACAGGCCTGTGGTCGCGCAGTACGCTGCCGAGTATGGGATTGAAGAATATACGGATTATCTGCTAGCGGTTATGCAGGTAGAATCCGGAGGTAACCACGAGGACGTAATGCAGTCCAGCGAGTCGCTGGGGCTGCCGCCAAACAGCCTTGAGACAGATGAGTCCATTAACCAGGGCTGCCGCTATTTTGCAAAGCTGCTGAGGCTTGCTGCGGAAAAAGGATGTGATTTTAACACTGTCGTGCAGGCTTACAATTTCGGCGATGAGTTTCTTGACTTTGTCGCAGAAAATGGAGGCACCTACACTGTTGAGCTGGCAGAGGAATACGCCAGACAGAAATCCGGCGGTGAAGAAGTGACCTATCTAAACCCCATTGCCCTGAAAGCAAATGGTGGCTGGCGTTATAAATATGGGAATATGTTCTATGTTCAGCTTGTTTACCAGTATATCTGAGAAAGGCTAGAACAGGATTTTTGATAAAAGGAGAAAAAATGAAGATAGCACAGGAACAGAAGAGCCGCAATCTGGATATTTTTTATGTAGACGGACTGATTGAGAATATCCTTGAGCAAATGCTGAAAGAGGTCGATAATCTGACACCAGAAGAGAGCGTTCATTTTAAAAAGAAGAAAAATTTAATTGTTTAGATTGCGGATATGATTAAACCATTCTGACAGGGGTATAATTATTTTTGAACACACATACCTCTTACTTAAATTAATAAAACTTACTCCCCCAACTTTTCCTTTTTTAAAATCCCCGGGTCTTTGTGATCCGGGGATTTTTCTGTTTAAGCTTCGCTTAAATGTTGCGAATGTCACGGACTTGTTGTGGAAAAGGGTATATATTAATAACAACAAAACAAATGGAGGTACTTATGATGAATGAACGTTTTAAAAATATAGATTTAAGAACAGTGCATGCCCTGGCGAATTTGGTTGATTACGCTGAGGGAAGAGTAGAAAGCAGAACCCTTGCCCAGAACGACGTTTTGAGTATCACAGTTTTTTCTTTCCCAGAAGGTGAGGGATTGAGTACTCATGTCGCGGGCGGCGACGCATTGCTCTACGTTATGGACGGAAAAGCAGGAATCACCATCGGTGATGATCCGCAGAAGGCTGTCAGCGCAGGCGAAATGATTATTATGCCAAAAGGTATTCCCCACAGTGTGGATGCCCTTGAAGCATTTAAAATGTTTTTAGTGGTCATTCAGTAAGTAAAAAAACCGGCTCTCAAAAGGGCCGCTTTTTATTTGTCAAAAAATGGAATTTAGATTATAATATAATGCTAATGACCGGAAAAGGAGGAAAGTACAGGATGAATCATCTAACCATTATGCAGGCTGAGAAGGAGGACGCAAAGGCACTCTTACAATACCGCGACGCAATAGGCGCGGAGAGTGATAATCTAACCTATGGAAGTGAAGGATCTGGCATGACGGTGGAAGCCCAGGAGACTTTTATTCAAAGAACAAAGGAATCCGGTGAATCGGTCATGTATGTTGGGAAAATTAATGGCGAAATCGTAGCTCTGGGCTCGATCACGGCCTATGATAAGCCGCGTATCCGTCATCGGGGCGAGTTGGGCCTGACTGTTCGAAAGTCTTACTGGAATCAGGGGATCGCCACAAAAATGATGCAGGCTCTGATGGCATTCGCAGAGGAGAGGATAAGCTGTGAGGTCGTCGAGCTGGAAGTTCGTTCCGATAATGAGGCCGCTATTCACCTTTATGAAAAATTTGGCTTTAGGACCATCGGCATTTACGAAAAATTCTTTAAAATCGGAGATCAGTACGCCCCGGCTAATTTGATGAATTGCTATCTATAAGCTATATGCGATTTTTTTGCGCGGGTACTGCCCGCGGATATGTTTGCCGTAATATTTGCCCACGGATTCCGCAGCCAGCATGCCCTGGTAATGGCGGAAAGGAACATTAAAATATTCGTATAAATTTCCGCTTTTAAACTGGATATACAAATTTCCGTTGTGGTAGCCGATGGAATCGACCAGGGTAGAAGCGACAAAATGCATTGACATAGGATTCACGCCCTTTTTTCTCATTATAACATGTGAATATGGAAAAAGCCACTGACAGTCAGTGGCTTGTAGGATTATTGCTTTTTCCATTTATGGCCGGCTTCCTGAGTAGGGGGAAGGCGGTCTCCCTTGGCGATTGTGACAACACGGCCGTTTTTAATTTCGCCGCCGCGTGGGCCTACTTCCTTATAGGTACCCGGTGCCTGGTTGTCTGTACCAGGGTTTACGAGTTCTGACATCATAGAAATCACTCCTTTCAAGTTTAAAGGTCTTTTTATATTTGTATAGAACAAATATATCCAAAGGGCATGACGAATAACGCTCTTAGCAGCCTCCTGCTGTAAGAGTAATAAACCTTTAAGAAAAATCGGTTTTATTTAGAAATTGGGAGAGTAAAGATGAAAATAAATTACCCAACACCAAAACACAGAAAGTATATCGATTATATGCAGGATATATGCAATGAACAGCGACTTTCCCTTGTTTTAGAGGGATCTCTGGCGGCAGGAAAGGCAGGCTGTTTTTCGGATATCGACTTGATCTTAACAGGAAATATAACGGCAGGACAACTGGAAAAAATAATATCAGGCTATGGTTCTTTAGCCATGACTAATTATACGGAAAAGCCAAAAGGAATTTTAATCTTAAACTATACAGATGGTATCAGTGTTGATCTGGATATACGTAAGACTGTGCTTAAAGAGGAAATTGCAGTAAATCATATTTTGTGTAATTTTGGATTTGACATTGGCAAAAGAGTTGAGCGTCTGGGATTAAGAATGGACTTAGTGCCCGAGCGTCCCCTCTGGTATAAAACCCTCAGACTTATCCACCGGTGTTGTTTAAAATATCTGACAGGTAAAATAGAGAATGCCGATGGGTTGGAGAGAGAAGTTGCCGAGGGAGTAGAACAGTGTTGCGGCATAAGGCTTCAAAGACAAGCAATTCCAAAGAGTATGATCGAAGCCTTTAATACTATTGATGAATATTTTTCTGTTGAGGTTATTATTCGAGAGCTTTTCGAGCCTTTATTTAAAGAAATGAAAGAAAAAGCGTAAAAAAAGGCAAAATTTTACTCTTTTAGAGTTTAAAATTGGCTATAGCTAAAAATAGTTGTCTGTTTTAGATCCGTTTGAATTTTTTTCTGTCAAGATTTTAGCAGTAAACAGAGGCAAAGTGCATTGAAACTTTAGCGCTAAAAGAATAAAATAATGAAGAATTCCAAAGAGCTTTTGTCTTTAAATGCAAAAGCGAATGAAAAGAATTGAATGATTCTTTTCCCCTCATTTTTTGTCTCCGGTCCGCCGGAGGCATTTTTGTTTTTTGCATAACAGCGGTCATTCTGTTAAAATGAAGCTAAAAAATGGGGAGGAATTATGACAATGACAGATAAAAGAGAAGAAGGAGCTCTGGAGGGCTTGAAAATACTGGATTTTTCAACACTTTTACCAGGCCCCTTTGCCACAACCATGCTGGCAGACCTGGGAGCAGAGGTGTTGAAAATAAGCGGACCGGGCAAGCCGGATATTGTTTTAGACTATCCGCCCTTCATTGAGGGGACAGATGTATCGGCGAACCAGGCTTGGCTTGGGCGAAATAAAAAGACCATGCTGCTGAATTTGAAAAAGCCGGAAGCCGTCGATATCGTTAAAAAGCTGATCATGGAATATGATATTGTTATGGAGCAGTTCAGACCTGGGGTCATGGAAAAGCTGGGACTGGGTTATGAAGCCCTTGCCGAGATCAACCCGCGTCTGATCTACTGCTCCTTAACCGGGTATGGACAGACAGGCCCTTTGAGCCACAGGGCTGGGCATGATATTAATTATCTGGCAAGAAGCGGCAACATGGCCCAGGCTGGCCGTACGGAAACAGGACCGGTTCTGACCAATATGCAGGTAGCCGATGTAGCGGTGGGATCAATGAACTCAGTTATCGGGATTCTGGCAGCGGTCCAGTACAGGAATCGGACAGGGAAGGGACAGCGTGTGGATATTGCCATGCTGGACGGCCTCATTCCCTTTAATGGTATGGACGGCACAGCCTTTCTGGCGGATGGAAAAGTTCCGAAGCGCGAGGGTGAACGTCTGAATGGCGGCTGTATGTATGATTTTTATGAGACAAAAGATGGACAGTATTTAAGCCTTGGCGCCCTTGAGCCAAAATTCTGGGCAGAATTTTGTCATTGTATCGGGCGTGAGGACTTGATCGAGGGATCGGTATGGCCTGAGGACGTAAAGGCGGTCAAGGAGGTCATAAGGGGGATTCTCAAGGAAAAAACAAGGGATGAGTGGATGGCTGTTTTTGACGGCCTCGATGTGTGTGTGGAGCCAGTACTGTCAGTGCAGGAGGCTCTGTGGGAGGATGCGCATATTCGTGAGCGTGAAATGGTGGTAGAGGTAGAGCTGCCGCTGTCAGATGGTAAAAAGGTCACCCAGTACGGCACAGCGGTCAAGTTGTCCGAAAGCCCTGCCCAATACCGATACGGCGGTTATCCGGTCGGCTATCACACAAAAGAGGTGCTGAAAGCAATGGGCTGCTCAGACGACGAGATTGAGAGCTTAACATCAATATAATTTAACAAGCATTTAACTGGTGCTCAGGGCAGAAAGCAGCTATAATTAAATCAGACACCAGAAAACTTTTCATTTTTCTCAGGGGCTTCCGCTTTTTGGCGGGAGCCTCTTTATGTATAAAAAAAGCCTGGCGAGCCAGGCATAAGGTGTTAAAAAAGACGTCCGCCGCCGAATATAAAGAACAGCAGGCTGGCCACTTTAAAGACGACTACCATAAGACCAATGGTCCGTCCGGTTTTTGCGTTATCATTTTTCGGATCTGCCGCCAGCTCTTTTTTCCCCATAAAAAAGGCTGCAACGCCGCAGATAAGGATGATGCCGCTTAAAACAAGTGAAATTGGATTGGTGTTATTTTGAAAGCTTAAGAGGATGTTAAGCGCCCACAGAATAATGGCTATTACGCCAAAGGTATAACCTCTTTTACCAAATTGAAAGCCCATATTTTTCTCCTTTTCTTTTGTTAGTTGAACGTTTTGGCTCAGTGCTATTATACTTGTTCAAATAAAAAAATTCAACATTGAACCGTTGATTTTATGCTTTTCTGAAATTTGAGGTAAAGTGTTATTTTTAACGGGTCTTTGGGTAAAAACTAAATAACACTAAAAGGAGGTATTTATGATGGAAAAAGATACAAGCGCATTTTTAAAGGATAAAAGAGGTGCCGCCTTGACAGCTGATAACACAGGCAAGTGTGGTGAATATATTTACGAGGAAACCATTTGCTCCGCCGAATTTCCACAGGGATGTATTGATTCAGAATCACCGAAGCCCGATGCAGCGGCAGATGTTGAATAAACACGGTTAAGCAAATCCGGGCACGTCTGAGGGCGTGTCTTTTATTTTGCTAAAATGTGGCGTCGTTTTCATTGTGGTTTAATGTTTTTATAATTTCCGCATGATATAATAAAAGCCAAAACCTATAATCGTTATGAGAAGGTGATAAAATGAATAACGGAACAATGATGCAGTATTTTGAATGGTACCTTCCGGCAGATAAGCTGTTGTGGAAACGGTGCGCTGCTCAGGCAGGAAATCTGAAAAAAGTTGGAATTACTGCCGTGTGGCTGCCTCCAGCCTATAAAGGCGCGGACGGTATTTACGATGTGGGTTATGCGGTTTACGATACATATGACCTGGGAGAATTTAACCAGAAAGGCGACATTGCCACCAAATACGGCACCCGTGAAGAATATTTAATGGCTATTGACGCTTTTCACAATGAGGGGATTCAGGTTTTAGCCGATATTGTATTAAACCACCGGATTGGCGCAGATGAATGTGAGGAAACGGAAGCGATCCAGAGCAGGGAAACGGACCGAAATGAGCAAATCGGCGAAAAGAGTGTCATTACAGCCTGGACAAGATTCACTTTTCCAGGAAGAAATGGAAAATATTCGGATTTCACCTGGAACTGGCGCTATTTTGACGGGACAGACTGGGATAATAAAAGCAACAGCGGCGGTATTTACCGGTTCCATGACAAGGGCTGGGACAGCGAGGTGGATCCGGAAAACGGTAATTATGATTACCTGATGGGCACAGATGTTGATATGACCAACCGGGAGGTAGTCGAGGAATTGAAGCGGTGGGGAAAATGGTATCTCGAAACTGCCAATATGGATGGTTTCCGCCTGGATGCGGTTAAGCATATCCGTTTCGAGTTTTTTGATGAATGGCTCTCCTATCTCAGAGATACAACGGGTAAAGAGCTTTTTTCAGTGGGCGAATACTGGAGTGCGGATGTCGAAACGCTGGAGCATTACTTTAAAGTCTGTAACTGGAGTATGTCACTCTTTGATGTGCCGCTGCATTTTAAGTTTCATCAGGCCTCCTGTGAGGGGCAGGCCTTTGATATGGGCAGCCTGCTGGAAAACACGCTGGTTGCCGCCTTTCCGGATAAGGCCGTAACCTTTGTGGATAACCATGACACACAGCCAGGACAATCCCTGGAATCCTGGGTGCAGGAATGGTTCAAGCCCCAGGCCTACGCGGTGATCCTGCTGAGGGAAAGCGGCTATCCCTGTATTTTTTACGGGGATTATTATGCCATGCCCCACGACAATCTGCCAGCAGTCATTGGACTGGAAATGCTTTTGAGGGTCCGGAGCCTTTACGCCTACGGACAGCAGCATGATTATTTTGACGATGCGAATATTGTGGGATGGACCAGAGAAGGGGACGTTGAGCATCCGGATTCCGGCATTGGTGTTTTACTGTCCAACGGCCCGGAGGGGGAAAAACGGATGTATATTGGAGCAGCCTGCGCGGGCCAGTCTTTCAGGGACTGTACCCGTCACTTTTCAGAGCCGGTTGTCATAGATACAGAGGGCTATGGTATTTTTAAGGTTTCGCTGGCCGCCCTGTCCGTTTGGGTCAACGAGCGAGCTTACGGTGTGCTAATGATTAATCTCCCATAAAAATACAGAATCAGGAATGGATGATGAAATGTTATATTTGATGGAAAAATCAGGGATTTACCCTATCGAAGATGAAACAGCGCTGGAACCCGATAAGAAATATATTGGTGTCTACACCTACGAGGCGGCCGGCGCGCTGGGGGATAAATTTGGACTTCACTCCGGGCTTCTAAAGCGGACACTGTCCAATGACTCGATCCGCTTTGAAAGCTATGACCGGCTGGATATGCTCTGTATTGCTGTGGTCGATCTGGCGGTAATGAAGCTGGATGTCCCGACAATGCATTTGTTTATCCGGGAAAATGCTTTTTTTATAGTCTGTGAGGATAGGAAATTTGTCAGCAGAATTCTTAAGCGGATTTCAGCGTACGATAAGCTCGAGGTGAGCTTTGGCCGTTTGCTGTTTCATCTTTTCGATAAACTTCTGGAGGATGACAACAGCTATCTGGATAAATTTGAAGAGAAAGTTATGGCTCTTGAGAAAAAGATCATTGATGACAAGAGAAATAAAAACTATGTGAACAATATTATCGGCTACAGAAAGAAGCTGGTACTGCTGAAAAGGTATTATGAGCAGGTCAGTGTTGTTTTTAAATATATTGACTTGAATGAAAACAAGCTTTTTGATCACCAGTCTTTAAAGCTGCTGCGGATTTTGTCAGGGAAGGTGGACCGCCTTTATAACAATGTGCTCTCACTTATTGAATATGTGGCACAGATACGTGAGGCTTATCAGGCTGAGGTGGACATAAACCTCAATACGACCATGAAATTATTTACTGTTATCACTACCATCTTTTTTCCGCTCAGTCTGATTGCCGGCTGGTATGGTATGAATTTTAATATGCCAGAGTATCAAAGCCTCTACGGTTATCCCATGGTTATTATCCTGAGCGCCGGAGTGATCGTTGCCTCGGTTATCTATTTTAAGCGGAACCACTGGTTTTAAAAAGTTGATAAAAATGTTGCTTTTTTCTGTAAGTTGGATATATTTATTAAAACAACTTAGGGAAGGATTGTGTTTATGAAAAATTTACTAAAAGAATTTAAAGAGTTTGCGCTCAGAGGCAATGTGATGGAACTGGCTGTCGCGGTGATTATGGGCGCGGCCTTTCAGGGAATTATCAGTTCATTAACCGGGGATATTATTTCACCGGTTCTCGGCCTTTTTGGTGGTGTTGATTTCAGCAATCTCGCAATCAATATCGGGGATGCCAGTATCCGCTACGGCGCTTTTATAACAGCAGTTATCAATTTCATTATCATGGCTTTTGTTATTTTTCTGATGGTCAAGGGCATGAATAAGCTGGCGGGTCTCAGAAAAACAAAGGACAGTGAGGAAGAGGAAGAAAAAACAAAAACCTGTCCTTACTGCTATACCGAAATACCCCAAAAGGCAGTACGCTGCCCGCACTGCACCACTGTTTTGGTTAAACGAAAAAAACAAGCGTCAGCAGAAATCCAAAGTGAAGATTAAAACCTGCCTGGGCTCAGGTAAACAAGCGCTGGTCCGGGTATAATAAGAAAAAACCATTAAAGGAAGTGTTTTAAAATGAAAATACTGTTTCATGTGGATGATACAGACCGGTTGAGTATGGCGGCCACCAATGCTGCCAATGCCGTTAAGTATGTTCAAGATAACGAGCTTACGCTGGAGGCTGAGATTGTGGTGAATGGCGAAGCTGTTACCGGGCTGGTACGCCGCTGTATCGAAGAGCCGTTATACCAAAGGCTGCAAAAGCTGTCAGATGGGCAGGTACGCATTGCGGCCTGTCAAAACGCATTGAATGCTCATCAGCTTTCAAAAGAGGATTTGTGTGATTTTGTTACCATCGTTCCCGCAGGCGTCATTGAACTGGCCCAAAGGCAGGAAGAGGGCTATGCATATATTAAGCCTTGACAGAAAACTGCTACTCTGCTGTCACAGGTATTCCTGATGTCGGGTAGTCTGTTTTCATATCTGCTATGCGAAAAAAGCTATCGCTGTGTTTTGAGCGATAGCTTTTTATATTGCTTAAGAGATATAGGATGTGCGGTTGTCAGGCTCAATGCCCTGCTGCTCCTTAAGGTTGTCGGCAGCTTCAACCGTCTTTTCCCTGGCTGTGTCTGCAACCTCAGCGGTCTTATGCTTTAGCTTGTCAATGGTTTCATCGGCCTTGGCTTTTGCCGTGGAAGCGGCATCTTCTGAGTTATCCTTAACCTTTTTTCTGGATTCCTCAACCGAATCTTTGGCCTTATCGGCAGCTTGGTTCAGTTTACCGACCATATTTTCAGCAGCTTCGTTTATTTTATCTGCGGCCTTTTCCACGCTTTCATTTACCTTATCGACCGCTTCCTTTGCTTTCTGGCTGGCTTTATTGTTTATTTCCTGTGTTTTTTCTTTTAATTCGTCAAGATTTTTCATTATAAGTGCTCCTTTCTGTCAAAACAGCCTTAAAATTTGTTCGTAATTGTATATACCTGCATTGGGAGGGTTAAACAGAAAAGAAAATTAGAATTCATTTAATTTAAAACAGAGATTGTGAATTTTGACAGAGATTGTATAAGAGGCGGATTATTTATAAAAGCTTAAATTAAAATAATTCTATTTTAAAAGATTGACAAAACTGCAAAAAAGATTTAATATAGTAATATGAACGATGTTCATTTTGGAGGAAACAATGAATATAAACGTAACGTCCAGGGAAGCACTGGTGACAGCTGCCCGGGAAATCGCGCGGACAGAAAGTCTCTCTAAAATCAGTATCCGGCGAGTTGCCTCTGTATGCGGCATCTCGGTCGGTGCCATATATAATTATTTTCCAACCAAAAGTGAGCTGATGCTTGCCGTTATCGAAGACTTTTGGCGATCAGCCTTTCATGGCATGGGGGATGATTTATTTAAAGAAAAGAATTTTTGCCTTTTTATAAAAGGTGTCTATGAGCGTTTATACTGTAATGTACAGGAGGTTTATGAGAGCTGGCTGGAGGAAATTACCAGGCTGGATCTTGGCCAGGGCGGTAAAGAGCAGGAAGCCCGCTATTTTGAACATATCAAAAAGGGATTGCTGAAGGTTCTGGAAAACGACACTGCCATAAGACAGGACATCTGGAATGATCAGTTCACAAAAACGGCCTTGATTGATTTTGTTTTTGACAATTTACTGCTTCTTATGGGAAAAAGAGAAAAGGAATGCGGCTTTTTAACCCAGATGCTGGAGCAGGTGCTCTATTGTGAATAAAGAAAGGATAAATTAAGTGAAGAAAATAATTCCAAAAGTCGATAAGCTTAAACTGCTGTTACTGGCTGGCGCTGTCTGGTTTATCGCAGGCTTTAATATTATGCGGATCGGCACGCCGGATATGATTGCAAACTGGCATAGCCCGTTACTCCCGCTATTGTTTTCAGTGGTAGTGTTCGGTCTGTTTTTTAAATTTGTGTTTCATAAGATGGTAGTTAAGCACAGCGCACGTATTATGAATTACGGAGACGGGAAGATCCCATTTTACCGTTTTTTTGATAAAAAGAGTTATCTGATTATGATTTTTATGATTACCTTTGGAGTAACCTTAAGAATGTCACATTTAATCCCTCCGCTCTATCTCGGTACCTTTTACACTGGGCTGGGGGCTTCCTTAATTGGCGCTGGTATTTTTTTCTTTATCCAGTACCGGAGAAACGCTGTGGCTGTCAATGCTTAAGCCTTTCTGATTTAATGCGATTGAGCACAAGTTTTAACATGTTTCTAATGATATCTTCTGGGTAAATATATACAATAGAAATATAAAAAGAAAGGAGTGCTAAAATCATGTTATACAGTACAGAAATGATGCGGAAAGCAATGTCCCTCGCGAGACACGCTTATTCAGACCGTATCGACAGAAAAGGAAGATCTTTGTTTTTACTGGCCTGCGCAAGAGCAGAAAAAATGAAAACAGAGAAGGAAACCGTCATTGCTCTGTTAAAAATGACCATGGAAGAAACAAATCTGACACTTAATGAGGTGAAGCAGGCGGGCTTTGAGGATGCGATAATCAATGCGCTTCCAAGCGGACAGTCTGCAAAAAAATGTTATGTGAAATCCACATTAGAAAGTCTGACAGCTTAAACGTTCGCTCGGAAAGCTCAGGCTTTCTTTTTTTATTTTTTGAAAAAGGGTAATAAGTATAACGTGAAGGGAGGCAGGTTTGTGTTTGATGATTTTAAAAAATTTGCGTTTAAGGGGAATATCCTCAGCCTGGCCATCGGTGTGGTCATTGGGAATTCTTTTAACAGGGTCGTGTCCTCGGTGGTCAGCGATATTCTCATGCCCTTTTTTGGCTATCTGACAGCGGGTATTGATCTTAAAACGCTGAGACTGGTGCTGCACCCGGCAACTCTTGAGGGGGATAAAATTATCCGTCCAGAGCTTGTGATCTCCTATGGGGATTTTTTGCAGAATGCCATTGATTTTTTTATCATAGCGTTGTCTATTTATATAGTGACAAAAGCCATCCGGAAGCTCAGCCGTAAAGAGCAGAATCAGGATCAACAGGACGCAGTGACGGAGATAGATCTGTTGACGGATATAAAAAATATACTGGAAAAAGAGCAGACCAGCTCGCCAGCAACGTCGGTGGACAGTCTGAAGACTCAAAAAGAAGACGAGCCAGCACAAAATGTTCGGATTTCCAAAAATGCGCAGAAGCTGCGGCTTGATAAAAAGTATAGAATCCATTAAAATAAAGAGTAAACTTATTTGGAAGAACTTCTAAAATATAAAGGGGAAGCAATTGAAAGAATTAACCGTGTTTGACATTATTGGGCCAAATATGATCGGGCCCTCCAGCTCCCATACCGCGGGAGCCTTGAGAATTGCGCTGCTGGCCCGAAAAATGGTTAAGGGAAGTATCCGGAAGGCAGAGTTTGTGCTTTATAGCTCCTTTGCCCGGACCTACCGCGGCCACGGGACAGATAAAGCGCTGGTGGCCGGAATCTTGGGCTTTGGCACCGAAGACTACCGCATCCGGGATTCCTTTGAATACGCCAGAAAAGCAGGGCTTGAATACCGTTTTATCACCAATACCGAGAAAAAAGATATCCATCCCAATACTGTGGCCATTACCATCACCGATACAGAGGGACAGACCACCATTGTTGTCGGAGAGTCCATTGGCGGCGGAGCCGCAGTAATCCGGGAAATCAACGGTGTCGAGATCGCCCTTTCCGGCGAATATAACACCATACTGGTCAAGCAGAGGGACAAACCCGGCGTGCTGGCCCACATCACCCGCTGCCTGAGTGACTGTCAGATCAACATCGCTTTTACAAAGCTTTACCGGGAAAAGAAAGGCGAAATCGCCTACACCATCATTGAAACCGACGAAGAGATCACAGGTGAGGTCATTGCCGCCATCGAAGCATCCGGGAATATTATCAGCGCTACGCGCATTGAGCTGTAGGAGGAAAACGATGAATTTCACAAATGGAAGTACCCTGTTAAAAAGCTGCCACCGCCATCAGTGCACGATTTCCGAGGCCATGTTGAAAAGAGAAACCACCTATCTGGAAAACACACCTGAGGAAACAGAAGGCCGGATGCACCACGCCTGGGAAATCATGAAAGACGCAGTCAGAACCGCTCTTGAAAAAGAGCTGACCTCCGTTGGCGGACTCATTGGCGGTGAAGCACGCAAGCTTAATGCGCGGCGCCTGGCCGGTAAAAGCATCAGCGGGCCCCTGACCGCCAAAGCCATCGCCTACGCCATGGGTGTGCTTGAAGTCAACGCCTCCATGGGGCTGATCGTTGCAGCCCCCACCGCCGGATCTTCCGGTGTACTGCCCGGCGTACTCTTGGCCATTCAGGAGGAACACGGGTTCAGCGATGCCGAGATGGAAAAAGCCTTATTCAACGCCGGGGCCATCGGTTACATTATTTCACGCAATGCCACCGTAGCCGGAGCAGAGGGCGGCTGCCAGGCCGAGGTCGGCGCTGCCAGCGCCATGGCCGCCAGCGCGCTGACCGAGCTCTTCAGCGGTACACCGCAGATGTGTCTGGGCGCAGCCGCCAACGCCCTTTCAAATCTGCTGGGACTGGTCTGTGACCCCATCGCAGGATTAGTGGAAGCGCCCTGCCAGAAGCGGAACGCCATCGGGGCATCCAATGCCATCATCAGCGCAGAGATCGCGCTGAGCGGCGTGGAAAATCTTATTCCCTTTGACGAGGCCGTCAGCGCTATGCTGCAGGTTGGAAGAAGGCTGCCGCCAGAGCTGCGGGAAACAGCCCTTGGGGGCATGGCCGCAACGCCGACGGGCTGCGTATTGTGCAAGCGAATTTATAGAGGACAGGATGAGGAGGAAAGAGAATGAAAAGAGAAGATTATTTATCCTGGGATGAATATTTCATGGGAATCGCCTTGCTGGCGGCCAAGAGGAGCAAGGATCCTGGGACGCAGGTAGGGGCCTGTATTGTAAGCCCGGACAACAAAATTTTAACCATGGGCTATAATGGCATGCCCACAGGCTGTCATGATGACAATATGCCCTGGGAAAGGGAGGGTGACCCTCTTGAAACAAAGTATCTTTACGTCTGTCATGCCGAATTTAATGCCATCTTAAACAACGGCGGCCGTTCCCTGAAGGGAGCGACCCTTTATGCGACGCTTTTTCCCTGTAATGAATGTGCCAAAGCGATTATTCAGTCGGGAATCCAAAAGGTTATTTACATGGAAGATAAATATGCGGATACGGACGCGGTCATTGCCTCCAAAAGAATGTTTGATATGGTTGGGATCACCTATGAAGCTTATGAGGTTAAGCATAAAAAAATTGTCATTGAGCTGTAAAGCTGAAATAAGCTGCCGGATTTTGCTGGCAGCTTATTTTTTATTCTTTAATGACAACGCCCAAAAGTTTTGAAAGCTCAGCGGCTTGAAAAAGATTTACAACAGCGCCGCGCAGCTCCTGGCTGCCTGAAACCGTGATCCGGCTCAGAGTATTGCTTGTGAAATCTATACCCTTTAAAGGCGTATGGAGAAAATCGGCCTCGGAGAGGTCACATTGCTGAAACTGGGTGGTTTTCAATTTACAGTCCTGAAAACTGACATTTTGCAGAGGACAGTTTTCAAAAAAGACATGTTTGGTTTTGCTGGTGGAAAAATTCATGAAGTTTCCAAGGCATTCTGTAAAGTGGCATTCTTCCAAAATACAGGCGTTAAAATCTGTGCCAAGAAGCTTGCAGTTTTTAAAAATAACGCGGTGAAAGGTGGAATCACTGAGGTTAAGGTTCGACAGATCACAGCCCGTAAAAATAACATCAGCAAAAAAAGTATGGGTCAGGCCAGAAGACAGAAACTGGCAGTTCTTAAACTGACAGTGATGAAATTCAAGCTTTGACTGGTGGAAGGCTTCAAGACTGGTATCGCTGAATTCAAAACTTTCAATATCTTCTTCCGCATCAATACATTCATAAATAACAGTGAGCAGGTCATTATAAGGCTTTAGCGGATCGGGAAAAGCCGGAGGTTGTAAGCGCATAAGGACACTCCTTTCGTGATGATTCATTATAGCATAACAAATATCAGAAATAAATAGAAAATTTGTTCTTTTTCGATTGACTAATGAGATCAAATGTTTTATACTGTTTTTAAAGAAAGAACGGATATTTGAAGAGATGAGGGCTTAAAATGGAACTGTTGGATAAATTGAAAATTCTGACCGATGCTGCGAAATTTGACGTAGCCTGTACCTCCAGCGGGGTAAAACGGGATGGGAAGAAGGGCGCTTTGGGGAATACCGTGGCGGACGGCATCTGCCATAGCTTTGCATCAGATGGCCGCTGTATTTCACTTTTGAAGGTGTTGATGACGAATGTATGTGTCTATGACTGCAAGTACTGTGTGAACAGAGCTTCTCAGGATGTTGAGCGCGCTGCATTTACTCCCAGAGAGCTGGCAGATCTGACCATTGGTTTTTACCGGCGAAATTATATCGAAGGACTTTTTCTCAGCTCATCGGTTATCAAAAACCCTGACTATACTTGTGAAAGGATGATTGAAACCCTGGCACTTTTAAGAGGGGATGAATATAATTTTAATGGGTACATTCACGTAAAAGCCATACCGGGAGCCGATCCGAGACTTTTGACACAGCTGGGCTATCTGGCAGACAGGATGAGCATTAACATTGAGCTTCCGTCAGAGGAAGGCCTTAAAAGACTGGCGCCGGATAAGACAAAGACTTCCATTTTTAAACCTATGGGGATGATTACAGACAAAATCGAAGAAAACAGCTACGACGTGGTCAAATATCGTCATACCCCTAAATTTGTTCCAGCCGGCCAGAGTACACAGATGATCATCGGAGCAACCCCGGACACGGACTACAAAATACTAAACTTGACTGAGGGTCTTTACCAGAAATATTCGCTTAAGCGTGTGTTTTTTTCTGCTTATGTGCCTGTGTCAGAAAATAAGCTGCTGCCAGCTCTTGATACAAAGCCGCCGCTTTTGCGGGAGCACCGGCTATATCAGGCAGATTGGCTGCTGCGGTTTTATGGCTTCCACGCAGCCGAGCTGCTGGATGCCGAGCATCCGAATTTTAACCCTCTGGTTGATCCGAAATGCAGTTGGGCACTGGCGCATCTGGATCAGTTTCCCATTGAGGTGAACACTGCCTCCAGAGAAATGCTTCTGAGGGTGCCGGGCATCGGGGTTAAAAGCACCATGCGTATTATTCAGGCGCGACGGATGGGCAGGCTGGATTTTGAGGGGCTGCGTAAAATCGGCGTGGTATTGAAACGGGCACAGTATTTTATTCTGTGCAGCGGGAAAATGGTTGAAGGGCTTAAGGTAACGCCGGACGGTGTGCTGAGAGCACTGATTTCAGAGCAGGGACAGCGTGATTTAATTGAGCGAAAATATGAGCAGCTGTCTTTTTTTGACAAAGATCAGTCGCCTGTATTGCACAGGGAGGTTTTAAAATGTCTGACGCAATAAGGCAGGTTTATCTTTATGATGGCACCTTTGAAGGGTTTCTATGCTGTGTTTTTGAAAGCTATATGAAAAAAGAAACCCCTGTCGATATTGTGCCTGATACTTTTGAGCAGTTTTTTCTTTATCCCATTAAGGAAATTGAAACAGACCGCGGACACGCCGATAGGGTTTTCCGTTCGTTTGATATTAAAATGTCTCCAGAGGTGACGGATTTTATAAAGTGTGGATTCTTGACTTGTCATCCTAAAAAGGAAATGCTGATGTACCGTTTTATCCGCAAGGGTTATCGTGTGGGCGGTGGCATCATTGACTGTCTGGCCGACCCGGATGTCCATGAGCTCTATAAGGCTGTAAAGCACCTGAAAAACGAAGCGCATCTCCTTCGCGGTTTTATCCGTTTTGGGGAATATAATAAAACCCTTGTCTCGGTGATTGCACCTAAGAATTGGGTGCTCCCTCTTTTAGCAGAGCATTTCAGCGATCGGTATAATGGAGAAACGTTCATGATCTATGACGAAGTTCACCACTCAGCGCTTATTTATCACCCCTATGAGTGGATGCTTGTGCCCATTGACGATTTCACACTGCCAGAAGCAGATATAGAGGAGCTTCTTTTCCAACAGCTGTGGCAACGTTTTTACAAAACGATCGGCATTAAGCAGCGTTTTAATCCAAAATGCCAGATGACACATATGCCGAAACGCTATTGGTCTCATACCGTTGAGCATCAGCCTGAGGGCCTTGCCGTATCTGGTGAGAAAAGGCATTTGAGCGGAAGCTAACGGACAGACAGAAAAGAGCAGATGGTTTCCTGTTTGACGGAGCGGTATAATCCGGCGACAGTTTTATCCTGGCATTTGCTTAAATAAGTTTTCAGTGAGGGCCATCGCAGTCCCTTTTCGACGATGATAGCAGAGATTGCCTGGCTGACGGCTTCCTTGCATTTTTTGCGTGGCTGCCCCTCAAATTGTTCAGCCAGCGACAGGGCTTCCTGTTCTGTGAGAAGGATTGACGCATTATCGTCGTTTAAAAGCTTGCGGGCTACGGCATTATTGAGCACCAGACCAAAAATATTTTCTGTAAGGTCTCTGCTGGGATATCCGACATTGGCAGCAAACCGGTTCAATAGTGTAAGGATTTCGTCCTGGTCAAACTGATTACAAAAGTGATTTTCAAGGTAGAGGTTATTGATAATATCTTTCATATAGTGGATACCGGAAAGGTTCTTTTGATAGTAGCAGGGAAGGTATTCCAGCATTCCAGGAGTTTCAGTTGCCTTGAATTCTGGGTTATACTCTTTAAAAAATAAAGGCATGTCGTCAATGGTGGTGTTGTAGGCATAGACATCAACCTTCAGCCGGTTCCCCTTCAGCCTTGTGTATAGCAGCTTTGTCTGGTTGATTTCCTGTTTGATCTGAGTCAGCCCTTCGGTAAAAAGGCTTGGAAGGGTTGAGGTTTGAAGTTTATCGATGGCATCTTCGGGATTTTCATACTGGGATAAGATGGTGTCGATGCAATAAAAAATGCCATCTGTCAGGACGCCGGCGATTTCTGTTTTGACAGAGCTTCCCCCCTTGGTGTAATGGCTGATCTGGCGGGTAAGCAGTGCGCTGAGATGCTTTTGAAAGGTCTCAAGATTGTTTTTGTTAATCATTCCAATGCGCACACCCTCGTATAACAGTGTTTTTGTGTACTCGGCAGGGTCTAAATTTTTGACTTTCAGTGTGTTAACGGGCTCCATTTGTTTCATTCTAAATCTCCTGTTTGTGTAATTTGCTTTTGCAAAGTGCGTTAATTTGTCGATCCATCAGGATATCTTCGGCATTTGTCAATCCGCGGTCCAGAGCATCGGCCAGATGCTCGATGATGCAGTCATCACTAATACGATCCAGAGTATCTTCTTTAATAATATAGAAGGCTTCGACCAGTTCTTCCAGGGTTTGCGCATAGTTTTCAGGCCAGAGACTTTGGGAATGGCAGACTGCGTGAGTAATTTTTGGCAGTATACCCGGGCCAATTTCTACACGTCCATGGCTTTTAAGCTCGGTGATATTGCGCATTATCAGCTCGTGGGCTTCGTCGGGAGTGAGGGAAAGGCCGTATTTAGCGGCATCATCATTGGTACTGAGAATGGCATTTTCTTTTTCAGCAATGTCCAGAGTACCAGAATTCAGCAGTGCAATCTGAAAATTCTTCATAAATATCCTCCTTGCCTATTGACAAAATGACCGATATGTGATATAATTATAAAATTAATATAGATAAATAATTTGAACGCAAACACTAGTATAACATTGATCGCGCAGTGCTGTCAATGTTTTTTCTTTTTTTGAAAAAAGACGACCGGTAAATTTTACCGGTCGTCGATAATCTGCAAAAAGGCCGCTGAAAGCATCTTTCAGCGTTTTTTTAGTGGTTAATCCTCTGTAAAAGAATTGATTTTTAAATAGTCTATGAACTGTTCGGCTGTACGCCCGGAGCGGTTAAGGTGACGCAGTTCCCATTGAATGGCCAGAGACTCGATTCTTGCGGTGGGCATGTCGATGCCCGCTTCCTTTGCGAGTTCCAAAACCATTGAGAGATAACCTTTCTGATTGGGAACCTCAAAGGTGAGCACCAGGCCGAAACGGCTGGAAAGTGAAAGCTTTTCTTCCATGACATCTTTTGTATGGACTGCATTATCGCGCTCGGACATGGTTTCAGTTACCAGGTGGCGTTTGTTGGAGGTGGCATAAATCAGCACGTTCTGCGGATTTTCCTCGAGAGAGCCCTCCATAACATTTTTGAAAATTTTATAGTCGGCGTCGTCCTCGTCGAAGGAGAGGTCGTCGATAAAAAGAATGAACGGGTAAGGGCGCTTTTTAACGTATTCGATGACCGAAGGGATATATTCGAGCTGGTCTTTCTTTATTTCGACCATTTTGAGCTTGGTATCCTTAAAGGTATCCAGCAGGGCTTTGACCATCGTGGATTTTCCGGTGCCCATATCGCCCTGAAGCAGTACGTTCAGACCAGTATAATTGTTTATAAAGGAGGCGGTATTGGCAATGAGCTCCTTTTTCTGCATATCATAGCCGACCAGGGAATCCATAGGCTTATATTTTTGGTTGGTAATAGGGGAAAGGCGTCCGCCGTCTACAACTTTAAAGCTGACGTTAATTTCAAAAATTCCAAGACCGTGATGGTTGATGTATTCGTTGGTGGCGTTGAAGGCTTTGTCGATGTCCTCGGTCGAAAAGGCCAGGTCGATTTCATCACAGGGCGGAACCGGGAAAAAGATATGGGCAGAAAAGATATTGGTGTCGTCAAGATTTGTTTCCTTTAAAAAGGCATCCCAGTCAAAATGATAGAGCTTCATGAAAATTTCAAATTCATGGTACATACTTTTGGCAAAAGGGTGCTGCTTAGTGACTGGCCCTCTTTCGAACAGAAGCGTCAGAGGATTCTCATTTCCGACGATCTGGGTGATCAGAAAATCCTTCCAGGGAGTTTTGGCGTAATTGGTATCCTCGCTTTTATTAAAGGAGTAACCCAGCATCAGAGATTTCAAATGATAGTAAGTATCCAGATATTCCCTCCGGTATTCGGCGCCCCTTAAACCAGATTCATAGGCTCTTGAAAGAACCAGAAAATCCTTGAGGATTGGGTGCTCCAGAACGGGACGGTAAAAGGAAAGCGTGTTAAAGATATCAGACGGAATTAAACGATTTATATTATCAGAGCTTTCAGTTGTCATATTTTGTTCACCTCAATAGTAAATTGTATTTTGTATTCTATTATAGCATAAGCAGTTGCGTGATGGGACTAAAAAACAAAAAATCTTAAAGATTCATCTTTTTTGTAACAAAAAAGTTACAAAAATCTTGAGAAAAGTTTACGTTTATGTTAAAATTCAACTAACAACATGTTTTAGCGCTAATTAAGGAGAAAGTAAAAATTGAAAACCTCAAAATTCGGAGACAAGCTGAGTTCTGTTGAAGAAAAGATTAACGCAAAGCTGGACAAATTTAATGATAAAATTGGAAAGCGGGTTTTCACTGCCAGAGCATCTGCCATTGTGGTAACAGCCTTTCTGGTCTGTGCCGGTACGGGAATTGCCCATGCCCAGACAACAGCTTACGAGGTGTTATATAACGGGCAGAGCATTGGATATGTCAAGGATCAGAGTACCTTTGACAATGCTCTTGGAGAGCTGCAGCAAAAGCTCTCCAAAGAATATGGCAATGAGAATGTTATTATAGCGGATGATATCAAGCTTAAGCCTACCCGCACAATGGGAGAGAAGCTTGATGTGGGTCAGTGTGCCGAAACCATTTACAATGCCGGAGTTGACGTTAAGCTCAAGGGGGCTGCCATCATGATTGATGGAAAGCCAGCCATTCAGACCGACTCCAAAGAGACGGCAGAAAGGGCATTGAATGATTTCAAACAGCAGTATTCCCAGGTAGAGGGTGCGACAGTTTTGAGCTCAGAACTTAAGCAGAATGTTACCATTGATGAACAAAATGTGGAAGTGCCTGACGCCAGGAATTATGACGCTACCCTGTCATACCTGAAAGAGGGAAATGAGATTACAGCTCAAACCACCGTTCAGCCGGGAGAAACTGATGGAAATCTTATCGCAGCCAATCGTGGAACAACCGTTGACCGTCTGGCATCCATGAATGCTGATAAAGATCTGAATGCTTTAAAGGAAGGCGACGTTCTGAATACAACTCAGAAAGCACCGGTACTGACAGTGGTTACCGTTGTCGAAAAGCAGTATCAAGAAGAAATCCCCTTTGAGACAGAGGAACAGCCTGCCGATGAGCTGATGACTGGCGAAGAGGAAGAAGTACAGAAAGGGGAAAACGGCCAGAAGGATGTCGATGCTGTTTTTACTTATGAAAACGGCCAGGAGGTCGGTAAGGAAGTTAAATCAGAAAACACTACCAAGGAACCAGTTAAGGCAGTTAAGCGTGTAGGAACAAAGGAAGCGGCAGCTGCGCCTGTATCCAGAGGCTCCATCAGCGGCAGCGGACAGTTTCTGATCCCGACCAGCGGCCTTGTAGGTGAAATAGGACGCCCGGGCGGCGGATCAAGCAATCACTCCAATGGCTGCGCTGTGGATATTTTGAACAGCTATGGCACCCCGGTTTATGCATCAGCGGCCGGAACCGTAACGCGTGCGACAAGCTTTGGCGGCTATGGAAACTGCATTGAAATTCAGCATGAAGGCGGCTACTCAACATTGTACGGCCACCTGAGCAGCATTGATGTCAGTGTTGGCCAGACTGTTGGCCAGGGTGAATATATTGGAGGAACCGGCTCTACCGGCTCTTCAACAGCCAACCATCTTCATTTTGAAGTGAAGATTGGCGGTGTTGCCCAGCTTATTCAGGATTATATTCCTGTTTCGTCTGGCGCTTATGTTTAAAATTTGTTAAAATAAAACTGCCGGGATCAGCCGGCAGTTTTTTAGTGGAAAGGAAATCCTATGAGTGACCCTAAGACCGTTCAGAAAGCCTATGACCAGAGTCTGAATTACATTTCTTTTAAAAATCGGACTGAAAAGGAAATGGTCGACTATCTGGAAAAAAAGGAGTACAGTGAGCGTGTGGTTGCAGAGGTTATGGCAAAGCTTGTACAATATGCCTTTATTAACGACACCGCTTATGTAAAGAATTACTGCTATAACAATATTCATTTCAATTTCTGGGGCAGAGTAAAAATGCGTTATGATCTGAAAAAAAGGGGGATTCCTCAGGAACTGATTGCCGTTATGGACGAGCTTTACACGCCAGACCAGGAACGGATATGCTGTGAGAAACAGTTTGAAAAAGCGGCTCGTCAGTACAGCCGGGAAAGCTACAGGAAACGCAAAGGTAAGATCTATACCTTTTTGCAGAGAAAGGGATTTCCAGGTGAGGTAATCCGCGAGGTGATTGAGGCTAGACTGCCAGAGGATGAAACTGAAAACCTGACCGAGGAAGAGACCGAGGCACTTCTAGAAAAACAGATGACCGAGCTCAGACGCTTTTATGAAAAATACCGCAGAATGCAGGAAAACAAAGGTTATACGGGCCGAGAACTGAAGCAGCGTGTTACCCGTAATCTGATGAGCAGAGGCTACAGTTACGATCAAATACGAATAATGACCGAAGAAGACGAATAATTATCTTTTCTGCCGTTAAAGTGACAAAGAATTTTGGTGATTGGTATAAATTTATCCTTAAAAAGCATGCGGGTTTGTATTATAATAAGCTTATTAGGATTAAATAAGGATTCGGAGGCAACGAGCGATGAAGATTGTAATAATGGAACCCCTCGGCATTACAGAGGATGCACTGCAGACATTGAGCATGCTGCTCCGTGCGGACGGGCATGAGTTTATTGCTTATGAAAACCGGGAAACCGACACAGAAAAGCTGATTGAGCGGGTAAAGGACGCCGATGTTGTCGTACTGGCCAACCAGCCCTTTGGAAAAGAGGTTATTGACGCCTGCAAAAATCTAAAGCTGGTGGATATTGCCTTTACAGGGGTTGACCATGTAGATGTTGCCGCCTGTAAGGAAAGGGGTATTATTCTGTGCAATGCGGCGGGCTATTCGACCAATGCGGTGGCCGAGCTGGCCTTTGGGCTTATGATTGATGTCTACCGCTATATTGTGACTTGTGACCACGAAACGCGTAATGGCGGAACCATCGGAGGCTTGATCGGCCATGAGCTCTGTGGCAAAAAACTGGGAATCGTAGGAACCGGCGCCATTGGCTTAAAGGTGGCAGAAATTGGAAAAGCTTTTGGATGTGAGCTTTTAGCCTACAGCCGGACCGTTCGCTCAGAGGGTCTGGAAATGGGTATCAAGTATATGGATTTAGAGGAGCTCCTCAAGCAGAGCGATATTGTAACGCTTCATATTCCTGTAAGTCCAGAAACACAGGGACTGATCAGCCGGGATATGCTGGCGCTTATGAAACCCGAAGCCATTATAATCAATACGTCGAGAGGCGGCGTTATTGACAATGAGGCGTTGGCAGACGCGCTAAAAGAGGGAAAGGTGGCCGGTGCAGGTATTGACGTTTACGAGGAAGATCCGCCGCTGCCAAAGGACTACCCGCTTTTAAGCGCACCGAACACGGTTTTAACACCACATGTGGCTTACGCCACAAAAGAATCCCTGTACAAGCGAGCAGTCATTGTGTTTGATAATATTCGCTGCTGGCTTGAAGGGAATCCACAGAATAGGGTATAGGTAAAAAATGGAAAAAATATTAGTTGTAACAGCCAGTCCCCTGGCTGAGGATTCAGTCAGCTGCAGACTGGCAGATATTTTTATGAAAAACTATCAGGCGGCGCATCCAGAGGATCAGCTTAAGCGTATTGATCTCAGCCGTCTGGAACTTCCCGAGATTGACGAAGAGCTGATTGCTTATTTTAATGGGCAGTCTGACGGAGATAATGGCGTCTACACAGAAATCGACGACCTTTGTGAAGAATTTATGACGGCGGACAGAACTGTTTTTGCACTGCCGCATTGGAACCTGATTGTTCCGCCGAAGATGGTCAGCTACTCACTGGCGGTCATGCGCGCAGGCAAAAGCTTTCGCTATACAGAAAAAGGGCCGGTCGGCATGCTGGAAAATAAAAAAGCTTTGATTTTGCTGGCCAGCGGCGGTACCTGTAACACCGATAATCCCATCATGCACTGTTATGGTGTGGACTGGCTTAAAGGAATCCTTGGACTGTGTGGGATTAAGGATGTCTCTGTGCTTTACGCCCAGGGCATGGAGGAATGTCCGGATAAAACACAGGAGATCGTGAATAATGCCTGTTTAGAGGTTGAAGCCTTCTCAAAAGAATGGTAGAATAAAAGCAGATGCGAAAAAAGCGTCTGCTTTTTTAATTTATTTTATGAAAAATTAAGCGAAAGATATTAAAATAGAGTTTGTTATTGAGATTGCTTTATAATCACAACAGGAGAGATAGTATGCTAAATACAAAAATAACCGATAAGACACCCATGGTGGATATACTAAAGAAGGTTGAGGCAGAGGTATTTGTTGGAAACGATACCACAGACCCCTATGAGGTGGCTCAGGCTTTAATCAAGGAATTATATGATTTGGAAAATACCTTTACAGCAGCGATTAAGGAGGTTCGTACGAAGCTTGAGATTCTGAATGACGAGTTTCAGTCTACCCACGAGCGCAACCCGATCCACACCATCCAGTCCAGAGTAAAATCGCCCAAAAGCATTGTTGAAAAACTGGACCGCAAGGGGTTTGACCTGAGCGTCCAGTCCGCCCGGGAAAATCTGGATGATATCGCAGGGATTCGTATCATCTGTCCGTATATTGAAGATATTTACGCTGTTAAAAATCTTTTGAAGGCGCAGGATGATATTGAGCTTGTCCGTGTTACCGATTATATAAAAAAGCCAAAGCCCAACGGCTACCGAAGTCTGCATTTAATTTTAAAGGTGCCGGTGTTTTTTTCTGACCATAAGGAGATGGTCAAGGTAGAGGTTCAGATTCGGACCATCGCTATGGATTTCTGGGCCAGCCTGGAACATCAGCTTCGTTATAAGGCTGTGGATTCTGCCAACATTCCGGAGTCTGTGGCCCGTGAGCTGAAGGAGTGCGCAGACACCATTGCAGAAACCGATGTGAGAATGCAGGATATCCATAATCAGGTGATCCGATAAAAATACAGCCGCCAGAAAGCCGCGTTAGCCTCTGACGGCTGTGTTTTTGTTTAATAAAACCTTGCAAACCGCCTGTTTTAGCAATTTCAAATTGTTATTTTAAGTGTTATGGGATATAATTGTTTTACAGCATGAATATTATGGAGGAAAAAAGTGTCTAAGAATGATTACTCCAATCTTGGCGAGGAAATTAAATCCATTGTGAAGGAAGCCATAAACTCGACGGATTTTAAACAGCTCAACAAAAATATAAGCAATACGGTGAACAGCGCACTGGAAGAAGTAAAAAAAGGTGTGCAGAGAGGTAAAGCCGTATGGTATGAAACAAGTGCCAGGATTGACGATGAAGAAGAAACAGAAACAGAGACGCAGGTGGTAGAGCGGCCGCTGCGTGCACCGGTGGCAAAGTCACCGGCTGGTAAAATATCCAGTATCATTATGATGGTCCTGGGGTACTTTGGGATAGGATTCAGCGCCTTTGTTCTGGCGGCTGTGGGGATTGCCGTCGGTATATCCGGCAGTCTTATTGCAATGGGCGTATCCATGGGGGTGTTGATCCCCCTGCTGATTATATGCATTATCCTAGCCGTAACAGGAACAAAATCCAGAGGCCGGGTAAAGCGGTTTTATGAGTATGTGCGCACCCTTAACGGGCAGGCCTATATCTCCGTAAAACAGCTGGCATCCAGTGTTGGAAAAAATGATAAGTTTGTCGTCAAGGATTTATTGAGAATGATTCGCTCGGGCATGTTCCCGGAAGGGCGGATCAATGATGAAAAAACTTATCTTCTGTTAAGCGATGAAGCCTACGATGCTTATGAAAAATATGAGGAAGGCGTCCGTCTGCGCGAGCGTGAGGAACGCCGGCTAAAGGAAGAAGTAGAACGGCAGCAGAGAATGGAGGCTCAAAATCCGATTCTCAAAGAAACACGTTTGCTCATAGAAGAAGGCAAGGAAAGTATAGAACAGATCCGAGAGGCTAATGAGGCCATTTCAGGGGAAGTGATCTCGCAGAAGCTTGACCGTTTGGAAATCATACTTTGCAAAATTTTTGAGTATGTCGAAAACCATACAGATGAGCTTCCCCAAACCCGCAAATTTATGGGCTACTATCTGCCAACGACCCTGAAGCTGGTCAATGCCTACCGTGAAATGGACGCGGAGCCTATCCAGGGAGAGAATATCCGGAGCGCAAAGCATGAGATCGAGGAGACACTGGACACCATCAATTATGCCTTTGAAAATTTGCTCGACAGCTTTTATCAGGACAAGGCAATGGATATCTCAACCGATATTACAGTACTTGAAACCATGCTGGCCCAGGAAGGCCTGACAGAAAAAGACTTTAACACTGGAGGAAAGTAAAATGAGTGATGAAATAAAAGATTTTGAAACCGTTACGCCGACCCTGACTTTTGACCCCTTTGAGGAAGTAAAGGAGCCGATGCCAGAGACCGTAAAAGAAATAGCTGTGGAGGATGCAGCCTTTAATGAAAATACGCTGACGCCAGAAGAACGCCAAATGGTGGAAAACTTTTCACAGCAGATTGAGCTTACCAATTCCAATATGATCATGCAGTACGGTGCGGGTGCACAGAAAAAAATTGCTGATTTTTCGGAGACTGCATTGGACAGCGTCAAGAGCAAAGACCTTGGTGAAATTGGTAATATGCTCACCAATATGGTCACTGAGCTCAAAAGCTTTGACGTCCAGGAGGAGGAAAAGGGATTTTTCGGCTTTTTTAAAAAAAGCGCCAATAAGATCACGGCCATGCGTGCAAAATACGCAACAGCAGAAACAAATGTTAATAAAATATCGGAAATTCTGGAAGGTCATCAGATCCAGCTTATGAAGGATGTGGCCATGTTGGATAAAATGTACGAGGTTAACAAAACCTATTTTAAAGAACTGTCCATGTATATTCTGGCAGGTAAAAAGAAGCTGGCTAAAACGCAGAGCGAAGAGCTGCCAGCGCTGGTGGAAAAATCTAAGGCCAGCGGTTTACCAGAGGACGCCCAGGCAGCCAACGACCTGGCAGCCATGTGTAACCGATTTGAAAAGAAAATTCATGACCTTGAGCTTACCCGTATGATCTCGTTGCAGATGGCGCCACAGATCCGCCTGGTTCAGAATAATGATATTCTGATGGCGGAAAAGATCCAGTCTTCACTCGTTAATACCATTCCACTCTGGAAGAGCCAGATGGTGCTGGCGCTGGGGGTTGTCCATTCGGGTCAGGCAGCAGAGGCCCAGAGACAGGTTACCGATATGACCAACGAGCTTCTTAAGAAAAATGCCGATACCCTTAAGATGGCAACCATTGAAACCGCCAAAGAATCTGAACGCGGTATTGTGGATATTGAGACCTTGAAGCACACAAATGAATCACTGATTTCTACCTTTGACGAGGTTCTGCGAATTCAGGCTGAAGGCCGGGAAAAACGCCAGGCCGCTGAAGTTGAAATGCAGAAAATTGAAAGCGAGCTGAAGCAGAAGCTGCTGGAAATTAAAAAATAAATGCAGGGCATTGCCCTGTTTTTTTATTCGGTTTTAATGCGGTTTTATAGTATAATAAACTTAATATTAAAATCCCTTCAAAAGATATGGAAGGGAGCTTATAAAGGATGCGGATAGAGGAAAGGGAAAAGGATATGCTTGACCATTTTAAGGATATGAATAAAATGCAGGAGGTGCTGCATGAAGCACAGACAGGGCTGTGGGTTATTGAGCTGGAGGAAGGAACAAAACCCAGAATGTATGCAGACAAATCGATGTTAGACTTACTGGGTTTTACCGAAACCCCCACACCGGAGATATGTTATGAATGGTGGTATAATCGTATTGATGAGGACTATTACCCGGTAGTAGAGAGTGCAGTAGAGCGAATGGCCCAGGATGACCGGGCAGAGGTACAGTACCCCTGGCAGCATCCAAAATGGGGAAGAATCTATGTGCGTTGTGGGGGCGTCAGAGACTGGAATTATAAAAAAGGCCTGTGTCTGAGAGGTTATCACCAAAACATCACGAATACAGTGATGCTTAAAAGAGAATATGACACGATTATACAGACGCTCAGTAAAAGCTATACGGGAATCTTTTTGTGTAATCTTCAGGATAAGACTTATAAAGCGATAAAGCAGTCTGAGGTTTTTCGAAAATTACAGATGGATTTTTCGGACTATGAAGGATTCATAAAAAACTATACAATAACGGAGGTAGCACCTCAGTACCAGGAAGCTTTTTTGGAAACGGCGGGGATTGAAAACATATGGCGCCGTATAAGAAGTGGTGAAAAACAGAGTGAGGTCTTGTACCGGAATCGACAGGGCAGGTGGCGGCGCACCAAAATCATGCCTTCGTCCGAGTATTCGCCTGAGTATCCGTGGGTTATTATCGCATTTGATGAGCAAGATGTGGAGATGGAAAAAAAGATTGATGACACAACCACACAAATTGCTTTATCACAGATTTATAAACTGGTTATATGCCTGGATTTTGAACGGCTTGAGTATCACTGCATTCACTATAATGGCGAACTGCTTCATTTGCTAAAACACGGAAATTATGAAGATTTTTATCAACAATTAATTAAAATGATGCCGTTGGAGGATAAAAAGGCCTTTGATAATGTCTTTGACAATCAATGCTATGATAAAAAAGGTTATCTTGAAGGTGTCCTGAGACTTTGGAATAAAGAGAGAGAAATCCTGCATTATTACAGTTATTATGCAGTCAGGATTTTCCAGGACAATGAGGAGCGCATTATATTAATGCTGAGAAACATTGATGATAAACAGGAGGCACAACAGAGGGAAAACATACTGTCCAATTTATGCCAATGCTATTATTCCATTTACCTGTTTGATTTGGAAAACAACACCGAGGAGGCCATCTGGCAGGAAGAAGTTATTCGGAAGCGTCGTGAGTTTCCAAAAGGAAGTCTTGACACGTACTATTCAAAATTTGTCAGGGAATATGTCTATAAGGCAGATCAGGAAAAAATGTATCGTGCGGGCAGTCCTGATTTTTTGAGATATGCGCTCTCATTGGAGCAGCCGGTTTACGAGATTGACTTTCGGAGAATTTATCCAGATGGGCTTTATTGGGTACGTTCACGTTTTAGTATTGCAGAAATACGGGATGGTGAGGTGACAAAGGTCATCTTTGCCAATATGAACATCAATGAACAAAAGCTGGAAGAGATGGAACAGGAAGAGCAGAACCGAAAAGTACTTCTTGCCGCTTACGAAGCAGCAAAAACAGCTAATGAAGCCAAAAGCAGCTTTTTGGCACAAATGTCCCACGACATCCGTACGCCAATGAATGCTATCATCGGTATGTCGTCTATAGCGGCCAGTCAGATCAATAATCCTCAAAAAGTAAAGGATTGTCTGGAAAAAATCAACCTGTCCAGCAAGCATCTGCTGGCATTGATCAATGAAATTTTAGATATGTCTAAAATCGAAAAGGGGAAAATCGCTTTGGCAGAGGAACCTTTCTGCCTCAGTGAAGTGATCGAGGACATAAGCGCGATGGTCCGTACAGAGGCAGCGGAGAAAAATCATGAGTTAACAGTGATTATTAAGGATATTGAGCACAATGTACTGATCGGAGATGCTGGACGTATCCGGCAGGTACTGTTAAATCTGATCAGCAATGCTATCAAATATACCTTGAATGGCGGGGAGATCCTTTTAACAGTACAGGAGGTGTCAGGAAAAATATCGGGCTATGGAAGCTTTGTTTTTACGGTTGAGGATAACGGTATTGGAATGGATGAGGATTTTCTGGATTATATTTTTGTGCCCTTTTCACGTGCAGAGGACCCACAGGTTCAGAAGATCCAGGGAACGGGCCTGGGAATGTCCATTTCACAAAAGATAGTTGCCGCCATGCAGGGGAATATTCAGGTTGAAAGTGAAAAAGGGAAAGGAAGCCGCTTTGTTGTCACCCTCAATTTGAAAATAGAGGAAGACCATCCAGATGTTATTAAGAAACCGGCAGAGAGAGCAGATGTCCAAAAACAGAAATCAAAGGCTGCAGACAAGATAAAGCTGCTGCTGGTCGAAGATAATTCACTTAACCTGGAGATTGCCCAGACAATACTTGAAGAAAAAGGTTATCTGGTGGAATGTGCTGAAAATGGAGAGGAAGCACTTAAAATTTTTATGCAATCAGAGCCTTACACTTATCAGCTTATTTTAATGGATTTGCAAATGCCAGTCATGGATGGCTATACCGCGGCGCGTGAGATCCGTGACTGTGAGCATTTTCAAGCAAAAATTATACCAATTATTGCCCTGACGGCCAATGCGTTTGCGGAGGATATGGCTAAAGCGTTGGCAGCAGGGATGAACGACTATGTCTCTAAACCCATTGATTTTAACAAATTGATTGATGTTATTGAGAAATGTATGAATCAATAATAAAAGCAACCGTTCAGGCCTTGTTTGATAAGCCTGGACGGTTTTTGTTTATTATAAAAGCTTTTCCGCCAGCGCGGTCACTTTTTTTAAGGCCTCAGGAACATCAATGCTCTGCGGGCAATGTTCTGTACATTGGTCACAGGCAGTACACTGTGATTCCTGCTTTTCTGGGCCCAGCGCTTTATAGCCGTTGACAAAATCATTTTTGTCCTCGCCCAGCATATATTCATTATAGAGCTTGAAAAGTCCTGGAATCTCTACGCCGGAGGGGCAGTCCATACAATACCGGCAGCCAGTGCAGGGAATGGTCTTTGTTTTAGTGAAAATATCACCGGCCTTGTTGACAAGCGCCATCTCGGATTCGGATAAGGGTTCAAAATTTTCCATGGTACAGATATTATCAGCGACCTGGTCCATGGCGGACATGCCGCTGAGCACAGTGAGCACATTTGGCAGAGTGGCAGCATAGCGCAATCCCCAGGAAGCCAGACTTTTATCTGGTTCAGCTTCTTTAAGAACAGCAGCCGCCTCATCACAGAGGACTGCCAGGGTGCCGCCGCGCAGAGGCTCCATGACAATACATGGAAGACCATGTGCATCAAGAATTTCATACTGGCGCTTGGCATTCTGAACATTCCAGTCCACATAGTTTAACTGAAGCTGGACAAAATCCCAGTCGTAACGTTCAACCAGCTCCTCCAGCTTTTCCGGAGAGCCGTGAAAGGAAAAGCCTAGATGGCGGATCTGTCCGTCAGCCCTGCGCTTCAGCAGATGTTCCATAATGTTACAGTCATCATAGACTTTGAAACTTTCATCCGAAATCGCATGGCAAAGGTAAAAATCAAAATAGTCTACCTGACAGTTTTCTAACTGCTTTTCAAAGATCTCATCGACATCCTTTTCCTCTTTTACCAGAAAACCTGGCATCTTACTGGCAAGATAAAACTGATCCCGGGGATATTTTTTCAGAGCTTTGCCCACAAAGGGTTCAGACAGCCGCTGGTGATAGTTAAAAGCTGTGTCAAAATAGTTAATGCCATGTTCAAAGGCATAGTCAAAAAGTGCCTGCGCGGCCACTTCATCAATCTCCGGTCTGTCCGGGTTGATTTTTGGCAGGCGCATACAGCCAAAGCCTAAAATTGAGATAGCATCTTCAGTGTTTCGGTACTTACGTTTATACATTCTCTCCTCCTAATTATGTAAACCTGTTCTTATGATAACGCTGTAAAACAGAACTCGCAAGCGGTTTTTATATAATTTTAAAAAAGAAAAGTTTTATAATGAAATTACAAAGTACTTAAGAGGTTGTGCTCTTTACTTTGAATAAACTTATAAGAGGTACTGGTAATGAAAGCAAAAGATGTTTATATTGTCGGTTATACGGTTCAAGGACTTTGCAACAGAAGTTGAGAGAACGCCATCTTTTAATCTCCTTCATTTGGGTTACGCCGATGGTTATGAAGCTTGTGTATTCACGGAATCAGCCCGACGAGTCTCTGAAAATTGAGACGAAACCCGGTAGCGCTATACCGGGTCGCTGATAGAGCAGAAAGGAAAAAAGAAAATATGAACTATTATTTCGCAGGATATCAGATTTTAAATTTTGAAACCAAAGACGGAGGACGCATTGACGGCTTTAACATCTTCCTCATGTCCAAAGACGACAACGTCAAAGGACAGAAAGCCGAGAAGAAATTCATCTCCCGAGCCGACTACGACAGAATGCGTGTTAACTTCGACGCCTTCGTCGGCAAGAACGTCACGATTTTCTGTGACCTTAAAGGCCACCCCGTTTTGATTCAGGAACACAAGACCGCGGCTTAAGGACCGCCATGGACAAAGCAGAAAAGAAAGCGTTACAGGAACGCTACAACGATATTTCACAGATGGCCTTTGAAGCCTTTGCCACCTACTACCTCTGTGACGGCATCTTAGAAGAAATGCTGGAAGATCACCCCTTTCTCGCCCCCGCAAGGGCCATACAGGAACAGGTGAAAAATTAGGCAAGCTTGGCAAAGCGTACTTGCCTGATTTATTCACCTGCCCCACGCCGTCGGCGTGGCCGGATTGGAACTACAGGAGGCACTATGAATATTCAATTAATTTTTCTTATGCTTGGAGTGGTCGTAGGTTTGATATTCGCCTATAGAGACTGGTTTTAAGCTACAGGAGGCACCATGATTGTATTAGCAGTTATTAGCTTAGTTGTCGCTGTTTTAGGCGTATCCTTTATAGCTTTCAAAATTTTTATAAATTATTATCCACATCGCTGAGTACGGGAGGTAATATGACAACCCTACAAATAATGACCATAGAAGCAACCATGGCAGGCCTGATCTTCGGCGGCGTACTCGCCGTACCCGTGACCCACATGCTTTCAAAGATATTTGACAGGTTTTAACATGGAACTACAGTTTTTTAATCTATTCATTCACTTCACCATCTTAGGCTTTTTTGGCAGCTTAACCCTCTGGGTGGTCGCATTCTGCGGCTATCTGATCTTTAAAGCCTTTTGGAATTCCACGCACTGAAAGGGGGTGACACCATGAGCGAAGGTTTAACCACTGCGATTACTGAAATGACCAAGTCTTTTACCGATGCTATTTCGAGTTTACAGGCTCCGGTACTCGGCATCTTGGGTGCTGGCGTAGCCATTGTTGTTGTCTTTGCCGTCTACAAGATCGGTAAGAAAGCATTCAACAAATCCACATCTTAACGCACTCATTAAAAAAGCCTGTCGGCCTTCCTGTTTAGGTTGGCAGACAGGTTTTTTATATTCTCCATATTATTATTATCATAATGACAATGAGGATGAAAAATAAAGCTTTGCTAAGTTTATTTTGATACGCCATATCATGTAGCTTTTTAAAAAAGTCGCTATTTGTATGATTTGCTCCAATTATTAGCCATATTACAATAACAAGCAAAAGCATAATAATGATTGAAAGTAGTTTCATTTTTTCACCTCTTTTTGTTTATTATAACATCTATTGAAAGGATTTAAAATATGGAATTAAAAATAAAAAGAAATGTTTCTTTAAAAGTTATTAGTGTTTTGTTAAGCTTATTAATAGCTATTATGCCGTTCTTTCAACCAAAACGGGTACAAGCAAATCCTTTAATAGTTGGCGCAGCTTGCATAGCTTCTATTCTTTTAGGAATGAAAGCGGCGGGATATGCGAATAATATTATTCTTACTCCCGAACAAATGACAGCTACCAATGAAGAGCTAACTGCTAACCTACAGGCTGTATTTCCAGACCCCACTGAATATAACAAACAGCTTAACGCTCTCCAAAACCTCGACAACGATTTAAAAGCCGGAAAAGACATCGACTGGAGCAAATACAGCGGGAAAGCCCTGTACGCCGTCTTAAAAGGGGTGGTAGATGTAGTATGGCCAACGATTCCCGAAGACGAATCCCAAGGCCGAACCCTCTTAGGAACTTATGGGAACAACCGTCTTTATGTTACTCTTAATCCAGAAACGACAGAAGGTATGTGGCCTACTATAAAAATACCGTACTTTCCGCTAACAGGTTGGTACTTCGAGGATTATGGTTCATATAAAAATTGTATTGTTAACAATGTTATAGCAAAAGATGGTAAACGCTATGCCGGTTTCTATGTTGATATTGTTGGCAGCAGTAATTATCGTATTAATAGACCGGGTTCATTTGGTTTTTCGTTTTTTGTGTCTCCTTTTCCGGATTGGTCTGTTGGTTTAGATAATGATCTTATTCTTACAAAATTTTTAGGTTTAGCAACAGGTGATCAAACGTCTATTTATCGACCTGATTTTAAAAACAAGTTACCAAACAAAGTAAAACTCCCAACCCGCCTGCCCCAAACAGTCATAAATAATATTACAAACTACATTGACGGTTCGACTGAGAATCTGATTGTAAACCCTACCCCTGACGAGCTCCCGCAGTTGCCCGAGGGCTACAACCCGAACACCGATGACCTCCCAGACCTCCCCGGCTACGAAGATGTTACACCCGATCAGCCCGGAAGCGAAGCCCCCGAGCCCACACCAACCCCGACACCGCCGGAACCCACACCCGAATACAACGGGGACAAATGGGTCAACCCCATCGGTGATTTCATGGATGGTCTGTTAAAGTTCATGAAAGCCGCCTTTGTCCCCACGCTGTCTTTAAACCTCGACGCCCTGAATAGCATGCCCGACAACTTAAGCGAAAAGTTTCCCTTCTCCCTGCCCGGTGATCTAATCCGCCTGTTTGGAATCTTTCAGGCCGAGCCCGTCCCCTTCGCTTTTGATTGGGAGGTCGATTTCACCTCGGTCGGCGCCGGGAAGATTCCTATCAAAGGGGACTTGTCCATGTTTGACGAGTACGCCCCACTGTTCCGCAATCTGGCTTTTATTGCCTTTATCATCGGCTTAGCGTGGAAAACCTTTGGCATGTTCTTTGGAGGTGGTGACGAATGATCGCAGATTTCTTCATTCTGATTATCAACTTCTTAATTACGCTCATCTGCGGGATTATCGCTTGGATTGTCAACATTCTGCCCACCTCCCCCTTTACGGGCATTACCCTTGACGTCCCGTCTGAGTTCATGGGCTACGTGAACTATTTCCTGCCCGTCAATCTCATGATGCCCGTACTCCTTGCCTGGGGAACCTGCATCGTGGGCTATAAGTTTATCAAGTGGATTATGCACATTCTGAGAATCGAATAGGAGGTACAAAAGACAACCATGTCAACCAAATGTTACACCGGAACCCCCGGAAGTGGAAAAAGCTTACACGCTACCCGAAATGTGGTCGGCTGGCTCGAGGAGGGCAAAAACGTCATTGCGAATTTTCCCATCAAAGTCAACGAGATCAAAAAGAACCGGGGACACTTTTTCTATTTTTCCAACGATGATATCACTGTCCCCCTTCTCATGCAGTTCAACCGCACCATGCACGAACCCCGGAAGATGGGACAGACCCTGCTGGTGATTGATGAAGCATCGGTTAAATTTAACAGCCGTACCTGGAACGCCAAGGATCGCCTGGACTTTCTGTCCTTCTTTGCCCAGCACCGCCATTACGGCTATGATATTATCCTTATTCAACAGAACCTGAACCAAATCGACAGCCAGATCCGGGCACTGGTGGAAATCGAGGTACACCACCGTCACGCTAACAATTACTGGCTGTACCGCTGGCTCCCCTTTCAACTGTTCATTGCGGTCGAGCGCAATACGGCCATCAAGGACAAGAACAGCGCCGACTTTTTTACCTACTCAAAATATTACGGAGGGCTTTATGATACGTTTTTTGAATTCAATCCTGCGCTTGCTGTTAAACCTACAAAGATTATTCAAGATCAGATAAAAAGCGGCGAGATCGTGCGTATTGGCGGTGAACCCGCAAAGATGAAACTTACGTCTAAGAAAGCGGCCCCGCACGCTGACCGGAAGTCCTCGGGAGAGGAACCCGGACGGCGGGCGGAGCCCGCTACTTGACATAAGTCACATATTACGGGAAATTGTATGCAGACGCAAAGAAAAAATGTCGTACAGATCAAAAAATTTGGTGAAAATAATTATAAGATTACCATCTGCAAACAGCTTATAAAAGGCAAGAAAGACCAAAAGCAGACTGTAAAGAAAGGACAAGGTAAACATGATAAAAAACTAGCGCACTCCCTTTCAAGGACAAAATCACAGGTTTTAGAAAAAGCATTGTGCAATGATTGGAATTGGTTTGGTACTTTTACCCTCGACCCAAAAAAGTACCAGCGTGATGATCTGGACACCTTTATAAAAGACCTCAGTCAGTTTATCAGAGATCAGCGGAAGAAACGCCAGATAGACATCAAGTATCTGCTCATACCAGAATTACACAAGGACGGTAAAAATTGGCACATGCACGGTTTACTCTCAGAAATTCCCTGTCAGGACATGGAACCCCACCCGCTTAAAAAGCTCTCTGAAAAAGGCTATATTAGCTGGGAAAGCTACCGTCAAAAGTTTGGCTTTAACTCGCTGGGGCCGATCCGGGATAATGTCAAGACCGCACTTTACATCACGAAATACATTTCAAAGAATTTAGACACAACTAGTATTGCACTTAACAAAAAGATGTACTACTGTTCCAGAGGTCTTAAAACCGCTGAGAAGATCAAAGAAGGTCAACTTACCAAGCCCCTTGACTTTTCCATGGCTTTTGAAGGGCTGTATTCGAAATCCACCTTTGTCGATAGTATCGACTGGTTCAAGGATTATTTTAAGGAGTATGAAAATTTATGAAATATCTTAGAGTTTTGGAAGAAATCACGCACTCAGAAAATTTATACCAATTGTATTATCTAAAAGGCTATCTGGCAGGCTTAAAGGACTGCAATTATATTAAGCCGAATGACTACCGCCAGTTAGCTCAGCACATTGAAAAAAAGAAAATCGAACTGGAGGCTTTACAGTCCTCCAGATAGGAGGACAAAAATGAAAAACAAATATTTTACCGAAGAGGAACGAATACAGCTTGAAGGCTATCTTAAAGCCAACATGCCCAAACGGGAAATTGCTAAAAATTTAGACAAGTCCCTCAAGACTATTTACAATGAAATCAAGCGGGGCACCATCGCCCTTTTGAACTCTGATCTGATCGAGTATGAAACCTACTGCGCAGACTTCGCACAGTCCGACTTTTTGGAAAAACAGAAAAACAAAGGCACACAGCCAAAGGTACTGCGTGATCAGGAGCTCCTGACACTCATTCAGCACAAGCTTATAAAAGAGCAGTTAAGCCCAGACGCTACCATTGGAACACTACGCAAAGAACACCCGGAAAAAGATATTCCCTGCACCACAAGCCTTTATTATGCCATTGACAAGGGCTATATTCCCGGTGTAACAAACAAAAACCTACCTGTGAAAGGGCTCAAAAAAAAACGGCCAATAAAGCGCGTTAAGCGGAAATATCAAGTCAAACAGTGTACCAGCATTGAAAACCGTCCCGAGGAAATCCTTGACCGTCAAACCTTTGGTCACTGGGAAATGGACTGCGTTGAATCCCTGAAGAGCGATCAGCAGTGCCTGCTTGTCCTTACCGAACGTAAAACCCGGGACAGCATTGTCTTTCGCATGTCCCGAAAAAATGAAGCCAGTGTCATTCAGTGTCTGGACATTCTTGAGCGGAAGTATAAGCACAAATTTAAAAAAATCTTCAAAACCATTACCATGGACAATGGCGCTGAGTTCAGAAACCCAGAGGGAATAGAAAAATCGCTTTACACCAAAAAGAAAAGGACGGCAACATACTATTGCCATCCTTATACCGCCTGCGAACGGGGCAGTAACGAGAACTATAACCGCTTTATCCGAAGATTCATCAAAAAAGGTGAAAAAATCGCTGATTTAAGCTTACATTACATTAAGCAGGTCATTGATCGTATTAATCACTACCCGCGGAAAATCCTCAATTACTGCTGTTCTGCTGAGCTTTTCGAGCTTGAACTCTCTAAGCTTTAAACTTTTTTCAAGAATTTTGTAATTTTATGTTGACATTCACATAATTTTAAAAAATAAAAAAGACACGAAAGTAAAAGCCTCTGTGTCTTTTGAGATTTACCGGTAATTTTGAATAAACGTGGTGTAAAAAGTAATGGCCCGGCCCAGGTTTTCAATGGAAATACGTTCATTGATGTTGTGCATGGCATCACGTTCACTTTTAGTGACCTGAACAGGGGTAAAACGATAAATATTTTTTGATACAATATCGTATTTACGCGCGTCTGTTCCGCCCAGTGAAATGGTCGGCGTCGTTTCTGCGCCAGGGAAGATAACAGAAATACAGGCTTCCAGATGCCTGTAGGCTTGGGTATCAGTTTCCGAGAATGCAGAAGGGGGATGATTCATCAAAATTTCAAAATCCGGTTTTTTCTTGCCACAGAGCCTGGTGATATGCCGGATCATATCCTCCACAGTATCGCCCTGGAGTATACGGCAGTTTAAAATAGCAGATGCCTCTCCTGGAAGTACATTAGCCATATCACTGCCCTGCAGAATGGTTGGAGCAATGGTGCTTCTTATCATGGCGTTTGTCATGGGTACTTTTGAGAGCTCTTTATAGAGCGCAGGCTTTAAAAGCTCGATATGGTCGTAAAAACGACGTCTTTTACCATGGACATCCGGTGAGACCTTTTTGAGCAGCTGTTTAATCGGCTCGGTGAGGTGCGGAGGCATAGGATGGTCTTCGATGCTGACCAGAAGCCTTGAAAGATGATAGATGGCGCTGCCCGGTGAAGGCACAGCGGAATGCCCGCCCTTCTGTGAGAAGGTAACCCTTAAGTTGGCCTGCCCTTTTTCGCCGACGCCGACAGTCGCCATTGGGCGGTTAATCTGCGGGAAAAGATCTTCAATACACATTCCGCCTTCATCCAGCACACAGTCAAATTGAATATTCTGCGACTTGAAAAAGGAAGCGATCCGGGAGGCGCCAAGGTTTCCGCCAACCTCCTCATCAAATCCAAAGGCGAGATAAACATCACGCTCAGGCTGCTACTCCATGGTAATAAAGCGTTCCAGTGCTTCGAAAAGAGCAATAATTTGGAATTTGTCGTCTAAAGCACCGCGCCCCCAGATATAGCCATCGGCAACAGTACCGCTGAAAGGCGGGTAGGTCCATTTCGATTCGCTGCCCGGGGCGGTCGGAACAACATCATAATGCCCCAGAAAAAGCAAGGGCTCTGCATCGCGGTTTTTACCCTTCAGGCGGTAAACCAGTCCATAATTATTCACACGGGTGTGCTCAAGATGCTCGTGGCAGATAGGGTAGGCCTCCTTCAAGAAGACAATAAAATCATCGAAAGGCTGATAGTCTGGTACACGTCCGGGCCTGTTGGAAATTGTTTTTATTTGAATGGCCTTTGAGAGGTTCTGGATTGCTTTATTGAGCGTAAGGGTTGTATTCATGGCGTCACATCCTTTGACAAAATTAATCCTAATGCTATTATAGCATATTTGCGAATTTGCGAAAACGAAAATTATGCCAGAATGATCTCAACACCCATATCCCGGTATAGCTTTACAATGTCAGGGTCTGCGTCAGAGTCTGTGATCAGTGTGTCGCCGGATTTTAATTTTCCTACACAGACAAAGTCATCCTTTCCAAGCTTGTCGGAATCGGCCATAATCACAAGTTTCTTTGAGATTTCAGCCAGCACTTTATACAGTCCGATTTCCACCAGACTCCCGTGGTGCAGAGAGCCGTCTGTGCCGATGCTGGTTACACCGATGTAAGCTGTTTCAAACTTAAATTCCCGGATCATTCCCTCTGCAAAACTGCCGGTTGTTGCCAGGGTGTTACTGCGCAGTTCACCTCCGATGATGATAATGGATATATTTGTGCGCTTGCTGAGCTCAAGGGCTGTGTTGAGACCATCGGTCACAATAAGCAGACGTCTGGAATTGTCCAGCTGCCGCGCCAAGGTAAAGACAGTGGTGCCGGAGCTCAGAAAAATCTTCTGACCGTCTGAAATCATGGCAGCGGCTCTTCTGGCAATGCGCTCTTTATGTTCGGTATTTGTGTTTAAACGCACATAAAGAGGTTTTTCCAAAAGAATATCTGTATTGTTTAAGACAGCACCGCCATGTGTTCTGGAAATTTTTCCTTCATTCTCCAATTTATCAAGATCTCTGCGAATCGTCATTTTGGTAACGCCAAAAAGATTACAGAGCTGTGAAACCTCTACACTGCCGTGTTGTTCCAAAAGTTGTAGAATTTGTTCCTCTCTTTGTTCTTTTAACATCGTTTATGTCTCCTTTATGTGCTCTTTTGTGTCACTTATCTATAGAATAAACCATTTTAGGATTAATTGCAAGTAGCTTAAAGGTAAACGGTTGACTTCTATTATGAAATGTGCTATTATACAAACATAAAGTATCCAAACGAACATGTTAAAGGTTCATTTAAAACATGAGGAGGAATAACAAAGATGGCAAAGTATGTAATCGGTATCGACTTCGGTACGCTCTCCGGTAGAGCAGTTGTGGTCAATGTAAAAACAGGGGAAGAAATTGGCTCGGCATTTTACAATTATCCGCATGCGGTAATGGACAGAGAGCTGCCGGATGGCACAAAGCTGCCAATGGACTATGCACTCCAGCATCCGCAGGATTACCTGGACGTTTTCAAGAACGCGGTTCCGGAAGTTTTATCACGCACACAGGTAGACCCGGCAGATGTTATCGGCGTAGGGGTTGACTTTACAGCATGTACAGTCTTGCCGGTAAAAGCTGACGGCACACCTATGTGCTTCTTAGACAAATATAAGAACGACCCAATGGCGTATGTTATGATGTGGAAACATCATGGCGCTCAGAGCTATGCCAATAAACTGACTGAAATTGCAGAACAGCGCGGAGAAGATTTTATGGCCCGCTATGGCGGCAAGGCGTCATCTGAATCCATGACACCGCGTCTGTGGCAGATCTGTGTTGAAGACCATGAATTATATGAAGACATGGATTATTACATTGAAGCTGGCGACTGGGTAATCTGGCAGCTGACCGGAAAACAGACCAGAAACTCCTGTGCAGCAGGCTACAAGGCTTTATATCACAAAGTAGACGGTTATCCGTCAAAGGATTTCTATAAAGCACTCGACCCACAGTTTGAAAATGTGGTGGAAGAAAAATTAAACTGCCCAATCTCACCGATCGGCAGCAGAGCAGGCGAAATTGACACAAAGGGTGCCGCGCTGACAGGCCTTAAGGTTGGTACCGCTGTGGCCATTGCTAATGTCGATGCCCATGCAGGTGTACCGGGTGCCATGAAACAGGCTGGTCCGGACCAGATGCTCATGATCATGGGGACATCCACCTGCCACATGCTGATCTCTAAAGAAGAAAAAATTGTGCCCGGCGTCTTTGGCGTCGTTGAAGATGGTATTCTGCCAGGTTATTTTGGATACGAAGGCGGACAGAGCTGTGTAGGGGATCATTTTGCATGGTTTGTTGACAACTGCGTTCCTGAAGAATACGCTAAAGAAGCAAGAGCACGCGGCCTAAACCTGCATCAGATTTTAACCGAAAAAGCTGAAAAAATGGCGGTCGGTGAAAGTGGACTCATCGCGCTTGACTGGTGGAACGGCAACCGTTCCGTCCTCCTCGACAACGACCTGACGGGTATGATGCTCGGTATGACACTGCAGACAAAACCAGAGGAAATGTACCGCGCATTAATCGAAGCAACCGCTTATGGTACCAGAGAAATCATTGAAAACTTTGAAAAATGCGGTGTAACGGTCAATAATCTGTACGCAACTGGCGGCATTGCCATGAAGAATGCCATGATGATGCAGATCTACGCCGATGTTACCAGAAGAACGATCCGCATTGCGGGCTCCGAGTATGGCCCGGCCCTTGGCGCTGCGGTTATGGCTTCTGTAGCAGCAGGCGCTGCTGAGGGCGGCTACGATTCTGTATTTGAAGCTGCTCAGGTTCTGGCCAATGAAAAAGATATTCTTTATACACCAAATGAAGAAAACGCAAAAGTATATGACAAGCTGTTTGCGGAATATGCCATCTTGCACGATTACTTCGGCCGCGGCGAAAACGACGTAATGAAACGTCTGAAAGTCATCAAGGCAGAAGCAGCTAAATAGTCAGTAAAAGTCATTCCCCAAACAGGGGGAATGACTTTTTTTGTCCCAAATTATTTGTTTTTTGGAGGATTTTATCAATTTACAATTGACGAAATGTTAAAAATGTGCTATTATAAAAACATAAAGTAACAAAAAGAACATTTGAAGATCGACAGAAATTTTTAATCATTTAGGGAGGAACCATGTTAGAAGAACTGAAACAGCAAGTTTATGAAGCCAATATGCTGCTGCCGGAGTATAAGCTTATTACCTTTACCTGGGGTAATGTATCCGGTATTGACCGGGAAAAAGGTCTGATTGCCATTAAACCCTCCGGTGTGGAATACGACAAGCTAAAGCCGGAAGATATGGTCATTGTCGCGTTAGAAGATGGTAAAGTGGTAGAAGGAGACCTGAATCCATCCTCCGATACCGACACACATCTTGAGCTTTACCGTAAATTTCCGAATATCGGCGGTGTGGTACATACCCACTCACAGTGGGCGACCATTTGGGCTCAGGCAGGAAAAGATATTAATGCTTACGGAACAACCCATGCTGATTACTTCAATGGCCCGATCCCCTGCACGCGTGTTATGACCGATACAGAAATTGAGGGTGACTACGAGCTCAATACTGGCAAGGTTATTGTTGAAACCTTCAATGATATGGACATCAATCCCGATTATATGCCAGCCGTCCTGGTTAAAAGCCACGGCCCGTTTACCTGGGGGAAAGACCCGCACGAGGCTGTCCACAATGCGGTTGTTTTAGACCAGCTGGCCATGATGGCCTTCTACACCGAGCAGCTGGCTGGCGGCGCGTACCCAATGCAGGATGTGCTTTTAAACAAACATTTCTACCGCAAGCATGGCGAAAACGCCTATTACGGCCAGAACTAGAGAACCCAAATCTATGATTTTGTGTTCCTTAAAAAACAAATGAAATATCTGAATCTAACCTATTTATAAAATCAAAAGGAGAAAAACATGAGTTTTAAAGAATTATCCATTAACGAATTGATTAACCACGAGTTTGATTGCAGCTGCGGCAAAAAACATATCGCAAGCATCGAAAATATCGCCATCGGCAAAAACGCTTTAGACAAACTGCCAGGCATTATGGAAACCCAGAAATTAAAAGACGGGAGCATCCTGAGTAAAAGCGATAAGGTTTTTATCGTGGCTGATGTCAATACCTGGGAAGTAGCCGGTGAACGCGTTGAAAGTATGGTAGTGCAAGCAGGCTATCCTGTTGAAAAATATATTTTCCCACATAAGAGCATGCACGCAGAAGATAAATACGCCGAAGAAATGAAGGAACATTTACCGGCTGATACCAAGCTGATCATTGCCATTGGCTCAGGCTCTTTAAATGACTTAACCCGTTATGTCGCGTTTGGCGCGGGACTGCCGTATTATATTGTGGCGACGGCACCATCTATGGATGGCTACGCTTCAAACGTTTCTCCTTTAGTTCATAACAATCTTAAAATCACCTATTCCGCAGAATGTGCCAATGCCATCATCGGTGATACCGATATTCTGGCCACTGCACCGGATGTCATGATCGCGGCTGGTTTAGGCGATGTTTTAGGTAAATATTTAGCCATCAACGACTGGAAAATGTCTGAGCTGATCAACGGCGAATATTACTGCCCAGAGGTCGGAGAGCTGGTGCTCTACTCTGTTAAAAAATGTGTGGATACGGTGCCGGGCCTCGTGAACAGAGAATCCGACGCGCTTCAGTACCTGATGGAATCCCTGGTGCTCATCGGGATTGCCATGAGCTATATCGGTTTCTCCAGACCGGCGTCTGCCTCCGAGCATCATATCTCCCACTTCCTGGAAATGAAGTCCATCTTCAAGGGCGAATACGGCCAGCTGCACGGCACCTGTGTTGGCATGGCAACCTGCATCGTCAGCGATATGTACGCAAAATTCCTGACCATGCCTTTCGACTATGATAAAGCACGCGCGCACGCAGAAACCTTTGACTATGACACCTGGGAAAAGGAAATCAAGCGTTCCTTTGGCCTGGGCGCAGATGAAGTCATTAAACTTTATAAGCAGGTACATCAGAATGATCCTGAAGTGGTTGAAAAACGCATTGACAGCATTCAGAATAATGAAGCGAAGCTGGTGAGCCTGATGGAAGACGTGGTGGCAGATACCCAGAAAGCGCCGCAGCTGTTAAAAGCCCTCCACGGTCTTACCAGTCCGGCAGAGTTCAATGTAACAAAGGAAGAATTCAAGGATATTTTGATGTATGCCAAAGAGCTGCGCAACCGCTATGCTGCACTTCAGTTCTTCTATGACATGGGTGTTCTTGAAGAATTAGCGGATGATATTATTGAAAAATATATGAAATAAAGCTTTAATATAAAAAGGACAGACGATCGCGTCTGTCCTTTTTCAGTTTACAGAAGACCCATGTTTAAAAAGACAAGCTGGGGAACCATGGTACAGAGGACCAGAGCGGCAAAGACGATGGCGTAGGTCTGCCGGTTCATTGAGAGCACCCCGATGAATTCTCTGAGAAAGGCGTTTGGAAAATAGTAAAACGCTGTTTTTGCGGGAACACCAGTAAAGTCAAGCCCAGCGTCACGGGCATAAAGACTGGCACGGAGAACGTGAAAGCTGCTGGTTACAAATATGCCCCGGGCATTCGGCTTAAGCCTGTCAATGATCGCCTTGGAAAACAGCATGTTTTCCCGGGTGTTTCGGGAATGCTCCTCCACTAAAATATCCGATTTATGATAGCCTTTGGACAAAAGGTAATCCTTCATTACCAAGGCCTCCGAAACCGATTCATCCATTCCTTTACCGCCAGAGACAACAAATTTTGCTTTCTTTCCAGTCATTTCCATCTGTTTTTCATAAAAAGCAATGGCCCGGTTCAGGCGCTTGGCCAGAAGCGGTGTAACCTTGCCGTCAATCACCCGACAGCCCAGGATCAGAATAAAATCCTCGTCGTAGGAAGGCTTGTTGAAGTAGTAAAGGGCAGAGGCATTGGCAAAGCTGATAAACAGAAAGCCGAAAAACAAAACGACAATCGCCAGCATGGAATAGATCAGTGGTATGACAGGATTGACATTCATAAAAAAGGGAAGTGTGTAGAACAGTATCAGCGCGGCAAGCATGATGATTCCGAGAAATAAGGGTAGAAAATTGCTGAGCCGTGTTCCCTCGCGCGATACCATCCGCTGCCCATTGATCATCAACGCAATGCTTGAGAAAAGCAGCAGCAGGGGCCCCATTAAAAATATCAAAGCGACGATTCCCAGTATGACCCAGATAACCGGGCTGAGAGGGGACATCAACGCATAACCGCAAAGCCCCAGCAGAAACAGGGCAAGGAGGACTGTTATCAAAATGCCGCCGGCAATGGGGCGCCTCTGCTTATAATACAGACGGTAAAACAGGATAAGGATAATAATGGCAGGTATTAAAAAAATCATGGCATTCTCCTGATTGAAATTTATTTTTATAGTATAAATATACCCGCCCTTATGAAAATAAAGCAGACATTTTGACGACCGGTAAAAATTACCGGTCGTCATCAGCTGTTTTTTTAAGCTTCAGATAGTACTGCTCCTGAAGCAGATCCGCCACCAGGCTGCAAAGAGCCACACTGTCTTCGATGTGCATCTGGTCACTGATGGTGGCGTCAAAAAGAAGCTGGAAAGCACCCGGGAAGTCCTCATCACCTGCCCAGAACTGGATGCGGGCAGGAATACGCGGCGCAAAGAACCCCTGTGCACAGAGATCCGCCTTATCCGGGATGATCGAAAAGCCGATTTCCGGCAGACTGGCTTTCAGTATTTCAAGATCACAGCGGTCATAGAAAACACCCATGGGTTCAATGACATTCTTCCGGATGTTCGGGTAAAAAACAGCGCCTCTAGGCTGATCCTTATAGGAAATCCATCTACCCGAAAGAGGAAGCTCCACAGCGCGGGAAAAATAATTGAGCGCGATGAGCCGCCAGCTGATCTCAGGCTTTTCAGCCGTGCCTGAAAAAAACACATCACCGTCCCGATAGGGAATCGTCAGGGGCTGGCCAAAGCAGACAAGACTGAAGCACCCTGTTTTTTCGTCATAAGCGCAGCCGGTGTTTTTTTCGATGACCACAGGGTCAAGGGCGCGCAGCTTACGCCGGCTTTCATCAAAGGCGCCGCGGTAGGCACCCTCCTCGGGGCGGCTTTTCATATAATCGTACATGGTATGATACCTCGCTTTGTAAGTTATGCCCATTATAGCACGCCGGAGCAGCAGAGGCAATTTCACATTGTGGTGGGTTTGTGCTACAATAGCTTTACCGAGAAGGGAGGGATGAGTATGGCCTATGAGGTAGTAGAGCTTTCGGTGCGGGAGCTGGTAGAATTTATTATGCGCTCAGGCAGCATTGACAGCCGTTTTGGTGGCTTTGACCGGGCAGCAGAAGGAGCGCGTATCCATCGAAAACTGCAAAAAGAAGCCGGAGAGCATTACCGGGCAGAGGTCACTCTGGCAGAAACCACAGATGTGAAGGGCTTTACCTTTAAAATACAGGGCCGGGCAGACGGGATTTTTGAGGAGGATGGCATTATCGTCATCGACGAGATTAAAACCATCACCAGAAGCCTGGAGGACATGGATGAAGACAGCCGTCCAGTACACTGGGCCCAGGCTAAATGCTACGGCTATATCTACGGCAGCCAGCAGGGGCTTGACTTCATTGATATCCAGCTCACCTATTATCAGGTAGATACAAAAGAAATCCGCCGGTTCCGTAAAAGCTTTTCCGTCGTCGAGCTGGAGGATTTCTATCTTGCCCTGTTAGACGCTTATATCCGCTGGGCAGAGATGCAGCGCCAGTGGGTCGAAAAGCGGGATCAATCCATCCATGCTTTAGATTTTCCTTATAAAACCTACCGCAGAGGCCAGCGGGAGATGGCTGTGGCTGTTTTTAACACCATCAAAAAGAGCGGTAAGCTTTTCTGCCAGGCGCCCACTGGCATCGGAAAAACCCTGTCCACGCTGTTTCCCTCTGTCAAGGCCCTGGGCGGCGGTATGGCAGAAAAGCTCTTTTACCTGACAGCCAAGACCATCACCCGGCAGGCTGCTGTGGACGCCTTCACACTCATGAAGGAAAAGGGTCTGGCGCTTCGGACGGTCACCCTGACGGCCAAGGATAAAATTTGCTTTCTGGACGAACGCAGCTGTAACCCAGACGACTGCCCTTATGCCGACGGCTATTTTGACCGTGTGGGCGATGTGCTCTATGAGGTGCTCCAGCAGGATACCGTCTTTTCAAGAGAGAATATTGAGGCCATCGCCCTTGAGAATAATCTGTGCCCCTTTGAGTTTTCGCTGGACCTTACGCTCTGGTGCGACGCCATTATCTGCGATTACAACTATCTCTTTGACCCGCTGGTGGCCCTGAAGCGTTTTTTTATAGACGAGAAAGGGGACTACGTCTTTCTGGTGGATGAGGCCCACAATCTGGTAGACAGGGCAAGGGAAATGTACTCGGCTGCTCTTAGGAAATCCGATTTTCTGAACCTTAAAAGACAGCTGACCAAAACGGACAAACGCCTGAAGGAGCCCCTGAACAAGGTGAACCAGGCCATGATCGACCTGCGCAAAAGCTGCCCGGACAGCCGGTCCCGCATCAGCAGGGAGGAGCTTGGAGATTTTAACGAGCTTCTGGGCTTCTTCTGCTTTGCCTGCGAGGATTGGCAGAAAAAACACCCGGACCACCCAGCAGCCGACGCGGTGCTGGAGCTTTATTTTCAAGCCCGGACCTATTTAAAGATCGCCGAGTTTTACGATGAGCACTATATTACCACCATCCACACCTACGGCAGCGAGGTGATCGTGAAACAGGTGTGCCTGGACCCGGCGCTGCTGCTGAGGGCAAGGCTGGCCTGCGGCAGGGCATCCGTTCTCTTTTCAGCCACCCTCACCCCTCTGGAATATTTTATCGCTGTGCTGGGCGGCGAGGAGGAAACCCCGCGCTACGAGCTGCCCTCCCCCTTTGACCCGTCAAAGCTTGGTATTCTGCTGGCAGATACCATCAGCACCCGCTATGTGGACAGAGAAGAGAGCTATACCCCCATCGCCGAAATGATCGCTGCCTTTGCGGCAGGGAAAAAGGGCAATTACATGGCATACTTTCCATCCTATGCCTACCTGAGTGCAGTCTATGAAGTTTTTGGAGAGCGTTTTCCAGACATCCGGTCCATGGCACAGGAGCGGGATATGGACGAGGCCGCAAGAGAAGCTTTTCTGGAAGCCTTCGACGCCGAAAATCCTGAAACCCTCATCGGATTCTGTGTGATGGGCGGTATCTATTCCGAGGGGATTGACCTCAAGGGAGACCGCCTCATCGGAACCGTTATCGTGGGCGTGGGCCTGCCGCAAATCGGCGATGAGCGCAATATTATCCGGAATTATTATGACGATAAGCAGGGCAGCGGCTTTGCTTATGCCTATCAGTTTCCTGGCATGAATAAGGTCCTCCAGGCCGTTGGACGCGTCATCAGGGATGAGGCTGACCGGGGCATGGTGCTCTTTATCGACAGCCGGTTTTCAAGCAGCGGCTACCGCCGGCTCTTCCCGCCGCATTTGTCCCATTATATAAAGGTGAGAAATGCAGAGGACGTCCGGCAGGAGACCCGGGCCTTTTGGAATGAAAAGGAAGAAAATGAGTAAAGTGTAAAAAATAAACGCGTATTCCGTGATAAAATCAGGGGAATACGCGTGTTTTTTATGGTTGAAATAGCGGCGGAATTGTTCGTGGACTTTTAGTAGTCTGCGAACTTTTTTGAAATTTTCGCTTAAGAAAATGATTTGTTTTTCAACTGCGTGATTTATTATAACATTCCCTCCTTGGCATAAGCGAGTTGCTTCGATAAAAAAATATAGATTAAATGCAAAGTTGTCAGCAAAATAATTTTTTGCAATTAAATCCATGCTTTCCGGGACACCCACCCGGCAAGCGAAAGCATACTACAATGCCTTTCGCCTTCCGGTTTTTTATAACCCCCAATCCGCCCACCGCCCGCCGAATACAAAAAATCAAAACCAAAGGAGCCCCATGATGACCATCCACCTCCCCGAATCCCACTACACCTTAATCCCCCTCATCACCCCAGAGGACACCCCGGCCCAGGCCATTCTCAAAGCCCCACCCCGGCCGCGCGGTCGCTTGTGGAAATGATGATCAAAACGACCGGAAAGGTACCGCGTTTGTATGAGCTAAATCTTAACGAAGGCCTTGAGCTGCAGTGCCAGAACGATATCCCGATCAACAGAGAGGTGCTGGAGACCGCCCGGCTGTCCAAGCTGCTTCAGGCCTACTGGCATCTGCTGATGTATTACAACAACAAGGCCGCCCAAAAGGGCGTGAGCCCGGCGGCAGTGACAAAAGCATACAAACGGGCTCTGCTCGCCATGCGGAAGAAAGCGGCTTGATTCGCCGGTTTAACTCTGGGGTATAAACCTTTACCCGCATTGATTTTTTTTAGCCGATGGGGTATAATGAAAAACGATAGAGGGCAGGGCTGAGGTTTTATTCAGGTCTGCCTTTTTTCATAAAATGATGGGGAAGCAAGAAAAAATTTCCGTTACGGAAAGGAATACAAAATGACCGTTCAATTTACAGATCAGTATATTTTCAAAAATGAAGCATATCATATCACAGCCTTGGAAAATCCGCTGGTGTTTGATCCTTCGGATTACGGCGCTTTTCCAGTATCCTTTTGTCCAGCCTGCGCCAGGGGTTTTTATGGGCAGTACGGTCTGCGCGAGGGCCGTCTGTGCCTGAGAAACCTGTACATGACCACCTTGGGCCATTACCCGGAAATCAGGGGCGTGGCTCCAGAGGCCAACAGCCAGGACTTTTTTCTGAGCCTGTTTAAGGTTTACCGGGGCGTCAATATCCCGGCAGCCTACAGCGGCGGTATGTTTATTGGGCGGGATCTGGTGGAGGATTTTTATGAATCCACAGGTGTTCAGAAGCATTATGCCTACAAGGATGTGTATCTGCTCAAGTTTAAGGACGGACGCCTGAAAAGCGCCCGGGATTATTCCGATAAAATGCAGAAGATCCGGGATGACATTATTTGTGATACCAATTATTTCTATTATGATGAGACGTCCTTTTCCTTTGTGCGCAATCCATCGTATGATTCGCCCTATGAGGTTAACTGGGAGGATCTGATCAAACAGGAATAGGATGGGCAGGGATGCATGTCTGGATAATTTTATGTGAAATGGAAGCAGAGGAGGAAAAGGATGGGAAACATTGAACTTTTACTGGGCGATATCACAAGGGATTATGGTGTGGACGCTATTGTCAACGCGGCCAACAGCTCGCTGCTGGGCGGCGGCGGTGTGGATGGCGCCATCCACCGTGCGGCCGGGCCGGAGCTTCTGGCAGAGTGCCGGACTCTGGGGGGATGCGCCACCGGCGGGGCGAAAACAACCAGAGCATACCGGCTGCCCTGCAAATATGTTATCCATACAGTCGGGCCGGTGTGGCACGGCGGCGGACAGCATGAGGCAGCGCTTTTGCGGGATTGCTATGGGAACGCCATGATGCGGGCTCAGGAAGCCGGCGCGCGGTCGGTGGCCTTTCCATCGGTTTCAACCGGGGTGTACCATTATCCGGTGGATCAGGCGGCCGCCATTGCGCTGAAGACCGTTCAGGATTTTTGGGATGCCCATGCGGACAGCTTTGACCGTATTCTGTTTGTTTTGTTTGACGAACGGACGCTGGCGGCTTACAAAAAAGCCTATGAAGACCTTAATTGAGCTTTATGATCCGGCCCATCCGGTCAAAAATATTCTGGCGGCGCTGATCTTTAAGCCGGAAGTTTTGATATTCATCGGCCTGAAGGGCAGTCTTACTGACCGGGTCCAGAGCCTTGTTGAGCGTCTGCTTAGACGAAAGGGCATTGAGGCAGAGCTGCGCTTTATGGAGCCGGATTTAAAGGACGGCAACCGGGTGGTGCGGATGCTTGAGCAGATTACCTGGGAGCATGCGGACTGTGTTTTTGAAATTTCCGGAGGCCCGGATCTGCTTCTGGCCCTGGTAGGGCATTTCTGTGCGCTGCGCGGTGTTCCGCAGCTGTATAAGGATGTGGACAGTCAGGAGCTGATCTGGATTACCAGTGAAGGAGAGCGGCGTGAGCCGCTGGTGCTGCCAAAGCTTGATATCAGCGATTTGCTGCTGGCCTACGGCGCGCGTCTGGAACGCACCGACCATTATTATCCAAACCTTGGCGACGCGGCTCAGGAGGCCTGTATTGGCAGGATATGCCAGGTTTTTCTGCGGTTTCTGGAAGAGTGGCCCCATGTCAGCATCTGGTTCCAGTATGTGTGCCGCAACGCAGCTGAGGAGGAGCACGCTTACGATTGTCTGGAGGTCAGTGAGAAACGGGATGGCCGTGTCAATATGCTGCTGCGGCAGTTTAAAAATCTGGATGTGTTTTACGCTTTGCAGAAGGCGGGTGCGATTCACGATCTGGCTATTGACAGCCGGCGCGTCTGCTTTCGGTTTGAAAATACGGAAATCAGGCGGCTTCTCACAAACCAGGGGGTCTGGCTGGAGCTCTGCACTTATCTGAGCGCCGCCCAGACCGGCGGTTTCGATGATCTGGTTATGAGCGCTGTCATCGGCTGGGATTATGAGAATAAGAATCATTATCCGCAGAATGAGATTGATGTGGTTTTGCTGAAGGGGATCCGGGCACTGTTTATTTCCTGTAAAACCAGCATCACCAAGCGTTCTCCCTATGATTTATATGAGATTAAGACACTGTGTGAGCGCTTTGGAGGAGACATGGCACAGGCTGTCCTCATAACTGCGGACAATTGTCTGAATACAAATCACAGCCTTTATATCCGGGCAAGGGAGATGGGCATCGTGATTTTGGATATCAATACCATTAAAAAGGGAAATCTTGGCAGGGAGTTGCTGAAAATCGCAGCAGGGCGTTACCATTTCCCGGAATAGGAGAAGATCAAAAATGGATGAGCAAAAAAAGCCGTTTCTGGTGGTTGGGGTTAAGGGACAGCAATATGTATATGAGACGGAGGAAAGTCTGGAATACAGCGAATACAGAAAGATAAAGGCTATTGCGGAGAGCGCCGCCCACTACGCAGCCAACGCGCGGTGCGTCAATCCGGATGTGCTGGCTTTTCAGTTTACAACAAGGGTAAGGGAGGAGCTTGGGGTGGTTCTTATACCCGTTCCTGTCTGGCCTCAGATTGCCGTGAAATTCAAAAAATAGAGAACAGCAGATTTTGGTACCCCCTGTGTGCCGGATCTGCTGTTTTTATTTTTGTGCATATTTGTTTTTGTCTTTGTTGAAAAGACTATTGTCTTTTATTTTAAGGTGTGGTACACTTTTATACGTTGCCTTAAGAAAGGCTTAAGATGCAACAAAACTCTGGAGAGTCTCTTTTAAAAGAGCGCCGAAGGTGTACCCCCTGTTTTCAGGGCTATCTCTCAGGCAAAAGGACAGAGCAGTTATTTTGCTTTTGTTCAACTCCAACGATATTAAGAAGGAGGAACAAAAATGTTTCAACAATTCACTGATTTTCTGGTATGGGTGGATGATAAGGTTTGGGGAATTCCGCTCATTGTCTTGATTTTGGCAGTCGGTATTTACCTGACCTGCCGCCTGCATATTTTACAGATTCGTCACTTACCAAAAGCGCTTAAGTTTATGGTTAAAAATGAAGAAGACGGGACCGGTGAGGTCACCAGCTTCGGCGCTTTGTGCACGGCTTTATCAGCCACCATCGGCACAGGCAATATCGTCGGTGTGGCAACGGCTCTTGTTGCTGGCGGCCCCGGCGCGCTGTTCTGGATGTGGATCGCGGCCTTCTTTGGGATGGCCACCAAATATGCCGAGGGCGTTTTAGCCATCAAGTACCGTGTTATTGAGGAGGACGGCCATGTGCTGGGAGGCCCTTTTTATTACATTGAACGCGGTATGGGGGTAAAATGGCGCTGGCTGGGTAAAATTTTCGCTTTCTTCGGGGCAGGAGTCGGCCTTTTGGGCATCGGTACCTTTACGCAGGTTAATGGGATTGCCTCCGCGGTCAACGGTTTTTTTGACCCGAACAATGCCTGGACGGTCAGCCTTTTTGGCTCGGATTACTCCTGGACTGTTGTGATCAGCGGTTTGATTTTAACGCTTTGTGTGGGGCTGGTGGTTATTGGAGGGATCAAACGGATTGCGCGGGTTTCTGAAATTATTGTACCTTTTATGGCGATTGCCTATTTTCTGTGCTGTCTTTTGATTCTGATCATGAACTTTAAAGCCATTCCGGCCGCGCTGCTCGAAATTATTCAGAGTGCCTTCGGCATGCGCGCAGTAACCGGCGGGGCGATCGGGGCCATTATCGTGGCCATGCAGAAGGGGATTGCCCGAGGTATATTCTCAAACGAAGCGGGTTTGGGGAGCGCCCCCATTGCGGCGGCCGCCGCTCAGACCAAGGAGCCTGCCCGTCAGGGGCTGGTCTCCATGACAGGAACCTTTATTGATACAATTATCATCTGTACCATGACAGGACTCAGCATTGTCATCACCGGAGCCTGGGACATCGGACTTGAGGGAGTAGCGGTTACGACCCATGCCTTTCAAACAGGCCTGCCCTTCGCGCCGCAGGTCAGCTCTTTTCTCTTGATGGCCTGCCTGGTGTTCTTTGCCTTTACCACGATTCTGGGTTGGAATTATTACGGCGAACGCTGCCTGGAGTATCTGGCCAATGGAAAAAGCGCAGCGGTGACAACCTATCGCTGGCTGTATATTCTGGCTGTTTTTATCGGTCCGTTTATGACGGTTTCAGCGGTTTGGACCATTGCGGATATCTTTAACGCTTTGATGGCTCTGCCGAATCTGATCGCCATCATTGCCCTCAGCGGTGTGGTGGTTGCGGAAACCAGAGCGTATTTTAACCGGGCAGAGGCGTTAAACCCCATGGGGCTTAACACAGACCCGGAAGAAGTCTGAAAGGATCTTTAACCCTCTTTTAATATTCTTTGCAGTCTGGCAAGAGGCTGCGGGGAACCTGCATAAAAAAACTCCTGAAGTGCAAAACTTCAGGAGTTTTTTCTGTTTATTTTTTCACTTTTGCGCCAAATTGAACTTCGTCTGCGCGTTCCTGTTCTTCGCTGGAAAGTGGCTTATCTTCCTTTTCATTCACCTTAGCACCGAAAAATACCTCGTCATCGCGTTCCTGTTCCTTGGTTTTTTCACCGGTTCTTGCCGGATCATCCTTTACATCCGCACCAAACATAATTTCATCGTTACGTTCTTTTTCATTACTCATCGTTAGCATCTCCTTTGCTTGTTATGTTTTTCTATATATACTCTATACCCTTATTGAGGTATAATCAACACGATATCCAAAATTTTATTTTATTTTATGAAATTTTACTGGTATATCCACGCTGTTTTTAAGACTTTATTAAAAGTCTCCTTGACGCGTTCTGGGAGACTTATTATAATAGAAATAACATTGGATTTAGTCTAATAATGAGGAGTGAAGAAATGGAACCATGTTTTGATGGCTATGCCTATATTACGGAGGAATGTCTCGGCGCTTTTAGGATGGGTAAGCCCATTGTGCCGGCCAGGCTGGCGGTCCAGATTATGAGGCATCCGGAATTTCCCATGCATTATCCTTATCACCATTATCTGGTACCAGCGGTTATGCTGACCGCAGTGTACCGGCTCCAGGGTGAAACGGAGGAGGCTCTTGGCGCAGCCCTGGAGGAAGCAAAAAAACGGGCGCTCAATGTCCTTAAGGGCTTTTGCGGCCTGTACGGCGACTGTGGCGCAGCTGTGGGGCTGGGGATTTTTATGAGCATTTTGACAGGCACCACACCGCATTCGGAGGAAACCTGGGCCATGACCAACCGGATTACTGCCGGCAGCCTGATGAAGATTGCGGAAATAGACGGTCCGCGCTGCTGCAAGCGCAATTGCTTTCTGGCATTACAGTATGCGGTGCCTTTTTTAAAAAAGACGTTAGACATTACGCTTGAGGCTCCGGAAGAAATTGAGTGCACCTTCAGTACTGTGAATGAAGACTGCAAAGGGGATGCCTGCCCCTTTTTCAGGATGTGAGGTGCGAAGATGAAAATCCCGATATTGATCGGCCACCGGGCATCGCCTGTCGTCAAGGATGAGAATGCCTGTGAATGTAAGAAAGAACCAGTGCTCATGACATATAAAAAGGCTGTAATCTACTGGCAGAAACAAGCCGGAGCGTCCGTAGCCCAGGGGGAGCTGGTGGCAGAGGGCGAGATTGAAAAGCAGAGCATCGCTGTGACTGCGCCCGCAGGCGGCGTTCTCAGTGAGATCTGTGTGGCGGAAGGACAAAAGGCCGGGGTGGACACACCTCTGGGCTATGTTGAAAGTGAGGTATAAATGGAGCAGGAAACCCTGGAACTGCTGACGGGACTGGCCGAAGCTGGTGATGCGGAGGCCATGGAGCAGGCAGCGGATTATTATTTTTATAAAACCAATAAGCAAAAGCTGAGTAAAGAGACCTTTGACCGTATCTGGTCATGGTATCACACACTGGCAGAGCAGGGAAACGGACACGCCATGGCAGTGATCGGCGCCATGTACTATGAGGGGGTTAATATAAAGCAGGACTATACCAGAGCGCGGCAATGGTATGAAAGAGCTGCCGCTGCCGGTGATGTCTGGGGCATTAACAACCTGGGCTACTGTTACTATTACGGCCGTGAAGTGGATGTGGATGACCAGAAGGCCTGGAACTATTTCGGGCGCGCAGCAGCCCTGGGCAATCACTGCGGTATGTATAAAATCGGCGATATGTACTACCACGGCAGGTATGTGGACCAGAGTTTTAAAAAAGCGGTGTACTGGTATCGGAGAGCCATCAGCTTAATTGACGAGGACTGTCCTGAATATCCAAACATCGCGGCCCGGATTGGGCACTGTGCTTTAAAGGGAGAGGGTATGGAAAAGGATGTGCTGCACGCCCTGAAGTGGCTTCAGGCAGCAGAGTACGGCTGTTACCAGTTTCTGCTCAGGGGGGACGCCTTTGCGCACCTTTCCTTTCCGGGTGTCAAGGAGGATCTGGCAGAGGCACGCGCTCTGCTTGAGACCGCCATCGCCGGCACGCGTTCGGTGGTGCAGTATACCTGATATTGAAAGCCGCTGTCTGGCACCTTTCAGACAGTGGCTTTTATTTAAAAAGCTTAAAAGAAAAAGTTTTTCTTTGGGGGATTGACAGAATGCGTAAAAGAGGATATAATAAGTCTCGTATTCAAGGAAGTATCAATTGATTTCACATATTTTTGCAAGTCATTTTGGTTTTACTTTTCGAAATGATTTACAAAAATATGTGTTTTTTTATTTATATGTTCCTGGAATGAAGTTTTAATTTAGGAGGTACCGTAAAATGAATAAAGGTACAGTAAAATGGTTTAACAGCGAAAAAGGTTTTGGATTTATCTCTAGAGAAGAAGGCGATGATGTATTCGTACATTTCTCCGCTATTACAGGCGATGGCTTCAAAACTTTAAATGAAGGTCAGGAAGTTACCTTTGATACAGAAGAAGGTCCAAGAGGCTTACAGGCTAAAAACGTTAGTGTTGCTTAATTTAAATTAAGCCGAAAACAGCCAGAACGGCATTTGCTGATCTGGCTGTTTTTATTTTTTGATACGGGTATACTTTTTAAACCAGAAGGTTTATAATGATTAATAATTTTAACAAAGGAGTGATACACCATGTCTGATTATAAAAAAATAACAACTGAAGATTTATCCCTGAACCCATTTAAGCGCATCGCGAAAGATTGGATGCTGATCACCGCTGAAAAGGATGGAAAAGCCAATACAATGACCGCGGGCTGGGGCGGCCTGGGGGTAATGTGGGGAAAGGATGTCGCTTTTATTGTCATCCGTGAAAGCCGTTTTACAAAAGAATTTGTGGATGGCTCAGAGTATTTTTCACTGACCTTTTTTGATGAAGGCTATAAAAAGGAACTGGGCTATCTGGGCTCTGTCTCAGGACGGGATGAGGACAAAATTGCTAAAAGCGGCCTGACGCTGGCGCCGGATGATGCCCCGTACTTTAAAGAGGGAAATCTCGCTCTGATCTGCAAAAAGCTTTACGCCACGGACATGGGGCCGGAGGGCTTTACCATTGGGCCGGAGCTTGATGAAAAATGGTATGCCGATAGGGATTACCACACCCTGTATGTGGGAGAAATTGAAAAGGCTTATATTAAAGAGCAGTGACTTGCGGAGATCATGAAATTTTCTGAAAAGCCAGTTTGACAACGCCTTAAAAGGGTAATTACTTATTGTCAGTTGAATTGATTCAGAAAGGATTGAATGTTATGAATGTAAGTATTGATGAAAGCGGCTGCATCGGCTGCGGATTATGTACACAGGTTTGTCCTGAGGTTTTTGAAATGGGTGATTCCGGCGTAGCTGAAGTCATTATGGAAGAAGTCCCGGAAAATCTGGAGGACAGTGTCCAGGAAGCCGCAGACAGCTGCCCGGTAGAAGTGATTACAGTAGAATAAACAGGAAAGGACCGGTAAAATCTACCGGTCCTTTCCTGAGGGTTCGCAGGCCTCCGGCCCGGCATCCGCTGCCGGCGCCGGAGGATTTTTGTGTTTTTCATAAAGTAAGGGATTTGAAATCCTCCAGGGTTGTCTGCTGTCCTGGAGGGATAACGCAGAAATTTTTTGTCCAGTTCCCTGTCAGCAGCTGTTCCAGAATGGTCAGGCTGCCCTTGCCCTCGATGAGCTCAAGCTCTGTAAGGGCTGAAAACGCGTCAAGCTCCTCCTGCACCTCTGATATATCGTAGGAGCCTGTTTGGATCATCATCATGTAGGTGTAATTTTTAAAAAGCACCCGCATGATTTTTTTTGACTGTTCTTTTCCATAGCGTTTAAGCTGGTAGTTCAGGTCCTTTGTCACAGGGCACTCTCCCCGAAGCCAGCCCTTTGTCAGAAAATAGGTGTTACTTCGTATTTCATCCAGGGCTGAGTTATCGTTCAGGAGCATATCAATACAATCGCCAAAACGGGGAATCACCATAGCAGCGCCAGGGCATTCAATGCCCACAAGGCCGTTACCGCAGTTACCGTAACCGAGTAAAACCTGGTCGAGGTCTGTTATGGAGCCTAAAACTTCCTGCAGGGCTTCTCTCAGGCGGTCCGGTGCGTTATGAAGTGAGTTTCCCATCCAGTGAACCGGTATTTCCAGCTGATGTGAATCCATGACCTTTTGGATTTCATCCTTCAGGGTTTCGCACGCAATTAACAATTGCCCCATTGGTGTAATGCCTCCTATCCGCATGTAAACATTTAACAGTCTGTATATTATAACATACTTTAAGACATTTGTGTGTCCTTTATGAACTAAAATGTATCTTGTTAACGTGAACCAGGCAGTGCTATAATGAAAAAAACACTTCTTTTGGAGGCAGAGATGAATTTTAATGATGGTTATTTTTTGAACAATTTTCACAAAGCAAGATTTAAGGATATGGCCCGCCGCAATGGCAGGGTGTACCAGGCGCCGGGATACCTGGTCAGCGCTTATATTTTCAGTTCAACCCCTGAGCTGATGGCCAGAACCGAGCCCTGCATGAACGATTCAGCCATTGACTTCGCCAAAATTCTGAACGGAGGGCTGGGCAGTGAGGAAAAGATTCTCGTTCAGTTTGCCGCCAACTTTTATGATCCGTCAAGGTATGAAAGCCCGTCGGTTTCAGCGTTAATCAACGAGCTCTCAGGTGAAAGCTATACCGTTATGCTGAATATTTTTAAAATGTTCAATTAGTTTAAATAAGAAAGAAACAGGGTATATCAGAAGCAGTATTAATGAAAAGGAGAGAAGCTATGAAACGAAAATCCTTTGTTTTAGTGCTGCTTTTGACTGCTCTTTTATTTTTGGGGGCAGGGTGCAGCATGACACAGCCTTCTGGTGAAAGCCCGTCTGCCCCTGACAGCAGAACCCAGGAAATGGATGAGGAAGCCTCAAACGACAGTACAATCAATGAATTCAAACGCGAAACCTCGGAAATCTCGCAGAAAGTGGACACGGTGGTGCCCATTGAAAATGATATGAATGAAAAAACTCAGCAGTTCAACGAGATTATGCAGAGAATCAACACCCTGGATCAAAAAATTGACAATTATGAAAACCAGATAGAAGCAGACTATCAAAACCAGAAGCTTTCTGAGAGGGATTATAAGGTCGCCAAAATGGATATTGAAAAGGCGGATGATGACCTTGGGGCTGTAAAGGAAAATCTGGAAAACAAGTTTGCGATGGATGATTGATTATAACAAAATAAGCCAGAGAAGATGCATAGAGCTACATTCTCTGGCGTTTTTATTGAAAATAAAGAATAAACGTTGTGAAAAGTTTCTATTTTTATATCTTTTTTTGACATTATCTCTAGAATTTTGTATAATTGTATCAATACATTCAAGAAATTATTGAAAGGCCGGAAAAAATGAATCTTAATCATCTATATTACTTTAAAACTCTGGCTGGATTGGAACATTATGCGAAGGCTGCCAAAGAGCTTAACATCAGTCAGCCAAGCTTGAGCTATGCGATTGCGGGACTGGAGAAAGAGCTCGGCGTTCCTCTGTTCAGGAAAAAAGGCAGAAATGTGGTACTGACCAGTTATGGGAAGGCTTTTGAAGAGTATGTCACCATTGCTATTGCCCAATTGGAGGACGGTGTCCGCTTTATCCAAAATATGGACGGAGAGGAAAAGGCATAGTCGGAAAAGATACAAACAGGATATTTAAAAAGGCAAGAGCAGCACAAGCTGTTCTTTTTTTGTGCATTATGGCCAGGTGGCAGTGCATTAAGGATGATTTTCAGCAAGTGATAAGGGTATATGATAGATATGTCTTACATTGGAGGTTAAACAAATGGAATCACTTGATTATTATAGCACCAGTAATACTTTAAATACTTTTATGACCGCCCTTTTTGGCGCAGCCGCCGGCGTGGTGGCTGTTATCTCTGCTCTGATCGGTATTGCGCTTTACCTGCTTTTAGCATATGCTTATTACCGAATGGCAAAAAACAGGGAGCTGCCCCATGCCTGGACCGCCTGGATCCCCATCGCGCAGCTTTATCTGCTGGGGATGCTCATAAACCGGCGCGTTTATTTTGGCAGCGCTAAAATTTCCAACGCCCATGTTCTGCTGCCCATCGGCTTTATTCTGGTACCGGCAGTCGCCTTTATTCCGATTATAGGATACCTTTACGGGGTTGCCTACACGATCTATGCTTTTGCGGCACACTACCGGCTATACCGCCTTTATGGCACATCCAACCAGGCGCTGGTGTTTCTGATTTTAAGTATTATTTTCCCGGTGACAGAACCCTTTTTCGTCTTTGCGTTAAGAAATAAGCCGTCGGTTGAGTATCAGACATATTTTTAAAATAAGGATAGCTGTAATTAGATGTTTTTAAATATTACCAAAAACAAAATCAATAATTATAGTATTTAGGTAAAAGAATCATATCACAGTGTAAATAGTGATATGATTTTTTTATTTTGAGATTGCACTGTAAAAGAAAATCCTGTATAATATAGCTGCTTGGATTATAAGGATAAAAGATAGCGCTGTTTTAGAGCGAGGACTGTAATCCGGGCATAAAGTCTGCTATTCTCGAGAGACTCCCTCTCTGCTTGAATAGACATTTACATTCCTGCACAGGGGCGGCCCTGTGCGACGGGTGGAGGAGCGCGCCAATTTCCTCCATTTACTCTTCTTTGAGACAGCGCTTATGCTGTCTCTCTCTTAATATCAGCAAATGCTGGCTTTTATGAAGGAGCAAAAAATGACTGCTCAAATATATAAGACAGACTGTCTGCCGGAAAAGGAGCAAAAGAAGGAGCTTTTTATCCGGCATCTTGGAGAAATCCTGAAGGAAAAAAGAACAGAAGCGGTTTTAACCGCCATGGATATTCATAATTTTAAATTGGTGAATGAAATCTGGGGCATGCGCAATGGCAGCCGTCTGCTGTCAATTATTGTTGACCAGTCACTAAAAGTCCTGGGCAGAGGGGAGAGCATTTCGCGCTTTTTCAAGGACCGTTTTTACCTGCTGATGCTGGGACCGGTTAATGCCATAAAAGAAAGACTGGAGTCAATGAGGCAGCAGATCGAAGCGGAATTTGTACGCTGTATTGGTTATCCCTATTCGTTAGTGGTGAGCCTTGGGCTCTGTGAGTATAACGAAGATATGGAAAGCGGTGACGACTGGCTCATACGGGCAAATTATGCTCTGGAAAGCGCTGAGCGGCCTGTGGGTGACGGCTTCGCGGTTTATGATAACGCCATGCGGAAAAACCTTCAGGAAGTTCGCAAGATTGAAAAGCGGATGCAGTTTGGTATTGAAAATAACGAATTCAGAATATATCTTCAGCCGCAGTTTGAACTGGCAACGGGACGCCTGTCCGGTGCTGAAGCCCTGGTCCGCTGGATCAATCCCGAGGCTGGGCCAATCAGCTGTCCGGATCAGTTTATTCCATTGTTTGAAAAGAACGGTTTTATCAGAAAACTGGACTTCTATATGATGGAGCAGGCCTGCCGGGTGCTAAGCGTCTGGAAAAAGCAGGCCCTGGAACCAGTACCCATTGCGGTAAATATTTCAAGACGACATATCGGGGAACCGGGACTGGCGGACAGGCTGCTTGAGATTTGCAAAGTCAACAGTGTGCCGCCCGAATACATTGAGATTGAACTCACCGAGACCTTTGAGCTTTCAGAAAATGAAACGCTCATGAAAGCGCTGAGCGCGCTGAAAAAAGCCGGATTTTCACTGGCTTTGGACGATTTCGGTAAGGAGAACACTTCCATAAGCCTGCTCAGGGAGGCCTGCTTTGATGTGATTAAATTTGACAGATCGTTTCTGGCTGGCTGTATAGAGGATGAGCGTGCCCGGAACCTTTTGGATTCGATGCTGAAGATGGTTAAGAACCTTGGAATCAAGACACATGTGGAGGGCATTGAATGCCGGGAAGAGGAAGCTTTATTAAAAAAATACCAGTGTGACCGGGTACAGGGGTTTTATTATGCAAAGCCCATGCCCGCAGATATGCTGACAAACTATTTGCCAAAAACATAAGCGGGGCTTGTGTTTTTTAACTCCAACAAAACAGGAAAAGCACAAATAAACGGGGGTATCGTAGCTGTGTGTTCTGCTTTGTGGGAGTTTTTTTATTGCAGAAAAAAGGTTTTATAAATAATATTTTTAATATTGTAGGCTTTTTAGAACGATTATGGTATAATCAAGGCTGTTAAATGTGTGTAATCTGGAACCGGAGGACAGAGTATGAGTGAATTAGCCACCCAGAATTTGGCAACCTATGTTTATGAAAACCTGCTGCTTAGAATCATGACGGGAATACTGAAAAAAGGCGATGTTCTGCCGTCCAGAAAGCAGCTGGCTGAAGAATATAATGTCGCAGAGATTACCATCCGCACAGCGGTCCAGATGCTGGCACTCAACAGTTTGGTGAGCACCTCTCAGGGAAAGGGAACGGTTGTGACCTTTGATATGGAGCATGACGACAACTCGCAGTTTTACTGGAACTTTATGTCTAAACGGGTTGGCTCCATCGTGGATGTGATGCGGGCCACATCGCTGTTTTTTTCGGATATTATGATTTACGCGGCCTTAAACTGCGGCCCCGAAGACATTGTCCGGTTTAAACAGCTTTACGCAGATTATCAGGAAGCCTGCGGCAGAAACATTGTCGTTTGCTTCAGCCGTTTTTGGGAGGAGCTTCTGGAAACCCTGAAAAACCCCCTGATCAAAGAGCTTTATCAGCAGATGGTTCAGTTTACCGGCCTGTTTTCCATTATTTTTGAAGAAAAAATGATGATGGACTTTAAAGTGTGGTCTCTGCCTTACCTGCAGGTCTTTTTTCAGGGAATGGAGGAAGGCAGCCTGGATAAGCTGCGGCAGGGGCTGGGCGCAGTATTTGGAGACAGCGAGTTTGTGGCGTATTCCGAAAAGTATAATGACAGGCTGGGGGCAGAGGAACAGGTGCCATTTTACTGGTTTATCAGCAGCGAACGCCACAACCTGACGAACTCCATCATTAATGTTATCCTGAAACGTATTGAAATTGGAGAATACCAGATAGGCGATTCCATTCCGTCCCTCAATGCGATCCGGGAGGAATTCCAGGTTTCGGTTAAAACGGCCCGAAACGCCCTCGGCAGCCTGGAGGAGACCGGTATGGTGGAGCGCTCCCAGGGGAAAAAGGCGGTTGTCATCAAGCGTGAGGCCATCCGGATCGACAAAGAAAAAATACCGGTCCAGCAGATGCAGAACGACCTGAAAAACCTGCTGGATGCCCGCGCTGCGTTCCTGCTTACCCATAAGACCTTTGTCCGTGAGGCGTTAAAGGGAAAACGGAGGAACAAAGGGCCGGAGCAGCAGGAAAGCCGGCTGAAAACAGTGACTTACCATTCGCCGATCCCTCTGTTTAATGAAATGATCCTCCAGATGGAATCTCCGACGCTGCGGCATATTTACATGCAGCTGGAAAACATCATGATTAAGGGCAGCCATTACAGACAGACTGCCGAATATGATTACAGCAGTCGTGTCAGCACTATTATGGAAAACTATGAAAGGGCGCTCAACGCTTACCTTGAGGAGGATGAAGACGCCCTGGAAAAAAGCCTGTACGCGGTTATCCGCATACAATACGATATTACCGTAGACTATTGCCGCAGGATGGGTGTTCCGGCAGAACCTGTTATTACCTAAGCCAAAAAGGGATTTGCTGGTCTTAAACAGGAGAAAAACTTTTGTTGAAGCCTGACAAAAATCTACTCATGCTTTACTTGACGAACGAAGGGATAAAACATATAATTAAAAGTGACACGTATGTCGTTTTGGAGGTTTTATGAGTACACTGAAGGCTGATATGAAGCGGAATTATATTTTAGACAAGGCGCGGGATGTTTTTATCCAGAAGGGTTTTGCCGCCGTTACCATGAAGGACATTGTGGAGGCCTGCGACATCAGCCGGGGTGGACTATACCGCTATTACGGATCGACCCGGGAGATTTTTCTGGCGTTGTTCCAGCGTGACGCCAAAGAGGAGCTGGAGCGTGTAGAGGTGGCGATTTGGGAGGAAATGTCTGCCAGAGACATTCTTTTTTCCTATATGAAGCGGCAGAAATGTGCCTTTGAGCAGGAGAGAACGACCTTATCCAACGCTGCTTATGAGTTCTTTCTTGAAAACCCCGATGACCGGGTGATCTTTCAGTGGCAGTTTGACGGTATCTCCGAAATGCTGCGGGAAATTTTGGAGTATGGGGTTCGAAAGGGCGAGTTTGTTTTGCCTGACACCGCGGCCTTTGCAAGACATCTGGCTCTTTTTATCAACAGCATGCAGCTTTCATTGCCCCTGTTAAACTTTCCGGGTCCGCGAATTGAGGAGCAGTTCGGATTGCTTTTAAGACCGATTTTAGCCAGTTAAACAATAAAAAATCCCCAGCCGGGTTCTTTGATTCGGTTGGGGATTTTTAGGTTACAGGCTTATTTCGCTTTTAAAAAGACAAGGATGACCGCCCCGGGGCCGGTGTGCGTTCCGATGACACAGCCTACCGGATGCATTTCGATTTTGCCCAGATGGTGGTCGCGGATGGCCTGGGCTTTAAAGTCCATAACCTGCTCCTTGTCCCGGGTATAGCCAAGATAGACGGGCACGTTAGGGTCAAGCCCCTGAGCCTTGGCAATCTGTTCAGAAAGGATTTTGTTGCCGTTTTTTAAGCCGCGGGCCTTTGCCAGCATTTCGAGACTGCCCTGGTTCAGGGTAACGATGGGTTTGATCCGCAGCAGGGAACCCATGGTGGCCGCGCCTTTTCCAAGGCGGCCGCCCTTTTGCAGGTATTCCAGGGTATCGACCATGGCCAGCAGCACCAGGCGGTGGCGGGCTTCGTCGAGGACAGAGACGATCTCATCGGCTGTTTTACCCTCAGCCCGCATGTTTACGGCATATTCAACCAGCAGGCGCAGGCCCATGCTGGCGTTTAAGGTGTCGATGATGTGAATGCGGTCGTACTCCGCCATATTTTTGGCCAGGGTTGCGCTCTGAACTGTTCCGCTGATTTTGCTGGACAGCAGCAGGACAATGACGTCGTCGCCGGCCTTTTTAGCTTCCTCAAAATAAGGGAGGAACTGCGTGGGAGTTGGCTGTGAGGTGGTCGGAAGCGTTTTTGAGCTTTCAAGGATTGGGTAAAATTCCTCAATGCTGATATCTACCCCTTCATCGTATTGGTTATCACCTACGATAACCTTAAGCGGGACAATGGAGACATCCAGCTTTTTAGCCTCCTCCTGTGAGATATCGGAAGTTGAGTCGGTAATAATTTTTATGGACATGGATAATTCCTCTCTGTTTTTCATTTGAAATTTAAAATAACTTTAACTTAAAACTAATAATATTTATAATTCTATCAAAGAATGCTTAAATGTCAAGGAGTTTTCAAAAGTTTTCATTTTCCTAAAGTAAAAGAGCCACAGCCAAAGACTGGCTGCGGCGGTAAGCTGGCAGAAGATTAAAGGGAGAGGCTACTGCTGGCTGCTGATAAACTGGGCATCTTTGGTAAAAAAGGTTTTATAGCCCAGGGTGACAAACAGAACCACGGTGATGGCTGTGCAGCCCAGAATAGCCAGCATAATGCCGATCTGGTATTTGATGGCAGTCAGGGGAAAGGTCCCGGAAAGGATCTGCCCGGTCATCATGCCCGGCAGGGAGACAATGCCCATGGTCAGCATATTGTTCATGGTGGGAAGAATAGCACTGTCAAAGGCCTCGTTGACGATATCCCGGGTTGCGGCCTTGGGAGTGGCGCCCAGCATGAGGGCGCTTTCAATCTGGTCGTGCCTTTCAAGCATGGCGCTGCACAGCTTGTTGGCCCCCAGGGCGATACCCGTCATGGCATTACCGACAATCATGCCTGAGATGGGAATAATGTACTGAGGGTTGAACCAGGGGGTAACATGCAGCACTGCCAGCATGAAAATAATGGCCGTGACGCCATAGCCGGCCACCATCGATACGGCGATGAGCTGCCTGAGCTTTTTGTTCATGAGTGTTTTCACACGTTTTAAAGCATTAAAGATGGCAAATCCAACCATGACGGAGAGCATGAGCAGCGTCAGCCACCAGCTGGGATTTTCAAAAACATACATTAAAATATAGCCCATCACCGTGAGCTGGAGGGTCATGCGGGTGGTGGCAATGAGGATCATCTTTTCACGTTTGATGCCTCTTGCCTTAAAGATGACCAGCAGCAGGAGCACAAAGGTATAGGCGATGGCGAGATTAAAAATGGAAAGGTCCATAACGGTGCTGTTATTCATGGGCGTAGCCTCCTGTCCGTCCGTTTTCGATGCGGATGGTCCCCTCGGGATAAAGGCCGGAGACCTCCTCGGAGTGGGTAACCATGATGAGCGCTTTCTTTTCGCGCGTCACAAAATCGGCCAGATTGGTGATGATAAAACGCTCCGTTTCCTTATCCAGCGCTGCCGAGGGTTCGTCAAGCAGATAAACCTCCGCGTCCATGAGCATGACGCGTGCCAGACAGAGGCGCTGTTTTTCACCGCCTGAAAGGCTGAGACAGGGATCATCCAAGGGTTTATTTAGCTTCACTTGCTCGAGGGCGTTTAGCAGGCGGTCCCTGGACGCGGGCAGCTTCTCAGAAAAACGGAGGCCGATCTGTAAATTTTCTTCCAGGTCGCCGTTGTAAATTACAGGAGTCTGCCCGAGCATGACCACCTCGCGGCGCAGGGACACAGCCGGGATTTCGGCGAGATCGCTGCCGTTGTAGGTAATGGCGCCGCTGTCGGGGGTATACAGCTTGTTTAAATGCTTGAGCAGTGTGGTTTTTCCACTGCCCGAGGAGCCGATGATACAGGTGATGGGACGGTCAATGGTCAGAGCCTCAATATCCAGAATATTTTTAAATTTCAGATTACAGATTTCAAACACAGCTTTTTCCTTTTTTATTTTTATTTTAGCACATTTTTTATTTTTATTTTAGCACATTTTGCCCTCCGGGAGTAGCCCAAAAGGGAAGGCACGCTTTTAAAAGGTGTGGGATAAACTAAAGAAAGCCAGCGTAAAATGATCTTAATACTAAAAAAGGAGCGATATTAATGAAAGTAACCACAGGATTTCAGATGTTTATGGAAGAATCGGGTGAGGTAGGCAAAGCCTATTCACAGCTTGTTCAGGCAATGGCCCAAAACAGCGCGTTGGATAAAAAGACCCACGCATTGGCCTATATCTCCGCGCTGGCGGCCGCGCAAATGACAGGCGGCCTGGCTTTTCATGTGATGATGGCAAAGAAGGTGGGGGCAAGCAGAGACGAAGTCAGGGACGCTGTGCTGGTGGGGCTGCCGGCAGTAGGGCTTGCAGTGCTTGACGCTTTAGAGGTGGCACTTAACGCCTATGATGAAACAGAGACAGCATAGTTTAAGGAAATAATTAAAAAGATCTGAATTTCAGATCTTTTTTTGTGTTGAATTTGACCCGCCTTTTTATATGACGTATAATAGGTAGCGTGAGAAATAAACGAACGAGGCGACAATATGATTACATTTAATAAACCGCCCTTTATGGGGGATGAATTCAAATATATTAAGGAGGCAATCGACAATAAGCAGATCAGCGGTGACGGTGCCTTTACGGCCAGATGCAAGGCCTGGCTGGAAAAAAGCTGTAATGCGCAGGAGGTGCTGCTGACAACCTCCTGTACCCACGCCCTTGAGATGGCAGCACTGCTCTTGCAGATACAGCCGGGCGACGAGATCATCATGCCTGCCTATACCTTTGTATCCACTGCCGATGCTTTTGTTCTGCGGGGGGCACGCATTGTTTTTGTGGATATCCGGCCGGATACTCTGAATATTGATGAAAAACAGATTGAAGCTGCGATCACCCCTAAAACCCGCGCCATTGTCCCAGTGCATTATGCCGGTGTTTCCTGCGAGATGGACACTATAAACGGCATCGCAGCTGCTCATGGCCTTAAGGTGGTTGAGGACGCTGCCCAGGGAGTGATGGCCTCTTACAAAGGAAAAGCCCTTGGCACCCTCGGCGATTTTGGCTGCTTCAGCTTTCATGAGACCAAAAACTACAGCATGGGCGAGGGCGGCGCCATTGTGGTCAATGATCTGAAATATAAAGAAGAGGCTGAAATCATCCGGGAAAAGGGGACCAACCGAAGCCGTTTTTTCCGGGGGGAGATTGATAAATATACCTGGGTGAACCATGGTTCATCCTATCTTCCGAGCGATATGAACGCCGCCTATCTTTGGGCACAGCTGGAGCACGCGGATGAAATCAACAATGACCGGCTGGCCAGCTGGGATTACTATCATGAATTGCTCCTGCCCCTTGCCCGGAGAGAACAGATTGAGCTGCCCTTTATTCCTGAGGAATGCACGCACAACGCCCACATGTTTTATATCAAGGCCCGGGATCTTGAGGAGAGGACCGCGCTCATGGCTCACATGAAGGAAGCCGGCATCCAGGCGATCTTTCATTATATTCCCCTGCACACCGCGCCGGAGGGCCTCAGGGTTGGCCGTTTCAGCGGCAAGGACCGCTATACGACCAGGGAAAGTGAACGGATTGTGCGGCTGCCGATGTACTATGGGCTGGCGAGGGAAGACCAGAACCGGGTGGCCAGTGCCATCGAAGACTTTTATCGGGTGTGAACGTGAAGGAGAATGGATTGATGAAGGAGAAAATTGCAATAATCGGAGCCAGCGAGTTTCAGAATCCGCTGATTCTGAGGGCAAAGGAAAAGGGCTATGAGTCCCATGTTTTTGCCTGGGAGGCAGGGGATATCGGTGAGGAAACAGCCGATGTCTTTCACCCTGTCAGCATTGTCGATAAGGAAAAGATTCTGGAAATCTGCAGAGCCGAGGGGATTGCGGGGATCTGCTCCATCGGCTCGGACCTGGCGTCTCTGACGGTCAGCTATGTGGCTGAAGCGCTGGGGCTAAGGGGAAATTCCATGGCATCTGCTGAGCTCAGCACCAACAAGTATGCCATGCGCTGCGCCTTTAAGGCTGCGGATGATCCGATCCCTGGATTTATGGAAGGCGATGCGACCACCCGTCCGCAGGATGTGGCGCTTACGTACCCACTGATTGTAAAACCCACGGACCGGTCCGGAAGCCGGGGGGTTACGAAGATCGAGGGACCGGATGGGCTGGAAGCCGCCATTCATAAAGCCCTTGAGGATTCCTTTGAAAAAAAGGTGATGATTGAGGAATTTGTGGAGGGCAAGGAGTACAGCGTGGAGTGTATCTCCTATGAGGGGATACATGTTTTTCTTGCGCTGACGGAAAAAAGAACCACCGGCGCGCCTAATTTTATTGAAAAGGGCCATTTACAGCCAGCTGAAGTCACACCCGCCCTGCGCAACCAGATCATCACCATTGTCAAGAAAGCTCTGGACACCCTTCAAATAAGATTCGGAGCGTCCCATTCAGAAATCATTATCCAGAAAAACGGAGTTATCCGCATTGTGGAGATTGGCGGACGAATGGGAGGAGACTGTATTGGCTCACATCTGGTGCCATTGTCAACAGGCTATGACTTTGTGGGCATGGTCATTGACATTGCCTGCGGGAAGGTGCCGAATTTTTCAATTATACACGAGCCTTCCCCGGTCGAAATCCGTTTTATTTTCGGTCCGGAGGATCTGGCAGACTACGAAGCCATGAAAGAGGCGGCAGAGGATCGGATTGTGTGTACCTCTCTGCCGGAAAAGCTGGATGATCATCCGGTTACAGACAGCTCCAGCCGCTACGGCTTTTATATTTTTGAAAAGGAAAGGATGGGGGCGGATGTCGATTAGCGAAAAATTATCCTTTGTCATTCCCTGCTACCGTTCAGAGGATACCATAGAGGCTGTGGTGCGGGATATTGATGAGACTGTCAGGCAGCGTCCTGGCTATGATTATGAGGTTATTCTGGTCAATGACTGCTCGCCGGACAATACCTATGAGGTGTTAATGCGCCTGGCAGATATAAACCCAAGAGTGCGGGTCGTTAACCTGGCCCGGAATTTTGGGCAGGCGTCAGCCATTATGGCAGGTTATCACTATGTGACCGGCGATCTGGTCATCAACCTGGATGACGATGGACAGACCGATCCCAGAGAATTCTATAAGCTGGTGGACCGGGTGCACGAGGGCGACGATGTGGTTTACGCCAAATATCCGGAAAAAAAGCACAGCGCTTTTCGGAATTTTGGCTCCAGGGTCAATGATATGATGGCAGACGCGCTGATCGGAAAGCCCAGGCATCTGGTTTTTACCAGTTATTTCTGCGCCAGACGCTTTGTCATCGACGAGGTGCTGCGGTATGACAAGCCTTTTCCTTATATTGACGGGCTGCTCATGCGTGTTACCAAGCGGGTGAGCGCTGTTGAGATTCCCCACAGGGAGCGGGAGTCCGGGGAGTCCGGTTATACCATCGGCAAGCTTTTTTCACTGTGGCTGGATGGCTTTACAGCTTTTTCAGTCAAGCCCCTCCGGATCGCTACGATTTTAGGTTTCTTGATCGCCATGGTGGGTTTTGTCTACGGCGTGGTGACCATTATAAGACAGTTTGCAGAACCCAGTGAGGTTACCGGCTGGGCGTCGCTGATGGCGGCTACGGTTTTTCTGGGCGGTATGATCATGGTGATGCTGGGACTTGTGGGCGAGTACATCGGCCGTATTTATATCAGCCAGAACAACGCGCCGCAGTATGTGGTGCGGAACACACTGAATATTGAGGACGGGAAAAATGGAAAAGATACGCGCTAAGGATTTTGTTTTTCTCCACGCCCTCCTGCTGGTTTACTCTTTCTCTTCGGTTTGCTCAAAGGCGGCCGCGGCTCAGGCGTTTCTGTCATTTCAGTTTTTTCTTTATTATGGTCTGGTGCTGGTGATACTGGCGGTTTACGCGCTGCTGTGGCAGCAGGTGCTTAAGCGGATGCCGCTGACGGTGGCCTTTGCGAACAAAGCGGTTGTGATCATCTGGGGCATTGTCTGGGGCATGCTCTTTTTTGGTGAGACGCTTCAGATTTCCATGGTAGTGGGGTCTGTTATTATTATCGCGGGCATTTATCTGGTGGTGAGTGACGATGAATAATATGCTTTTTTATACCATCCTGTTTCTGGTTTCGGTGTTCATATCCTCCATTTCCCAGATCATTCTGAAAAAAAGCGCGGAGGTTAAGTACGCGAGTGTTATCCGGGAGTATTTAAACCCCATGGTCATTATGGCATACACCATTTTCCTGGCGTCCACCCTGCTGACAACCTTTGCCTATAAAGGTGTGCCGCTTTCGCTGGGGCCGGTCCTTGAGGCGACAGGCTATATCTATGTGGCGGTGCTGGGAACACTCATTTTAAAGGAAAAACTCAGCCGGAGAAAGATCATCGGCAATGTGCTGATTATTGCGGGGATTATGGTTTTTGCGCTGTTTTAAGCGAGGAGGTAATGGATGAAAAAAATATTGACGGTATTATTGGTTTTGCTGCTGCTCTACATTGCACTGCCTTTTTTGTTCAAAACAGGTAATTTTGTGCTGAATGTTGCCCTTGTGCTCGCAGCCGGGGCGTTTCTGGCATTCTGGTTCAGCCTGGTATTCAGAAAGGAACAGGATCGGGATGCAGACTAAAGCTTTTTTCAAAACCTATCAGCGGGAAATTTTCTTTGTGTTGTTCTGTTTCTTCTTTTATTTTGCCTGGTCGCAGCTGATTCCCTACAATAATGCGCCGGATGAGGACATGCGGTACGATATCGCCCATTTTATTTTTAAGAACGGGGTGCTGCCCTTTGGCAATGAACCGGAAATTGTCAATCCCCTATGGGGACAGTCTTATGCCTATCAGCCGATTTTTGCCTACCAGATCGCCGCGGTATTTATGCAGGCGGGAGCGCTGTTCGGCATGGTTGAGGATCAGCTTTACCTTGCGGCCCGCTTTGCCAATACGCTCATTGCCACGGGCACAGTGGTGCTGGTGCTGGCCATTGGCAGAAAGTGCTTTAATGGAAAAGGGGTTTACCTTTTCGCGGTGCTGGTCTGTCTTCTGCCACAGTTTGTTTTTATTTCCTCCTATGTGAATAATGACACCCTGGCGCTGTTTTCCACAGCGCTGATCTTTTACTCGTGGATACTGGGAATGAAACGCCACTGGGATTTAAAAAGCTGTGTGGTGATGGCTGTGGGGCTTTCACTTTGCTTTTTATCTTATTACAATGCCTATGGCTTTATCCTGTGTAGTGTGGTTCTGTATGCAGGAGATTACCTGATAAACCGTAAAAAATGGCCGCTCAGGAAGTTTTTGGGCCTGGGCCTGGTCATTATCGGGATCTGCGCTGTACTGGCAGGCTGGTGGTTTGTGAGAAGCGCCCTGCTGCACGACGGCGATTTTTTCGGCATGCGGACAAGCGCCGCGCTGGCAGAACAGCTGGCCCAGCCAGCTTATAAGCCCTCGCAGCATGTGACGCCCATGAACTCGGGCTATTCGATTCTGCAGATGCTTTTCCGGTCTTATCATCAGCCAGGTCAATCTGTGAGTCAGCCCTGGATTTTTTTGACCTATATCAGCTTTTTAGGAAATTTTGGTTTTATGAGTATTCCCATGTCGAAGATTGCCTATGTTGTCCTGACGGGAATTTTTGGTGTGGGGGGCGTTGGCTTTCTCCTGTGGTGGTTTAAGGAAGCGCGAAAAGAAGAGGGCGCCCGAGGGCATTTATGGACAGCCACGCTGATACTGGCAATTCTGCTGCCCATCGGTTTAAGCATATGGTATTCTTATTCGTCGGATTACCAGCCCCAGGGGCGCTATGTGATCACCGCGCTCATACCGCTCATGTATTTTCTGGCAAAGGGCCTGGTGTGGGCGGAAAATGCGTTGCGGTCAAAAGGCCTTGCCATTCCAGTAACACTTTTGACAATTTTTGCTGAGGTGGTGGTCGTTTTTTACGCATTCTGCGGCAATCTGGCGGCAGCAGTGCTTTCCTGACAAGCGCCGCCGCTTTACAGGTGTGATATAATAGTGTCAGGGTGAAATAAAATAAGCCCAATGTGATTATAAAATGATGGAGGTAATGATGGAAACTATTCAGATGATCTCAAATCCAACCATGAGCAGTATTTTAAACCGCCGGAGTATCCGGAAATACAAACAGGAGTCTGTGGGAATGAGCGAGCTGGCAAGCATTATGGAGGCAGCCCTTCAGGCCCCGACCGGGCGGAACGAGCAGTCCTGCGATATTATTATGGTCCAGGACAAGGACCTGCTAATGGAAATGAACGCTGGCTTTAAGGCCTATGCCAACGAGCACGGCAGCCGCTATGATCTGTCTGCGGATAACTATTCGGTTTATTACCACGCGCCGGCCTTTGCCTTTATTGTGGGCGATACGGCCAATAAATGGCGCTATGTGGACGGCGGCATTGTGGTTGAAAACATGGCCCTGGCGGCAGAATCCATGGGTGTGGGCACCTGTATCATCGGCATGATTTTAGACTATATGACCAGCGAGGACGGTGCGGACATGATGAAAAAGATTGGCGCGCCTGAAGGCTATGAGTTTATTATCGGTCTGGCTCTGGGCTATCCGGATGAAGCGCCGGAAGCGAAACCGAGAGATGGCTCAAAGGTACGTTTTCTGTAAGGTGGTTTCACATAAAGTATGGGACACTGTTTTCGGACAGTGTCCTTTTTATTGGCACGTGGAAATTTTAACAGCGTCAAGAATGTCGCTTTTTTACAAGTCCGCAGAATCTGAGATGGTATAATAACAGATATAACAACGAAAGGAAGGACTTGCGATGCAGAACGCCTTTTATAATGAAATTAAAACATGGATGTACCGAAACGCGCGGCATGTGGAGCTGTGCCTGTGGCAGTATTTTTTTGAGGATGGGGATAAAAAAGCAGTTGCTGACGCGCTGTTATCCTACCAGAACGAGGACGGCGGCTTTGGCCATGTTCTGGAGCCGGACAACTGGAATCCAAATTCCACCCCCGCGAGCACCGACCACGCCCTCGGGCTTTTGAGACTCGCCGGCTTTGAGGACATGGAGCATCCCGTTTATCAGGGAATCTGGAAATACCTGGAGGCAGAGAAGGATCTGGCAGACTATGGCTGGCGCTTTACAGTGGAAAGCAACGATGACTACCCACACGCGCCCTGGTGGAATTACAGCGAGGAAATAAACCGTAAGGAGTATCTTGGCATGACAGCCAGTTTCGCAGCCTTTATCCTGAAATATGGCGATCCGGAGTCCCCGCTTTACCAGAAGGCACTCACCTTCACGCAAGCTTTTCTGGAGATGCTGACACAGGATATGAGCTACGGAGAAATGGGCCTGAACGGGTATATGGTGCTCATCGACACCATCAGAGAGATCAGTCTCGGCGGATATGATGGTGACGCCCTGGTAAAAGCGCTGGGCGGAAAAATAAAAAAAGCCATCGGGGAAGATGAAACGATCTGGGAGCAGTACGGCGTCCGCCCGTCAAATTTCATCAACAGCCCCTCCAGTGTTTTCTATGAAGATAACGCGGAAATGGTGGAGAAAGAGCTGCAGTATCTGCTGGATACCAAGCCCAAAGACGGTGTCTGGGGGATTACCTGGACCTGGTTCGATAATATGGCGCAGTACGGCGATGCCTTTATCCTCAGTGAAAACTGGTGGAAGGGCAGCCGGGCCATTATGAACACCCTGTTTCTGAGAAACTTTGGAAAGCTGTAAAATGGGCATAAAAAACGGCACGCGCTAAAAGCGGTGCCGTTTTTGTGGTTTTTTAGAAAAATTCATCCACGTAATATTGGATCGGATAGGTCATATATTCGACGGGCTCCATTTTTTCAACGGTAAAGTAACCGGCAGGTGCGTTCAGCAGCGCCGGAATTCGGTTGACAACCGTGGCGCAGGTGTGTTCTACTGTGGCTGGTTTTTCCACATAGAAGGTGGTGTCCGGCTCGCCGGAAATTTTCCAGTCACACATATCGCCGTCGTTGGGGCCATAAACCTTGCCGATACACTGTGTTTCGATCACAGGTCCCTGGAAGGTTTCAGTGGTGACCACAGAGCTCATGCCTATGGCATTACCGCGCTTAATGGTTTCGCCCAGAGTTTCGGAATAAACATCCTCGTCCGAGAAGAAGGGGACGTTTTTCTGTGTCTGAGACTTGATGGTCCACCCCATTTTTGAGCACAGCGCTTCGTTGGAGTTCCAAACGTAGGAGGGCTCAAGGGTTTCGGGATGGGCAATCTGTTCTTCAAATTCTTCGGCAGTAAGGCCGGCTCCGTGGGCCTTGGCCAGCGCCAGGCCGTAATCTTCAACGTTGTAGCTCACAGCGCCCTCGATGCGGTCGATGCGCTCAACACCGCCCGCGATGGTACCGATCATATTGATCCAGAAAATATCCTGCATGCCAGAGCCCGCGATGGTACAGCCGGTTTCTTTGGCAAGGACATCGAGCCGGTTGGTGATGGCTGGAGAAGTATTCCAGGGATAAATCGCTTCCTCACAGGTAGTAATGGCGTTAATACCACGCTTGGCTACTTTTTCGAGGGCTTCCTCCATATCGTCCATAAAGCTGAACATGGTGACAATGGCGACATTCGCGTCTGTATTGTCTAAAACCGCGTCGGCATCATCGCTGATGGTGATGCCCAGTTTTACGCCAAGTTCGGCAAAATCGCCGACATCCATCCCCACAATATCCGGGTTAACATCAATGGCGCCCACAATTTCTGCGCCTTTTTCATATAAATAGCGGATAATGACCTTGGCCATCTTGCCGCAGCCGTATTGAACCACACGGACTTTTTCTCTAAACATTGGCTTAAAACCTCTTTTCTTTGAATTTGCAGGTTTCCCTGCGTGCATCTTCTTTTAGGAATATACCCAAAAGCAAAGGATTAAACAAGGGCTTAAAAAACCTAAGAAACCTGCCTTGAAATTACCGGCAGAAACCGTTACAATGGGGAAAGAAAGGAAGCGATAAAATGAAAGTCATTGTTTTGGCCGCCAGAGCGCGGATTGAGAAATACACCGATTTCAGCCAGATTCCAGAGGACTGGGAGCTCGTTTTTGCCCAGGGGATGACCGACGACGAAATTTTGGAAAAGGCCGGTGACGCAGCCTTTATTTTTGCCGACCCGGTGCTGCCGGTCAGCGGCAGCCTGATCCGGGGCCTGCCAAATCTGAAGCTGATCCAGTCTGAGGGTGTGGGGTATAACCGGATTGACCTGGAGGCCGTCAGAGAGAAGGGCGTATATGTGTGCAATAACGCCTCCGCCAACAGCGGCGCCGTTGCTGAGCAGATCATCCTGTTGATTTTAGCGCTGCAGCGCCGGTTTATGGAGGGCGCCCGCATGGTGTATGAGGGCGGACAGGCAGCCGCCAAGCAGCAGTTCATACTGGACGGGCTCATGGAGCTGGGAGACAGCACTGTGGGCATTGTCGGCTTTGGCGCCATCGGTAAGGAGCTGGCCAGACGGCTGAACGGTTTTGGGTGCCGGATGCTTTATTATAACCGGCACCGTCTGCCCGAGAAGGAGGAGACAGAGCGGAATGCTGCCTACTGTGACCTTGATACTCTGCTCGAGACCTCAGATATTGTGAGTGTCAACCTGCCGGTAACGCCGGAAACCACTGGTTTTATCGACGGAGACTTTTTGAGAAAAATGAAAAAAACCGGAATCCTCATCAACACAGCCCGGGGTGAGATCATGGATCAGGAGGCTGTGGCCCAGGCGCTCCTTGATGGAACCATTGCCGGTGCCGGGATTGATACCCTCGCGCCAGAGCCCTTTACGCTGGATAACCCGATTTTAAGGCTGCCTGAGGAAGTCAGGGAAAAGAAGCTGGCCGTCTCGCCCCACGTGGCGGGCACGACCTATCACGTTTTTCATAAGATGCACCGGGACAGCTGGAAAAACTTGCGCCTGGTATCTGAGGGAAAAGAGCCGGAAAACATTGTGATCAAACCATAAGAAAGAGCACGGCGCAAAATTGTGCCGTGCTCTTTTTACGCCTGATTCCAGTAAATACGGAGGCTGAAAAGTGAGCCGTCCAGACTGGCGGTGACCCGGTGGCCCATGGCCTCCACCAGATTTTTGACAATGGCCAGACCCAGTCCAGTGTTCTGGCCGGTGCGCATGCGGTCGGCTGTGAAAAAGCGGTCAAAAATCGAAGCGATGTCCGACTCGGTCAGACCACCGGCCTCGTTTTTGAAAACCGTGACCACGGTATTTCCTTCGGCGTACTGGCGGATTTCAAGGTGCCGGCCTCCGTGCTTCAGGGAATTCTGGATCAGGTTGGTGAAAATACGGGTGACCGCGCCCGCGTCAGCACTCACCTCGGGCAGCCCATCCTCAAGGTCAATCTCAAGATGAATGTCCTTATCCGTAAAGTCTTCATAAAAAGCGGCCAGCAGCTCGCAGAGAATCGTGTGGAGCGCAACCGAGCAGAGGTTCAGGGGGTACTCGCCGGATTCCATCCGGGAGAGGTCGTAAAAACCTGTGAGCAGGGTCTGGAGGGTGTGGGAGCGCTTTTCCACCACGGTCAGATACTCGGCACGGTCCTCGGCGGACAGGGCGGGATCTTTTAAAAGCTGGGTGTAGCCAAGAATGGCCGTCAGCGGTGTCCGCAGGTCATGGGAGATGTTGGCGATCTGGCGTCTGAGCGCCTTCTCCCGCCGCAGGGATTCCACCTGAACCGCCTGCTTCTGGTCCATCAGGACATTGATCTCGCGGACCAGCGCCTCAAGGGAGCGCCCGGGCGCCGGCAGGGACAGCCGCCTGTTTGGTGTGCTTTCATCAGAATGGTTGACGGCGCTCAGGTCATCCCTGAGCTTGCCCAGGCTCTGGCGCTCAAGCAGTAAAAGAGCCAGTAAAACGGCCGACAGTGCGATAAAAAAGATGAGTGTCAGGAACATGTTTCTGACTCCTTTCAGAAATGTAATGTACGGTAAGCCCTCTAACGTATTTCCCGGCGTCTGTAAACCGCAAGGCCGATCAGGGTAGCGGCTGCCGCGTAGACCAGACCAAGGATGAGACAGTAGGCGACAGAGGTTCCGGGGAGGAGGGCAGCGTTCAGGATGTTTTCAATGTTATCCACCTTAAAGCCTACGCCCATCATATCGCCCATATTGGCAACATGGATGTCCAGCCCCATGATGGATGTGTAAAAGGGCGTTACCAGAGCAGTGCCGAACAGCGGCGTAAAAGCAGGATTTAAAAGCGTCAGGGTATAGAACAGAAGATAGGGAACCATCAGGAAACCCATGTACACAAAGCTGAAGGCCGTATTGTTGGGGATGATAAAGGCACAGGCGTTGCAGAGGCACAGCGCGCCGATATACAAAGGAATGGCTGCCGCAACGCGGTTAAACACCACGCCGATCAGGCCCATATCTTCGGGGAAGCCCAGCAGCAGAAACAGGCTGACCAGATAAGCCGCCAGGGTGATAGAGAATATGACAGCCGTCACAATCATGGAGACAGCCAGCTTCCCAAAATAGACCTGGGTCCTCGTGAAGCCAAAGGACAGGGTATTTTTAAAGGTTTTGTATTTGTACTCATCAGAAAAGACAATGTCAACCATAATGAGCGCAGTGTATACCATGATCAGGAGCATGGGGACAATAACGGAGAGACTGGTCCGGATAAGCTCCTGAGAATTTGTGGGGCTGCTCCGGAAGGCGACAAAAAACAGGACGTTGACCGCGATGGCCAGCAGCACGAAGATTAACAGCGTGTTGCGCATATAAATCCGCTTAAAGGTTTTAAAACATTCGGCCTTGATGTAGTTAAGCATTTTCTTCACCTCCGATAACTGAGATAAAATAGTCCTCGAGATTGGAGCCTTTGGGGGTCAGCGCATAGAGGCCAACGCCGTTTTGCGCCAGTGTCTGCGATAAGAGCGGGACCTGGTCCAGAAAGCCGTAAACACGCAGCACGCCATCGGGGAGAACCTCATAGGCGCGGCAGTCCAGGCAGGTTTCCAAAACCATGGCAGCCCGTTCGGTGTTGTCTGCGACCACCTCAAGGTATTCCTGACACTCGCGTTCGAGCTCCCTGGCAGTGATCTCATTGACAAGACGCCCCTGATGGATAAAGCCATAGCGGGTGGCCAGGGTGGAAAGCTCAGAGAGAATATGGCTGGAAATCAGAATGGTGACTTCCCGCTCCCGGTTAAGCCGCAGCAGAACGTTCCGGATTTCCACAATGCCCATGGGGTCCAGCCCGTTGGTGGGTTCATCCAGAATCAGCAGGTCGGGCCGGTGCATGACGGCCAGGGCCAGGCCGAGGCGCTGTTTCATCCCCAGCGAGAATTTCTGGAATTTTTTCTTTCCGGTCCCGCTGAGGCCAACCAGCTCCAGAGCCTCGTCCACACATTCTCTGCCGGCAATGCCTCGCTGTATCCGGTAGTATTCCAGATTGTCACGGGCTGTCATGAAGGGATAAAAGCAGGAATCCTCAACAATGGCGCCAATGCGGTGGCGCATGGTGTTCAGCCCGCCCGCCGAGGTTTCCCCCCAGAGCTCAATCTCGCCTGCGTCCGGTAAGGCCAGCGAGGTGATCAGGCGGATCAGCGTGGTCTTGCCCGCGCCGTTTTTGCCCATGAGGCCGTAGATGTCGCCCTTTTCGAGGGAGAGGGATACGCCCTCCACAGCCGGAACATGATGGTATTTTTTAGTAAGGTTTCGTGTTTTAAGTACGGTTGTTTTCATGTTGTTCACCTGTCCTTTCGTTGGCTTTATTATACTTGGGAAATTGTAAGGTTTGCTCTAGCAAATGTTAAGAAAGCATGAAGTTTGGCCGTCGAAAAAAGCCGAATTGCCGCCATGCCTTGCACTTCGACCTTTTTCTTAGGCCAAACCGGAGGCTTGCCGAAAGCATAAAAAATACTGCACATTTTGATGCGGTGCGGCCTGCGGCCGCTTTTAATCGCTTTGGCGTCAGCCAAAGGGTTCATGAACCTTCCACTTTCAACCTTCAACCTTTCACTTTGTTTACCTTTCCATCTTAAACCCGATGCCCCACACGGTTTTGATATAGCTGGTGTCAGGGTCGATTTTGGCGAGCTTGCTTCGGATATTGCTGATGTGGACGTTGACGGTGTTGTCCTCGCCCAGAAACGCGTCCTCCCAGACCTGGGTAAAGAGGTTCTCTCTGGTAAAGACTTTTTTGGGATGGGACATGAGCAGATGAAGGATTTTAAATTCCCGGACGGTCAGGGAAACAGGCTGATCTTTCAGGCGCACCTCCATGCTGTCCGCGTCCAGGACGAGGTCGCCGCTTGTCAGAATCTTCACGCTGCCGCCGGCTTCTGAAAAAGCCACAGCGCGACGCAGCTGGGCCTCGACACGGGCCAGCACCTCGCCCACGTCAAAGGGCTTGCAGATAAAATCATCCGCGCCGAGCTTTAAAAGGTCGATGCGGTCAGCCACGGAGGCCTTGGCCGAAATGATGATAATGGGCACGGTGCTTGACCTGCGGATCTGGGCGACCAGCGCCTCCCCGGTAACACCGGGAAGCATGAGGTCGAGGAGCACCAGGTCATACTGGTACTGCTCCAGGCACATTTTGCCCTCGCTGCCGGAAAAGGCAGGGCGCACGTGATAGCCAGCATTGGTCAGCAGCTTTTCCAGAAGGCTGTTGATGTCCGCGTCGTCTTCTACGATAAGAATATTGTATGGGCTCATAGAGGGTTCCTTTCTTTTGCCAGGCTTATTTTATAATGTCGGCCACGCTGCCCCGCACAAAGGTGACAAGGGCTTCGGGCTCCATCTCGATCTGATAGCCGATCTTTCCCGCGGAGACAATGATATGATGGATGCTTTTGCAGCTTTCATCAAAAACCGTTTTGTAGGATTTTTTCATGCCGATGGGGGAGCAGCCCCCGCGCACATAGCCGGTGACGCTGTTGATGTCCCGGACAGGGATCATTTCAACGGATTTTTCTCCAGCCGCCCGGGCAGCTTTTTTTAAATCCAGCGCCTCTGCCACCGGGATCACAAAGACGCAGTAATCGCCGGAGTGGCCGTGGCATACCAGCGTCTTAAAGACCTCCTCCACCTTTTGGCCCAGGCGGGCGGCGACGGTAACGCCGTCTACAGCGCCGTCCTCATGGTCGTATTCGTGGGGGGTATAGGGGAGCTTCGCCTTATCTAAAATGCGCATCACATTGGTTTTGTTTTTATCCTTTTTTGCCAATCTAAGTCACTTCCTTTTTATCTGTGGGTTGATTACGGAGATATTATAGCACAAAAAAAGATCGGCACAAAATTGCGCCGATCTTTTTGGGGTTATATATGAGGTGCAGGGGCTGTCTAGAATTTTTCAGTTTCAAAGGCTTTCCAGGGGATATCCACTTCGGCGCCCTTGTTAATGATGTCATCTACGTGCATGAGCAGCGGGAAGTCGGCCAGATCGACCTTGCCGTTTTCGGCCAGTCTGCGGACAGCCTTCGCGGTGCGGGTGGCGATGACAATGGATTCCAGTGTGACGCCTGCCAGCTCTTCCATGGCGTCGTCGAAGGACATGCCGCGGCCGAGAAGTGTACCGATTTTACGGGTTCTTCCACCGAAGATGGTAACATAGAGGTCGCCGGCGCCGTAGATGATATTTTCTTCACCGCCGCCCACTAAATTCAGAAGCTGCTTCATTTCTTTCACGCTCTGTCCAAACAGGGCGGCCTGGGAGTTGTAATGCTGAACGCCGATGCCTTCATTCTTTTCCGCGATGCCGACTGCCAGGGAAACGCCCAGGGCGTAAGCGTTTTTGAGCGCGACGGCGCATTCAACACCGATCACATCGGTTGAGAGGCTTACATGGTAGTAGGGGGCAGTGAACATTGCCTTGATTTTGCGCAGGGTTTCAATGTCACGGCCACAGAATGCCACGGCGGAATTGTCCTTGTCGGCCAGCTCATAGCTGGTGCATGGACCGCCGATGCCGTTGATGGAAAGCTTTTTGCCCTCAGGAAGTCTGGATTCCCAGTAGTGGGGATAGGTGATCATGGAGCCGTCTTCCTGGTCGATCATGCCCTTGGTCACTGCGATCATCGGAACATCGTCAGGGATGATTGGAAGAATATTTTCCGCGAACCAGTCGACACCGAAGCTGCTGACGCCGCATAATACAACATCTGCACCTTTGAGGGCTTCTTCCACTTCTTCGACCTGGTAGTACTTAACACTGTCCGGCAAGGTCCTCTTTAAATTGATATGGAAGTTTGATCTGCGGAGCTCGTCAATGATTTCTCTGTCAAGGGGGGTACCCACCAAGCGTACTTCGTGTCCGTTTTCAATCACAGGATAAGTTAATGCAGATGCCATCTGGCCTGCGCCGACATAGGTAAGAATGCTCATAGTTTTAATCTCCTTTGGTTCTTTTGTTTCTCGTGGTAATTGGTTGTTGATTATAGAATACGCCTGTTTTTTTGAATTGTCAAGAGAAAAATGAGATTTTTTTCAAGTATTGAAAATAATCTCATATATTTTTTCGGTATTGTGTTTTTCACAAAAATAAGCTTGACAAAGTATTGAAAAACCATTACAATGAAAATAATCTCAGATATTGAAATTTTTCTCTACCACCAAGAAGGGAAGACAGCATTATGGAACAGAGCAAAGTCAATCAGATCCTTCGCGTCGCTAAAATGTACTATGAACTCAAGATGAGCCAGCAGGATATCGGCGCCAAGGAAAATATTTCTAAATCCACCGTCAGCCGTCTTTTAAAGAACGCCATGGACCTGGGGTTTGTGGAGGTTCGGATTCGTCAGCCGCATTACGCGCTGGCCGATCTGGAGGCTGAATTTACCAACCGTTTTGGCATCCGCAAGGTGGTGATTGCGGCCGATGTTGTGGAAAACAGAGAGGTGCTGGTGCAGGATGTCTGCAGCGCCATGGCGGCGGACCTGCCCAAGTACATCGTGGATGACAGCGTCGTGGGCGTGGCCTGGGGACGGACCTTAAATGTCCTCATTAAGCACCTGCCAAAAATGAGCCGCAGCAATACCCTGACTATCCAGCTCAACGGCGGGGCTTCAAGGGCCCTGTACGAGTCAGGCGCGACGGATATTGTCAAGGCATTCAAGAACGCCATCGGCGGGGACGGCTATCTGCTGCCCGCGCCGGCCATTGTGGACACGCCGCATATCGCTGAGGTGATCATGGGGGATTCCCAGATCAGCTCAGTGCTTCAGCTTGCAAAACGCTGCCGGACCGCGGTCTTTTCGGTGGGCAACATCACCGAGCGTTCGGTGCTCTATGAGCTGGGCTGCTTTAGCCCGCGGGAGTACATGAGCTTTAAGACCAAAGGCGCAGTGGGCGATGTCTGCTCACATTATATTGATATTGATGGCAACGTGGCGGATGAAAACCTGGACGGCAGAGTCGTGGGGACTTCCCTTGAGCACATTAAGAAAATACCGAATAAGCTGATGGTAGCCGTGGGGCTTGAGAAAGCCGAGGCCGTTCTGGGCGCTCTGCGCGGCGGCTATGCCGATGTGCTTTATCTTGACGAGCCGCTGGCGAGAAAGGTTCTGGAGATCGACGAAAATTCAGAGGACTCGAAAAAATAAGTCAGCGACTGCGCCTTTTATCCAGATAAGTAAAAAGGTCCAGGCGCTGAGGTAAACGGCCAGGAATCGTGAAACACAACCGGAACAGCCGGACATTGGTGAGATCAGGCGTTAACTTTAGTGAAGAAGATATCCGTGTGAGGTTGTTGCCCGCAGGACGCTTTTTTCTTCCTTAGGTAAAAGGCTTCGTCTTTCTGTTTTTTCGACAATCCGAAAATAAATTTCAAATTTCTAAGGGGGAAATTTAAATGAAGCAAGCGAATTATTTTATGGGTATTGATTTGGACACGCAGAGTGTGCGTGTGGTAGTGGCCGATATGAGCGGCAACGTGGTGGTTTCGGATGAGCAGGCTTATGAAACCCTGTACCCCCAGGCGGGGTGGGCGGAGCAGCGGCCCGCGGACTGGTGGCGCTGTCTGAACACCGCGGTCGCCAATGTGACCGATAAGCTGTCCATTGGCCTGCGCTACAGCATATCCGCCATCAGCGTGTGCGCCACCTCACCCACCATTATCCCGGTGGATGAAAACGGCGAGGCCCTGACCAATGCCATCATGTGGATGGACAACCGGGCGGTTAAGGAAACAGAGCTTGTCAACGCGACCCACCACCCGATCCTCGACTACTGCGGCGGCGAGGATTCTGTGGAGTGGACCATCCCGAAAATGCTCTGGATTAAGAATAATCAGCCGGAGATCTATCAAAAGAGCTATAAGATCATCGAGCAGCTGGACTATATCAACCATAAGCTCTGCGGCAAATTTACGAACTCGGTCTGCCAGGCAGCCTGCAAGGCCCATTATGTGGCCTGCGAGGGCGGCTGGTCCGATGACTTCTTCAACCAGGCAGGCCTTGAGGATTATAAGGATAAGATGATTCTGGATGTGACCCGTGTGGGCGATGTGCTGGGCACCATCAATAAGGATTTTGCGGAAAAATACGATCTGAACCCGGAAATGCTCGTGGTGCAGGGGGGCATCGACGCCCACATCGGTATGCTTGGCCTGGGGGTAGACCGGGCCGGTAAAATGGCCATGATCATGGGCACCAGCTTTGTACAGCTCTGCTTCTCCGAACAGAAGCTGCAGCTGGACGGCCTCTGGGGGCCCTACGACGCGCCCATTATCCCGGACGCGTGGCTTTTGGAGGGAGGGCAGACCTCAGCCGGCTCCATTGTAAAATGGTACATGCGTGAGTTTGGCGTGGACAAAATGGACAACCCCTACGCCTATATGAATGAACAGATTGAGGGCATTGCCCCCGGGGCCGACGGACTGGTGGCTCTGGATTTCTTCCAGGGGAACCGTACCCCCTATAAGGACGCCAACGCCAAGGGGGTTATCTATGGCCTGACCCTCAGCCATACCAAGGCGCATATTTACAGAGCCCTGCTGGAATCTGTGGCCTTTGGCACCAAGAACATCATTGACAGCTTTGAGCAGAATGGCAGCCCGGTCAATACCATTGTGGGCTGCGGCGGCGTTACCAAGGATAAGGTCTGGATGCAGATCATCTCAGATGTGACCGGAAAACCTATTGTGGTGACCGAGGACGCAGGTGCCAGCGCTCTGGGCTGTGCCATTGTGGCCTCTGTGGGCTCTAAGGCCTACACGAATTTTGAGGAAGCCACCCGCGGCATGGTTAAGGAAGCCTATGTGGTCGAGCCAAATCCGGAAACCCATGCGGTGTATGAAGGCATCTTTGAAAAATATGTGGAAATCTACCATCAGCTAAAGGGAACCATGGCGGGGGCGTAAGCTTGGCAGTTGGATGAGTGTTAAAGTGGGAGGCACTTTCAATGGAAAATTGAGAATGGAGAATGGAGAATGAGTAAACCCTTTTTCTAACGAAAAAGCGATTCATATAGCGGCCCGCGGCCGCTATCCTACTCAAAATGCGCAGCATTTTGTTCCTGTAATTCTCCATTCTCAATTCTACATTCTCCATTCAAAAGTCTCTTTCTAAAGTTTAACCTCTTAATTTAAAGCTTCATCAACAGTGTAAGATCGGCGCAGTTTTGCGCCGATCTTTTTGCGTAGTGTGGAATTTAATATACATTCACCCCCCTCTGTGGTATGATTAATAGAGCGAAAAAGGCGTATAAATAACAATAGAGAAAAGGAGGGTTGCTATGAAAGTAAAACTTTGCGATCTGAAGGCTTTGGAAAACCTCACCATTGCGGCGTACGACATACCGGATAATATGGTGCTGGCCTCCAAGGCTAAATTTACCAAGGCAGCTGGAAAGAACAACTGCTTTATCTCCGGGGCCCCCTCACAGGCCATTGACCGGGATCTGGAGGTGCTGTCGGTTTCTGCGCACCGCATATCCTGTACCTACTCCTTCTCCATGAGCGAGAAGGGGTATGAGGAGCTGATCGAAACCCTGATGAAACGGCCGGATTTTACCAACAATCCCAAATACAATAAAAAATACCACCGGGTTTTTTATGTGAACAAGCGCAAGTTCACCATCTCCTATTTTAACAAAAAGCGCATTGCCACCGTCTATGCCAGCAACGATTTGTTTGACACAGACCTGGCCTCTCTGTTCGACCGCCAGTGGGGAGACCCCATTGACCGGGAAACCGCCAAAAAGGAGACGGCTAAAAAGGAAACCGCCAAAAAAGAGCCGGCCAAGAAGGCAGCGGTGAAAAATGAAAGCTACAAGTGGGAAAAGAAAAAGCAGCCGGTGGCCGTGGCCGCGCTCACAGCCCTGCCCGTGGCCGAGGAGCCCCTAAAGCCCCCAAAGACCGAGCCCCACTGGACGGTACAGGACATCAGCTTCCGCATCAACCGCATTGTGGTCACTGGCGAGAAGCTGAGCCTCAGCTCGACCAAAAAGCTCAAGGCCATCACGGACAAAAGCAATAACAGTGTCAGCCTGAAAATTGAAAATACAGGCCCGGGAAAAAGAAAACAGGCGGTCACCCTGACCAGCAACATTAACAGCTACCTGGTGGAAGCCATCGACTGTGTAAAGGCCGAATCACCTGAGCCTTTATCCTTTGAGCTGCGGTTCCCCATGAAAACCGCCACCTGGGATTATATCTGCCGGAACAGCTGGCTGGACGGCGCGGCCAACGAGTCTCTGGAAAACGGCTTTAAAATGGTCTCTGAGGGGCAGTCCGTATTTTTCAGGCGCAACAACAACACCGGCGTGTGCGAGATGAAGGGACTGAACACCGAGCTGCTGCGGGACTGCATTATCCGCCTGGAGGATATTTTTGAGAACAATACCGGAGACCGCAGGGTGGAAAAGGAATCCATCAATGAGGTCATCCGGAAAAAGATCCCCTATACCATCCGGATTTTAAAGGATCAGGCGGACCAGTTCATCAACCTGATTTCGCCGTCCTTTGTGCTGCTTAACGACGCCAGCATCGAGCTGACCGACTACAGCCCCATGGTTTTCTCCGTATACCGCGGGGTTGAGCTGTACCTCAAATACCTGGCAGACCTGAGCGGCATCGACCTGGCCAACCAGCCGGTGGGCAAGATTTTTAAAACTGTCGGGCGTCAGAAGCACCAGTATCTGCAGATGATCAACGACTCCATGAAGGGTGAGATGCTCCAGTCCATTTTTGAGAACTTCGGGAGCTACAGAAACGCCCTGTTCCACGCCAATCTGGACAATGTCATGGTCATTGGCAGCCGGGAAGCGGCTGAGGACATCTGTATCAGCGCCCTGCAGAACCTGGAGGCAGCCAGCTTTCAGTTTCATCTGGAAGAGATGACCATCACCATCTGAGGGAGGAGCGCCTATGTTCGGTTATCTTGCCGATTACCATGTTCACACCCGCTTTTCCTTTGACTCGGAGGAGACCATTGGGGCTATCCGTAAAATGGCGGCGGCCAGAGGGCTGAGTGAGGTGTGCATCACAGACCATTTCACAGTAAACCCAAAGGATAAGAGCTTTGGCCTTTACCCCTACCGCGAGGCCTATGAGGAGTACCTCAGGGACAGCGCCGGGGCGGGCCCGGCAGTGCGCTTCGGCCTTGAGGTTGGGGAGGGGCAGTACCGGCGGGATACCCTGGACGATTTTCTGGCCCAGGCCCATTACGATTTTATCATCGGCTCGGTCCACAATATCGGGGATATTACCATCCGCCAGACCATCCGGGAGCGCGGCGCCGACTACGCCTTTGACGCTTACTATGACGAGGTGCTGGGGCTGGCTGAGGAGGGCGACTACGATGTGCTCGGCCACCTGGACCTGGTCAACCGCTATGCCTGGGACGAGCAGGGAATCTACCGGCTCGACGCCTACACGCATCAGATTGAAGCGATTTTGAAGGCTGTGATCCACCGGGGCCGGGGCATTGAGATTAATACCTCCAGCCTGAGTAAAAACTGCCGGCAGTTTATGCCAAACCCCTGGATTGTAAAAAGGTTCAAGGCCCTTGGCGGCCAGATCGTCACCCTCGGCTCCGACGCCCATAGCGCGGCCCGGGTGGGCGATGGGCTGTCCGAGGCGGCCGCGCTGCTGAGAGACTGCGGATTTGAGGCGCTGGCGGCCTTTGAAAAACGCCGGCCAAGGCTGATGCCCTTAGGACAATAAAAAAGTGTGAGAAACAGGCGCATCTGAGCGCTGTTTCTCACACTTTTTTTAGATTATTTTGCGCTGCCCTGCTGATCCTGGGCGTTGTAAACCTCATTGCCCTTAAAGTAGGTCTGGAGCACGGTGGTATCTTTGATCTCATCGGTCGGGACGGTTAAAAGGTCGCGGTCCAGAACGATGAAATCCGCGCTTTTGCCAGCGGTGATACTGCCGATTTCATCTCCGGCGTTGACCTGTCTGGCCCCGTTGATGGTGTAAGCCTTGATGGCGGTGGCGATGTCGATACCCTCGCTCTTTGGCGGGTCATAATCGTCGGATTCGCCGCGCTTAACAGCATGGTACATTTCCGTAAAGGGGTTGATGCCAGCCAGCCCGTTGCTCACCGGGGCGTCGCTGCCAAAGGTCAGCAGCGTGCCGTTCTGGGAAACGGTGTTCAGCGGCATCTGGCGGCCGTAGCGGTCATCGCCCAGGGCGGACTTGGTAAATTCATCGCCCAAGGCCCATACCGGGGTGGTCTGGTAGAAGACGTCAGTCTGCTCTGCAAAGCGCTGGATACCGTCCTCGGGCAGAATCTGGACATGGGCCATGGTCTTGGTGCCCTCGATGTCCCCCAGATCCCGGTAGAGGTCAAGGGTTTCGGAGATGGCCTTGTCACCGATGGCGTGGGTGTGGAGGTTGAAGCCCTTATCGGCCGCGGCCCTGGCGATCGCCATCATATGGTCGTTATCCAGGATTTCAACGCCCTCGCCGGAGTGGTCGCTGAAGTTTTCAAACATGAGGGAGGAATAGTCCTCCAGTGTGCCGTCCTTAAAAAGCTTCAGGGTGGTTGGGCGCACAGTGTCCGATGTGTACTTGTCGCGAACGGAGGTCATTTTGGACACGAATTCATCGACAGGGACAGGGTCTCTGTAGACAAAGGAGGTGAAAACGCGGATGTTGGCGCCCGCCTTGCTGAGAGCGTCGATGGATTCTTCCTCGTCAGCGACGAGCAGGCCCGCGTCATAGTAAGAGGTGTAGCCATAGGGGCTCAGAACTGTCTGGGTAAAGACCGGAAAACGGGTTTCGATGGCCTTGCCCGAGGTTAAGCCAAGGTTTTGCAGCATGATGGCCATGGTGGAGGCTTCCTTGAATTCTCCGGTGGGATTGCCGTTTTCATCCCGCACAAAATAGCTGATCCCCGGTGACGGGTCGGGGGTCGCGGCAGTGACACCGGCCATTTCCAGAGCCTTTGTATTGGCCCAGCCGCCGTGGCCGCCGCTGTTGGTGAGTACTACAGGCCTGTCGGAGACGACTTTATCCAGCTCAGTGGCCAGGGGCTTCGCGTCAGTGCCGTAGCCCATCTCTGAGATCACAGGCGCGACCTCGGCAGGGTACTGCTCGGCGTAGTCTTTCACAGCCTCCAGGATCTGGTCGTGGGTCATGGCCAGGTCGATCTGGAGGGGCAGCACGTCACTGGTCCAGGTGTTGATGGCCAGATAATGGGCGTGGCTGTCGATGAGGCCGGGCAGGATCAAACTGCCACCCATGTCGTGGGACGTGGCGCCCGAGCCGGCGAATTTAAGGGCGTCATCGCTGCTGCCCACAAAGCTGATCTTCCCGTCCTTTACCACCAGCGCGCTGGCTTCGGGCTGATCATCGTCCGATGTGAAGATCTTGGCGTTGTAATACACCTCGCCGCCCTGGTTCACCGCTGTGTTTGAGCACCCCGCCGCGAAGATGGCGGCAGAGACCAGCAGGCCGACAGTGGCGGCCCGGATTTTCTTAGATAACTGAGTCATTTGTTAGTCCTCCCAAATAATTTGAATACAGTTTGTCCATATGCCTTTAGTCTGCAATAAAATATACACCTTACGGCATAATGAGAAACAGGAAGGACGTTTTAATTAAGGATAAATCAAGACTTAAAAAGGCCGGAATTTCCTCTTTGAAAGAGCAAAAGCCGCCGTCTGTCAATGGATAAAATCCTGATAAGTTTTTGTCAGCCTTGTCATTTTATGTAAATTCAGCTACAATAGAAGATATGAATTATAGAAAGTGCAGATGATATAAAAATGGAGCTATTTGAAGTAAAAACAACCCATGAAATGAAAGCGCTGATGGAGAAATATTTCTCAGACTATGCGCTCGGTACCGAAAGGGTACCCCTTGGGCGCGCCCTTGGCCGGATTCTGGCCGAGCCTGTTGTCTCGGGTGTAAACGTCCCGCACTTCGACCGGTCGGTGGTGGACGGCTACGCGGTAAAGCTGCGGGATGTCCAGGGCGCGAGCGAATCCATTCCGGCCTTTTTAAAGCTGACCGGAGCAGCGGAAATGGGCAGGGAGACCAAGTTCTCCCTGCACGCTGGTGAGACCGTCTATGTGCCCACGGGCGGCATGGTGCCTGAGGGTACGGAGGCCATGGTGATGATCGAGTTCACCGAAAAGTTCGGGGACGATGAGCTGGCCATCTACAAAGGGGCAGGCTCTCTGGAAAACATGATGCTGACCGGTGACGACATCCGCGCCGGCGAGCCGGTCTTTGAGGCCGGGCACACCATAAGGCCCCAGGATGTGGGCGTGCTGTCCTCGGTGGGCGTGGTGGACGCGCTGGTTTACAAAAAGCCGGGGATTACCATTATCTCCACCGGCGATGAGATCGTGCGGCCCGGACAGACGCCGGGGCTGGGCGAGATCGTGGACATCAACACCCCGGCCATTGCGGCGCTGACGGAAAAGCTGGGCGCTGAGGTTATCGAGACCGCCTACGCGGCCGACGACCCGAAGGCCATTGAAGCGGCCATCACCCGGGGACTGGAAACCAGCGACGCGGTAGTGCTCTCCGGCGGCAGCTCGGTGGGTGAACGGGACTATACCCTGACCGTGCTGAATGATCTGGGCGAGGTGTTCCTCCACGGCCTGTCCATTAAGCCGGGCAAGCCCACCATCATGGGAAAAGCCCTTGGAAAGCCGGTGATCGGCCTGCCCGGTCAGCCCGCCTCTGCCATCATGGTCTACATGGTGGTCATGAAAAAGCTGATTAATATTTTCCACCGGACCGATTTGTATAAGAATCAGTACATTGTGGGAACCCTGACTGAAAATGTCCACGCGGCGCCGGGGCGCAGGACCTTCCAGACCGTGGCGGTTGAGGCAGGCGGGGACGGCATGCTTGTGAGGCCGACCTATGGCAAGTCGGGCATGATTACCCTGCTGGCCTACTCGGACGGATATATTGAGATGACTGAAAACGAGGAGGGTAAAAATCCCGGCGACCCCGTTAAGGTCATGCTGTTTTAAGGAAAGAAGGAGAGAGTAATGGCAAAAATAGTGGATATCAGCGAGCGCAACCTGTACCTCAAAAATGAGGATCTGGACGACGCTGTCTCTAAATATTTAAAAATGACCGAGGCGGGCAGAACCCGAGCGGCAGAAGAAACGGTGCCGGTAACCGGCTGTCTGGGCATGGTAACCGCAGAACCGGTCTTTGCGAAAATATCCTCGCCCTATTACAACGCCTCGGCCATGGATGGTATCTGTGTCAAGGCGCTGGAGATCGTGGGCGTGGATGAGCGCAGCCCCAGGGTGCTGACCCTCCACGAGGATTTTGAGTTTGTGGACACCGGCGATGTGATCGAGGAACCCTACAACGCAGTGGTGATGATTGAGGATGTGGTGACAGTGGACGATGCCCATGTGCGCATCGCGAAGCCTGTAGCGCTGTGGCAGCATGTGCGGCCCATCGGGGAGGACATTGTGGCCGGAGAGCTCATTGTGCCAGCCTTTCATAAGCTGCGGGCCATGGACATCGGCGCCCTGCTGGCCGGGGGAATCCTGGAGGTGGCGGTGCTGAAAAAGCCCCGGGCGGGCATTATCCCCACGGGCACCGAGATCGTCGAGGCCGGATCGCCCATGGAAAAGGGGAAGATCATTGACTCCAACACCCGTATGTTTGAGGCCCTGATTAAGGAATACGGCGGCGAGCCTGCCCGCTACGCGCCAGTGCCCGATGATTATGCGGTCATCAAGGCCGCCATCCAGAAGGCAGTGGCTGAAAATGACATGGTGCTCATCTCAGCCGGCTCCTCAGCCGGCACTGAGGATTACACCAGGGCTCTGGTGGAGGAGCTGGGCGAGGTCGCCATACACGGTGTGGCCATCAAGCCGGGCAAGCCCGCCATTCTGGGCTTCATCGAGGGTAAGCCCGTCATCGGCATTCCGGGCTACCCGGTATCGGCTTACTTTGTGTTTGAAAACTTTGTGAAGCCTGTGATTTTGGGCATGACCCACCAGCTTAATGTGAGCCGCCCGGTCATTAAGGCCACCCTGTCCAAGCGGCTCATGTCCACCCTCAAATACCTGGAATTTGTCCGCATGAAGTGCGGCAAGGTGGGCGGCCGTTTTGTGGCTACGCCCCTTGACCGCGGCGCCGGCGTGACCATGTCCCTGGTCAACGCCGACGGTATCCTGCGGGTGCCTAAAAATATAGAGGGTTATGAGGCCGGCCAGGAGGTCGACATCGAGCTGCTGCGCCCGGTGGAGGAGATCGAAAATACACTGGTCACCATCGGCAGCCACGATGTCATGATTGACATCATGGCCAATATCCTCCATAAAAACAAAAAGCTGGTGAACCTGTCCTCCGCCCATGTGGGGAGCCTGGGCGGCATCATGGCCTTTAAAAAGGGCGAGTGCCACCTGACCCCCACCCATCTGCTGGATGAGGAAACCGGCGTCTACAATATCCCCGTTATAAGAAAATATCTGGGCGGGGGGAAGGCCGCCCTCATCAAGGGTGTGAAGCGGGTCCAGGGCTTTATGATCCCAAAGGGAAACCCCAAAAATATTAAAAGCATTGAGGATCTGACGAGAGACGGCGTGACCTTTGTCAACCGCCAGCGCGGGGCCGGCACCCGGGTGCTGTTCGACTATCTCCTAAAGAAAAAGGGCATCGACCCCTCCCAGATCGTGGGTTACGACCGGGAGCTCAACACCCACATGATGGTGGCCTCTGCGGTGCAGTCCGGCTCCTGCGACGTGGGCATGGGCGTGCTGTCCGCCGCCAATATGATGGGGCTGGACTTTATCCCGGTTGGCGATGAGGAGTACGACTTTATCGTGGCTCAGGAAAACCTGGAGGATGAAAAGGTTCAGGCCTTTTTAGAAGCCCTGCGGGGCAGCGAGCTGAGGGAGGCCCTCACAGAGCTGGGAGGCTATGGGTTTGATGCGCCCGGAAAAGTGGTGCTGATTTGAGAGACCACTTTGGAAGAAAAGTCAATTATCTGAGGATCTCCATCACCGACCTGTGTAACCTGCGCTGTGTGTACTGCATGCCCGAGGAGGGCGTGCCCAAGCGCCGGCATGCCACCAACCTTTCCTTTGAGGAGATCGAGGCACTGGTGCGTGCGGGGGCGGACATGGGCATTGACAAGATCCGCCTGACCGGGGGAGAGCCCCTGGTGCGTGCCGGGGTGCTGGATTTGGTGAAAAAGCTCGGGGCCATCCCCGGCATCCGGGATTTTGCCATGACCACCAACGGCATTCTGCTGCCTGAAATGGCTGCGGATCTCAAGGCCGCGGGGCTCAGGCGGGTCAACATCAGCCTGGACACCTTTGATCCGGAAAAGTACGCCCGCATCACCCGGTGCGGAAGGCTTGAGGACGCTCTGGCAGGCATCGACGCAGCCGTGGCAGCCGGGCTCACGCCGCTGAAGATCAACACGGTTTTGATAAAAGGCTTTAACGACGATGAGATCGAGGCCTTTGTCCACTACACCAAAACCCGCCCGGTGGAGGTGCGTTTCATCGAGCTCATGCCTCTGGGCGATGGGGCCGAGTACGCTTTCGGCCAGTACATGCCCGGCGAGGCAGTGCTTGCGCGGGTGCCGGAGCTGGTGCCCGCGGCGTCCCCGCCCGGCGCGCCGGCCAGGCTCTGCACCCTGCCCGGCGCCCTGGGGAAGGTGGGGCTCATCAACCCCATCAGCCACCGGTTCTGCTCGGACTGCAACCGCATCCGGCTCACGGCTGACGGCAAGCTCAAGCCCTGCCTCCACTCCGATGAGGAGCTGGACGTGAAGGCGCTGCGCGGGGCAGGCAGGAGCTACAGAGAAATTCTTGAAATGGCGGTTTCGGCCAAGCCGGAACGCCACCATATCGACGAGCATGAAACCATTAAAAAACGCAATATGAACGAAATAGGAGGATAATATGGCCATCTCAGATGAATTTACCCATTTTAACGAAGAAGGCCGGGGCCGCATGGTGGACGTCACCCACAAAAAGGACACTGCGCGCATGGCCCTGGCCCGAGGCGCCATTTACATGAAGCCCCAAACCCTTGAGAAGATCCTGAGCAACCAGATGAAAAAGGGGGATGTGCTGTCCGTGGCCCAGATCGGGGGCATTATGGGGTGCAAGCGCACCTCGGAGCTGATCCCCATGTGCCATAACATCCTCATCACCGGCAGTGACCTGCGTTTTGAGCCCGATGTGGAAAACAGCTGTATCCACATCGAGGCTGAGCTCAGGACCACAGGCAAAACCGGTATTGAGATCGAAGCGCTTACGGCCGTTTCGGTGGCGGCGCTGACCATCTACGATATGTGCAAGGCTGTGGACCGCGAAATGGTCATCGGTGACATCAGGCTCATTAAGAAAACCGGAGGCCACTCCGGCACCTTTGAGCGGAAGGAGGAAAAGAAATGAAAGGAAAGGTCATTGCCATTAACCGGAGCGAAAAAAAGGGCGTGATGAAAACCCCCATCGGTGAAGGCGTGTTTATTGAAAAGTTTGGACTGGAGGGCGACGCCCACGGCGGCGACTGGCACCGCCAGGTCAGCCTGCTGGGGCAGGAGAGCATTGACAAAATGGTGGCCCTGGGCGCCGGCGAGCTTGAGCCCGGCAATTTCGCTGAAAACATCACCACGGAGGGCATCACCGTTTATGAGCTGCCTGTGGGCACCCGCCTGAAAATTGGCGAGACCCTGCAGGAGGTCACCCAGATTGGCAAACAGTGCCACAAGGGCTGCGAGATCGCTAAAAAAGTAGGCGACTGTGTCATGCCCAGAGAGGGGATTTTTACCATTATCCTGAAAGGCGGCGTGGTAAAGCCCGGAGACACCATCGAGGTGCTGGAGGATTAGATCAGCCTGAGATCGGCGCAAAATTGCGCCGATCTTTTTTTGCTTTTAAAGCTTGCTCAGATCGAGTATAATAAAAGTAAGGAGGAGAGCGCTATGTGGATGGAATTGCTGGCAAGTTTTATCACCTTTCTGGGGCCGCTGTTTATGCGGTATTACCCTTTCCGTAAAAAGCTGAGGATACCAGTCTGGGCATTGGGGCTGACGGTTGCGGCTGTCTGGGCCGGAGTGATGGCAGGTATTCTGGTTTTTGGCTATTCAGAAGAACACTCCGCGGACATTTACCGCAATATCACCTTTGTCCTTTTCTTTATTATGTCCTGCTTTGTGATAAAGGACCGGTTTGTACGGCACTTTTTTGTCTATCTGATCTCCTACACGCTCATGGCAGTGAATATCGGCATCGCCCAGTTTGCCATGGTGCGCCTTGGCGGCGGGTTTCTGACCATGATTCTTTTTACCCTGCTGTTTGACCTGCTGACTTACCCGGTGATTTTTTACTTTTTCCGCAGGATGCTGGAGCCAGTCATGGATCTGGACAACACGAGAATCTGGAACATCATATGGGTGCCGCCTCTGCTGTCTGCCATCCTTGTATCCGTCGCTACACCGGGGATGCTGGGCGCAGATCAGATCAGCTATGTGGCGATCCGTTCGCTGCTGGGGCTGGTCAGTGTGATCACCTGTGCGATTCTGGTCATCTGTCTGGGGCATGTCCGCGAGCAGGCCAGGAAGGAGAGCGCCCTGGCACGGGTACAGGAGGTAGCCGATATGAAGGAGAAATTTCTCCACAGCCTGTCCCATGAGCTGCAGCTGCCCATTACCGTTGTCTCTGGATTTGCCCAGCTCACTGGAGCTATGATGGGGGACGCGGCGATTGACCGGGACGCTGTCCGGGAGAACATGCGCCGGGTGGACAGTGAGGCCGGACGCATGGAGCGGCTGGTAACTCAGCTTCTGGACGCTGCCGCCATCGAGAACGGCAGCTTTGCCCTGATGCGCCAGCCCATGGATCTGCCGAGCCTGCTGGAAACCGCCGCCAAAACATATTTTCCGTTGATCGACACCGGACGGCACAACACCATTGAAGTAAAGGCAGCTGCTGGTCTGCCGCCTGTGTACGGCGACCGGGAACGCCTGCTGCAGGTCGTGCTCAATCTTATTTCCAACAGTGTAAAGCACACCGAAGAGGGGCAGATTACGCTTGAGGCAGAGCTCGAGGACACAATGGTGGCCGTAGCCGTTGCGGATAATGGCGAGGGGATTCCGCCGGAGCTGATGCCCAGGCTGTTCATACGGCACAGCGTAAGGCGCACCCCGGACTGCAGCGGCCTGGGGATGTATATTGCAAAGCAGATCATAAATGCCCACGGAGGAAAAATCAGCGTTGAAAGTGAGCCGGGCAGTGGAACCATCGTCCGTTTTACCATACCGGCAGCGAAAGGGGGAGGGCAGGATGAATGAAAAGAAAACGCCTGTGATACTGATGGTCGAGGATAATGAACACGTGCGGGCACTCAACTGCTCGGTGCTGGAGCGCGCTGGTTACAGGGTGCTGACCGCAAAGAGCCTTGCGGAAACACGCCGGATTCTGGCAGGCAAGCCCGGCATCAGCCTGGTGGTGCTGGATATCCTGCTGCCAGACGGCAACGGGCTCGCGTTTATCAGTGAGCTGCGCCAGTCCACCCAAGCGCCTGTGCTTTTGCTGAGCAGCCGGAGGGATTATGAGGATATTGTGAACGGTCTGACGGGCGGGGCGGACGACTACATGACAAAGCCCTACCGCATCGAGGAGCTGCTGGCCCGGATCGTGGGCCTGCTCCGACGGAGGGAGGCGATGTGTCCGCCAGCCGAGGTGGCGCGGGGACCTCTTGTGATGGATACCGTCGCCCAGAGAGGTTTTCTGTTTGACCGGGATATGCTGCTGCAGCCAAGGGAGTATGCCATTCTTTTGTTCCTGATCCAAAATGAGGGCAGAGGCATATCCGCCGAGCAGCTCTACGAAGCTGTCTGGAAACTCCCGGCCGCCGGCAATGCGGGGGCAGTCAGGACAGCGGTTTCCCGTCTGCGCAGAAAGCTGGCGGGCAGTGGCTATACCATTACCTCTGGCCGGGGATCGGGCTATTGCTTTGAGAAAGAATCATAAAAAACAATCCCATAGGTTACAAATTCGTAACCTTTCTACTTTTTGGAAGAGGATCGTTGTATAATAGAGGCAGGGGCAGGCAGCCCCGAAAAAACAGGAAGCTGACAATTGCGCGGCTTCCTGTTTTATTTATAAGGTATTGCGACAGGAGGAGGCATTATGGAACATTCCAAAATTAAAAACATCATCATCGGTATCCTGGCGGTGCTGCTGCTGGCGGCTGTTGGCTTTATCGCCTGGTATTCTACCCGGCCAGCGGCGCCGGAGCTGGAGCGGAGCGTGGTTTCCCTGGCGCCCACGCCCACAGGCCAGCAGGCGCCGGACGGAATCCAGATTCCCGGCTATCCACAGCTCGCTGCCGACAGTGCCACAGGCGTTGTGAGTGTGATGTTTCAGAATCCAGAGGGGAACCCCTGCTATTTTCAGATCGACCTGGTGCTTCAGGATACCGGCGAGACCATCTACAAATCCGGTTTGCTTGAGCCCGGCACAGGGATCGAGAACCCAAAGCTTGGCACCATACCAGACCCCGGCGTCTACAGCGCCGTGATTGTCTACAACACCCGGAGCCTGACGGATAACAGCCCCATGAACGGCGCGTCGATCCAGACCGAGCTGACTGTTCAGTAAAACGATGATAGAAAAGGAGTGGCTTGATGAAATTTAAGCGATTAACAGCTGCCGCAGCCACAGCGGTTCTGCTGCTGTCCATGGGAGGGAATGCCCTCGCGGCTGGAGAACAGGGAGGCGAAACCCCCATGTCCATCCGTTTTCTGGTAAAACCGGATTATGTGGTGGTCATGCCCAAAAGTGTGAGCCTGAGCTATGACCGGAGTACCGACTATTCGCTGGGCGCCGTATACGCCCCGCAGGTAACCATGCCCGAGGGGAAGGCGCTGCGGGTGAGCATTCCCGACCGCGCCCTGAGGCTGTCCCTCAGTCCTGGCCAGCCTGGCCGGGGAGAGCTGGCCTATTCGGCTTATATGACACCCTGGCAGCAAAAGGACGGGCCAAAAACCAGCGAGGCCCTGCTCCGCCAGGGCGACCGGTACAATCTGTACGCAAGCTTTGGTTTTGACGAGGCCCGGCAGGCAAGCGCTGGAAAATACAGCCCTAAAAGCCCGGCCAAGGGTGATACCCTGTATCTGAAATTTGAAGTTGTGGAGGTGCCGTGATGAGGCGTTTCATAATAACCCTGTCCCTTGCGCTGCTGACCCTGCTCTGGTGCGCCCCGGCGCTGGCGCAGGAGGGACAGACCTATGGCAGCGATCTGACCGTCAGCGTTTCCCAGGAGCTCATCGACGCGGACCGGGAGATGCCGGCTGAGGATAATCCGCGAACCGGCGGTGTTCTCAACGCCCGGGAGGCCGGTTTCCTGGCGGCTGGCACAGCGGCCATCGGCGTATTGGGCGCTGCGGCCCTTTACAGAAAAAGAAGCCGAAAAGAGTAACGCATCCGTTCAGGGTGATAAAAACAAAGCACAAAAGGAGTAAATCATGAAAAAGAAAATAAGCGCGCTTGTTCTGGCGCTCGGTTTCCTGCTGCTGGCTCAGCCGGCTTTGGCCCAGGGAGAGCCTCTTCCCGAGACAACCGTTCAGTCAGATGAAAAGGGTGAGGCCAGCGGAGGGAGCGAGATCAAGGTTACCTTTAAGCTTCCGGCTTATACGCTGGTTATCCCGAAAAGCTTAACTTTTGGCGATGCCTTCTGGGCAAAGAAGCAGCGCTACACAAAGGATTTTGAAGTCTCTATCCGTGGCATGGAGGAGGAAGCCCAGAGGCTGGGCTACTCGGTGGCTGTTAAGACAAGCGGCAGCGGATCGGGCGGCGCCTATACGCTGGAAAAGGGAACCGGCGGCCCCACAATCGCCTACACCGTTAAAAACGGGGACGCAGACATCCCCGCCAACCGCGAGTTTGCTGCCTTTAAGGCAAATAATACACCCCAGACAGGCACCGTCACGCTGAACGCGCCGGAAGACAGCGCCAATGCCGGGCAATATCAGGGAAACCTGGTATTTTCGGCGGCACTGGTTCCCCCGGATAAGACAACCCCATAAGGAGGCAATTTTATGAAAAAGAAAAAATACTGCATTCTGTCCCTGCTGCTGGCCCTGTGCCTGCTGTTTTCCGCCCAGCCGGTTTTTGCCGGGGGCGGGGATCTTCCATTGGTAACCCCCACGCCGATTCCCCCGCCGAAGGAGTACCCCTCCAATACCGACGGCAGTGCCGAAGGGGATGCGCAGGTCAGCGTTACCCTTAACGCGTCGCCAAGCTATTCACTGGTCATACCTCCCTACATCAAGGCCGGCAATAATGGGATGATCTACCAGTACGATGAGGACGGAAGGACGATCCCCTTTGAGATAAGCATTAAAAACTGCAAGACTTTTGAATCCGGTTTATACCGCATAGCCGTAACCGTTACCGGAAGCGGCGGCCCAGACGATGATGAATTTTGGCTTGAAGGTGACGGAGGCGGGCAAACGTACGAGCTTGCCTATAATCTGTATAAAGAAGAACCCGCCGGTAACTTTACAGAAGTAAAGCCGCATGAGGAGTTTGCCAGCTTTTTATATCCCTTCAATGAAGAAGAATCAAAAGCTGCGGGAAAGGTAGTTCTGGCAAATCCGGAAAAGCTGCCGGTAAAAGGATCCATGACTTTAGTCGGAAATCTTAAATTTGTCGCAAGGGTCGTCAATAAAGGCGGCATCAGCTAAGCATAAAGCCGCGGCATGTGCCGCGTGGGAGAAAACATTATGAAAAAGAGATTAACACTGTTCCTGCTGGTCCTGTTCCTGCTGAGTGTACAGCCGGCTCTCGCGGCTGAACAGGAAATCACACCCGGCCCTGGCGCCGGCGGGGCCGAGGGAACGGTAGAGGTTGATATGAACATTGATGAGGGATTTGTGGTCGTGATCCCCGGTGCCCTCACCATCACACCTGGAGTGGGAGGCCGCGAATACGCTGTGGGCGAGGTGCGTCTGACCGAGATGCACCTGTATGGAAGCCGCAGCCTGCGCCTTGCCCTGCCCGGCGGCATCCGTCTTGACAGCGCTGTGAGCCCCGGCAACTGGGTAGAGGCTTCGCCCTTTATTGGACAGCCCGGCGGCGCAAGGGAAAACGAAACGCCGCTCTATCTGGATACCCCAGTTCCGGTCAGCGTCTCTTTTGCCCGCCACGCCTTTGCAAACGCAGTAGCCGGCAGCTATCAGGGCATTATCCGCTACGATGTCCGGATCGTGCAGGAACAGTAGGCAGGAGGCGATTTGATTTTGCCTCAAACCTTCAGCTCTGTCTGAAGTCTGAGATCGGCACAATTTTGTGCCGGTCTTTTTTTGCTTTTATCCTTGAAATGGTGTATAATAGAAGTGCAAATTATGTGCAATTGATAATGAGGAGGACAGAATAATGGATACCACCAATGTAACGGTCCGAATGGATAAAAAGCTGAAGGAGGAGGCAGACGCGCTTTTTTCTGAGCTGGGGCTTACCACCAATGCGGCGATTAACGCTCTGGTACGGCAGGCTGTACGTGACGGAAGTGTGACCTTCAAAATAAAAAAGACGCCGGATCACCTTGACAGCCTGATCGAGGAGGGCTATGAAGACTTCTTAAAAAGAAAAGGACGCCCGGCAAAAGAATTTTTTGCAGAGATGCAGGAGAAATATGGTGAATGAAAAGCTATGAGGTGATTGTTACTGACGCGGCACGAAAGGATATTGAAAGGATATGGCGGTATATTACTACAGAACTTTTCGAACCAGATGCTGCAAAAACTTTTAAAAAAAGATTAATGTCAGAAATTTTAAAGCTGGGGCAAATGCCTGCCCGGCACTCCATTTACAGGAAAGAGCCCTGGGCCGCCCGAGGCATAAGATTTTTTAAAACAGGTCATTTTCTCACGTTTTTTATCATTCTGGAATCAGAGCAGCAGGTTTACGTTTTGCGAACCGTATATGAAAAAAGAAACCTGGAAGATATATGGAATTGAGCTCAGACGGGCACGGCACCATTTTGTGCCGTGCTTTTTTATATTCAAACAAACCTATTCCCGACCCAAAGCCAGTTCCCTGTGAAGCCGCGCGGCCATGAACACCGTCACAAGGGCGGAAAGCACGTCCGCCACGGGCTGGGCGTACAGGATACCGTTCAGGCCCCAAAAAACCGGGAGAATCAGAATGACCGGGACAAAGCAGAGCCCCTGCCGGCAGGCGCCCAGGATACAGCCCTCCCTTGCCCTGCCCATGACCAGAAACAGAAATGAGTAGACCGTATAAAAGCCAAAGAGCGTGAAAGACAGGCCGTTTGCCCGGAGCGCGGCCGAACCAATCCGGATCATTTCCATATCCTCCCTGGTAAACAGGGACATTAGCTGTGGGGAGAAGAAAGCCACTGTCAGGCCAAAGGCCGCGCAAAAAAGGGTTGACCACAGAATGGCGGTTTTGATGGCTTCGTGAAGCCGACCCCATTTTCCGGCGCCGTAGCTGAATCCGGCAATGGGCTGGAAGCCCTTCAAAAACCCAAACACCACCAGCGAGCCCATGGACATGATCTTGGTGAGCGGCCCCATGGCAGCCAGGGCAGAGGCGCCGTAATCCTTGGCGGCGTCGTTGATCATGCCGATGGAGAGGCTGGTCAGCAGCTGGAAAACCAGTGTGGGAATCCCGATTTTCAGAATCTCAGACAGGATCTCCCGGGAAAAGCAGCACTCCCTGGGACTGAAGCTGAACACGCTTTTTTTTCTGAGAATATAGCCAAGATAGACCAGAGTAGAGACCATCTGGGAAAGGGCGGTGGCGATGGCCGCGCCGGCAGCGCCGAAGCCGAGGGTATAGATGAAAACAGGGTTCAGCGCCACGTTCAGGACAGCGCCGGCCATGAGCGCGCACATGGCGGTTTTGGCCGCTCCCTCGCTGGACACAAGGTTGTTCATGGTGACGTTAAACACATTGAAGATTGAAAACAGGATGTAAATACGGGTGTAGGCGAGGGCGTCGGGCATAACGCTCTCGAGGGCGCCGAGCTGTTTTAAAATGGGCTCCAGAAAAAGGATCGAGCCGAGAATGACGAGGGCCCCGGTCAGAATACTGCTGTAAAGGGCGGTGCTGGCCACCTTATTGGCGGTCTCACCATCGCCCCGGCCCAGCAGCCTTGAGAGATAAGCGGCGGCGCCGTTTCCAAAAAGCAGGCCGAGGCCCACGACGATCTGGCCGAGGGGAAAGGCCACGGTGACCGCGCCCATGGCATTGGTCCCGAGGCCGCCGACAAAATAAGTGTCGGCCAGGTTATACAGGGCGTTGATGAGCATGCCCATCATGGTTGGGAGCCCCAGGGCCAAAAGAGCCCTGGGAATGGGAGCGCTCCCGAGCAGCGCCATTTTAGAGTGGTGTTCTTTCATGTTAAAATCTCCTTTTACTTGACATGGATTGTAAAATATAGTACTATAAATTATAGCAAAATAATTGAGGAACCCATAATACTATAAATTATAGTATCTGTCAAGAAGAAAGAGGAGGTTATTATGGCAACCATTGATCTGATTGTACTCGGCATGCTCAGAAAGGAAGCCCTGAGCGCTTATGATATCCAAAAGCAGGTAGAATACCAAAACATATCCAGATGGGTAAAAATCAGCACGCCCTCCATCTATAAAAAGGTCATAAAGCTTGAAGAAAAGGGGTATATTAAAAGCAATGCTGTGAGGGAGGGAAAAATGGCGGAGAAGGCCGTCTATTCCCTGACCAGCGCGGGTGAAAGGGAATTTGAGAAGCTGATGTCGGAAATCGCCTGTAAACCCATCAATATTTTTCTGGATTTTAACGCGGTCATCGTCAATCTGGACAGCCTTACGCCCGCGGATCAGAAGCAGTGCCTGGACAACATTGAGGCGAACATAAAAAACCTCAAGGGCGATCTGGAAGAAAATATGGCGCTGAAGGAAAACCTGCCGGAGATCCCCGAAACCGGCAAGGCTGTGCTGCGGCAGCAGTTTATGCTGGCCGAGGCCATCGAGGGCTGGATCGCAGCGCTTAAGGAACATTTTTAATGGTAACGACTTTCTTTACCAATGTGGCACAATTTATTCGATCTGCTATAATGGTTAAAGAATGTTAACGAAAGAAGGTGGAAGTCATCAATCAACATCACATTAAAATTGACAGGGAAAAATGTATCGGCTGCGGCCTGTGCGAAAAGGACTGCGTGGCCCACAACATCGCGCTGGAGGACGGAAAGGCCCGTGTAAGGGCCCAGGATTGTATCCTCTGCGGGCACTGCGTGGCAGTCTGCCCAAAGGCGGCGGTCGCCATCAGCGGTTATGGGGAGGCACCGGTCCCGGACAGGGGCGGACGTCTGGAGCCCGAGGCGGTGCTGGGCGTAATCCGCCGCCGCCGTACCATCCGGCAGTTCCAGGACCGGGAAATCCCCGAGGCTGTGCTCGCGCAGGTGCTGGAAGCAGGAAGAATAACCCATACCGCGAAGAATATGCAGGACGTTTCCTTTATTGTGCTGGACAGGGAAAAGGAAAAAATCGAGCAGATGGCGGTCAGGCTGTTCCGCAGGCTCAAGCCTCTGGCCGGGCTTTTCAGCCCTCTGGCGCGGCGCAGCCAGATCGGCGATCACTTTTTCTTTTTTCACGCGCCCATCGTCATTGTCATTGCCGCAAAGGCCCCGATCGACGGGGCGCTGGCGGCTCAGAACATGGAGTTTGTGGCAGAGGCCAACGGGCTGGGCGTGCTGTTCAGCGGCTTTTTTACCACAGCCGCGGGCGCGTCGCGCGGGATCAGGAAAACCCTTGGCATCCCCAGGGGCAAAAAGGCTGTCACCACACTGGTGCTGGGCTACCCGGCGGTGAAGTACCAGCGGTCAGCCCAGCGTGAGGCCCTGGATGTCCGGTATTTATAGGAGTGAGCCCTATGGAAAAAACATGTGAGGAGCGGATCGCTGAGATCACCCAGGGCTTTGAGGCCTGCCGGAATGCCTTTACAGCCATCGGCGATGAGACCAGGCAGCTCATCCTGCTGGTGCTGCTGCAGAGCGACCTGTCCGGTATCCGGGTGGGTGAGATAGCCGAAAAAACCCACCTGACAAGGCCCTCGGTTTCCCACCATCTCCAGATTTTAAAGGAGGCGGGCATTGTGAACATGCGGCGGGAGGGAACCCGGAACTACTATTATATCAGCGCGGATGAAACCCAGTGGAAAGCCCTGGCAGAGCTGGTAAACAAGATTTACGACGGCGTGGTGCACATCGGCGGAAACGGGCGCCCAGGCCTTTGAAAGGAGCGGTTTAAGATGATTTTATACTTTTCAGGCACCGGAAACAGTGCCTACACAGCCAAAAGGATCGGACAGGAAATCCAGGACGAGACCCTGAACCTTTTTGATAAAATAAGGAAACAGGACCACAGCGCCCTGTCCTCAGAAAGACCCTGGGTGGTGGTCGCGCCCACCTACGCGTGGCGGATTCCCCGGGTGGTGCGTGACTGGCTCATGAAAACAGCCCTCGAGGGCGCCCGGGACATTTATTTTGTGCTGACCTGCGGCGGCAGCATCGGCAACGCCGGTGCTTATCTGAAAAGGCTGAGCGAAGCCAGAGGCCTGCGCTTTCGCGGCTGCGCAGGGGTCAAGATGCCGGAAAACTACATTGCCCTTTACGACGCGCCCGGCAGGGAGGAGGCCCTGGAAATCATCGGCCGGGCCGAGCCGGCCATCAGCGGTATTGCCCGGCTCATCGGGGAGGGACAGCCCCTGCCCGGGCAGGCCGTCGCTTTTAAGGATAAAATCCAGAGCGGTCTGGTCAACGATGTCTTTTACCCGGCAGTGGTGCGTGCCGGCAAGTTCCGGGTCACGGACGCCTGTATTTCCTGCGGAAAATGCGAGGCGGTATGCCCCCTTTCCAATATCCGCCTGGAGAACGGAAGACCCCGATGGGGGAAGCGCTGCACCCACTGCATGGCCTGCATCTGCCGCTGCCCCAGGGAGGCCATCGAGTACGGCAAGCACAGCCAGGGACAGCCGCGCTACCGCTGCCCAAAGACGGTTGAAGACTGATTTTACAGGAAAAGCGACACTGCGCAGTAAACCAGTAAAAGGGCCATGACCAGGCTTACCGCTTTGGTATGCCTTGCGAAAAAATGGCAGAAAGCCGCGCCGAACAGGGCCCAGACAAAGGAGCCGGACGCGCCGATGAGGGCCAGGAGCGCCGTGAACCCGGCCAGGGCCCAGGGAGACTGGTAAACCGGCAGAATATACAAAGACATGGCAGTAATGGCGTAGATATAAATCTTGGGATTGGCGAACTGCAGGAGCATGCCCGATAGAAAACGGGCCTCTCTGCCGCCTTCGGCCTTTAAATCCGCCGCGCTTTTCCAGACCTTCCAGGCAAGATACAGCATATAGGCGCCGCCGAGAACCTGCATGACAAGCTTTACCCTGGGCAGGAGGGTGTAGAGCGCTGCGCTGAAAACCGTACAGAGCGTCATAATGACCGTGAACCCGGCCAGGATACCCAGGTTAAAGCGGACGCTGCGTCTAAAGCCCAGCCGGGCGGCGTTGCTCATGGAGAGCAGGTTGTTGGCCCCCGGCGTGTAGGCAGTGATGAAGCAGTAAAGCAGAAAATCGTATAAATGGAACAAATCGCACACCTCTTTCCTTTACAAAAGTGCTTTTAGATTATATAATAATACAAAGTGAATATTATATCGCACAATATGTGTGATATAATGATATAACTTGTGCGATATATTGTCAATAGAAAGGTGTGTTTTTTTGGATACCATGAATCAGATCATTGCTAAAAATATAAAAAGGCTGCGTGAGGAGCGTAAGCTGAGCATGGAGGAGCTCGCGAGGCTGAGCGGTGTGAGCAAAAGCATGCTCGCGCAGATTGAGCGGGGAGAGGGCAACCCAACCATATCCACCCTGTGGAAGCTCTCAAACGGTATGGGCGTTCCCTTTGACGCGCTGACCGTCCGCCCCAAAAACCCCTATGAGATCGTGAAAACAGCCGAGCTCCAGCCCCTGCTTGAGGACGATGGAAGGGTGAAGAACTACGCCCTTTTCCCCGACGATGAGAACCGCCGCTTTGCCGTCTATTATCTGGAGCTGGATAAGGGCAGCTATTGGGCGTCTGAGCCGCACCTCAGAGGAACCACTGAGTTTATCACTCTGTTTGCGGGCCGTATTGAAATCTGTACGGGCGGCCAGCGGCTTACAGTGGAAAAGGGTGAAAGCGTGCGGTTTAAGGCCGATACCGCCCATTCCTACAGGAATACAGGGGATGAGACCGCCGTGCTGCACATGATTCTTTTTAACCCGTGATGGCAGCGCGGAATTTTGATAAAACAACGGAGGCAGAAAGATGGTTATCCGACAGGAGACAGAAAAGGATTATGATGAAGTTTACGCGGTTGTGAAGGCAGCCTTTGAGCGCGCGGAGCACAGCGACGGCAATGAGCAGGACCTGGTGGCTGCCCTGAGAAAGGGCGGAGCCTTTGTGCCGGAGCTCTCTCTGGTCGCTCAAAAGGACGGCCGGATCGTCGGGCATATCCTGTTGACCAAAGGCTCTGTGGGCAGCCGGGATGTGCTTGTTCTGGCGCCGCTGTCCGTACTGCCGGAAAACCAGAGCCAGGGCATTGGCAGCGCGCTTATGGAGGCAGGGCGCCAGGCCGCAGAGGCCCTGGGCTATGACTATATCACCGTGCTGGGGAGTGAGGACTACTATCCCCGGGCGGGCTACATTCCCGCGGAGCAGCTGGGTATCCGGGCGCCCTTTGAGGTGCCGCCCGAAAATTTCATGGCTCTGCGCCTGCGTGAAGACGCGGGCCCGGTGAGCGGCGTGCTGCGGTATGCGGCGGAATTTGGCCTTTGAGGGCAAAGCTTAAGGGCCAGGCCAGGGGCTTTGCCTTTGTCCCGGAATATGTTAAAATGAACCGGAACCAATAAGTGAAAAGGAGAAAATGATTTATGTATAAAAACCGTAAAACGGATCTTGCAGCAGGCCGGGAGGTCTGCGCAGAGTAACGCGGCAGAAAACCTCCCATAGGTTTGTATCATACAACTTTAAGGAGGAAAAAACATTGAATAAAATAGTATTGAAGCAGATGGGAATGAACGACCGGATAATAAAGGCAGCAGGTGAATACAGCGGGCTTTACCCCGGGCGGGTGGTATCACAGTACAAGGATGCTTACAGAGTTATGACCGAAAGCGCCGTGCTGATAGCCGAGGTCTCCGGCAGGCTCCGGCATGAAGCGGAGGGGCCCGCGGATTTTCCCGCAGTGGGCGATTTTGTCATGCTGGACCGGGAGAGCGACGCGGGCGGCCATGCCATCATCCACCATGTGCTCCCGAGAAAAAGCGCCTTTATCCGCAAGGCGGCGGGCACAGCCCAGGAGGAGCAGGTGGTTGCCAGCAATATCGACACGGTCTTTATCTGCATGGCCATGAACAAGGATTTTAATCTGAGGCGGCTGGAGCGCTATCTGGCCATTGGCTGGGACAGCGGCGCAGCGCCTGTGGTGGTTCTGACCAAATCCGACCTGTGCGGCCATCCGGCAGAGCGCCTGGCGGAGGCGCAGTCAGTGGCCATCGGGGCAGACGTCATCATGACCACGACCCAGGGGGGCGGAGACTTTGAGGCCGCCATGCCCTACATGCGGCCCGGGCAGACCGTGGCCTTTATCGGCTCATCCGGCGTGGGCAAGTCCACGCTCATCAACGGCCTGGCCGGCGAGGAAATGTTTGCGACAGGCGGTCTGAGAAACGATGACAAGGGCAGGCATACCACCACCCGGCGGGAGCTGATTAAACTGCCAGACGGCGCCATGGTCATCGACACACCGGGGATGCGTGAGCTGGGCGTGGAGAGCGCAGACCTGGACAGAGCCTTTGCCGACATCGAGGCCCTGGCAGAGGAATGCCGGTTCAGGGACTGCACCCATACCACCGAGCCGGGCTGCGCGGTACTCCGGGCAGTGGAGGATGGCGCGCTGGGCGCGGACCGGTTCGCGAGCTACCAGAAGCTGAAAAAGGAAGCAGGCTATGAAGGGCTGAATTCGAGGCAGATCGAGGCCAAGAAGCTTGAGCGGATGTTTGAGAGCGTGGGCGGCATGAAAAACGCCCGGCGTTTTATGAAGGAAAAAGACAAAAGAAGAAAGCGATAGCAGGAAAGCCACAGGACCGGCGCAATTTTGCGCCGGTCTTTTTGTATTTATGGACAAAAGCTTAACGAAAGATTTAGCGATAATGCGCTGAAGGCAAATGACTTGCATTCAATGAAATACGTGTTACAATGGAGGTAAGAAAATGTTTACATCAGCAGGCCGATACCCCAGGGGCGGCATCAGGGCAGCTGGCTGCAGCTTTTGCAGGAGGGCAGCTCTGCCTCCAGGTCTCTGGTGGTATGGGCCTTGGCCCAGGCGCAGATGCTCTGGAGAATGGGCAGGACAGACCGGCCCTTATCGGTCAGGGCGTACTCAACCCTTGGGGGGATCTCATTGTACTGGGTGCGGGCAATAAGGCCGTCGGCGATCAGATCCTTGAGCATGGCGGCCAGGACCGTATCGGTAATGTTGCTCAGCTCTTTTTTCAGCTGTTTATAGCGCATGGTATCATCGGTGGACAGAACGCAGATGATGCGGGCTTTCCATTTGCCGCCAAAGGCCTCCAGTCCGTGCTCAATGGGGCACATTCTTTCTTTTTCAAGTTTGTGCTGGTATTTCATAAGCGCCTCCTCTTATTTGTTAAGTTTATTCTAACATAAATCCGGCCAGCAAAAAGAAGAATTTAAGATTTCCCCATTACTCATTAATTTATGAGTGGCTCATAAATTTGTGAACAACTTGTTTTAGAGGAAAATGATGCTAAAATGAATTAAGAGAGCGATTGCATCAGGAAAAGGAGGGAGCAATGGACATTCATTCTAAAGACGGACTTGTTTTTATGGTACAGGCCGACCACCTGAGCGGCGAGTGCGTCGGGCAGGCCATCGGCCATCTCTACACCGCCGGGGCCGCGAACGTGCAGGTGGTGCCGGCCATCACCAAGAAAAACCGGCCGTCCTATCTGTTTTTTATCGACTGCAGGCCGGATTCGGCAGACAGGGTAGAGGAGGCCATTGCCGGGGAGCTGACCAGCGGCGGCTGGCACCGCATGGACACAGTGCACCGCTATCAGTACAATGAGAGGCTGAAGCGCCCCGTGGAACTCTGTTTTCAGGGAGAGACGCTCCACTTTACCGTGGAGGGCAAGAAATTTGAGAGCGGCAGCCTGCGGCCCGAGCACGACAGTGTAGTGGCGCTGCGGGAGGCGGTTTATGAAAAGTGGCATAAGCCCGTGACCTACGAAGCGGCTTATCATATGGCGGTTTCAGCATTGCTGGACAGTGAAAAAAGTGTATTTCAAATTTAAAGGAATTTTCAGGAGGTAGTATCATGAATGATAACGCAAAATGCAGAGTGATCTCTGCGGTTGAGATGGCTTCGGTATCCAATATTTCAAATCTGACCAACGACCGGATCGAGGCCCTGGCTGGGGGTCACGGCATGGTCAACATGGCCATCCACACTGTTGCCAATGTGATTACAGACGAGCTGTTAAAAGGGGAAAAGCTTTCCATTGAGTTCGCGGACGCCAGACGCCTGCCCATCGACGACATCATGGAAAAGGCTGTCAAGGTCGCCAAGAAATCCGGCGCCGATGGGGCCAACGCGGCCTTGATCACAGCCTGCATCATGTACCTGGCAGGCTCTGCCGCCCAGGTAGGCATTCCGGCGGGCAACCGGAAGCTGGGAGCCACGGCCCGCATGCTGGCCGGCGTGGACCGCAGCGGCGTGGCAGCCATCCCGACCGCCAAGATGAACAATAAAATCTCCGCGTTCCCGGCGGTGCTGGCCATCAACAAGGCCATGCTGGAGGGAACCCTCTCCACGCTGGACGGGCGCAATGTGCCCATGAACGTTGGCGGCGGCCCGCTCTACGGCCACAGCGCCCTGGGCGAGGACTATGTCTGGCCTGAGCTGGCGGTCAACGGCGCGCGCATCGGCACCCAGGCCATGCTGGACGCTATGGCAGGGGCAGTGATGGTTCCCCATCCCTTCACCGCCGCAGTGCTGGGCGCAGCGGCGATTCTTGAAATCATCCACCCCGACGCCGAGGTGCCAGAGGGCGAGGGCGTTTACGGGCGCACCAGCTCGGCCTATCTGGTGGGGAAATCCGCGGTGGCTACCGCAGGACTGCCGGAAGAGGTGCACTTCAAGGTAACGGGCGAGGCAGTGGACACCGCCAAGCTGGTGGGCGATGTGGGCCTGATCCTCAAGGACATTGGCGCCCCGTCGGTCATTGGCATGATGGCCTTTGATGAAATCTTTTCCTGCTTCCAGGAGGGCATCGCGGGCTTTTCCGGCGGGCCGGTCAACGCGCCCCTGGGCCATGTGGGCGCCTACGCGGTCATCGGCATGAAAGCCCTGATCAAGAACGGCGGCGACGCGGCCAAAACTGGGCAGGAAATCGTGGCCGAGCGCAGTGCCTGCTCCTTTGATCCGGAGGTGGCCCAGCTCAGCATTAACACCATCTGCCGCAAGGCCAATGAGCTGTGGCGCGGGCCGGTGACCAATATGCTCATCGACGCCACCGAGCCGGCAAGGGCCTGGGCCATCCACCGCCGGGCAGAGTACGCCTATGATCAGATGATGACAGGTACCAGCCTGGAAGACATCGTCTCCAAATTTGACGACGACCGCATCGCAGAGGTTGAAAAGAACGCGGGTGTCCTGCTCTCCGGCATGGTGGGCGAACCGGTGAGCATCAAGGTGCGCCGGATTGAGCCTGCTGCCCGCAGAACCTCTAAGCTGGCCCAGAAATACTGGTCCTTTGACCCCTCGGTTGACATCACTGTGACTGTGGGCGACAACGTGGCCGAAATGGACGGCTTTGTCCATGATATTATTCCCAGGGTTGTGAAAGGGGAATGTCAGGATGTGGCCTGGGCCGTGCCTCTGGGCGCAGCGGTCATGGATGAGCTGGCCCTGTGCGCCTGCAGTATTCTGAATGTGACCGTGCCCGCGGCTGTGGCGGCTGCCATGAAGAAGCATGACCCCGCGGAGGCGGCAGATATTGTGGAAAAAGCCGCGCACCTGACCCGGGCCATCCCGGGCGGCAAGTTCGCAGCCCAGAAGGTTGCGGCGCTGGCCCTCAGTATTGTGGAATACCAGGCATAGCCTGTAAACAGCATCCCCTCTTCAGCAGTGTGACCGCCCGCGAATCCGAGGATTTTGGGATTCGCGGGCGGTGTCTGTCTGCGGCGGGTACATTAAAGGAGAAAGGGTAAAATGAAATGACAAAAAAAGAAATGGAACGCATTTTAACCGCGGTGCGCTCTGGCGCCATGGGTGTCGGGCACGCCCTGGAGCAAATGCAGGAAATGCCCTACAAAGATCTGGAATACGCCAAGGTGGATTATCACAGAGAGCTGAGAAACGGCTTTCCTGAGGTTATCTACAGCCCCGGGAAAAGCCTTGAGCAGATCCAGGGCATTGTGGCCGATATGCTTGCGCGCACAAAAGGCAATATCCTGGCCTCCCGGGCCGATGAGCAGGTCTACGCGGCCATCCGGGAGCTGACCGAAGACGCCGTCTATTACAAGGACGCCCGGTCGGTGGTGGTCAAGCGCCAGGAATACCCGGTATCCGAGGAATATATCGCAGTGGTGACCGCAGGCACCTCGGACATCCCGGTGGCTGAGGAGGCAGCTGTGACCGCCATGGTCATGGGCAACGCGGTGCGGCGGCTGTATGATGTGGGCGTGGCCGGAATCCACCGGCTTTTAGACAACGTGGAGGTCATCAACGGGGCCCGGGTCATCATTGTGGTGGCAGGCATGGAGGGCGCGCTGGCCTCAGTGGTCGGTGGTCTCACGGACAAGCCAGTGATCGCTGTGCCCACCAGCATCGGTTATGGAGCCAACTTTGGCGGCATCTCCGCCCTGCTGGGCATGCTGACCTCCTGCGCCAGCGGCATCGGCGTGGTCAACATCGACAACGGCTTTGGGGCGGCCTGTATGGCCTCGAAAATCAACCAGCTTTAGGAGGCATTCATGAAAATCGTGTATTTTGACTGCTTTGCGGGCATCAGCGGCGATATGACCCTCGGGGCCTTTCTGGACTGCGGCGTGAGCCCGGAGACCCTGCGGCAGGAGCTTGAAAAGCTTGGCCTGCCTGGCTTTCACCTTGAGATTGAAAAGACAAAAAAGCGGGGGATCACCGGCACCAGCTGCCGGGTGGCCGCCGGCCGGGAGGAGCACTGCCACCGCCATTTTGCGGAGATTCAGGAGATGATTGAAAGCAGCAGCCTGGACGCGCCGGTCAAGGCCACAGCCCTGTCCATGTTTGGCCGGGTGGCAAAGGCGGAAGGAAAGGTACACGGCGTACCGCCCGAAAAGGTCCATTTCCATGAGGTGGGGGCCGTAGATTCCATTGTGGACATTGTGGGCGCGGCCATCTGCGCCCACGCGGTGGCAGCGGATAAAATTCTGGCCTCTGCGGTGAACACAGGCCAGGGCTTTGTGGCGTGCGCCCACGGCGTCCTGCCAGTGCCGGCGCCAGCCACCGCCGAGATTCTGGCAGGCTCAGGCTTTGAGGTTTACGCCCGCTGCGCCGGGGGCGAGGCCGTGACGCCGACCGGCGCGGCCATTCTGGCAGAGCTGGCCAGCCCCGCAGACGGTTTTCCCGCCATGCGTATCCACCGGGTGGGCTATGGCTTTGGCGAGCGTGAGTTTGAGGTGCTTAACGCCCTGCGCGTCTTTATCGGCGGGGACGAGGCTTGATCGCTCCACGCCTGAGTCGTCCAGTAACGATCTTTAAAAACCTGACAGACATTGTCAGGTTTTTCAGAGTGTAGACAAATGTTATTATGAAGAGGTGAAGCGTTAAAGGGAGGATTGTTTAATGGAGAATGAAGAATTGAGAATGGAGAATGATTGACCCCTTTTTCTGACGAAAAAGCGATTGAAACAGCGGCCTTTGGCCGCAAATCCAATCAAAATGCACAGCATTTTGTTCCTCTAATTCTCCATTCTGCATTCTCAATTCTCCATTGAAATTGCCTCTTGCTTTAACTTTACAACCACATTTTGACTTTTCGACACCCTGAAAAACCTGACAGACATTGTCAGGTTTTTTTGGTATAATGGTACAAAGAGCCAAAAGGCAAAAGAGGGAGGAAATCAATGAGTGAAGCGTATCTTAATCTGACAGCCGAAAACCTGGACAGCCAGCATGTGTGCTGTGCCATAGCCGACAAAAAGCATCAGTGCGGTGTGGCGGCAAAAAAGAAATGGCTGCGGGAGCGGCTGGACGAGGGCCATGTTTTCAGGAAGCTGGATGACCGGGGGAAGGTCTTTATCGAGTACGCGCCCCTCGAGACTGCCTGGACGCCGGTGCTGGGGGACAACTACCTGTATATCTACTGCCTGTGGGTGGCCGGGTCTTTTAAAGGAAAGGGCCACGGGGCCGCGCTGCTGGACTACTGCATCGAGGACGCAAAAGCGCGCGGGAAATCCGGTGTGTGCGTGCTGAGCGCCAGAAAGAAAAAGCCTTTTATGGCAGATAAGAAGTTTTTTATGAAATATGGTTTCGAGACCGTTGACACCACAGACGACGGCTACGAGCTTCTGGCCCTGTCCTTTGATGGGAGCCTGCCCCGCTTTGCCCAGAATGTCAAAAAACAAGCCATTCCGGGCAAGGAGCTGACCATTTACTACGGTATGCAGTGCCCCTTTATCCCAAACTGCGTTGAGCAGGCAAAGGGCTACTGCGAGGCCAACGGCATCCCTCTGGAGCTGGTGGCCGTGGACAGCCTGGAGGCCGCCAAGGCAGTGCCCTGCGTGTTTAACAACTGGGCTGTTTTTAAGGACGGACGGTTCGAGACCGTCCACCTGTTAAACGAGGGCCAGCTGAAAAAACTGCTGGCCAAATAGGCGTTAGGAAAGGAGACAGAGATGGCAAAAGCAAAGCTGAAAATTAGTTTACCCTGCAGCGTCTCCGCCCTGTGGCGGGTCGTGACCGACAATGAAAACAGCGGCTGGCGCAGCGACCTGAGCCGGATCGAGGTTCTGGACGAAAGGCGGTTTGTGGAGTACACCGCAAAGGGCTACCCCACCTTTTTTACGATCACAGCCCTGGAGCCCTGTAAGCGCTATGCCTTTGATATGGAAAACGGCAATATGAAGGGCCGGTGGGAGGGCCTTTTCAGCGAGGAGGACGGCCAGGCAGTCTTAACCTTTACCGAGGAGGCCGCGCCCAAAAAGTTTTTCATGCGCGCTTTTATCGGCCCCTACCTGAAAAAGCAGCAGGCCCGGTACGCGGCCGACCTGGAAAAAGAGCTGATGAAAGAAAAATAAGCGCAAAAAACAGCGTGTGGAAGAACCTGTCCGCGCGCTGTTTTTTTGCGCGTCCGGCTTTCAGGAGCGCGGGTCTGTAAACTTATAGCCAATGCCCCAGATGGTCAGGATAAACTCTGGCGCGTCGGGGTTGGGCTCAATCTTTTTCCGGAGCTTGCGGATAAAGGCCATGATGTTGCTGTCGGCCATGAGGTAGTCCTCGGCCCACACCGCCTGGTAGATCTGCTCCTTGGTAAAGACCTCGCCTTTGTTTTTAGCCAGAAAGTGCAGGATGTCAAACTCCTTGGGGGTCAGGCCGATCTCTTTTCCGTCGTAGAGCACCCGCCGGCTTTTGGGGTGGATCTCAAGGGCGCCGGCGTAGATGCCGTCGTCCATGAGGCCGGCCAGGCCCAGCACAAGGGTCGCCGCGTCACCGTCGAGGAGGTCACGCAGGCCCTGGCGCAGCTCCTCGGCGTAGGCAGACTGGACCGGCAGGGTCTCCAGGGCCTGGTACAAAGACTGGGCAAGGGCGGAATCCATCATGATAAAGCTTGCGTTTTTTTTCATCTGGGTTCCTCCTTTCTAGATCAGTTCGCCGTATTTCGCGGTGTAGAGCCGTTTCAGCACAGTGGTCAGCAGCATGTAGGCCGCCACGACAGCCAGCAGAAAGCCAAAGTAGCGCGGCGGGAGGATGGTCAGCCCCAGCACGCTGAACAGCGGGGTAAAGGAAAGCCCGGTGAACAGCAGGATACCGGCAACGGTGATGAGCATGACCGGGGCAGAGGGCCGGCTCTGCAGAAACGGGATTTTTTCGGTGCGCAGCATATGCAGGATGAGCACCTGGGTCCACATGGATTCTAAAAACCACCCGGTCTGGAATACCGCCATGTACTGGAGCTGCAGGGCCGGGTCGGTGAGCTGGGTATAGAGCAGGCCGCCGGTAAGGGAGGGGCACAGCACAAAGTACAGAAACAGAAAGGTGATCCCGTCGAACAGTGAGCTGATGGGCCCGAAAAACCCCATGAACCGCCCCAAAGTTTTTCCCGACCAGTCCCTGGGGGAGGCGCAGGCCCCACTGTCCACGTGGTCCCAGGGAAGCACAATGCACAGGGTGTCGTAGAGCAGGTTCAGCAGCAGGAGCTGGATGGCCGCCATCGGCAGAAAGGGCAGGAAGGCGCTGGCAAAGACAATGGAGAGTATGTTGCCAAAGTTTGAGCTGGCGGTGATTTTGATGTATTTGGTCATGTTGGTAAAGGTCTTTCGTCCCTCCAGAATGCCGGCCTCCAGGACGTTCAGATCCTTTTGCAGCAGGATGACGTCCGCCATGTCCTTTGCCGCGTCCACGGCGGTATCCACCGAGATGCCAACATCGGCCTGGCAGATTGCCGGAATATCGTTCGTGCCGTCGCCCAGAAAGCCCACGGTGTGGCCGTTTTCCTGCAGAGACTCCACGATCCGCACCTTCTGGCTCGGGCTCAGCTCGGCAAAGACAGCGGTTTTTTCCGCGGCGCGGCGCAGCTCCAGGTCGGACAGGGCGTCCAGCTCTGTGCCGGTGAGCAGGCTGTCTGCGTCGACGCCGATCCGCTGGCAGACCGAGCGGGCGATCTGCTGATGGTCGCCGGTCAGGATTTTGGTCTGGACCTGCAGTGCTCTCAGCCCGGCAATGGACTGGGCCGCGGTGCGCTTGGGCGCGTCAAAGAACGCCAGATAGCCCATCAGGATCATGTCCCGCTCGTCGTCTGTGGTGACATGGCTCTGGCTGTTCAGGTCTTTCCGGGCTACAGCCACCACCTTCATGCCGTCCTCCAGCATCTCGGCCACCACCGCGTCCAGGCTGGCTCGGCCGTCCCGGGTAATGGGGCGGACAGCGCCCTGGTACTCCACAAAGGCACAGCGGGAAAAAACCGCCTCCACATCGCCCTTCATGACCAGGGTATGCCCGCCGCTGCCGGCCAGGAGGATGCTGGCGTACTTCCGGTTATAGTCAAAGGGAATCTCATCCACCTTTTGGTACTGCCTGGCCAGGGCGGCGCAGGCGTCCCCTTTTCCCGGCATGGTCCGGCATTCCAGAATCGCGGCGTCGATGGGGTTCCTGACGCCGGAGTGGTACAGGCTGTTGAGGTAGGCGAAGCGGAGCACCGCCTCGCTCTCATTACCCAGGATATCCATGTAATATTCCAGGAGGATGCCCGCATTGGTCAGGGTACCGGTTTTATCCATACACAGGATATCCATGCTGCCAAAGCCCTGCATGGCGTTGATGTCCCGGATAATGGTCTGCTTTTTTGACATGGCGACGCTGCCCTTTGCCAGGCAGGAGGTGATGACCATGGGCAACATTTCCGGCGTGAGCCCCACAGCCACTGAGAGGGCGAAGAGAAAAGCCTCCACCCAGCTGCCCTTGGTGACGCCCGCGGCCACAAAGACAATGGGCACCAGCACAGCCATAAACCGGAACAATACCCAGGCGATGGAGGCGGCGCCCTTTTCAAAACTGGCCGGGGACAGCGCGTCCGGCCCTTTAAAGCTGCCGTACAGGGTCTCCCGCCCCACAGCCAGCACTGTGCCCTCGCCCTTTCCGCTGATGACGGTGGTGCCCATAAAGACAAGGTTTTGATATTGGGAGAAGGCCATCTCCTCCTGACAGCTGTAAACCCGGCTGTCCTTTTCCAGGATGCCGCTCTCGCCAGTGACGGCCGACTGGGAGACAAAGAGGTCCTCGGTATGGGTGAGGCGTATATCCGCCGGGACGCGGTCGCCGGCAGCCAGGAAAACATGGTCGCCCACCACCAGCTCCTCGGCGGGGAGGGCGAGGCGCACACCGTCCCGCTTTACATCCGCATGGGTGTGGACCAGCCGGTCGAGCCGGTCATAGGCGCGCTTGGAACGCAGCTCCTGGGTCAGGCGCACGGTGCCGCTGATGAGGATCATCACAGCGATGATGACCACTGTGCCGGTGTTTCTGGGGGAGCTGCCGCTGTACCAGAGGTCAGTGGCCAGGGCGACCAGGCCCAGCACAAACAGGATCACCGTAAAGGGGTTGACAAAAGCCCGGCGGAGTCGGGCGCTCATGGCCTCGGCCTTTCCGGCAACCCCGGTGTTGGCCCCGTATTTTTCCTTCATGGCGCCGATCTGGTCTAGCCGCAGCCCGTTTTTGGTGGTGCCCAGGTCCCGGTACAGGGCGGCGGCATCGGAGTGGGCGTATTTTTTGATCCGTTCATTTAAGGGCGATGTTTTTTTCAAGGGAACACCTTCTTCCTGAAAATTTCATTTTGCTGGTTCCTATTGTAGCACACCTTACATGTAAAAATTCTTGCGATTTCTTGCGATTAAAAAAGCCGGACATAAGCCCGGCTACTGAACCTGCTCCCACTTGGCGGAAACCTTGTCCTCATTTTTCAGGCAGCTCGTGGTGATCTGCTCAATGACAGGGATGGGGTTCCGGTAAAAGCAGGTGTATTCTGCGATGATCTCGATGCGGCCGCCGGGCAGGTCGTTGCTGTCCAGGCTTACCAGGTACATTTTCCGGTTCCGCACCGCGTTGATGAGGTAGCTGCGCAGGCGGCCCTCATACCGCTCGTCGCACACAACGGATACGGTGTAGCGGTTGTCCGTCTCAGAGAAATTGACCAGCGGGTAGATCCGCCTGGCCACCGGGCGGGAGAGGATATTGGCCGCTATGAGGATCAGCGCTGCCACCAGGGCGAAAAGGATTCTGCCGGTTGCCAAGAAGCAGCCCACCGCCGCAGTGCACCAGAGTGTGGCGGCAGTGTTGAGCCCCTTGACGTTTCCGCCCTCCTTGAAGATGACGCCGCTGCATAAAAAACCGACCCCCGAGATAATGTAGCTCTCGATACGGCCGATGTCGGAGTAAAGCTCGATCACCATGGGAAGCTGTAAAAACAGGCAGGTTCCCAGGCAGATAAGAATATTGGTCCGGATGCCGGCAGGGTGCCCGGTGAACTGGCGCTCCAGTCCAATGATAAAGCCGAGCAGCAGCGCGACGCCAAGACGGAATACAAAATCATAGATGTTCATCGTGACACCCCCTTCGGTTGTTATTTCAGAAAGCCGCAGGCTTACCGCGGCCGGCTGTGGGCGCGGGCCTGCGCGGCAGACTGCACCGCCTGTTTTTGAGGCTTAAGGCCCCAGAGCACTGCGTTCATTACAACCACAGCCAGCAGGCAGACCAGCATGGCGGCCCAAAAGCCGAGGTTGACGCCCAGCAGCTCCGTAGTGTTAAAAAGGCTTAACCAAAGCATATTAAAGTTCATCATCATACTCCTTTCGTTTTAGAGAAGGTCCCCGAAATGCCGTACATAGGCTTTTTTCACACTGGTGGCAAGGCACATGTACAGGATAATGCATGGGGCCAGGTAGGCAAAATAGAGGGATGGCAGCGGCATGAAGCCCAGGCTCGCGCCAAAAGCGGTAAAGGGCAGGGCTGTAACCACCCCGCACCCGATAAAGGTAAGCAGGGTAAGGCCCGCGGAGGCCCGGCTCTGGATAAAGGGCAGCTTGTCGGTGCGGATCATATGGATGACCATGGTCTGGCTCCACATGGATTCCACAAACCAGCCGGCCTGGAACAGCGCCGTATAGTTTATCTGCATCTGGGCCAGCTCGGCGCCGGAGAAATGGGCCGCCAGGTCATTGTACAGGACGCCGCCGGATATGAACATGGGGCAGAACACAAAGTACATGACGGCATAGGTGGTCCAGTCGAAGATGGAGCTTGTGGGCCCGAGCCAGAGCATAAAGCTGCCCACCGATGAGGCGTCCCAGTTGCGGGGCCGTTTCAGAAAGTCCTCGTCCACGTTGTCCCAGGGGATGGCGGTGCAGGTCAGGTCATAGATCAGGTTTAAAAAGATCAGCTGCGCGCTCTGCATGGGTAAAAAGGGCAGCAGGGCAGAGGCGGCCAGCACCGAGAACATATTCCCAAAATTTGAGGAGGCCGTCATCTTGATGTACTTGTTCATGTTGGCGTAGGTCTTGCGCCCCTCGATGATGCCCTGCTCCAGGATCATCAGGTCCTTTTCAAGGAGGATAATGTCCGCGGATTCCTTGGCAATGTCCACCGCGCTGTCCACAGAGATACCGACGTCGGCCGATTTCATGGCCGCCGCGTCGTTGATGCCGTCACCCATAAAGCCGACTGTATGGCCCTTTTCGCGCAGCACTGTGACAATGCGGGCCTTCTGGTCGGGTGAGAGCTTGGCGAACACATCGGTGCGCTCCGCCATCTTTGCCAGGGTGAAATCATCCATTTTGTCAATGTCGGAGCCCAGGAGCAGGTTGTTGATCTTAAGGCCCACCTGGCGGCAGATAAACTGAGTGACCTTTTCGTTGTCCCCGGTCAGAATCTTGGTAGTCACACCGTATTCCCGCAGCGCCTTAATGGCCGCGAAGGCAGATTCTTTTGGCGGGTCCAGAAAGGCAAGGTAGCCCATGAGCACCATGCCGCACTCGTCCTTCACGCCAAAGGTGCCCACCGGCGACGGGTTTGTCTTCTGGGCGACAGCGATGACCCGCATGCCGTCGTTGTTGTAGGCGTCGACAGTCTTCAGGATATTTTCCCGGATTTCGTCGGTCAGCGGCTCAACCCTGCCCCTGTACTCCGCAAAGGCGCAGATCGAGAGCATTTCCTCCACCGCCCCCTTGGTGACCATCTGGGTCTTGCCGTTTTTGTCGCTGACCACAGTGGAAAGGCGGCGGCGGGCGAAATCAAAAGGGATTTCATCCACCTTGGTGTAGGTTTCGGACAGGTCCGTCAGCCTTGGGTCAGAGGCTTCCTCCTCCTCGGTCTTGCGGATAATGGCGTGGTCCATCAGGTTTTTATACCCTGTCTGGAAATAGCTGTTGAGGTAGGCGTGGCGGAGCACCCGGTTGTCCTTATTGCCCATCACGTCCAGAGAATACTCCAGCACCACGCGTTCCTGGGTCAGGGTGCCGGTCTTGTCGGTGCAGAGAATATCCATGGCCCCGAAGTTCTGGATGGCGTTCAGGTTTTTGACAATGGTTTTTTTCTTGGACATGGACACCGCGCCCTTGGCCAGGCAGGTGGTGACGATCATGGGCAGCATTTCCGGGGTCAGCCCGACAGCGATGGAAATGCCGAAGAGGAAAGCCTCCAGCCAGTCGCCCTTGGTCAGCCCGTTGATGACAAAGACCACGGGTACCATGACAAACATAAAGCGGATAAGCACCCAGGAGATGGCGTTGACGCCCTTGGTAAAGCTTGTTTCCACAGCTTCCCCCGCCACAGAGGAAGCCATGGAGCCAAAGAGCGTGTCGTCACCCACAGAGATGATGACCGCGGTGGCGCTGCCGCTGATGACATTGCTGCCCATAAAGACAATGTTCGTATAGTCGGTGACGGTGCCGGCTGTGCCGTCGCAGGCAAGTGGGGTTTTTTCGGTGGGTTCGCTTTCGCCGGTCAGGGCCGCCTGGCTGACGAACAGATCCTTGGCGTGGATAATCCGCGCGTCCGCGGGGATCATGTCGCCGGCGGAAAGGTGGATGATGTCCCCGACGACGGCCTCGTCCAGAGGGATCTCCTGGGTGGCGCCGCCCTCGCGGTCAACGGTGCAGGTGGTTGTGATCATGCCCAGCAGCTTTTCGGCCGCGCTGCCGGAACGGGATTCCTGAAAAAAGCGCAGGGTTCCTGAGATCAGAACCATGGTCAGAATAATGACGACAGTCTGCAGGCTGAAGTCATCCGGTGAATTCTGGATAAGCGGCAGAATAATGTCGGTGATCGCAGACACAAAGGTAAGGCAGAATAAAATGGCAGTAAAGGGGTTAATGAAGGCTTCCGCCAGCCTTCTCGGCAGTGTTTTCTTCTTTTCATGGGTGACTTTGTTGTTACCATAGGCGCTGCGGCTGGCGGTCACATCCTTTTCCGTCAGGCCCCCCAGCGTGGTATTGAATTTTTTTAAAACCGCAGGGATTTTGCTGGCCGCTGCAAAATGGATGACTGCGCTGGCCTGTTCTCTGCGGGCAGCGCTGTCAATTCTCTTTTTTACAGCTCCGTTGTTTTTTTGAATCCTGTTCATGGGTCCATACCTCCTGATAATAATGGTGCGGTGCGTGAATGCAGGGCTTGCTTACTCCGATTTGTACCAGCCTGAGTGGTTGATAAAAGCAATATCAAGGCCGGTCAGGATAAACCAGGCAATCATGCACCACATGAACGCAGCGTGGTGGAACGCCGGGTTAAGGCCAGCGGCCAGAAATACAGCGCTGGCAGCGCCCACCACACATCCGATGTTCCGGCTGAGCCGGTCAATGCGTATTTTGCTTTTTTCACGTTCGGACATTCTCTGCCAGACGTTGAGCCAGCCAGGGGTCAGCCCGGCGAAAAAGGCGGCTCCGGCCGCCAGAAAGATCAGCCCGAAAATAATGCAGTATAGGTTCATTGGTGCCACACTCCTTCTGTGTTTCTGGGAAAGACTGAAAAAGGGCATAAAAAAACCACCGCCTTATGCCGCTTCAGCGCATATCCCTTCATTTCCGAAAGCTTCCTGGGGTTTGGGTATGCAACAGTAAGTGGAAAACATAAACGATGGAAAACAGATTATGGAAAAAAGGCAGAGGTATCAACACCCGGAGGGCAGTCTGCCGCCTGGGGATACGGCGGGCACGCCGCCTGCCCGCAGGCCTGCTTTTCTGATCGTTTTGTCGGTTCCGCTGTTACTGCAACTGTCCAAGGTGTTTCATCTCCTTCCGTTAATTTCTTAAGCTGTGCCCGTAAGCACTCTAACAGTATACGTACAGCGGCTATAAAATCCTATGGTTAAAACCTTGCGATTTTCTTGCCAAACCGCAATATTTGACAAAAAGAAAACAGCGCACAGACAATAAAACGCTGTGCGCTGTTTTCAGGATAGGGTATAGAAAAAGTCCAGGCTGCCCGGCTCGGCGCCGAGGCCGGCCTCAATCAGGGACGCTGTGGCCCGGAGCCTGTGATCAAGCTGCTCGGGTGTCCAGTCAAAAATACCGGGGTCGAGCAGAAAACAGAATACGGACAGAATAATCTCACCGGTTTCCTGGGGCAAGGGGCAGGTAAAGCTTCCCTCCAACACGCCCTGGCCGATGATCTCCGCCACAATGGGCGAGAGGCCAGACAGGATTCGGGCCAGAGATTTCTGATGGATACAGGCATTTTGAGGCAGATGCAGGTAGCGGTCGAAGTCAGTCGAGGTCTGGAGACTGCGGTAGGCCTGGTACAGGGCCTTGAGCTTTTCAGGCGCTGTGCCGCCATTTCTGGACACCAGATCGCGGCACCGTGCAATATTATCATCATAGGTGCGCTCTACCAGCGCGTCAAAGACAGCTTCCTTCGATTTAAAATAGTAATAAAGCCCGCCCTTGGCTATGCCTGCACGTTTGGCAATATCGCTCACCGAGCAGGCAGCGCCTTTATCCTCAGCCAACAGCTCTTGCAGGGTATCCAGGATCAGATCCCTTTTTCCCATAATAAACACCCCTTTCTTTTAGATTATCATAACATAATCCGGCCAAAAATAAAACTTGACCATCGGTCAAAAAGCTGTTATGATAGAGAAAACTTGACCGCTGGTCAAAAATTAAAGGAGAAAAAATGGCAGGGTTAAAAAAGAGAACAGGCATCCAAAAAGCCGCATGGGCAGCAGTGGTCATGATTGTATTGATGGGCGGCGGCGCCTTTTTAAGTCAGCGTCTTGCACATTCGCCGCCAATCCGGGCCGAGGAAGGGCAGGAGAGAAAAGCCGCCATTGCTGAGCTGCGCGCTGTTGAACTCAACGACCGCAGGCAGTGGATCAGCCTGCGGGGAGAGAACCGGGAGAACCCGGTGCTGCTTTTTCTGGCCGGGGGGCCGGGCGGCACACAGATGGCGGCTGTCCGTCACGCCCTTTCTGCGCTGGAGGAGGATTTTGTGGTAGTGAACTGGGATCAGCCCGGTGCGGGAAAATCCTATAATGCGGCCCCCATCCAAAGCCTGACCGTTGAGACCTACATTGATGACGGCGCCGCCCTGACCAGCTATCTTTGCCAGACCTTCAATAAGGAAAAGATCTATCTGGTAGGAGAATCGTGGGGGAGCGCCCTGGGAATCATTCTGGCCGCTGAGAACCCGGAACGCTATCACGCCTTCATGGGCACCGGGCAGATGGTGGCCTTTCTGGAAACTGAGAAGCTGGATTACGAAAAATCCCTCGAGCTGGCTCAAGCCCGGGGTGATGAGGGTAAAGTGGAAAAATTGAGGAAAAATGGCCCTCCGCCGTATTATGGAGAGGATGTTACCTGGAAAAGCGCCGAGTACCTCGGGGATCTCGGCGATGCCATGAACCAGAATCCCGAGGTCGAAAACCCTGGCTATCACACGTTTCGGGATATCTTCTCACCAGAATACGGCGCTTTTGATAAGGTGAACTACCTGCGGGGCATTGTTGATACCTTTAACCAGGTTTATCCCCAACTGTACGACACCGATCTGCGTGAGGACTACCCAAAACTGGAGGTGCCCGTCTACTTCCTGACTGGAAGGCACGACCTTAACGCGCCCACTGCCCTGGTAGAGGATTACGCCGCCAGGCTCGAGGCGCCCCACAAAGAGATCATCTGGTTCGAGCACTCGGGCCACAGCCCGTGGATTAATGAGAGCAGCAGATTTGTCGAAGTTGTGCGCGGCGTTGCAGCCGCCTGGCCGTAAAGCCGTCTGCGCTGGAATAAAGAAAAATGACCGGAAGAAAAACTCAGCGCATAAAAAAATCGAGACAAAACAAACCGAATGTGATATAATATCCCTAATAAAAAAACAGTATTAAAGTGCTAAAAGCACCAAAATAAATAGTGGTTTCCGGGACACATGTCAATCAACCGGCACACAGACGCTCAATGGGCGCTGTGTGCCGGTTTTTTATTGCCTGCGGCGTCCGGGAGCCCGGGGAGGAAGAATATGCTCATATCCAAAGCGCAGATTATGGTGAGGGGGGAGACCAGCGGCAGGGACTGTGAAGCCGGGCAGCTCCTGAAGATTGTTTACGAGGAGATGCCGGACTGTCCGCGGTGCAGCGCGCCCATGAGCGTCCGCGACCACTTCTGGCGCGTGGTTATCGGCATGGACGGCGTCCGGAGGAAAATACGGCCGCGACGCCTGGTCTGCACCTGCGAGACCTGCGCGCTGCACACCCGGCCGCAGCGCAACCTGCCCCAGGGGGTTGTGCCCGGCCGCCAGTACAGCGCTGAGGTGCACCAGGCCATCGCCGAGGGCCGCCGCGATGTGCCCTGCGCTCCAAACACCATTCACCGCATTTACAGATGGCTCCTGAGCCTGGCTGTTTTTGTGCTGTCCTGCGGGCTTTTTATGCCCGATTGTGAAAACGTTAACGAAGTGGATGGAAGAGCGCAGCATCCCCTGGAGCGTCTGAGGGATAAAGCCGGAGGCGGTGAGCAGTGGTTTGCCCGGGTGGTGGAGAGGGCCGCCGGCCGGGGCGGGGGTTTGCACTGGGTTTAGGATGTGATTGACATAGGAATAGGGTAAACTCACGGTATCATCTCAAAAAGATGAAATTTCTGATGATTGAGGAGGTACAATGATGAAAACCCAAAACAAAGGTCCGGAAACATCCCGCGGCCTTGTTCATTGTGCAGAAAATTCAAAAACGGACAAAGAGATTGCGGTCACCCTGTGGGAAAACCGCCCTGTGGTAGGGAGCCGGCAGGTGGCCCGGGACTTTGAGCGGGCCCACAAGAGCGTGCTGAGGCGTATTACCCTGCTGAGGCGGGAGACATCGGCACAAAATTGCGCCGATCTTTTTATGAGCTCTACTTATGTCGACCAGTACGGAAGAACACAGAAGGAATACCTCATCACCCGGGACGGCTTTGCCCTGCTGGTCATGGGCTTTACCGGCGCCCAGGCCCTTTCCTGGAAGCTCCGGTACATCCAGGCTTTTAACGCCATGGAGGAACAGCTCCGCAGGCAGGCGCTCTCCATGCCCCAGGATAAGGCCCTGCTGGCCGCCGCGGTGCTGGAGGCCGAGAAGGTCATGGCCGGGCTGCGGGCAGAGGCCGACTACGCGAAGCGTGTCCTTGACAGCACGGCCCTCATCCCCATCACCGGCATCGCCAAGGATTACGGCATGACCGCGGATTTTATGAACCGCCTGCTCCACAGTCTGGGCGTCCAGTTCAAAAAAGGGAAGCGCTGGTATTTGTACGAGGCCTGGCAGGACGCAGGCTACGCGGCCACCAACACCGACACCATCCGCAAAAAAGACGGCAGCGTCAAGGTGGTGGAGAGCCTGCAGTGGACCCAGAAAGGCAAACGCTTTATCCGCGGGCTGCTGGCCGAAAATAACATCTACCCTGTACTGGAGCGTGGCAGCCATGAACTTTGTGACTGAGTTTCTGAGCTTTATGGCCTGGCTCATGGCACGGCCGCGCAGGTCTTTAGAGGTTCTGGGCCTCTGGGTGTACCTTTTTATCAAAAACAACGCCGCCGCCGTCCAGGACGAGGACGGCAGCTGGTACTGGCCTGTATGGTTCGAGGTGGACAGCAGCGCGCTGCGCGCCTTCATGGACGGAATCTCCTCGAAACGCCTCTGGGAACTCCGGCAGGAGCTCATCCGGTATTCCCGGCTGGAATACCAGAAGGCTTCCGGCGGCGCCCCCGCCCGGTACGCCCTGATTCCCTTCGACACCGGGCTGCGGCAGGTTCGCCTGAGTTCCGCAGCCCATTCCGGCAGTGGTTTCTTCTGGAAGCCCGCCGCGGAATGCAGTGGAAACCCGGCGGGATTCCACCCGGAACGCCCTCGGGAACAAAACCGGTTTTCTTCTGATTCAGATATAAATAATAAATATATAAATACAAAGAGTATTCCAGGGTATGCGGACACCAACCCCAACGGCTTCAACATTCCGCCAAAGCTTACCGAGGAGGAAGAGCGCCAGCTTGAGGCAGCGTATCCCGACCCGGTCGAGCGCTTCTGGGCAGGCATGGCCCTCCGGGATCAAAAGGCAGAGGAGGAGAAAGCATGGGAATTTTAAAGGACCGCTACGCCGATCTCTACGGCGAGCACTTTTACGTATCGCCCGAGTACACCGCCTATGACTGCATGGCCGAGGGCACCCTGCGCTGCACCATCAGAGCCCGCACCCTGGAGGAGGCCGAGAGCCTTTTTGCCGAAGAGCTGGACCGGGCAGAGGAAGATCACCCAGGCCTCCAGCTCCGGCTCCAGTGGGTGGCGGAGGACGAATGAAAGACTTTGGCCGCTGGGTGCGGGAGCAGCGTCTGGAAAAGGGCCTCACCCAGCCCCAGCTGGCCGAAACCACCGGCCTCAGCGTCAAGACCATTTTCAGGGCCGAGCGCGGCGATGCCGTGAGCGCCTATACCCGGGAGCAGCTCACCGCCTGCCTGGGCGGCTTTGGCCCGGAGAACACCGGCCAAACCGGCCAAACCGGGCACTTTGTACTGTCCATATACCGGGCGGTTTTATGATGCTATACTGAGAACATCAAAACGAAAGGAGAGATGCAGATGGCTTATGAACGCGTTGCACTTAAAAACGAGCTTAAGATGAACCTGAACTACGGCGAAGTCGGCGGCAAGATCAAGAAAAAATTAAAGACCATCGGCGGCGTCACCACCGATGAGTCCGTGGCCACCACCGAGGCAATCGTAAAAACCGGCAAAGCACTGGGGACCTTAATGACCCCCATTGTGGAAAGCATCAACAACGCCATGTATTATGACAACCGCGAGGTCGCATAAGACAGCGGCTTTAATAAGAATCAATGGAAAGGAGACAGTATATGGAGACAAGTACCAGCAAAACCCTGGAACTGGAATTTCTGTTAGATAACGGCGATACCGATACCATCAGCCTGCCCGACTATCTGGAAGACGTGACCAAAGAGCAGATCATCGCCGCGGCCGACATCGTCATCGCCCAGAACATCTTTCAGCCCGGCGGCGCTTCCTACCAGAAGCTCAGAAGCTACGAATTTGTGGACAAAACCGTACGGAAAGAAGAACTGGTAACCGTGTAAAAACATGAACGTAAAAATAAAAAAACAGGTGGTCCTGCTGATTTTAGCAGCCATCATGGTAACATCGGCCTGCTTTTTAGCAGGCCAGATGCATCGGGCGGGAGGTGCGGCCAAAAGACCAGAGACAGAAACCGCCGCGTCAGAGCCGCCAGAGCCCTTACCGCCGGAAGCCCAGAACGCCGGGCCAGAGGAAGCCCCAATGCCCCCGCCAGAGCCGGCCCCCCCGCCGGCTCCGGTCATGGCCACTGCCCATTTCGCCCGTGACGAGTACCGGTGCGACTGCGCAGGCTACTGCGGCGGGTGGCCCTGCGAGATGAACCCTGCGCTCCTCGATAAGATCGAAGCCCTGCGCTGCGCCTGCGGGTCGCCGGTTATCATCACCTCCGGCGTGCGGTGCGAGGCGCGTAACGACGAGGTGGGCGGGGTGCCCTGGTCCTTCCACAAACGGGGCGACGCGGCGGACCTGTACTGCCCGGGCGTGCCGGTGGGTGACCTGGCCCAGATGGCTCAGGCGCTGGGCATGAATGTGCTGCCCTATTACGGGAGCGGCTATCTCCATGTGGAAATCTGAGGGACAAAAAATAAAATCCGCCCGGGCCTTGACCTTGACATGATGTCATGGTTTAAACTGGAGGCACAACAAATAAAGGAGGTCACACAGTGAACCAGTTTACAGTAAAGCCCATCGGAACCGTCAATATTAACGAAGAGGGGATGTTTATCCGGCTTGAGCCAGCCTACATTCCGGCCCTGCGGGGTCTGGAGGGCTTCAGCCATATCAGCCTGCTCTTTTGGTTTGACGGCTGCGACACCACCGAGGCCCGCAGTGTTCTCGAAGCCCCCAGCCCCTATAAGGGATCGCCCGAAGTCATGGGGATTTTCGCCACCCGGTCACCCGCACGGCCCAACCCCATCGCCCTGGGCACTGCCCAGGTTATCCGTATCGACCACGCGTCAGGCGTGATCCAGATCGCCTACACCGACGCCGCCGACCAGACCCCAGTACTGGACATCAAGCCCTACACCCCAAGCCTGGACCGGGTCGAAAATCCCGCGGTGCCGGACTGGTGCAGCCACTGGCCCAAAAGCCTGGAGGAATCCGGCGGGTTTGACTGGGAAAGCGTGTTTAATTTTTAAGGCAGAAAAGACCGGCTTCGCGCCGGCCTTTTTTATTTGGCCGATGGACGGCAGTGCCGGGGTGTGTTAGAATGGGAGATAGGAGGAAATTATGAAAACGTGTATATTACAGGGAAGCCCCCGGAAGCATGGCAACACAGCGCAGCTGCTGGCGCCCTTTACGGAGGAAATGGAAAAAAATGGCTGGGACTGCGGGTCCATAAGGCTGTATGACCGGGATTTAAAGCCCTGCGTGGCCTGCCGGCGCTGCCAGAAGGACTGGCGCATTTTCGGCTGCCCGCTGGAGGACAACATGCAGGAAATCTTTGACGCGGTGCTCGGGTGCGACCTGCTGGTGCTGGCCACGCCCATCTATTCATGGTACTGCACCCCGCCCATGAAGGCAGTGCTGGACCGGCTGGTTTACGGCATGAACAAATACTACGGCGAGGAGAAGGGACCCTCTCTGTGGGCCGGAAAACACCTGGCCCTCATCACCACCTGCGGCTACAGGCCCGAAGCCGGTGCCGACCTCTGGGAGGCCGGGGTGACACGGTATTGCCGGCACTCCCAGCTGCGCTACGCGGGTATGCTGGCCGAAAGGCACATGGGTTATGGGACTGTTTTTATGGATGCGGAAAAGGCAGAGCGTGCCCGGGCCTTTGCCCAGGGCCTGTGCGGCCAGGCCTGGGCGGAAGGGGGAGCGGTATGAGTGAGCGCCCCGATTTGGATAAAAGCCTGGACAGTAAAACATTCCGAAGCTATTACTACCTGAAGGAAGAGCTGACAGCCTTTTGCAGGCAGAACGGCCTGCCGGTTTCCGGCGGAAAGCTTGAGCTGACCGAGCGCATCGCCTGTTTTCTGGACACAGGCAGGGTGACGGCCCCGGCGGCCAGAAGCCGGCCGGGAAAAACGCGGGAGGGCGCCATTACAGAGGAGATGGCCATCGAGCCGGATTTTGTCTGCTCCGAAAGGCACCGGGCCTTTTTCAAGGAGAAGATTGGCCGCGGGTTTTCCTTTAACGTGGTTTTCCAGAAGTGGCTGAAGGCCAATACCGGAAAAACCTACCGGGACGCCGTCGCCGCCTATGATCAGATTTTAAAAGAGAAGAAAAAGGGAAAGACGGCCATTGACCGGCAGTTTGAGTACAATACCTATATCCGGGATTTTTTCGCGGACAACGCGGGCAAATCCCTGGAGGAGGCCATTGTCTGCTGGAAGTATAAGAAAGGCATTCCCGGCCACAACCGCTATGAGCAGGCAGACCTTGAGGCCCTGTCCGGCGGGGAGGCAGCCAAAAACAGAGAGGAGCGCAAGCCATGACTGTAAAACGCCTGAAAATTGAGAACATCCCCGCCCTGCTTTAGGGCTGTCCGGCGGACAGGGTCATCATCGCTGTTCACGGCAGCCAGTCCCACAAGGCCGATGAGCCCATCCGCATACTGGCCGAAAACGCCGATAACATGGCCGGCGGCTGTCAGGTTCTGAGCTTTGACCTCCCAGAGCACGGAGACCGCAGGGATGAGGCGACCCTCTGCAAGGTGCAGACGTGCGTGGCGGAGCTGGCCGCGGTCATGCGCTGGGCCAGGGCCCGGTGGCAGTCTGTCAGCCTGTTCGCAAACAGCATCGGCGCGTATTTCAGCCTCATGGCCTATTCCGGCGAGCCCCTGGAAAAGGCATGGTTTTTGTCGCCGCTGGTGGATATGCGGCGCATGATCGAGAACATGATGGTCGGATTTGGGATTACCGAGGAGCAGCTGAGACGCGAGCAGACCATCGCCACCCCCATCGGCCAGACCCTGTACTGGGACTACTATACCTATGTGATTGAGCACCCTGTCAGCAAATGGACGGCGCCGACTGAGATCCTGTACGGCGGCAGGGACGACACCTGCGGGCGCGGCACCGTCGAAGCCTTTGCCAGCCGGTTTTCCTGCGGCCTCGAGATCGTGCCGGACGGCGAGCATTACTTCCATACGCCCGAGCAGCTGCGGGTTTTTGAAGACTGGCTTAATCGGACCGGATTTCTTTCCAAAACCCATTGACCCTCACGCTGCGTGATAGTGTACAATCGGGTTAAAGAGGCAAAGCGGAGAGAATAACGGCCGGTTCGTCTGCGGCGCTCTCTTGACCATCAATGAGACAGGAGTTGATTTTAATGAGAACCGTAAAACAAGTGGCGGCGCTGACCGGCGTGAGTGTCCGGACCCTGCAGTATTATGATGAAATCGGCGTGTTTAAGCCCACCGAGGTTACAGAGGCAGGGTACCGGCTCTACGATGATGAGGCCCTGAAAGCCCTGCAGCAGGTTTTGTTTTTTAAGGAGCTGGATTTTCCGTTAAAGGACATCCGGGAAATCATGGCAGATCCGGGCTTTGACAGGGCAAGGGCCTTTAAAAAGCAGCGGGAGCTGCTTAAGGCAAGGCGCGACCGGCTGGATAAGCTTCTCGCCCTTCTGGATAAGCTGGAAAAGGGGGAAGCCTGCGTGAGTTTTGACGCTTTTGACCTGAGCGGATATCTTCAGATACTGGAGGAATTTAAAACCGAAAACGCCGGGACCGTCGCCCGCCACTGGGGCAGCGTGGAGGCCTTTGAGCAGTTTATAAAAAAGGTAAAAGCAGATGAAGCGCATATCGCGGGACTCGCAATAAGGCAGTATGGCAGCGTTGAGAAATATACCGCGGCCATGAGGGACAGCATCAGCCATTTTTCTGAGAACATGGAAAAAATGGAGGCCATGAAAAGCGACGGCACGGTCCAGAAAAACGCGGCCCTCATGGAAAAGCTGTACAGCAGCAGGGAAAAGGACCCCGCGTCGCCGGAGGTACAGACCATTGTAGGCGAACTCATCGCCCTGGGGGAGACCGCGGAGCTGAACATTGACAAGGGCGAGCACTACTGGGATATGATGATCGACTGGTACCTCCACAACGACGCGCTGATCAAAACCATCGACGGGCAAAAGGGTCCTGGGGCGTCGGCGTTTGTGGGGCGGGCGCTCGCGTGTTATTTTGGAAAAGACGTGTGAAATCAATGATTGTTTATGAGATGTGTTATCCTGACGAGACTGCCGGGGCGGCAGGGATTGTCTGCGTCCCGTTAGATTACGGGTATCTGGAGGAGTACAGGAAAATATACAACGATTGCTTCTATGAAATGAGAAGGGCTCTGGGAATCAATCCAGTCAATGTCTACGCAGATAGTGACGATCTGAAAGATAAGCTGTGCAATATTTATATTCTTCTGGATAACAGCAGCATCATCGGCGCAGTGTCCTGCTATGGCAATGAGATTGATGACCTGATTGTGAGGAAAGTCAGTCAGGGAAAGGGGTATGGAAGGCAGCTTCTTTTATGGGCAATACAGCGCATAAGACAGGAGAACAAAGCACCTATCACCCTGCATGTGGCACAGTGGAATGCGCGGGCGGTCGCGCTCTACAGGCAAATGGGCTTCGCCATCACTAAAAAAGAGAAAATCAATCCGTAACTTTAACGATGGGGATTATCGTGCATCGTTAAGCAGAAAATACCGTCAAAGGATTACGGAAGCTTGATAGCCTTGGCGCTGTCCGTGGATTAAAAACACCCTCTCTCGGTAAAATGCGACACCTGCGGTGTGCATTTTAATCTCGAACCGGGTGCTCTTTTAATCCGCGGACAGCTTTTTTGTACAATCCATAGACTTAAAAACGCCGCCGCACCTTTAATATCGACGGGCGTCATTTTGCCACTTTTTCAGTGCGACAGGCCCCTTTAAAAATCCAGAATCCGCCCAGGAAAATAGACGGGGTGTGCGGATTATGTTAAAATACCCCATATCATGAAAGTTCGGGAGATAAGGAGAAGGCAGACAATGAATAAAACCATCCGGGAGATCCGGAAACAGGAATACCCGCTGCTAAAGGATTTTTTATACGAGGCGATCTTTATACCAGAGGGGGCTGAGGCCCCGCCAAAAGCCATTGTAAACGCCCCGGAGCTGCAGGTCTATGTGCGTGGCTTCGGTGGCCAGGAGGCGGATTATGCCCTGGTGGCCGAGGTGGACGGAAAGGTCATTGGAGCGGTCTGGGCGCGGATCATGGAGGACTATGGGCATGTCGACGCCCAAACGCCATCCCTTGCCATCGCCCTTTTTAAAGCGTACAGGGGCCTTGGAATCGGCACAGAGCTGATGCGGGCAATGCTTTCCAGTCTCGCGAAAAAGGGCTGGGGACAGGTCTCCCTGTCTGTCCAGAAGCTTAATGGCGCGGTCAGGCTGTACCGCCGCCTTGGCTTTAAGGTGGCAGACGAAAACAGCGAGGAGTACATCATGGTAAAGGAGCTGGGCAGACAATGAATGATTTAGTGGCCAATATTGATAAGCTGCACACCACCGAAATGGGCGCGGTGCGTATAAGGAAGAACCTGTCCATCGGGGACGTGGACGCTGTGCAGTGGTGCAGAGCGAGGATATTAAACCAGGACGCGGCGATGGAAAGAAGGGGCAAGAACTGGTATGTCCGGACAGAGGGCTGTGAAATAACCGTCAATGCCCACAGCTATACGATCATCACCGCCCATAAAATAAAAGGGTGAATACGCTGTGAGCCGTGTTTTGCAGAAAGGAGCGGCCCCATGCTGAAGTCTTTAAAAATAAAGCTTTTCTCGGAAAACGGAATGAAAATCGTGAATACTCTGTTTTTTATCACTGTTTTTTGGGGAGGCAGTGTAATGACCATTTTATCCTATAGTATCTGGCTGATTTTCCTGGCCTGTTCAGTCAGATGTACAGAATCCAAGGCCATGAGGGCTTTCTATCTTCTGGTGGCTGTATGTGTGGCGGCGGTGGTTGTGTGGCAGGCCGCCTGGCTGTTCACCGGGGTGCTCCGTGGGTTTTAAAGAGAGCGAATCGCGAAAATCAATTGATTTAATAGGGATCGCTCTGGTGAGATGATGGACGATAATCAGAAAAAGTAACAAAGTGGAGGATGATAAAAACCTTTATTAATAAACCTGTTGACAATAAATTTTTATTCAATTACCATTAAACCAGAGTTACCGGTAGCTCTCTAAAACGATAAAAGAACAGGAGAGCAAAAACATGTATCACAACCGATTTAAAGGGAACCATTATGACATTGGGTTCCGCTGGGGAACCCTGCTCAGAGAACATGGCAGCAGGCTTCTGGAGCGCATTGATTTTCCAATAACAGAGGAACGGCTGCGCTTTGCGGCCGACTGCGTGCCTGTGTACCAGCAATATTTTCCCGAGATTCTGGAGGAAATACAGGGCGTGGCCGACGGGCAGAAATGCGCTGCGGAGCCGCTGCGCGCCTTTTTATTCAGCATGTACGCCATGCCTCCGGCCTGTCACTGCTCCTGCTTTGCCGTGGCTGGCGGGGACAAGGTTCTCTTTGGCCGAAACAGTGATTTCCTGGTATCTCTGGAAAACACCAACACCAATGCCATCTACCGCTTTTTGGGTGAAGCCATCGACTTTACCGGCAATTCTACGGCCTTTATTGAGATGGAGGACGGCGTGAACGTCCACGGACTGGCGGCCGGGCTTACTGCAGTCTATCCCCACGCCATAAAGCCGGGGATGAACGCGGGCATGCTGCTGCGGTATTTTCTGGAAAAATGCCGCAGCACCGAGGAGGTCATCGGCTGTATCCAGGAGCTGCCCATCAGCTCGGCCCAGACCTTTACCGTGGCGGACAGGAGCGGCAGCATTGCCGTGCTGGAGGCCAACCGGGACCGCGTGGAGGTGATCCGCCCCACAGAGGAAAAGCCCTATGTGTGCGCGACCAACCGCTTTCACTCTGCGCCCATGGCCGCCTACTGCGACCAAACCTTGGACGACTGGGAGGCAGAGCCCCGCTACCAGACGCTCACCCGCGCCTTGGACAAAAAAGCAGGGGACATGGGCCTGCCCGGGGCCATGGCGCTGCTGTCCGGCCGCGACGGGTTCATCTGCCAGTATGACCGGAGGACCGGAAAGGACACGGTGTGGTCAGTGGTCTACGATCTGGGCGCGCCAGCCATCTACCGGGCCGAGGGCAACCCCGGCAGGCGGAAATTCCTTGAGGACACGCGCTTTCGCTTTTAGAGGGCGCCTGTTTTAAAAACACCCGTCCTGCTCCGGCCCGAAACAGGCCAGAGGGCAGGGCGGCTTTTAATTTAAGAAAATCTTAAGAGGTCACTAAGAAAAAGACAAGGACATTCACGCAATGTTCAGATACAATAAAAGAGAAACCATAATACTTAAAGAGGAAATGAAAAATGCAGACGGAAATATTAGTAGTAGATGATGAACAGGAAATCGCGGATCTGGTGGAGCTTTATCTGGGCAACGAGGGCTACGCCGTACGCAAATTTTACAGCGCACAGGAAGCGCTGGCGTCGGGCCTTGAAAACCCGCCGGAGCTGGCCGTGCTGGATGTGATGATGCCAGAGCTGGACGGCTTTACCCTGTGCCGCAGGCTCCGGGAAAAGTACACCTTTCCCATTATCATGCTCACCGCCAGGGAGGAGGAGATTGACAAGATCACCGGACTTGCCATCGGCGCGGACGATTATGTGACCAAGCCTTTCCGGCCCCTGGAACTGGTGGCCCGGGTAAAGGCCCAGCTGCGGCGTTCCCAGCGCTACAACGGCGGGCAGCAGGAGGCCGGGGCCATAGCCGCCTACCGCGGCCTTACGCTCAACCGGGAGACCCATGTGTGTACGTTAGACGAGAAGCCTGTGGAGCTCACGCCCATTGAGTTTTCCATCCTGTGGACCCTCTGCAAAAACAGGGGGCGGGTCATCAGCTCCGAGGAGCTGTTTAAAGAAGTCTGGGGTGAGAAATATTTTACGGGCAACAACACGGTCATGGTCCATATCCGCCACCTCCGGGAAAAAATGCAGGATTCGGCGGAAAACCCGCGGTACATAAAGACCGTGTGGGGCGTGGGGTATAAAATTGGATAATCCCTTTAAAAGGCTGAAACGCCGGATCCTGCTCCAGGTGCTGCTGACTGCGCTCGCCGCCCTGCTGGTGGGCTGGGTGCTCATGGTCCTGTTTGTGGACGGGGTTTTCCAGGACCGCTTTGCCGACTACATGGTTTATATTTTCGCTCATTTCACCAGCGGGGAGCGGGCCGAGATGCTCTACCGGGGGATTTTCCAGAACAACAAGGGGCTGTGGATGGCCGCGGGCTACGTGGTGCTGCTCTGCGCCATTTTTTACTGGGGGATGACGCGCTTTACCCGGTATTTTAATGAAATCAGCCGGGGGATCGACGCCCTGGCCGGCGAGAAGTCTGAGTATATTGAGCTGCCCGGGGAGCTGGACTTTATGGAGAAGAAGATGAACCAGGTGCGCCAGTCGCTGGAAAAGCGCGCCCGGGACGCGCGGGAGGCTGAGCAGCGCAAAAATGACCTGGTGGTGTACCTGGCTCACGACATCAAGACCCCGCTGACTTCTGTCATCGGCTATCTGAACATTCTGGAGGAGGCGCCGGACATGCCCCTGGAGCAGCGGGCAAAGTACACCAGGATCACCCTGGACAAGGCCTGCCGCCTGGAGCAGCTCATCAATGAGTTCTTTGACATCACGCGTTTTAACCTGCAGACCGTGGTGCTGGAAAAGGAGCAGGTCCACCTCTCCTATATGCTCATGCAGATGGTGGATGAGTTCTACCCCATTTTTACAGCCCAGAACAAACAGGCCGAGTTTAAGACAGACGGCAGCATCGACCTGGAAGGCGACGCGGACAAGCTGGCCCGGGTGTTCAACAACATCCTCAAAAACGCCGTGGCCTACAGCGACCCGGAAACAGTCATCGAAATTGAGGCGAGAACGGCGCAGGACACAGCGGTTGTCACCTTTAAAAACAGGGGAAGAACCATCCCGCCCCACAAGCTCGAGAGTATTTTTGAGAAGTTCTACCGGCTCGATACAGCAAGATCCACCACCTCCGGCGGCGCGGGCCTTGGCCTTGCCATCGCCCGGGAGATCGTCCTGGCCCACGGCGGCGGCATAAAGGCCGAGAGCGTTTCCGGCCTCACCACCTTTACCGTCACGCTGCCCCTGCGGGGTTAAGAAAATCTTAATGGAAAAAGAAACAAAGGTTAAAAAACGCGGCGCCTTTCTGTGGTTTAATTGAACCATCAGAAAGGAGCTGTTTTTTATGAATGACAACCGAAGAAATATCATCAGCCGGAGAAGAAAAAGAAAGGCCAGGGGGCGGCCTGCGCTGTTTTTGATCATCGCGGGGCTCAGCCTTTACATGGTCGTCTTTGCCTTTAAGGCCATAAGCCCAGGAGGGCCGGCCCACCCCGTGAACGCCATGGGCAGCGCCGGCCTGTACAGCGAGAGCGCGGTGCTCATGCGCCTGGACGGCGGCGAGGTGCTGTTCCAGAAGAACAGCGGTGAAAAGATCTATCCCGCCTCACTCACCAAGCTCATGACAGTCCTTGTGATCCTGGACCAGTTTGAGGATCTGGACCACACCGTCACCCTGCCCGGGGAGGTTTTTGACTGCCTGAGCGGCTCTGGGGCCTCTGTGGCCGGATTTTTACCCGGTGAGCAGCTCACCCTCCGGGACCTGCTGTACGGCTGCGTGCTGCCCTCGGGGGCCGACGCGGCCATGGGCCTGGCCTGCGCCACAGCAGGCTCCGAGGAAAACTTCGCGGAGCTGATGAATGGTAAAGCGGCGGAGCTGGGCATGGCCCACACCCATTTTAAAAACGCCACCGGACTGCATGACCCGGGCCATTACACCACTGTCATGGACATGGCAGTTCTGTTGAGGGCGGGGCTTAAAAACCCGGATTTCCGGGAGCTGCTCACAACCTTCGATTACCAGACAGAGCCTACCAACAGGCACCCCGGTGGCGTGGGACTCAGCAGCACGCTGAACAGTCTCATGGGCACGCCGTATCCGGATGGGGTAACCCTCCTCGGCGGAAAAACCGGGTATACCGAGGAGGCAGGACTGTGCCTGGCCACCCTGGCCGAAAAGGACGGACGGGAGTACATCGCCGTCACGGCCGGGGCGCCGGGCAGCCATGAAACCTCGCCCCGCCACCTTAAGGACGCCTTCCTGCTCTACGGACTGGTGGATTGCGTTTAAGCCCCTTCTGTGGTAGAATTAATCAATTACAGCAGAACCCGGCGCTTGGTCAAAGCCCGGGCAGGAGGGAATTATGTTAATGGAAGAATATTTGTCCGTGCTGGAGGCGGATCAGACCGCGTCCGTGCTGGATAATGCGCCGGTCGCGATTTATGTCAGCGCGCTGGACAACTGGGAGCTGCTTTATGCGAACCGACGGGCAAAAGCGCATTTTTCAGAGCAGCTGTTAAAGCCGGGGCTCACCTGCTATCAGGCTGCGGGCCAGGACCGCCCGTGTCCCTTCTGCAGCGCAGAGAAAATGAGCCGGGAAACCCTTTTAGTCAGAAAGTTCAAACATCCCCAGAGCGGCCGGGTCTATGAGCTCAGCGGCAAAATTGTTGACTGGGCGGACCGCCCGGCGCAGATCGAGTACATCGTGGACATTACCGACAGAGAGCGGGAGGAGGAGCGCTCCAGATCGCTGAGGGCTGAGCTGGAGGAAACCTTTACCAGTATTCCCTGCGGCCTGTGTGTTTACCAGTTTGACGGCATCCAGATTTTACCTGTGTTCCACAATCCGGCCTTTTATGAGATCATGGGCTATTCCGAGGAGCATATACGGGATGTGGAGCAGTCCACTGATTTTCTGGGCGTCCATCCCGGGGACGCGGGCATGCTGCGGCAAAAAATCCAGCAGGCCATTCTGTGCAATGGAACCATGCACTACACCTACCGTGTTTTTAATGACCGCAAGGGCGAGTACTGCTGGATTCGCCTTGACGGCTCTGTCAAGGAAAAAGAGGATGGCACAAAGCTTTTGTACGGGGTTTACAGCGATGTCAGCGAGTCGGTGCGCCTGGAAAAGGAGCTGACCGCTGCCAACGAGAAGCTGGAACACATTGTCAACGCCATCCCCGGCGGTGTGGCCAGCTATAAGGTGGAGGACGGCCGCTTTATCCCGACCTTTTATTCTGACGGCATCATGTCCCTTTCAGGCCATACCCGTGAGGAATACCGGGAAATGGTACAGGACGATGTCTTTGATATTATCTACGAGGCTGACCGCGAGCGGGTGCACGCGGCTGCCCGCGCCGCGGTCCAGAGCGGCGGCGTCCTGGATGTTTCCTACCGCATGCGCCATAAGGACGGCAGCCTGATCTGGATTCACCTCAACGGCCAGCGCATGGGGCCCTTGTCCGAGGACACCGGGTTTTACGCGGTGTTTACCGGCATATCGGACGAGACCCGCCTGTTCCAGAGCATAGCCAACGAGATTGCCGACGGGGTTTATGTCATCGACAAGGCAAACTATGACCTGCTCTATGTGAACGAGTCCGGCGCCCTTTTCAGAGAGGAGCAGAGCTGCGCAGGCCAGAAATGCTACAAGGCCCTGTATGGCAGGGACGCGCCCTGCGCCTTTTGTACCCTTAAGACTCACGCGCCCGACGGAAAAACCCACAGCATGGATGTGGGCGAGCCGGGGCGGTTTTACAGCACCCGCTTTAAGGAAACCGACTGGAATGGCATCCCTTCCTACATTAAATATGTGCAGGATGTGACCGAGGAGGTCCGCGCGCAGAAGGAAAAGGAAAGGATAGAGGAATACTTCCAGACAGTGGTCAGGAACCTGCCCGGCGGTGTGGCAGTCATCCGCTGCCTGGAGGATGGCCGCATGATGCCCGAGTACATTTCCGACGGCTTTGCCGAGCTGTCCGGCATGCCCCTGGACGAGGTCTGGCGGATCTGTGAGAAAGACGCCATGGCCGGCGTCCACCCTGAAGACCGCGCCAGGGTCAACGAGCGCATGGCCGAATATATCCGCAACGATGAGAATTACTGTGAAATGGCCTACCGCCTGAGAAAGGGCGACGGCAGCAGCCTGTGGGTTAAAAACACCCTGTCGCTTATCCAGGGCAGCGGCGGTGAAAAGCGGATCTACGCGGGCTATCATGATATTACCAGGGAGCGCGAGGAGCAGGAGCATATGCGCAAAAAGTATAATGACCTCATCCTGCAGCACTACCGCAGGCCCGACCCCGACGCCCTCATCATCGGCCACTGCAATGTGACCCAGAACCAGATCATTGAAATCATGGACCACACCGGCTCCGATCTCCTGAAGACCTTTGGAAACGTCCGGGAAATCTTTTTTACCGGAATCTCCAGCCTCGTGGTGGACCCGGATGAGCAGCAGACCTTTTTAAACACCTACCTCAACGCGCCCTCGCTGGCTGCCTTCGAGCGGAATGAAACCGAGGTGGTCCTGAAAAGCTATATCAAGCTGCCAAGAGAGGCCCAGGGGCGTTATGTCAAATTTAAGGTAAACCTGGTGGAAACACCGGATACCGGGGATGTGACCGGCATCCTCACCGTGACAGACATTACCCGGCAGACCATCTCTGAGCGCATGATGGGCAAGCTGGCTGTGGCCAGCTACGACCTGGTGGCCGAGGTGGATGTTTTCCAGGACCGTTACCGGATCATCTCAAAGGACGATGCTTATAGCGATACGCCCGGGCAGGAGGGGATTTATTCAGAATGGATTGGCGACCTGCTGGACACCCGGGTTGTGCCCAAGGATAAAGACCAGGTCGCGAGGCTGCTGGACGTCCGCACCCTGCCCGACCAGCTCAGGGCAAAGGGAGACTACTCCTTTTCCTATTCTGTCATCGGCGAAAAGGGCGAGCTGCTTTTTAAGAACATGACCGTCTCCACCCTGGACATGCGGCTGGGCCGCGTCTGTCTGGCGAGAACCGACATTACCGATTCCATAAGAGAGCAGCAGGGACTGCTGAACGTGATCGCTTATACCTTTGAGATGATCGGCTTTATTGATATTGACACTGGCCGCACCACCATGTACACACGCCAGATCGTCCTTGAGAACCTTCCGCCCTATGTGGTAGAGGATTATACAAAATCCGCCGGACGGCTCGCAGAGTTTTACGAGTCGGACGGGGGACAGGACAACGCCCAGAAGCAGTTTTGCCTGGACACCCTGCGTGACCGCCTGAAGAAAAAGCCCGAGGGCTATGATTTTGTGCTGCCCTACCGTCTGGGAGACCAGACACGGTATAAGCAGATCAACGTGCTGTGGGGCGACCGGAACCAGAAAACCGTATGCCTGGTGCGGGCAGACGTCACCGACATGCTGGCCTCCGAGCGCCGGACAAAGGCAGCGCTGGAAAAGGCCCTGTCACTGGCGGAAAAGGCCAACCAGGCCAAAAGCGATTTTCTTTCATCCATGAGCCATGACATCCGCACCCCCATGAACGCCGTCATGGGCATGACCACCCTGGCTGCGGCTCACCTGGATGACAGCGCGCGGGTCAGGGACTGCCTGGATAAAATCGTCGTGGCCTCAAGACACCTGCTCAGCCTCATCAATGATATTCTGGACATGAGTAAGATCGAGCGGTCACAGATCACCCTTAACCATTCGGCCATTGCCGTTTCCGACCTGCTCAGCCAGCTTAACGCCATGATTGCGCCCCAGGCCGCGGACAATGGCCTCAGCTACAGCGCCCGGACGGAAAATATCCGGCACCCTTACTTTTACGGCGACCTGCTGCGCATCAACCAGATCCTGATCAACCTGCTGAGCAACGCTATCAAGTTTACGCCCGAGGGCGGCAGGGTAGAACTGCGGGTTGAAGAAATTGCACCAGTCAAGGCCCCCGATGCAGTCCGCTACCGGTTCATCGTCAGCGACACCGGTGTGGGCATGTCCGAAGCCTTCCTCATCCATGTGTTTGAGCCCTTTACCAGAGACCGCAATGTGACGCGGGTTGAGGGAACCGGCCTTGGCCTCAGCATTACCAAGGGGCTGGTGGACCTGATGGAGGGCGAGATCACCGCCGAAAGCCAGGAGCGGGCAGGCACCGTCTTCCGGGTAGAGCTGGAATTCGCAGCCGCCCAGAGCGCGTCTGAGGGTAACGCGAGCCGTGAGGACGAGTGCTCGGGACTCACCGATGAAAGCCTGCTCGCAGGGCGCTGCTTCCTCATCGCCGAGGATAATCTGATCAACTCCGAAATCCTCAGCGAGCTGCTGAAAATGCTCGGCGCGGATTCCCGGGTCAGGGTCAATGGCGCCGAGGCAGTGGCGGCCTTTGACGGCGCCGCTCCAGACACCTATGACGCTGTTTTGATGGATATCCAGATGCCTGAGATGAACGGCTTTGAGGCCACCAGGGCCATCCGCAGCCTGCCAAGGCCCGACGCCCGGACCATCCCCATTGTCGCCATGACTGCCAACGCCTTCGCAGAGGATATTCAGGCTGCCCTGGACGCAGGCATGAACGCCCATGTCGCCAAGCCCGTGGATATGAAAGTCCTGCGCGCCACACTGTGCAGGGTGCTTAAAAATAAAAAATGAAGATGAAGCTAAAAAAGATCGGCACAATTTTGCGCCGATCTTTTTATGTTGCTGTGCTATTGTTGTATTCGATAATCAGCTCATATCACGTTTTCCAAAATTAATAAACCTTAAAATCCCAATCAGCTGCTTTCCTAAGCTTTTTAAGTGATTCCATAAATTTTCGTCCGTTTTTCAATTTTTTGGGTAATATTTATTAATGAAGCCTTTTAATTCTTAAAGTGGATTAAGAAATACAATAAAATGTCATGTGTTTTACATAAATCATTTGACAATATATTGGTTAGGGTGTATTATTAATGCATAGACGAGGTGGAAACTATGAAAAAAAGTGTATATAGCCTGATGCTTTTTGATGAGATCGTTGAAAAGATCGATCAACTGGCATATGAAAATAATACCAACCGCTCTCAGCTCATCAATGATATTTTGGCTGAGAAGATCGGTCTGGAGACACCTGAGCAGCAGGTGCAGAAAATACTGGAGCAGCTGGACCAAAACCTCAGCGACACCCTGTCGGTGAGCCAGATCAACAAAAACTCCAGCATCCAGTTTGGCAAAAGCCTGAAATACAAGTACCGTCCAAAGGTGCGGTACAGCTATGAGTTTGTCAATGACAACGGGCAGAAATACGCGGTGCTTAAGGTAAGCTCCCGTACCAAGTCCGAGGATTTAAACGAGCATTTTGACCAGTTTTTCCAGAAAATCTGTAACATCGAGCGCAAAAACAATGAGGTGGATGACAAGGACAGCGAACACCTGACCAACCACAAATTCATCCGTGAATTCAAGGAAAACGGCGCGGTACAGAACGGTGTCAGCACTGTTACCAATTTTTTGACCGAATACCTGCGGATGATCGACTCTGCCATGAACCTCTACTTTGAGAGCAACGAGGATGAAAATCTGGATCAGGAGCTCGAGGAATTATACGGTCAGTTTTTAGGAAATCCCAGGCCAAAGAAATAAAGGCAGGGATCGAATCACATATCGGAGCGCGGTTTGGGTGCGCTTCATTCAGGCCGCATGGCGGCTTTACATACAAAATTTAAGAGAAGTAGGTGATATTTAATGGACATGAACATGTTAACACAGAAATCAATCGAAGCGGTCAAAAATGCCGAACAGATTGCCATAGACCATGACCACATGGAAATTCAGCCAGAGCATCTGCTCCTGGCGCTGCTGACCCAGGAAAACGGCGTGGTCGGAAGATTGTTTGAACGGCTGGGTAAAAATACCTATCCGATTACCCAGGAATTAAAGGGCGATATTGACAATATGCCCAGCGTTACCGGCCCGGGCCGCGAACCCGGAAAGGTTTATATCAGCCGTGACACTGACAAAATCATGAACGAGGCTTATAAGGAAGCCAAGAAGATGGAAGACCAGTACATCTCTGTCGAGCATCTTCTGCTGGGCTTTTACAGCCTGAGCAGGCAGAACGCAGCCCTCGAGCTGCTGAATCGTCACGGTGTCACAAAGGATGAGGTTTTAAAAGTATTAAGGGATGTGCGCGGCGGCCAGCGGGTCACGAGCGACAACCCCGAAGGAACCTATGAAGCCCTGACCCAGTACGGGCACGACCTGGTGCAGGACTGTATTGATAATAAGCTGGACCCAGTGATTGGCCGTGACTCCGAAATCCGGCACACCATCCGTATTTTGTCCAGAAAAACCAAGAACAACCCAGTGCTTATCGGGGAACCGGGCGTTGGTAAAACCGCCATTGTCGAAGGCCTGGCTGCCCGGATTGTGCAGGGCGATGTGCCCGAGGGCTTAAAGGACAAGCGCATTATCTCCTTAGATATGGGCGCGCTGGTCGCCGGCGCCAAATACCGCGGCGAGTTTGAAGAGCGGCTCAAAGCCGTCTTAAAGGAAGTCAAGGACAGCGACGGACGCGTCATCCTGTTTATCGATGAGCTCCACACCATTGTGGGGGCCGGGAAAACCAAGGGCTCCATGGATGCCGGCAACATGCTCAAGCCAATGCTGGCCCGGGGCGAGCTCCACTGTATCGGCGCCACCACACTGGATGAATACCGCCAGTATATCGAAAAGGACCCAGCGCTGGAACGGCGTTTCCAGTCGGTACTGGTGGATGAACCGACGGTTGAGGACACCATTACCATCCTCAGAGGCTTAAAGGAACGCTATGAAATCTTCCACGGGGTCAAGATCCAGGATAACGCCCTGGTTTCCGCGGCAGTGCTTTCCAACCGGTACATTACCGACCGTTTCCTCCCGGATAAGGCCATCGACCTGGTGGATGAAGCCTGCGCCATGATCCGTACCGAAATTGACTCCATGCCCGAAGAGATGGATGAGGTCAACCGTAAGATGATCCAGCTGGAAATCGAGGAAACCGCCCTCAAAAAAGAAGAGGACAAGCTCAGCAAGGAGCGACTGGAACGGATTCAGAAGGAGCTGGCCGAATACCGCGACCGCTTCAATGAAATGAAGATCCAGTGGGATAACGAAAAGAACGCGGTGGAATCCGTCCAGAAGATCAAGGAAGAAATCGACCGGGTTAACCACCAGATCGAGCTGGCCCAGCGCGAGTCCGACTATGACAAGGCCGCAGAGCTGACCTACGGCAGGCTGCCGGAATTACAGAAGAAGATGAAGGAAATGGAAGAAGCCGCCGAGGCCAGAGGCGAGGGCGAATCCCTGATCCGTGAGAGTGTGACCGAGGACGAGATCGCCGAAGTCATCTCCAACTGGACCGGTATCCCCCTGAGCCGGCTGATGGCCGGCGAACGGGAAAAGCTCCTGAATCTGGAAGATACCCTCAGAAAACGCGTGGTCGGCCAGGAAGAACCCATCGAAAAGGTGGTCGACGCCATTATCCGCTCCCGCGCGGGCATTAAAAACCCCAACAGCCCCATTGGCTCCTTCCTGTTCTTAGGGCCTACCGGGGTTGGTAAAACAGAGCTGGCCAAAGCCGTTGCCGCCAACCTGTTCGATTCTGAGGACAACATGATCCGTATCGACATGAGCGAGTACATGGAAAAATTCTCCGTGAGCCGCCTGATCGGAGCGCCTCCGGGATATGTTGGCTATGAAGAAGGCGGCCAGCTGACAGAAGCTGTGCGGCGTAAACCCTATTCGGTCATTCTCCTGGACGAAATCGAAAAAGCCCATAAGGACGTGTTCAACGTGCTGCTCCAGATTCTGGACGACGGCCGTGTGACCGACTCCCAGGGACGGACCATCGACTTTAAAAACACCATTATCATCATGACCAGCAACATCGGCTCCGAATACCTGCTGGAAGGCATCGACGCCGAAGGCAACATTCTGGTCGAAACCGAGGAAGCGGTCATGAATTCCCTGAAAAATTACTTCAGGCCCGAATTCCTCAACCGTATTGATGAGATCGTGCTGTACAAGCCGCTCACCAAGCGCTCCATCGGCAGAATTGTCGACCTGATGATGGCCGAGCTCCAGAAACGCCTGGATGATAAGCGCATTGTGGTAAAACTCAGTGAAGACGCCAAGGAAGCCGTCATCGACCAGGGCTATGACCCGAGCTACGGCGCCCGTCCGCTGAAGCGTTTTTTACAGAAGAATATTGAAACCATGATCGGCAAGGAAATTATCCGGGGCAACCTGGATGAGGACCAGGTGGTCACCGTTGACTTTAAGGACGGCCACTTTGTCATCGAAAAATAAAAGAGCAAAGTCTGAGACCGGCGCAAACCTGCGCTGGTCTTTTTTTATGCAAAAAAGAGGAAGGCAGAAGCTTTAAACAGCAGGAAAAGACATGACCAGAGCCGGAAACCATGCTATAATCAAACCATAAACTGCCGCAGGCAATGGGTAAGGCCGACTGGTTTTACCTGCAGAGGCGCTGTGGAAAAGAATTTGATTTTTGGAGGAACGAGGATGAGTGAGCCCTTATATTTTAAGACCCGCGAGGCTTTCAGAGACTGGCTGTCCCACAACTGCCAGTCCAGCGAAGGCGTCTGGCTGGTGTTTGGAAAGACAAAAGCCCTGGTGACCGTAAAAGCTGGCGAGGCGCTGGAGGAAGCCCTGTGCTTTGGATGGATTGACGGCCAGATGAAAAAAGTAGACGGCCAGTCCTACATCAAGTATTTTTCCGCGCGCAGAAAGAACAGCAAATGGTCCGCGAAAAACAAGGCTTTGGCAGAAAGCCTTGAAAAACGCGGGTTGATGACAGACATCGGCAGGGAAAAGATCGAGGAGGCAAAGAAAAACGGCCAGTGGGACAGCGCCGCAGGGCCCTCACCCGTCACAGAGGAGCAGATTGAGGCAGTGGCCCGGCTGCTGCGGGAAAACGAACAGGCTCATAAAAACTTCCTGAATATGCCGCCTTCTGTAAAAAAGACCTACACAAGAGCTTATCTTGACGCCAAAACGGAAGCCGGCCGGGCCAAGCGCCTGGCGTGGATGGCCGGGCGGCTGGAGAAAAATTTAAAGCCAATGTGATCCGGGAAAGCAGGAGAATCGATTGTGAAATCAAGAGCGCTTTTTCACGCTGCCTGCGGCGCTGCCATCCTCTGCCTGATAGCGGCCGTGTTTTTTGGCCTGCGGGGTAATACCACTAAAACAAAGGTGGTGATCGACAAGCCCTCACCCTGTACACAGGAGCAGATAGAAGCCGCGGCGCATGCTGTTAAACGGGACTTTCAACGGCATTTTGGCTGGGAGCTTCTCGAGCTGACCTACGAGGACTGCGGTGTCTTGGAAAATGGAAAAAGCACTGTGCTTTTTAAATCAGTGATCCGTACCGGCTTCCTGACAGATGGCAGCGTTCCGCCGCGCAGTATGGTGTATTGGCGCTTTTGGGTCGCCCAACGGCCTGAAGGCAGTGGCTGGTATGTGGTGAGCTGTGGGTATGGGTAAAAGCCGTGCCCCAGAGATTGATAAGCGAGGTGAAGCATGAAAAATTTTAGTATGCCGGAAACGGTCAGTCCGTTTTTGGAGCAGGAGGAGCTGGAACGGTTAAGCCAGAGCCTTGAGAAAAACATCTCCCGGGAAGAGGCAGAGGCATTCCTTCGCCGGGTTCCGCTGCGGCCAGGGGCAGCGCCCGAAGAGAGAGCCAGGTGGGTTGAGCGCCTGTCAGAGGAGCTGGAGACAAACTTTGACCAGGAGACCATTGTCAAAATAAGAATGGGCTGCCACTGCAACGAAAATGGCCGGCTGGAGGAAACCGCCGAGACTTTCAAGGCGCTATACCAGTCCAAAGGGCAGGATCTGGCACGCTTTGTCAGCCACCTCAACGAGAGCGGGGCGGGCTGGAGCATCAAGGGCGGCGCACTGTATACCAGGATGTTTACCTGCGAGTGTCCCATGCTGGAAAGGGCCGGGACCTCCCCATCGCTGACCTGGTGCTATTGTACTGCCGGGTACAGCAAAGCCTTCTTTGAAGCCGTATTTGAGCGCCCGGTGGAGGTCGAGCTGCTCCAGACCATCAAGCAGGGGCATGACTGCTGCCTGCTGAAGGTTACAGGAATCCTTTAAAATAAAGCGGATAAAATGCAATCTTAAGCCCGGGGGCGAGCTGTTCCTTACGCTCATCTCTAAGAGTAGCTATGGCTATAAACAGGCAGACAGCAGCCGGCGCGTTGACGCCAACACCCTGCTCTCGGAAAAAAGCGGTACTGAGACGGGCGTGCCCCACCTCTATGTGGATCTGGCAGACATAAAACGCTTTTTTAAAGCCTGGCACCTTGAGGACAGCCTGAGAGAATCCTGCGTCTATAACCCTGCGGAGCCGCAGTATTACAGCAGCCACTGGAGCCTTATCGTCAGAAAATAAATCTCCCCGGTTGGATATTGACAAGTATAATAGAAGCAGGTATAATGATAAAAACAGAATAACCTTTGAGGTGCTTAGCAATAAGAGAATAGGGAAACCGGTGTGAGTCCGGTGCGAACCCATCACTGTAAACAGGGACAAAGCCTGAAAAGCCACTGGAGCAATCCGGGAAGGCGGGCCGCGGAGGAGCTGTAAGCCAGGAGACCTGCCTTAAAGAAGAAATACGTGCAGGGGGAGAATGCAGCGGCGTGTTTGAATAAATGAAATCTCGGAAAATGGGACCGATGAGCAGAGTGCTTATCGGTTTTTTTATTTGCCGAAAAGTTAGATGTGCCTGTGTTTTCTGGGAGATGTTGACATCCAAAAGGATTTAACATAAATTTTTAATTTAATGGAGGAAAAAATGAAGAAGAGAGTGATTGCACTGATGTGCGCGTTGCTTCTGCTGGTTCCGGTCTTTGCCGGGTGCAGCCAGAGCGGGGATTCGAGTGAGGCGAAAAGCATTACCGTGGTGGATGATACCGGGCGCGAGGTAACCATTCCCCAGCCCCTTGAGAAAGTGGTGGTGGCCAACCGCTACAATTCTGAGCTGATCCGCGGGATCGGCGCCATCGACAAGGTGGTGGCGGTGGATAAGAACACAGCCCAGGACCGTGTGTACTGGAGCCAGTTCGACCCGGATAATGTTATCGGAAAGGGCCAGAGCGAGCTGAATTATGAAAAGATTGCCGAGCTGGGCGCCCAGGTGCTCATCACCCCGGACAACGGCACATGGGAAGAGGACATTAAAAAGCTGGAGCCCTTCGGCATTCAGGTTGTCGTGGTATCCGGCTATAACAATGCCGAGCTGCCAAAGGAAATCGAGATTCTGGGCAAGCTGTTTGGCAAGGAAAAGGAAGCCGAGAAGCTGACAAAATTTTACCAGGATAACATGGACATGGTGGCCGAAAAAATTAAGGACGTCAAGGGAAGCAAAAAGGTGTACTGGGAATACGGCGACCCAAATACCACCTGCATACCGGGAACCAGCAATGACGGCTGGAACAGCATGCTTTTAAACGCCGGGGCTGTCAATATTTTCGGCGACCCTACCATTACCGGCAAGACCATTGACCCGGAAAAGATTCTGTTAGAGGACCCGGACCTTATCATCAAGACTTCATCCGGCCCGGCCCTCAAAAATACCGGCGTTTACACGCCGCCCACAGCGGAGGACTACAGCACCATCTCCTCCGAAATGCTGAGCCGCGCAGGCTGGTCCGATCTAAAGGCGGTCCAGAATGACGATTTCTATGTGACAACAGGCTTCTGCGCCGGCGGACTGGGCAAAATGATCGGGACGGTTTATACCGCGAAATGGTTATACCCTGAGCAGATGAAGGATGTTGACCCCGACGCGATCTTTGACGAATGGATGGAAATCCAGGGGGTTGATCCGGTAGAAGGGCATGTTTTTCAGGTTAAGCATCAATAGTAATGGAAAAGCAGCAGACATTAAAAGCCTATCATAAAAAAAGAGCGGCGTTGATGCTGGCAGCAGTGATCCTTTTGATCATTGCTGCTTTTTCCAGCTGCTTTGTCGGCGTTGCCAATGTGACCGTGGGGCGGGTGTTTGCGACCCTGCTGCCCGGCGGCCACTTTATGGGTGCGGCGGCGCTGAACCAGACCGAGCTCACTGTGCTCATGCAGCTGCGCCTGCCGCGCATTACCATGGCGCTGGTTTCCGGCATCGGCCTGGGCATCAGCGGCCTGGTCATGCAGGCCATCACCGGCAATAAGATGGCAAGCCCCTTTACCACCGGGCTTTCAAACGCCGCGGCCTTCGGGGCATCGCTGGCCATTATTTTCGGCTTTACGCCCTTTGGCAGCAATCAGGTGGGCACTGTCATGATGGCCTTTGTGCTGGCCTTTATCTGTGCCGCCATGGTGTACGGCATCGCCTCGGCCAAGGGCATGGGAAAAACAACGATCATCCTGATCGGCATTGCCCTCAACTATTTCTTTTCAGCCCTGAATGCCAGCATGCAGTATGTGGCCAACGAGCAGCAGCTCTCCGCCATTGTCCACTGGACCTTTGGCAGCCTCTCGGAGATCACCTGGGAGCAGATTCTCGTGGTCTGTGTTATTCTGCTCCTGACCTTTCCGTTTATCGTCCGTTTTGCTTGGCATTACAACCTTTTATCCACCGGGGATGAAAGCGCGGTGGCCCTGGGCGTCAATGTCATGCGGCTGCGGCTGCTTTCGGGCATTGCGGTCACGCTCATTTCATCGGCCATTGTCAGCTTTACAGGCGTTATCGGTTTTGTGGGGCTGGTGGCGCCGCATATCGCCAGGCTTCTGATCGGCGGCGACTACCGGGCGCTTATACCGCTCACCGCCCTCTCGGGCGCGATCCTGCTCATCGCGGCGGATACAGTGGGCCGTGTGGCCGTCTCGCCGGTGATCATTCCGGTGGGCATTGTGGTCTCCTTTATCGGGGTTCCGGTGTTTATCTATTTAATTGTAAAAGAACAGAAAGAGCGGTTGGTCTGATGAAGATTACAATCAAAAATTTAAGCTTTGGCTATCGAAAGACCCCTATTTTAAAAGGCGTGAACATCGAGGTGGCGCCGGGAAGGCTGTGCGTGCTGCTGGGGGCAAACGGGGCGGGTAAAAGTACCCTGATCAAGTGCGTCAACGGGATCCTGAAGCCCGAAAAAGGGGAGATATACCTGGATAACACCGACCTTCTGAGGCTGCCGCAAAAGGAAAAATCCAGGCGCATCGGCTATGTGCCCCAGAGCACCGAGGTGGAGGACAGCGGTCTGAATGTTTTTGAGATGGTGCTGTCCGGGCGTGTGCCCCATATGAAGGGTAAGATGAAGGACGCCGATTATGAGATTGTCCGGTCCGTTCTTGAGAAGATGTCGCTCAGCGATTACAGTACCAAGCTTTTAAACCAGCTGAGCGGCGGCGAGCGGCAGCGGGTTTTTATCGCCCGCGCCCTGGCCCAGGAGCCTGTGGTCATGCTTCTGGACGAACCCACCAGCAACCTGGATTTGCGGTACCAGCTGGAAACCATGGAGATCGTCCGGGGCCTCTGCCAGGATAAGGGAATGACAATTATGGCGGTTATCCATGACGTCAACACCGCGGTCACCTTTGCTGACCAGGTGGTGCTCATGAAGGACGGGAACATCCACGCCACCGGGCATCCCGATGAAATTCTGAACACAGAAAGTCTGGAGCGTATTTTCGATGTCCGCGTTGAATTCGCGGCCTATCAAGACAAACAGTATGTGATTCCCAAGCGCTGCGCGGGTTAAAATTAAGCGAATACACATTTACCCGCCGGGCGGTCAATAAAAAACAGTCTGGCGGGTATATTTTTTAAAGAAAGGCTTTTAAATCCGGTGAAATTTATGCTATAATAGGCATGTAAAACGATTACTATCTTGTGCTAAAATAAATAATTGTATATTCGGTGATTTTCCTTGATCTTTTCGCCGCTTATATTACAATTATAAGGTAACCGTACAAATAGTGAAAACCAATGTTTAAATTAATTATTTATCAGGAGGATAAAATATGAGTATTCGATTTGATTATTCCTATGCGGGACTGTCTCAGGAAGAATTGGACAACAAGGCGGCACAGATCAGCCTGGCGGACAAAATGTTAAAGGAAAAAACAGGCGCCGGCAGTGATTTTTTAGGCTGGTATGATTACCCGGTGGCTTACGATAAGGAAGAATATGCCCGTATCAAAAAAGCGGCTGAGAAAATCAAGGACTCCTGCGATGCGTTTATCGTCATTGGCATCGGCGGCTCCTACCTGGGCTCTAAAGCGGTTATTACCGCGCTTACCAGTACCTTTTTCAATGAAGAAACAGACCGAAAAGCTCCTAAGATTTATTTCGCCGGTGAAAACATCAGCGGCAAATATATGAAAGACCTCATCGACCTGGTCAAGGATCAGGATATCTGCGTCAATGTTATCTCTAAATCCGGCACCACGACCGAGCCGGCCATCGCTTTCCGTTTCTTTAAGGAAATGCTGGAAAAAAAATACGGGAAGGATGGCACCAAGGACCGTATCTTTGCCACCACAGACAAGGAGCGGGGCGCCCTTAAGTTCCTGGCCGACCAGGAGGGCTATGAAACCTTTGTGATTCCGGACGATGTAGGCGGCCGCTACTCGGTTTACAGCGCTGTCGGCCTGCTGCCCATCGCTGTTGCGGGGATTGATATCGACGCTTTCATGGACGGCGCCAAATCTGGCTACGAGGAATACGGCGTGGATTCTGTCGCCGATAACGCCTGCTACCAGTACACCCTTTACAGAAGCTGCCTGTACAACCGCGGCAAGGCCATTGAGATTTTGGTGGATTACGAGCCGTCTCTGCGCTATTTCTCCGAGTGGTGGAAACAGCTTTACGGCGAAAGCGACGGCAAGGACGGCAAGGGCCTGTTCCCGGCGTCTGTCCATTTCTCAACCGATCTGCACTCTGTGGGGCAGATTATCCAGGACGGCCATAAAAATATTTTTGAAACCATTCTGGCAGTGGACGAGCTGGACGGCGATATGACGGTGGGGCACGAGGAAGCAGATCTGGACGGCCTGAACTACCTCGAAAATCGCACCATGCAGGATGTCAATGAAAAGGCCTTTTTGGGCACGCTGCTGGCCCATGTCGACGGCGATGTGCCAAACGGCGTCATCTACCTGTCCAGGCTGGACGCTTTCCACATCGGCAAGCTGGTCTACTTCTTTGAAAAGGCCTGCGGTCTGGGCGGCTACCTCCTGGGCGTTAATCCCTTTAACCAGCCGGGGGTCGAAGCCTACAAGAAAAACATGTTTGCCCTGCTGCACAAGCCAGGCTACGAGGAGCTGACCGAAGCGCTGGAAAAACGCCTTCCCAACAAATAAAAACACGAACAGAGATCGGCACAAAATTGCGCCGATCTTTTTTTGTGCGGCTGTGGCTGTCCGATGCGAAAACACCATTGGCAGAACGGAAGGATTATGGTAAGATAAAGAAATTGGAAGTTAAAGGAGGAATTATGGAAAAAAACGAGAATCAAAAGCCCGAGAGCAGGCACACCCATCAGAACGGCGGCTTTACCAACAGCCTTGGGTTTGTGCTGGCCTGTGTCGGCTCCGCCGTTGGGCTTGGTAATATCTGGATGTTTCCCTACCGGGTGGGGCAGTACGGCGGCGGCGCATTTTTAGTGCCTTATATTTTATTTATTGTTATATTCGGCCTGGTGGGCCTCTCTGCAGAGTTCGCCATCGGCCGGCGCGCCAAAACTGGAACCCTGGGAGCCTATGAGTATTGCTTCAATAAAATCGGAAAAGGAAAGCTGGGGTACATTCTGGGCTGGATTCCGCTGCTGGGATCTCTTGGGATTGCCATCGGCTATGCCATCATCGTGGGGTGGATCATCCGCGCCCTGGCCGGATCGGTCACCGGCGCCATCCTCAACACAGACGCGGCGGTTTACTTCAGCCAGGCGACAGGCAATTTCGGCAGTGTGCCCTGGCACGTGCTGGTCATTGTCATCGCGGCGGGCATCCTCATGTTCGGGGCCACTAAAGGGATCGAGAAGATCAACAAGATTTTAATGCCGTCTTTCTTTATTCTCTTTGCCATCCTGGCTATCCGCGTGGCCTTTCTTCCGGGTGCGGCCGAGGGCTATAAATTTTTGTTTATGCCGGAGTGGAGTGATCTGCTGAAGGTAGATACCTGGGTCATGGCCATGGGCCAGGCGTTTTTCTCGCTGTCCATTACAGGCTCAGGCATGATCGTCTACGGTACCTACCTGAACAAATCCGAGGATATCCCCAAGGCCTCCATGCGGACGGCCATGTTCGACACCCTGGCGGCCATGCTGGCAGCGCTGGCCATTATGCCCGCTGTTTTTGCCTTTGGCATTGAGCCCAACGCGGGCCCGCCGCTTATCTTTATCACGCTGCCCAACATCTTTAAGCAGATGCCCTTCGGCCAGCTCTTCGCGGCGGTGTTTTTCCTGTCGGTGGCCTTCGCGGGCATTACCAGCCTCATCAATATGTTTGAGGCTGTGAGCGAATCGCTCCAGACCCGTTTCAGGCTGCCGCGCAAGGCCGCGGTTGCCCTGTGCGCGGGGGTGGCGCTGCTCGTCGGTCTTTTCCTTGAGGCAGAGCCGAATGTTGGCTCCTGGATGGATTTCATTACCATTATTGTCGTGCCCTTCGGCGCAGTGCTGGGCGCTGTGTCCATCTACTATATTCTGGGTTACAAGGACATTAAGCAGGAGCTGGAGCTGGGAAGAGAAAAGCCCCTGGGCGCTTATTTCGGCCCGCTCGCCAAGTATGTTTATGTACCGCTGGCAGTGGTTGTATTTATACTCGGCCTGGTTTATGGCGGTATAGGCTGATTCCTTTAAAAGCCGGAGAAAGGCAAGCTTCTCCGGCTTTTATTTTTGAGGACTTATACATAAAAATGAAAGAATATGCAAAATTGCTTTACTTTAATCAAGTTTTCTAATAAAATAAGTACATTAATATTTTTTTAAGGAAGCGAGGAGTTATGAGTACGATATTAAATCCTGAATTTATTATTTTTGTGATCTATCTCATCATGCTGGTTGGCATAGGACTCTATTTCTACAAAAAGACCTCGAGCATTGAGGGGTTCCTTTTGGGAGACCGTGGTCTGGGCAGCTGGGTTACCGCCTTTTCTGCCCAGGCCAGCGACATGAGCGGCTGGCTGCTGATGGGATTGCCGGGCGCCATTTACCTGGGCGGCATGCCAGAGGTATGGATCGGCATTGGTCTGTGTGTGGGGACAATTTTGAACTGGAAGTTCGTGGCCGCGCGCCTGAGAACCTACACAGAAAAAACCGATTCCCTGACCCTGTCCACCTTTTTTGAAAGACGGTTTAAAGACCCGACCGGAGCGATTCGTGTGATTTCTGCACTGATCATTTTAATCTTCTTTACCATTTATTCATCCTCCGGTATGGTGGCCTCCGGCAAGCTGTTCCAGATGATGTTCGGCATTGACTATACCACCGCGGTATTGATCGGCGCGCTGGTTATTGTGGCCTACACCTTCCTTGGCGGTTTCCTGGCTGTGTGCTGGACCGACCTGATCCAGGGGGTTCTGATGATCATTGCCATTGTGGTGGTGCCGATTCTGGCCCTGAGCCACCTCGGCAGCATGCAGCCCACCCTGGACGCCATGGCGGCCCAGGGCCTGAGCATGAACCTGCTGGGCGGGGGAATCTCGGTCATGGCCATTATTTCGGCTGCGTCCTGGGGTCTGGGCTATTTTGGCCAGCCTCATATCCTGGTCCGCTTTATGGGGATCAAGAGCATCAAGGAGCTGCCAAAATCCATGACCATTGCCATTGTCTGGGTTATCATCGCCCTGACAGGCGCGATCTTTGTGGCGCTGTTGTCCATTCCGCTGTTCCCAGGCCTGACAGACGGCGCCCAGGAAACCGTGTTTATGCTCATGATCCGCAAATTCTTCCCACCGTGGATCGGGGGGATTTTCCTGGCGGCGATCATGGCAGCCATTATGTCCACCATTGATTCGCAGCTGCTGGTTTCCTCCTCGGCCCTCACCGAGGACCTGGCCCGCATTTTCTTTAAAAAGGAGCTGACGGAAAAGCAGAGTGTGAATCTGGGACGTCTGTCGGTAATCATCATCGCAGTCATTGCCCTGTTCATGGCGCTGGTACCAAACTCCACGGTTATGGGGCTGGTCTCCTACGCGTGGGGCGGCTTTGGCGCGGCCTTTGGCCCGCTGGTGCTCTTTGGCCTGTATTCTAAGAAAACAAGCTGGAAAGCGGCCCTGTCGGGTATGATTGTCGGGACGCTGACGGTCATTATCTGGAAGCAGACCGGACTTGGCAGCACCCTGTATGAGATCGTGCCAGGATTTTTACTGAATGTGATCACCATCCTGATCGTCAATGCCTTCTCCAAACCGGATGAGACAGCAGAAACAGAATTCGACGAAGTGCTGGAAGAAATGAAAGCCATCAGGGCTGAATAAGAAACACAGAGGACGGCTGGAAAGCAGCCGTCTTTTTTTATGCTTTTAATTTATTTAAGGTACCTGTATAAAATTCTTGACATATATAACAGGTACCTGTATAATAAAAAGCATAAGGTACCTGTTATAAATTAAAGGAGGTCACAAAATGGACGAAAAAGAGATGGAATTATATGAGAAGCTGTCAAGGCTTCAGTGGCTGATACAGCGCAGCCGCCTGAAAGATCATGTTAAAAACGGCCCGGTGGGGGACCCGACACGGGGCCAGGGCAGAGTGCTGGCCATGCTCAGGATACAGCCTGAAATCAGCAGTAAGGACCTGGCCTATCTGCTGGGCATACGGCAGCAGTCCCTGAACGAGCTGCTGAACAAGCTGGAAAAAAAAGGCTACGTGACCCGCGTACCCTCAGAGACAGACCGCAGGGTTATGCTTGTCCGCCTGACCGAGCAGGGAAAGCAGGCCCAGGACCAGAACAGCGAGACAGACGACGCCGGAATTTTTGACTGCCTGTCGCCCGGGGAACAAGACCAGTTTAACGCATACCTGGACCGGATGATCGCAGCCTTTGAGGAAAAGTGTGGCGACAGCATGAATGACGGCACCAGAGAATGGATGCGCGGCGCCTGTGAGCGTATGGGTAAAGAACAGTTCGAGCGGCTCATGAACATGAGGATGGGCGGCCGCTCCTTTGGAAATCACTTTGGGCAGGGCGGCCCGGGCTTTGGACCCTTTGGCGGCTTTGGCAGACCTGGTGATCCAGAGGACGAATGATCCGGCAGCTCCACGAGGCAGCTGTTTTTAAAGCCGAAAAGGAGGGATGTGTATGTTTTCAGCAATAGCCCTGTGTTTTTACGGCGTTTACCTGATCTGTGAAGCCTATAAGGCGGACAGAAGCCAGGTTCAGCAATAATAATCATGATGGAAAAGACAATATGCCCAAGGGGAAGCTCCCAATAAAGCGGTATTGTCACAGCATACGGCATGGCCAGTTTTTGGCGATGCCGTTTTGCTGTTCGCGCTTTGATTTCGGCGTGCTTTCTGACAACAGCGGGGGAAGGGCGGTAACAGAATAGACGGAGGAGGCGGCTTATGGTAGAATGTGGGCAGGAGTCTGCGCTGCGCTGGCCTTCTCTGCCGATGCGTTGGACTGGAGATTGTATGCTTTTGTGATTGAATAAAAAAATGATAGGATGGTGGAAAGATGATAACAGGATACTACTGCACAAATATTTTTTCTGAGCAAGCGAAAGAGCTGATCGCGTTTTATACGCAAATGCTGGAGATCCCCTTTGTTAAGACCGATGATGACAATTCAAATGGGGTTTATCTTGGTTTTATGGAAAACGCGCCCACTCTTTGCATATGGGACTGCAAAAAATGCGGCGTAGAGCCGACCGGGCGTCAATCCTTTGTATTTCAAACAGAAACCCTTGATTTAACAATGGAAAGCCTGAAGAAAAAAGGGGTCTCCCTGTCGGAAGCTGTCCGGTATGATTGGGGAACTTATGAGGTCCGTTTAAAGGATATCGACGGAAACGAGATCGTGATCGCTGAGTTTGTATAAGCGGTGGACGGTCAGCACAAAGCTGATCGTCTGCCTTTTATTTTGCGTTCAGGTGTGTTTGAAAATGCTTAAAAATGATCAAATATGTTCTTTTTGAATTGACAACACCCTGAAAATGCGTTATGATAAACAAAAGAAAGCATAGATAATCATAGTTGAACAGAATGACCGGTTCAAGTGTGACCGGATAATGAGGGAAGCCATGTTTCCAATAGAGAGAAGAGAAAAAATAATCGAAAACCTTGAGAAAAACGGCAGCATCACAGTTGAGGCGCTGGCCCAGAAGCTCGAGGTCACGCCCACGACCATCCGCAGGGATCTGAAATACCTGGAGGATAACGACCGCATTACCCGTACCTTTGGCGGAGCAGTGGTAAAGGAAGGGCTGGTGGAGGAAATCGCGGTTTCCAAAAAAGCCAGCGCTTATCAGGCCGAGAAAAAGCGCATCGCCAGGGAAGCCGAAAAACTGGTGGAGGACGGACAGACCATTGTGCTGGACGCTGGCACCACCAATATGGAGCTGGCTCTGCTGCTGGCCCGCGGTACGAAGCAGATCAGCGTGGTGACCGATGATATCCTCATTGCTGCCAGGCTGCTGGATGCGCCTCTTGTGGACGTCCACTGCACGGGCGGCCATGTCCAGAAGGATGTGGGGGTATGCCTCGGCGGACACGCTGAAGCCTTTTTTGAAGGCATCAACGCAGACATCGCCTTTCTGGGGGCCAGCGCTGTGGATGTGGAAAAAGGCGTGAGCTCACCGTCCATGGAAAAGGCAGCGCTGAAGCAGCAGATTCTGGAATGCGCCAGAGAAAAGGTGCTGCTGTCGGACAGCTCAAAGTTTGGCCGGGTCAGCTTTGCCAAAATCTGCGGAATTGACCGCTTCGACCGGATTATCACCGATGCGGGGCTGGACCCCGAGAGCGAAGCGCAGCTTATGGAAACAGAAATCGAATGGATTAAAGCATAGGAGGAAAGAGCAGATGGCAAGGGCAGTAATCATCGCCGACGATTTGACCGGGGCCAATGTTACCGGGGCCCTCCTCAGAAAAAACGGCTACCGTTTCGCGACCTTTCGGCACGGCGTACCGGTCGGGCCTGAGGTTTTAGCAGACTATGACGCCGTGGCTGTCAGCACAGACAGCCGGGGCATCGGGGCGGGGGCGGCCTATGACAGGGTGAAAAGGACTGCGCAGGCCTTTGTGCTGCCTGAGGGCTGCTTTTATCAAAAACGGATCGACAGCACCCTGCGGGGCAACATCGGCGCCGAGACAGACGGCCTGCTGGATGCCCTTGGCGGTGAAGCCGTCGCTCTTGTCTGCGCGGCCTACCCGGATGTGGATAAGCTGGTGGCCGGAGGCTACCTCTTAATTGAGGGAAACCTGCTGGAGCGTACCGGGGTCAGCAGAGACCCTAAATGCCCGGTGACCCTGTCGTCGGTCCAGGCTATACTGGAAAAACAGACCCGCTACCCGGTCGGCACTGTTGGTATGGATATCGTGTCCAGGGGAGCGGAAGCCATCCGGGGAGAAGCGGAAGCGCTTATCCGGCAGGGCGTGCGGATCATCAGCTTTGACGCGGTGGCGGGGGAGGATATCACCGCCATTGCCCAGGCGGGCACAGCCCTTGGCTGTCCCTTTATAACGGTGGACCCGGGGCCGCTGACGCTGGCCTGCCTGAACGCGGAAAAAAAACAGCGCACCCGCAAGCGCGTGCTCATGGCCATTGGCAGCGTGGTGCCCATTGTCAGACAGCAGGCAGCAGCCTTTGAAGCTTTTTTCAAAACCGAGCTGGTGCAGGCCGATGTGCTGGCCCTGCTGGATGAAAACCGCAGAGACGCCGAAAAACAGCGAATATTCAGAGCTTTGGACGCCTGCGCGCAGCACAGTGACTTTGTGGGTTTTATGACCGCCAGAGCGGAAGAGGATGTGCTGGACCTCAGGGAGACCGCAGCGCGCTTCGGCTGTGATGTCGAAACCCTGTCCGAACGCATCGGGGCAGCCATCGCGGAGCTGGCCGCCGCCTATCTCGAGGCCCACAGCCGCGAGATACAGGCCCTTTACACCAGCGGCGGGGACATTACCCTGGGCGTGTGCGAAGCCCTGGAAAGCGCGGGCATCTGCGTGCTGGATGAGATCGAGCCCTTTACCATGTACGGGGAGCTGATCGGCGGCCCTTACAGCGGCCTGCCCATTGTGACAAAAGGCGGACTGGCCGGAAGGGTGGATACCCTGCGCAGCGCCATGTCCTATTTACAGATAAAATTAGCCGAAAAGGAGTAAGAGAATGAAACCAATCATTGCAATACCTATGGGAGACGCGGCAGGCATCGGACCGGAGATTACCGTCCGGGCCCTGGCCGATAAGATGATACAGGACATTGCCCGCTGTGTGGTCGTGGGCGATAAGGACGTGCTGGAGGACGCCATCCGCGTAAGCGGTGTGGATTTAAAGATCAAATGTATCGAGGAGCCAGCAAACGGCGACTACACACCCGGTGTTCTAAACCTCATCGACCTTGACAACATTGACATGAACACCCTCAAAATCGGAGAAATCCAGGCCATGACCGGACAGGCGGCCTATGAGTATATTAAAAAAGCCACAGAGCTGTGCCTTGAGCGCAAGGCAGACGTACTGACCACCACGGCCATCAACAAGGAATCCCTGAAGCTGGCAGAGGTGCCCTACATCGGGCATACCGAGATCGTAGGCGCCCTGACAGGGACAGAGAATCCGCTGACCATGTTCCAGGTCCGGAACCTGCGCGTGTTTTTCCTCACGCGCCACGTCTCACTGAGAAAGGCCTGTGATTTGGTGACAAAGGACAGCCTGCTCACATTTATCCACGACTGTGTGAAAGCGCTGGAGGTGCTGGGTGTTAAGAACCCGAAAATCGCCGTGGCAGGTTTAAATCCCCACAGCGGTGAGCATGGCCTGTTCGGAACCGAGGAGGTCGACCATGTGATTCCGGCGGTTGAGACAGCCAAAGCCAGGGGCATTGACATTGAAGGCCCCATCGGCGCGGATTCCGTCTTTTACCAGGCCTTAAACGGCCGCTATGACGCGGTGCTCTCCCTGTATCATGATCAAGGGCACATCGCCACCAAGATGGTGGATTTTGAGCGCACCATCTCCATTACCAACGGGATGCCTATCCTGAGAACCTCGGTAGACCACGGCACAGCGCTGGACATTGCGGGCAAGGGCATCGCCAGCCCGGTCAGCATGATTGAGGCTATCCGCCTGGCCGTAGAGTACGCGCCCAATTTCAAGCGCGAGTCCTAAAGTTTGCAGGCAATGTAAGCATTGCAAAAATATATTAAAATACGGGGGTATTTATGATGCAGAAGTTTGAAAAAGTGTTTGACATGTCACAGCCGGTATTTCACAATTGTCCGGGATGGCCCACCTATGAGCTCACAGAGGTGACCTATGAGGCCATTAACCCAAAGGACGGCTTTACGGCAGAAGTCTTTAAGATGAACGCCCATACCGCCACCCACCTGGACGCGCCCTTCCATTTCTTCCCGGAAGGCAAGAAGATTGATGAAATGCCCATTGAGGGCTTCCAGGGCGAAGCGGTAATCATTGACCTCCGGGGCATTGCGCCGGATACAGGCATTACCAGCGAGCACCTGAAACCCTACGCGGACAAGATCAAGGAGGGGGACATTGTCCTCATGAACACAGGTTGGTGCAAGAAGAGAGCCATGACAAAGGAATACTATTACCAATGGCCTTACCTCACTGGCGAAGGCGCAGAATGGCTGCATGAAAAAGGTGTAAAGGGCGTTGGCATCGACGGCCTGAGCATTGGCGGATGGGGACCGGATAAGGGGCCGCAGCCCCATGTGGTTCTGCTCTCAAAGGAAGTATGGCTTCTGGAAGAGATCGACTTTCCCGATGAGGTGATGGCATATGAACGGGTTTACTTCTGCTGTTTCCCGCTCAAGCTCCAGGGCTTTGGCGGCGCACCGGCAAGAGCTGTCGCCATGGTGTAAAAAAGAGATACAAAAAGATCGGCGCAATTTTGCGCCGATCTTTTTATGACTTTTATGCTTCGGGTGATTCCATGGATTCAAGGATCGCATCCACAAGCATGTCAAGCTCTTTTGCTTTTTCAGGATGGAGAGCAGAGGCCATGGACAGGCGGTCATTGATGACGGTCATGTCCTTCAGTTCATTTTCGACAAATTCCTGCATTAAATCGCCGGAGCAGGGAGCCCAGGAGCCATTTTCCACAATGGCGACCGTACGGTTCTGCACGTTCAGGGCCTTCATGTCCATCAGGAAGTTATGCATGGCCGGGTAAATGCCGAGGTTATAAGTCGTCGAGGCGAGAACCAGGTGGCTGTATTTGAAGCTTTCAGAAATGAGCTGGGATACATGCGTCGAGGACACATCATACATGACCACATTGGTCATGCCCTTGTCGCAGAGACGGGCAGCCAGGGCCTGGGCAGCGCTTTCCGTGTTGCCGTACATTGACGCGTAGGCGATCATAACGCCCTTTTCCTCCGGCACATAGCGGCTCCATAAATCGTATTTTTCGATAAAATACATCAGGTCCTCGCGCCAGACCGGCCCGTGAAGCGGGCAGATAAATTTGATCTTGTCAAGAATGCCGGCAGCCTTGCCCAGCAGAAGCTGTACATGGGGGCCGTATTTTCCGACAATATTGGTCAGGTAGCGGCGGGCGTCGTCAAGCCAGTCACGGTCAAAATCCACCTCGTCAGCGAAAAGCTTGCCATCCAGGGCGCCAAAGGTACCAAAGGCGTCAGCAGAGAACAGAGCCCCGTTTGTCACATCAAAGGTGACCATGGCTTCGGGCCAGTGCACCATGGGCGCGAAAACAAAGGTGACCGTGTGCCTGCCGAAGGAGAAGGTATCGCCCTCTTCCACGACTATGCAGTCATGGTCGTCGACGTGAAAGCCAAACTGGCGCATGAACAAAAAGGCTTTTTCATTGCTGATGATCTTAATCCCCGGGTATCGGATCAGGATTTCTTCTATACTGGCCGCGTGGTCGGGCTCAAGATGGTTGATCACAAGGTAATCCAGGGATTCACCCTCCAAAACAAACTCAAGGTTTTCTAAGAGCTGGCGGCAGGCCGACCAGTCGACCGTGTCAAAGAGTACATTTTTTTCATCGCGCAGGACATAAGCGTTGTAGCTGACGCCGCGCGGAATGGGATAGACATTTTCAAACAGGGCCAGGCGGTGGTCGTTGGCCCCAACCCAGATTAAGTCCTCGGTTACATTTCTAACTGCATACATTGATTAGGCCTCCTTTTTGGCGATAATAAATTCAGATTTTTCGGCGCCGCACAGCGGGCAAACCCAGTCTTCCGGAACATTTTCAAACAATGTGCCCGGAGCGATGTCATTTTCCGGATCACCCAGATCGGGAACATATTCATAGCCGCAGCCGCCGCAGATATAGGACGGGCCAGCCGGCGTCGGCTTTGGCGCCTTTGGCCTTTTAATCTTGACCATTTCGGGGGCGGGCTTTTTCTCGCCGGTGCCCAGAGCTTTGGCTAAAACAGGCAGAACCTCGTTCACATCACCTACAATGCCATAGTCACAGTTTTTAAAGATCGGCGCGTTGCCGTTTTGGTTGATGGCGACAATGGTGGAAGCGTCCTTGATCCCCTTGAGATGCTGGATCGCGCCGGAGATACCGCAGGCAATATACAGGTTGCCTGAGAACTTCTGTCCCGACATTCCCACATAGCGGTTAAGGGGCACGTATTTTAAGGTTTCAGCCACTGGCCTGGAGGAGCCAATGGCAGCCCCGGCGGCCTTTGCCAGATCTTCGATGAGCTTCATGTTTTTCTTGTCGCCAATGCCCACACCGGCCGAAACCACACGTTCAGCGTCGACAATAGGGGTGTCGATGGGAATCCCGACAGAGAAATCATAGCCGTCTTTTTCAAGCGCCGCGACCAGGGCGTCAACCTTTGCCTGAATATCACCGTCTTTCAAAATAATGTGCTTGCGAACGCCGGTGATGGGCGCGGGCTTTTTAGGCGCGCTGCCGGAGCCGCCGGCCTTCTTTGGGGGCTTTCCCAGAATATGGGAGGCGATGACAACGCGCTGGATTTCGTTGGTGCCTTCATAGATGGTCGTGATCTTGGCGTCGCGGTACATCCGCTCAACCTCCATGCCCTTCAGGTAGCCGGTGCCGCCGAAAATTTGAAGGGCGTCATTGGTGACCTCCAGAGCGATATCGGAGGCATACTGTTTAGCCATGGCAGATTCCATGCCGTAAGGCTCGTGGTATTCCTTCAGCTCAGCCGCCTGGTAGATGAGCAGTCGGGCAGTGTGCAGCTTGGTGGCCATATCTGCGATTTTAAAGGAAATGGCCTGCTGGAAGCCGATGGGCTTGCCAAACTGAACACGTTCCTTGGCGTAGGCTACCGCTTCCTCAAAAGCGCCCTGGGCGATCCCCAGCGCCTGGGAGGCAATGCCGATCCGGCCGCCGTCCAGGGTTGCCATCGCGATTTTAAAGCCCTGGCCCTCTTCGCCTAAAAGGTTTTCCTTGGGAACCTTCACATCATTGAAAACCAGCTCGGCAGTGGAGGAGGAGCGGATCCCCAGCTTGTCGTAGTGATCCCCGAAGGTGAAGCCTTCCCAGCCCTTCTCAACAATAAAGGCGGAGATGCCGCGGGTTCCGATATCAGGTGTGGTGACCGCGAAAATAACGTAGGTGTCGGCTTTTGGCGCGTTGGTGATGAAAATCTTATTGCCGTTGAGCAGGTAGTGGTCACCCTTGTCAATGGCAGTGGTTTCGGTTCCGCCGGCATCGGAGCCCGCGTTTGGCTCCGTCAGGCCAAAGGCGCCGATTTTTTCACCTTTGCACAGGGGGATTAAATATTTTTGCTTTTGCGCTTCGTTTCCAAAGGCGGCAATGGGCCAGGTCCCAAGTGAGGTATGCGCCGACAGAATAACGCCGGTTCCGCCGTCGACGCGGGAGAGCTCTTCAACGGCAATGGCATAGCTCAAAACGTCCAGGCCCTGTCCGCCGTATTCCTTTTCAAATGGGATACCCATTACGCCCATTGCGCCAAGCTGCCTGATGGCTTCGTCCGGAAACATATTTTCCTTGTCCATCATAAAAGCATGGGGCTTCACTTCTTTTTCAGCAAACTCACGAATTTTTTTGCGCAGGGCTTCATGCTGCTCGGTCGTTTTAAATAACATCATAGATCCTCCTTGAAATATAAATGAATCAATACCATATATTGGATAATTTTTGTCCAATATTGCCGAAAAAACCATGCGGTCACCCGCATTTTAAAATTTCTTCTAAGCTACTGGCCTTCAATCGGTCGTTGAGCTCTTCCTGGATAACCATGAGGTGATTATGAAAACAGCAGCTGCCGTGTTTTTCACACCATTCGCAGCGATAGCCCGATTCCATGCAGGGGGACAGAGAACAGCTTCCATCAATGGCGCACATCAGATCATACAGAGATATGGCGCTGGTTGGCTTATTAAGGCTGCAGCCGCCTTCGCTGCCGCGGGCGATACTCACCAGGCCGGCGCGTTCCAGCTTTTTGATGATTTTGTAGGCAAAGGCCTTTGGTATTTGTTCCTCGTCCGAAAGCTGGCTCACAGAACGGCGCTCGCCGTCGGCCAGAGAACGTACAAGTCTCAATGCATAATCGGTTTCTCTCGTAATCAGCACAAATGTAATCCTTTCAAATTTATAAACTCATTATAGCAATGTGGATAAAAATAGTCAAGTATAAAAAATTGTCATTTTCTTATCTGGATAAAAGGCGCAGCCCCGGGCAGCGTGTCTTTCTGACAGCCTGAAAAAGATCGGCACAATTTTGCGCCGATCTCGGGTTAAGCTTATCTGGGTCAGGCCAGCGGTGCGCAGGGGCAGGCAGTCAGCCTTTCGTCATCCGCTTCAATGGTCTCGCTGACACTGATGGGATTTTCAAAATGCAGGCCGCCGCCGCAGACGTCGGCATAAACGGTGAGCACGACCATGCCGTCGCCCTCGGGATGCCTGGTATCGTCGCAGATACCGCCCATACGGCAGCGATCCGTCACGTTCAGCTTAAAGTTCTCCGGTATAATCACATTGACGCCGCCATTTCTCACCTCAATGTCCAGATCGTATTGCTTTTTGTCGGCTTTCACCTGGGAAAGGTCAACACTCATGCCGCCGCAGAAAACGCCGATCTTCATATCCTGCATGGGCACGTCACCCACGATTTTATTTTTACCGCCGCAGATAACGCACTGGTCCAGAGCGTTTCCGGTCTTATCCATGCTCTCCTCAAAATCATGGCCTTTTTTCAGAACACAGGCGAAAAAGGCTGTGGAGGCGGCAAAGGTAAAGGCCGCGGTGCCGAGTAGTAGGTCCTTGAATTTCATGTTAAATCTCCTTGCATATGATGTTATGATTAATAATAGCACCTTTTTCTTTAAAATAGAATAGGGGCGGAGGATTCTTAACCGATTTAAGCGAAGATGATTATGAAAACGTTGCTGTATACAATTTTTTATCTAAAATTAAAAAAGTGTGGTATAATAAGTGCAAAGCTTTATTCAGACAGAGTAAGCAAAATAACAAAGAATGTGAGATGCAGAACATTTGGAATATATATATAAAAGAAAATACAGTGAAGAATTTTTGGAAATCGTCAGTGACATCATCGATCATCCTAAATTTCAGGAGCTGAGAGACATCGACCACCATGGCAATGGGCTTTACGCGCATTCGGTGGCGGTTGGCTACAACTCATACCTCATTGCCAAAAAGCTGGGCCTTGACTATGTCTCAGTGGCGCGCGGCGCGCTGCTGCACGACTTCTTTTTCCAGGACTGGCGCGATAATGAGAAAGACGGCAGGGGATTTGACCGTATCCGTCAGATGCACGGCTTCAGCCATCCCAAGACAGCGCTTAAAAACGCAAGGAAATATTTTAATATCAACGATAAAGAGGCAGACATGATTGTCAAGCACATGTTCCCGCTCACCATTACCCCGCCCAGGCACCGCGAAAGCTGGGTGGTCACAGCGGTGGATAAGGGTGTTGCCATTAAAGAGATGGTTTGCGAGCATACTCCGCGCAAGCTGTACTACAAGTTAAGATTTCAAGACTAGCCTGGCTTAGTTTTTTAAATAAAATAGAGATTCTGGAGGAAGACATTGGGTTTGAAACATTTAGAAGAGATTGAAAAAGCAAAAGCACATTTTGGTAAAATTCTGGAAGAACAGTTTACGCGTATTGACCGCATGAAAGCCGAAAGCGAATTTGTCGACTATGCGTCTAAAGATCAAATTGTGATCGGGATTGTCGGCGGCGACGGTATCGGACCTTTCATTACCGCGGAGGCCGAAAAGGTCCTGGCGTTTCTGTTAAAGGATGACGTGGAAAAGGAACGCGTTGTCTTTAAGGAAATCGACGGCCTGACCATCGAAAACCGTGCAGCCTGCGGCAAAGCCATTCCAGACGATGTCCTGGCAGAATTAAAGGAATGTGACGTTATCTTAAAAGGACCAACCACCACCCCGAGAGAAGGGGATAAATGGCCGAACATCGAGAGCGCCAACGTGGCCATGCGCCGCGAGCTGGATTTGTTCGCCAATGTGCGTCCGGTCTCAGTTCCCGAAAAGGATATTGACTGGACCTTCTACCGTGAGAACACCGAGGGCGGCTACGCAGTCGGCAGCAAGGGCGTCCATGTCAATGACGACCTGGCCATTGACTTTACCGTCACCACCCAGGAGGGCTCAGAGAGAATCATCCGCGCGGCTTTTGACTACGCGAAAAAATCCGGTAAAAATAAGGTGACAGTGGTCACCAAAGCCAATGTCATCAAAACAACCGACGGCAAGTTTTTAGATACCGCCAAGGCCATCGCGAAGGAATACCCGGAAGTGGAAATGGACGACTGGTATATTGACATCATGACCGCCAAGCTGGTCGATGAAAAACGCCGTTCCCAGTTCAAGGTGATGGTACTGCCCAACCTTTACGGCGATATCCTGACCGATGAGGCGGCTGAGTTCCAGGGCGGTGTTGGCACTGCGGGCTCTGCAAACATCGGCAAGCGCTACGCCATGTTTGAAGCCATCCACGGCTCAGCGCCGAGAATGGTCGACGAGGGACGCGGCCAGTACGCAGATCCCTGCAGCATTATCCGCGCTGCCGGCATGCTGCTCGAACACATCGGCTATATGGACGAAGCCAGAAAGCTCCAGATGGCTCTGGACATCTGCGGCAATTTTGAAAAGAAGCTGGAAATTACCGGCCGGGATACCGGCGCCACCGGCGCGGAATATGCCGAATACCTGATGAAGACCCTTTCTCAGGATAATCTGGAAGAAGTATTTAACAGCTATCAAAAATAAATCAGCATTTGAGAAAAGACTTGTTTCGACAAACAAGTCTTTTTTAGTCGGTTTTTATATAAAATTTTAGATTGACCGTATATAATAGAAGCGATCGTGCAATAAAATCCCGATGAAGGAGCGATGCGTATGCTGGAAAAATTAAATCTTGATGTTGAAGTTGAAAAAGCGGTTTACAAGGAAGAAAAAGATGCCCTCTCCATTAAGCTGGGCGCCCTGCAGCGCCGGATAAAGGAGCTGGGAATACCCGTACTGATTATTTTTGAAGGCTGGGACGCTGCGGGCAAGGGGACGCTGATCAACGACCTGATGATCCCGCTGGACCCCAGAAGCTTTGTGGTATACAATGCCATCAAGCCCAACGATGACGAAATCAACCGGCCCCTGCTGTGGCGCTACTGGACCAAAACACCAGAAAAGGGACGGATGGTCCTGTTTGACCGCAGCTATTACAGCGATCTTGTTCACCGGCCAAAGCTGGACAAGGGTGAACTGAAGCTGCTTCTGCACCAGGCCAATGATTTTGAGAAGGTTCTGGCACAAAACGGGACAGTCATCATTAAGTTTTTTATCCATATCAGCCAGAAGGAGCAGAAAAAGCGCTTTGAAAAGCTGGAGGAAAATCCATCCACCAGCTGGCGCGTGACCGGGGAGGACTGGCGTGAAAATAAAAACTACGATAAGCTTTATAAAAAGCTTAATCACGCGCTGGAGGCCACCGATACCGACTGCGGCCCATGGACCCTGGTGGAGGGCCATCATAAGGACTACGCCTGTCTGAAAATTTACAACACCCTTGCGTTCCGGCTGGAAAAGGAAATCGAGAAAGTGGAAAACGCCGAAAAGCCAGTGCTACAGCCCCTTATCTCAGCAGAGGACGACCCATACCGCACCCCGGTGCTGGAATCTGTGGACATGGACAAGTGCATGGACCGGGAGACTTACAGGGAAGAACTGAAAAAATGCCAGAAAAAGCTGCGGGATCTCGAGTATCAGATTTACAGCCGCCGTATCCCCGTCATTATCGGCTTTGAGGGCTGGGACGCCGGAGGCAAGGGCGGGGCCATCAAACGCCTTTGCGAAAACCTGGACCCCAGGGGCTACCGTGTTTATCCCACTGCCGCGCCCACCAGCGAGGAGCTGGCCCATAACTGGTTATGGCGTTTCTGGAAAACGGTGCCCAAGCGCGGGCATTTCAGCATCTACGACCGCACCTGGTACGGCCGGGTGATGGTTGAGCCCATCGAGGGCTTCTGCACTGCCGACGATTACCGCCGGGCATTCCGGGAGATCAACGATTTTGAAAAACAGCTGACCGATTTTGGGGCAGTGGCGCTGAAATTCTGGATGAACATCAGCAAGGACGAACAGGAGAAGCGCTTCAAGGAGAGGGAAAACGATCCGGACAAGCAGTGGAAGATCACCGATGAGGACTGGCGCAACCGCGAAAAATGGGACGCCTATGTGGTGGCTGTGGACCGGATGCTATTAAAAACCTCGACCGAAAACGCGCCATGGATCGTGGTGGAGGGCAATGACAAATACTACGCCCGCATCAAGGTGCTGAAAACCGTCATCGAGGCCATCGAGAAGAAAATAGCAGAGCTGGATGCCTGAAAAATGGAAAGAAGCGCTGTTTTAAGCGCGAAGTGAAAAGAATGGCGCTGAAAACCTGTTCAAAACGGCGAAGAGGCGTCAAAATTTGTCCAAAAAATACCCGAAATCAAAATTTTACCTGTCAAATTTTTAACAGAGATTTCTGTACGGAAAACAGGACAAAAAATTATCCGAAAAGGTGTGTATACACCCTAATTGAATTGTGTTATAATCGTTAAAGGTAAAAATTTGTTATACACAATTAATACATTTTTAAATGCTTAATTTCTAAGGAGGAATATCATGTCCAAAACAATGATGACAATGGATGGGAACCAGGCTGCTGCTCACGTGGCATACGCCTTTACTGAAGTAGCTGGCATTTTCCCAATCACCCCGTCTTCCCCAATGGCTGAACACGTTGACGCCTGGTCTGCACAGGGAAGAAAAAACATTTTTGGAGAAACCGTCAAAGTATCTGAAATGCAGTCTGAAGGGGGCGCCGCTGGTACAGTCCACGGTTCTTTGGCTGCCGGTGCTTTAACAACAACCTTTACAGCTTCTCAGGGTCTTTTATTAATGATCCCGAATATGTATAAAATCGCCGGTGAATTATTACCAGGCGTATTCCATGTATCTGCCCGTACACTGGCTGCTCACGCTTTATCAATCTTCGGCGACCACGGCGATGTTATGGCCTGCCGCCAGACTGGTTTCGCTATGCTGGCCACCGGTTCTGTACAGGAAGTCATGGATTTAGGCGGCGTTGCGCATTTAGCTGCCATCAAATCAAGAATTCCGTTCTTACACTTCTTCGACGGCTTCAGAACCTCTCATGAAGTTCAGAAGGTTGAAGTTATGGATTATGAAGCTTACAAGAAAATGGTTGACTGGGATGCGATTCAGGCATTCAGAGACCACGCTTTAAATCCGGAACACCCTGTAACAAGAGGTACCGCCCAGAATGGCGATGTCTTCTTCCAGGCACGTGAAGCCTGCAATAAATTCTACGACGCTGTTCCAGACATCGTTGCAGAATACATGGACAAAGTCTCCGCAGAAACCGGCAGAGAATACCACCCGTTCAACTACTACGGCGATCCGGATGCTGAAAACATCATTGTTGCAATGGGTTCAGTTACAGACTGTATTGAAGAAACCATTGACTACCTGGCTGCGCAGGGCGAAAAGGTTGGTGTGCTGAAAGTACACCTGTTCAGACCTTTCTCTGAAAAATACTTCTTTGAAGCATTACCAAAAAATGTTAAACGTATCTGTGTCTTAGACAGAACAAAAGAACCTGGCGCTCTCGGCGATCCTTTATACCAGGATGTCTGCACCATTTTCTACGGCAAGGAAAACGCGCCTCTGATTATTGCGGGCCGTTACGGCTTAAGCTCCAAGGATACCACTCCTGGCCAGATCAAGGCTGTTTATGACAACCTGAAATTAGATACACCGAAAGATAAATTCACCATCGGTATCGTCGATGATGTTACCTTCACCAGCCTGGAAGTAACAGATAATATCCACACTGTTCCAGAAGGAACCAAGGGCTGTAAATTCTGGGGTCTGGGTTCTGACGGTACCGTCGGCGCCAACAAAAACTCCATCAAAATCATCGGTGACCACACCGACTTATACGCTCAGGGTTATTTTGACTATGACTCCAAGAAATCCGGCGGTATCACCGTTTCTCACTTAAGATTCGGTAAACAGCCGATCAAGTCACCATACCTGATCGTTAACTCTGACTTTATTTCCTGCTCTACACAGGCTTATGTACACCAGTATGACCTGTTAAACGGGCTGAAAAAAGGCGGCACATTCTTACTGAACACCGTTTGGTCTGTCGATGAGCTGGGCGAACGCTTACCAGCAAGCATGAAACGCTACATGGCTGAAAATGATACACAGTTCTATATCATCAACGCAACCAAGGTTGCAGAAGAAATCGGTCTTGGCCGCAGAACCAACACCATCATGCAGGCAGCCTTCTTCAAACTGGCCGACATCATTCCAATTGATGACGCGGTTAAGTTCATGAAGGAAGGGATCATGAAATCCTACGGTAAGAAGGGTGACAAGATCGTCAATATGAACTATGAAGCTGTTGACGCTGGTATCAACCCGGATATCTTAACCAAGGTAGAAATTCCTGCTGACTGGGCAAATGCACAGGACGAAGCAGTAGAAGCCAAAGATGAACCAAAATTCGTTAAGGAAATCCTGCGCCCGGTTAACCGCTTTGAAGGCAACAGCATTCCAGTTTCCGCTTTCGTCGACAATGAAGATGGTACTTACATGGCTGGTTCTTCCGCTTATGAAAAACGTGGTATCGCTGTAAATGTACCGCAGTGGATTCCGGAAAACTGTATCCAGTGTAACCAGTGTTCCTTCGTATGCCCGCACGCTGCGATCCGCCCAGTATTAATGGACGAAGCTGAAAAAGCGGCTGCTCCGGAAGGCTTTGACAGCATCAAAGCGAACGGTAAACAGTTCGATGGCTTACAGTACAGAATCCAGGTGAGTGTATTAGACTGTACAGGCTGCGGCAACTGTGCTGACGCATGTCCGGCTAAGACAAAAGCTCTGGAAATGAAACCTCTTGAAACTCAGGAAAATCAGGTTGCTAACTGGGAATATGCCACAACTGTTCCAGTTAAAGACGACCGCATGAATAAATACACCGTTAAGGGCAGCCAGTTCTGCCAGCCGTTGCTTGAATTCTCCGGCGCTTGTGCTGGTTGTGGTGAAACACCATACATCAAGGCTGTTACCCAGTTATACGGTGACCGCATGATGATCGCCAACGCTACCGGCTGTTCTTCAATCTGGGGCGCTTCCACACCATCCACACCATACTGCAAGAACGCTAAGGGTCAGGGTCCTGCATGGGCAAACTCCCTGTTCGAAGACAATGCAGAATATGGCTTCGGTATGTTACAGGCCAGCAACAAGATCAGAGAAACCCTTGCGAACTACTTAGCAGCAATCGCGGAAACTGCACCTGAAGCAGTTAAAGCAGCCGCAAACAAGTGGATTGAAAATAAAGATGACGCAGAAGGTTCTAAAGAAGCATCTGCCGAATTAAAAACCGCTCTGGAAGGCTACTCTGTAGACGACCAGGTACTGGCAGATAAACTGAAATTCGTTAAGGACAACGCAGATCACTATGTCAAGAAATCCGTATGGGTATTCGGTGGTGACGGCTGGGCTTACGATATCGGATACGGCGGTTTAGACCATGTATTAGCCTCCAAGGAAGACATCAATGTATTCGTTCTGGATACAGAAGTTTACTCCAACACTGGCGGTCAGGCTTCTAAATCTACTCCGACCGGTGCCGTTGCACAGTTCGCAGCATCCGGCGAAAGAATCAAGAAAAAAGACCTTGGTATGATGGCAGCTACCTACGGCTACGTATATGTTGCCCAGGTTGCCATGGGTGCTGACAAGAACCAGTACATGAAGGTATTACAGGAAGCGGAAGCTTATCCGGGTCCATCCCTGATCATTGCTTACGCGCCATGTATCAACCACGGTATCAAGGGCGGTATGGGCCGTACCCAGTCTCATGAAGCAGATGCTGTTGCATGCGGCTACTGGCACTTATACCGTTACAACCCAATGCTGAAAGCCGAAGGCAAGAACCCATTCACACTGGATTCTAAAGAACCAGACTTCAGTAAATTCCAGGATTTCATCAACAGCGAAGTTCGTTACACCTCATTACGTTTAAGCTTCCCAGAAGTTGCTGATCAGTTATATGAAAAAGCACAGGAAGAAGCTGAAGAACGCTATGCAGGCTACAAACGCATGGCTGCGCAGGAATTCTAATCTAAGCTAAAAGTACAAAGCTCCCGGGCTCCATATGGAATCCGGGGGCTTTTTTATGGTTATTGCCGGTGCAGATAAAGTTTTGCGTTTGTCTATTCTCCAAAAGGGTATCTTATAGAGAGAAATACCGAAAGGAGAGAGCAAGCATGTTTTTTGACAGAATTTTTGATATAAATGATAAGAAAGAACGCGTTTATAAGCGCTACCTGAATGGAGAATGGATAGACGGAAATGATGAGGGGCAGACCCTTGCCATTAAATCGCCCATTGACGGTTCTCTGGTGGGCCGGATACCGGCTATGAGCAGAGAAGAGGTGGATGAGGCCATTGCCAGCACAAAGGACAGCCTTCAGGCATGGGCCGAAATGCCCATCTATGAACGGGCTGAAATTTTCTATGCCGCCGCGGATCTTTTTGAAAAGCATCTGGACGAGATGGCAGAGGTTCTGGTGCAGGAGGTCGCAAAGGATCTGGCCTCAGCCCGCTCCGAGATCGAGCGCACCGCGGACTTTTTAAGATATACCGCCGACGTGGGAAAGAGCATGGCCGGCGAAGCCATCAGTGGCGATAATTTTCCAGGCGGCACCCGCAACAAAATCTCCTATGTGACCAGGGTTCCCCTGGGCACGGTTCTGGCCATCTCACCCTTTAACTATCCGGTTAACCTGGCCATGTCAAAAATCGCACCGGCACTCATCGGCGGCAATACCGTGATTTTAAAGCCCGCAACCCAGGGAGCCATCAGCTCACTGCATTTGGTGGAAATTCTCAACCGGGCTGGCCTGCCAACCGGCGTGCTGAATACCGTAACCGGCCGGGGAAGTGAAATCGGCGATTATGTGGTCACACACAAGGGGATTAACTTTATCAACTTTACAGGAAGCACCGAGGTGGGACGCCATATCTCAAAAATATCCGAGATGGTGCCATTGCTTCTGGAACTGGGCGGCAAGGATGCCGCTGTGGTTTTGCCCGACGCAGACCTGGATTTTGCGGCCAATAATATTGTGTCCGGTGCCTTTTCCTACTCAGGACAGCGCTGCACCGCAGTAAAGCGGATTCTCGTACAGGAGGAAGTGGCAGACGCCCTGGCTGAAAAGCTGAAAGCCCGTGTCGAAAAGCTGAACGTTGGTGATCCCTGGAAGAACGCTGCGGTGGTTCCGCTTATTGACGATAAGTCAGCGGATTTTGTCCAGGGGTTGGTGGATGACGCACTGAACAAGGGGGCGGAACTCCTGACAGGGAATAAACGCGAGAAAAACCTGTTTTATCCAACGCTTTTAGACCATGTGACCAAAGATATGGAAATCGCATGGGAAGAGCCCTTTGGCCCTGTTTTGCCCATTATTCGGATAAAGAGCGTGGAGGAAGCCATCGAGATCGCCAACGCCTCAGAATACGGCCTTCAGTCCTCTGTTTTTACCAATAATATCAATCAGGCCTTCTATATTGCCAACCACCTGGAGGTGGGGACCGTACAGATTAATAATAAAACCGAGCGTGGCCCCGACCATTTCCCGTTTTTAGGTGTAAAAGCCTCAGGAATGGGTACCCAGGGAGTAAAATATTCCATCGAAGCCATGACCCGGCCAAAGGCCATGGTAGTCAATATCCAGAAGATTGATTAAGGAATAAACAAAAAAATATCATTTAGTATTGAAATTTTACCCGGATTTTGCTATAATAGCCTCAAGCAAAGCATACCAACGGAAGAATGCCCCAGGCAGACTGCTCCACCGCAACTGTGAAAGTCAGATACGTGTTTTGCCAGTTTCGCGTGGAAGCATCAAAGAGGCAAATTTTGAAGAACCTCCACCGAAAACAGGTGGAGGTTCTTTTTTTAGCCCTCCGGCGGGCCGGAGCCGGACTGTGAAAATATGAGATGATAGCAGGAGGTAAACATGGATTTTTACAAGGTAGTGACGGCCAATGACCGCAAATCATTTGAAAAGCAGTTGAATGAAGCCCATGAGGAGGGCTACCATATCAATAAGGACGGCATACAGGTTAACACCAACGGGGTGGGCCTGAACCTGATCTATACGGCAGTCATGTGCCGGAAGTCCTGAGCGGGGGTAAAATGAAGCGAGCCCGGCACAGTTTTGTGCCGGGCTCTGATTATGCGGGCTGGTTGAAAAAGCGTTTGAAGTTTTCAACAATCTCATCAATGTTTTTTTCAGTGAGGATGAGCGGCGGGTAGATCATCACAAACTGCGGAACCGCCGCAAATTTTTTTACGAGAATCCCCTTTTCCTTCATAAACTGCACAAAGCTGTCTGCGACCGCTTCCTTTTTAAAATCAATGAACAAAATCAGTCCTTTCCCCTTAATGCTGAATTTTCGGCCGCAGTTGGCCTCAAGGGCCCGCAGCTTACCCTGGAACCGGGTGCCCAGCGCCTGGATTTTTTTAGACAGGTTTGAGGATTCCATAAAGCTGAGGACAACCTTCAGCATGATATAGTTGGGCACGTCCTCCAGAACAACCCGGGATTCCTGAATGGCGAAAAGCTTGTTGATCCGCTTTGTCATGGATACAAAGTGGACGGTGCGGTGGTTGTACAGGCTGCCGTTGTAGATAAGGACATCGGGCTGGATGTCATAGAGCTTATAGGAAAAAATCGGCCCGGTCCGGTAAAAACCGGCTGTGGAATCATCCCAGATAATGGGAATGTTAAACTTGGCAAGCAGGTCCAAGATCGGCTCCAGCAGGTCTTTTTTCGCGATGGAGGCGTCACTTGTGACAATGGGGTTGATGATACAGCCCGCCAAAGCGCTCCGGTGTTTTTTGAGAATGAGTTTGATGGTTTTGAGCTCAGGAAACACCGTGTTTTTGATGCCGTCAATATTGACCTTTGGATCATCGGCGATGAGCTCCTCGAATGAATAAATCTGGTCGGCAAATTCCTCAGGGAAAACACCTGGAAGCTTTTCAAGGCAGAGAAATTCCGTCTTGCCGCGCTTGGAGGACAGAGCCTTGAGCAAGCGTGGGTAGGAGTTTTCAGAGTTGAAATAGGTTACAGCCAGCTTTTTAGGCAAATGCGGCTTGAGCTGCGCGTCCAGGTCACCAAGGAGCGCCTCCAGATCCACAGGCTTATTTTCCCTTTGATAATCCTTAACCATGGCGTTGATATCCCGGTTAATGGTGGGGTTATTATAACCGCAGCTCCAGAGCAGACTGTCTGTATAAAAGCTGAGGTACATATTTTCATCGGTGTCGGTCAGAGTTTGAAGGCTTCCCTTGGAAATATCAACAATCCCGTCGAAGGAATCCGTCAATTCCTCATTAAACATTTTTTTGGTTTCGTTTTTACTCATGTTTACCTCCCTCTAAATAGAACTAACCTTATTTTCCCTTAAAACTAAGAAAATGACAAGTGATTTTAATAAATTCCGGGATAACCTGAAATAAAAAAGCAACGTCCTTAAAAGAACGTCGCTTTTCTTAAGAATTTAATTATTTGGTTGCATCAACAGCGTTTAACGCGTCGTTAATGGAACGGACCATTGCTTCCGGATCAATGCCGTGGGCGAGACAGCCCTGTTCAATATTTTCAAAGCGGGCAGCCATGCAGCCAAAGCAGTGCATTCCGTATGCCTGGAAAACCGGCACAGAATCAGGATATTTTTCAACGGCCTCTAAGATGCCCATATCTTTTGTTACTTTATCCATATTGTTCACCTCCAAATGGTTATTATAATCAAACTATACCCTTATTATATAGTTTGAAAAAGATTTTGGCAAGAGTATAAAGAAAAAAGAAAGGCAATTACTTGAAAAAAATAAGAGGCCGTTGTATAATATATACGATAGGGGAATTTTCTATAAAGGGGTGTATAATGTGATAACCGACAAAGTAGTGGTACAAAACCGTGCTGGACTCCATGCAAAACCAGCATCTCTGTTTGTACAAACGGCCAATAAGTTCAAGAGCGAAATTTACATCAGTAAAGGCTCAACACGTGTAAACGCTAAAAGCATTATGGGTGTAATGATTTTAGCTGTTCAAAAGGGCGATGAGATCGTAATCGAAGCCTCGGGCGATGATGAAAAGCTCGCGGTCGAAAAGTTAATAGAACTCATTAATAATAAATTCGATCTGCCCGATGAATCTTAACAAAATGTAAACTGAGAAAAGTATGGATGGGTTCATTCATACTTTTCTTTTGTTCACGCGGCATTTACCGCGCCTTTTTACGATCTTATGACAACAAAGGAGTTTTTATGCGCAAAATACTGATCGCCATTTCCTTTTTTACCCGCTTTCCCATAAAGCTGAAGGATGTGAGCGAGGAAGAATTTTATGATTCAATGATTTTTATGCCGCTCGTGGGCCTTCTGGTTGGGGCGATCCTGTTCGCGGTCTCCTGGGTATTATCCTATATTCATGTCATCCAGTTGCAGGCCCTCTTTACCATGATCGTCTATATCTGGATTACCGGCGGTCTGCATCTCGACGGCTTTGCCGATACAGTGGACGCCCTGTTCTCGGCCAGGGATCACGCGAAAATGATGGAGATTATGAAGGACAGCCGCCTGGGTTCCTTTGGAGCCATCGGCCTGATCCTGCTGTTTCTGACCATCTGGTCCTGCTATACAGTTATCCTGCCGGAAAACCTGCTGATTCTGATCCTTATGCCAGTTATCGGCCGATACTGCGCCATACAGACCTGCTGCTTCTCAACCTACGCCGAGGGCGGCGGCGGACTGGGGCGCCGGATTGTCGAGATGACCAAGCCCTGGCATGTGCTGCTCTATCTGGTGCTGATCCTGCCCTTTGCCTGGTTTGCCATTGGGCCGGTGGCCTTCTTTGCAGCGCTGGGAACCATGGTCATCAATTTAGGCCTCATGCTCTATTTACAGCATAAAATCGGCGGCATTACCGGCGATACCATCGGCCTGACCATTGAACTGACCCAGACGATTTTCCTGGTGGTTCTGGCAGTTATTCAGGCGAATTGGATGCTTCTGGCAGCGTGATGGCTATGAAAAACCAATGCTTACCAACCAATCGGCAGGAAATGCGTGACCGCGGCTGGGCAGAGGTTGACTTTGCCCTAGTTACGGGGGACGGCTATGTGGATCATCCCTCCTTTGGGGCGGCGGTGATTTCCCGGGTTTTGGAAAGCCATGGCTACCGGGTGGGCATTATCGCCCAGCCCGACTGGCACAGCACCGGGGATTTCGAGGTCTTTGGCCGCCCGCGCCTGGGGTTTATGGTGACAGCCGGGAACCTCGATTCCATGGTCAGCCACTATACCGTCAATAAAAAGAGGCGGAAAAAAGATGTGTATACGCCGGGAGGTGTTGCCGGCCGGCGGCCAGACCGGGCCACCATTGTCTACTGCGGTAAAATACGCGAAGCCTACAAGGATATTCCGTTGATTATCGGCGGGATTGAAGCCAGCCTGCGGCGTTTTGCCCATTATGACTACTGGCAGAATAAGGTGCGGCGCTCAATTCTGTTTGACAGCCGGGCCGATCTTCTGGTCTACGGCATGGGCGAAAAAGCCATTGTCGAGATTGCGGACAGCCTTAATGCCGGCATTCCGGTATCCGAATTAAACTACATTAAAGGTACAGCCTGTATCATTAAAGAAATGCTTTCGGATTGTGTGGAATTGCCAGGCTGCGAAGCGGTGACCGCGGATAAAAAGACTTATGCCGAAGCGGCAAAAGTCATTCATGGGAGCAACGATCCCTTTAACCCAAGGCCTTTTATCCAGCCGACCGGCAACCGGTACCTGTGCCAGAATCCACCGCAGATGCCGCTGACCGAGGCAGAGATGGACGAAATCTATGGACTGCCCTATACCTTTCGCCAGTGCGAAAGCGCGCTGGGAGACGGCGCGATTCCGGGAATTGAGGAAATAAAATTCAGTATTACAGCCAACAGGGGCTGTTTTGGGAATTGTCATTTCTGTGCCCTTGCCATTCATCAGGGGCGGTATATCCAAAAGCGGAGCAAGGCCTCCATTGTGGCCGAAGCAAAACGCATGATTAAAGATCCGGATTTTAAGGGCTATATCCACGATATCGGCGGCCCAACCGCTAATTTCAGAAATCCGGCCTGCGAAAAACAGAAAACAAAGGGCGTCTGCCCGCACAGGGAGTGCCTGTTTCCCAAGCCCTGTGAGAATCTGGACACGGACGAAAGTGAATACCTGGAGGTGCTGCGGGCAGTAAGGCAGCTGCCGGGCGTCAAGAAGGTGTTTGTCCGCTCCGGCATTCGTTACGATTTTCTCCTGAAGGATAAAAATAAAAGCTTTTTTAAAGAGCTGGTGAAATACCACGTCAGCGGACAGCTGCGGGTAGCGCCAGAGCATGTGGCGGGGTCTGTGCTCCGCAGCATGGGAAAACCGGACTTTTCGGTTTATGAACGTTTTTACCGGGAATTTGTCCAGTATGATAAACAGTTCAAGACCAATCAATTTGTGGTTCCTTATTTTATAACCGGCCACCCGGGCTGCACCCTGAGCGATGCCATCACCCTGAGTGAGTATATCCGGGACCACGGCGCTGTGCCCGAGCAGGTGCAGGATTTTTATCCGACGCCGGGCAGTATTGCCACAGCCATGTATTATACAGGCTATAATCCCTTTACCATGGAGTCCATGCATATTCCAAAGGACAGGGAAAAGCTGATGCAGCGCGCACTGATCCAGTATAATCGGCCGGAGAACTACAAGCTGGTTCATGAGGCTTTGATAAAGGCCGGCCGGAGAGACCTGATCGGCAGCCACAAAGAGGCGCTGATCCCCGAAAAACCCCGCGGCGTAAAAATGGTCGGGGGAAAGGCCCCAGAGAAAAAGCCGGGAACCAGAGGTAAAAATAAAAGAAAAAATGGTGGTAAAAATGGAAATGGAAAAAAAACTAACCGAATCAATTGAAGACTATATTGAAACCATATATTTGGATTTTTCACAGGATAACCGGGGCGTCCGCATCACCGACCTTGCCCAGGCCATGGGGGTGAGCAAGGCCAGCGCCAACGACGCCGTCAAAAAGCTGAAATCCCTGGGCTATGTAGAGCATGAACGCTATGGCCAGATCTATCTGACCGACAGCGGCGAAGCCATGGGCATCAAAATCTATGAAAAACACTGCATTATTACCAAGTTTTTAAACCAGGTTCTGGATGTCAGCCCCAAGGTGGCAGAAAACGACGCCTGCTGTATTGAACATATCATCAGCGATGAAACCTTTGAAAAAATGAAAGCCTATCTGAAGGATAACGAATAAAAAAGACCGTGCCGTTCACCGAGAGCGGCGCGGTTTTTTATATGACAGACCAGGCGTTTTCTGTTACAATAATCCTAACCGAGAAAGGAAAAGAAACCATTGAAGATAAAAGAGAGAATCACCATCGTGTTAGAGGATATTACCCACAGCGGCGAGGGCGTTGGCCGGGTCGACAATATGATCGTATTTGTGGACGGCGGCGTGCCCGGAGACACGGTGGAAATTGAGATAACAGCCATCAAGAAGACCTATATGACCGGAAAGATTTTAAAATTGATTATCCCCTCCGGGACACGGCAGGAGCCTCCGTGTCCTTATTTTGGGCGCTGTGGCGGCTGCCAGCTCCTGCAGGTGCAGTACGATGCCCAGCTTGCCATCAAGCGTAAAATCGTCACCGACGCACTGGAAAGAATCGGCGGGATTAAGGACGTCCCGGTAAACGCCGTGATCGGCATGGAGACGCCATACCGCTACCGCAATAAAGCCCAGTTTAAAATCAGCGGTAAAGGCGTGGGCTTTTTCGCCAAGCGAAGCCATCAGATCGTCCCCATCGAAGACTGCCTGACCCAGCCCGAAAGCTGTGTACAGGTCATTGAAACCTTTAACGCGCTGCTGAAAGATGGCTGCTTTGAGCTTTACGACGAGCAACAGCATACAGGCTTTCTGAGAGGAATTATCCAGAGAACCAACGAGCAGGGCGAAAATATGATTGTGATCGTGGGAAACGGAAAAAAACTCAAGCATAAAGACAAAATTCTTCAGGCCATTACCGAGAGAATTCCAGAGGTGCGCTCCGTCTACCTGAATGTCAATACTACCAGAGGGAACGCCGTGCTGGGCAGAGAAAACCACCTGCTGCTGGGCACACCGCAGATTGAGGAGCGCATTGGCGACCTGAGCTTTCTAATCTCGCCCAATTCTTTTTTCCAGGTCAATACCCGCCAGACAAAGGTGCTGTATGATCTGGTGAAAAGGATGGCCACCTTAACCGGCGCCGAAACACTTTTCGACCTTTATTGCGGCACAGGCACCATCGGCCTGTACCTGGCCCGCGAAGCCGCCCGGGTCTATGGCATCGAGATCGTGGAAAACGCCGTCCTCGACGCCCAGGAGAACGCCGAGCGCAACCAGATCAAAAATATCCGCTTTATCCAGGGAAAATCCGAAACAGAAGCCCCAAAACTGGCAGAAGAAGGCGTCCATCCCGATGTCATTGTCCTCGACCCGCCCAGAAAAGGCTGCGACCCCGCGCTCCTGGAAATGATCGAAAATCTGTCCGTCCCCAAAGTCGTCTACGTTTCCTGCAACCCCTCAACCCTGGCCCGCGACCTGAAAATTCTGCGTGAGTATGGGTATCAGGTGCAGGAAGTTCAGCCAGTGGATTTGTTTCCTGGGACGGGGCATGTGGAGACGGTAGTTCTGATGTCTAAGGTCAGGTAATTATGTGCGAAAAAGGCCTGATTTCAGGTCTTTTTTGCAAATATGGATATGAAAACATTCAATCCGAGGTCTAAACTAATCGCTTTACGGAAACAGGGAGATACGGATTTATCGAAAAAAGTGTGTATAGTTTAGACGCCGATTTAGATGTCAGAGAGAGTTTAGGCAGTGTATTGGATGTTGTGAGATTCGCAAGTATTGCAAAAAGGAGGATTGTGTTATGGTATTTAATCCTGGTCTAAAAATAGGACAAATATTAAAAAATACAGATATTGTCGATACGTTCAAATGTGGGAATATGGGTGGTATGAGGCGTTCAAAAACAACGAATACATTAGTGATTGTTTCTGACTATACAAAAGGAATCTACCATGATAAGTGGATTGGAGGAATTCTTCATTATACAGGTATGGGAAAATTAGGAGATCAGGATATTAACTGGGCGCAAAATAGAACTCTTGCAGAGTGTGGATACAACGGTGTTGATGTACATCTATTTGAAGTGATGGATGCTGGCGAATATGTTTATTGCGGAAAAATTGAATTGGTTAACAGGCCTTACATGGAAATACAACCAGGTGATAATGGGGAAAATAGAAAAGTATGGATGTTCCCTATAAGACCAGTTCCAGACAATGATGTAAAGAAACCGCCAATGTTTGTATTTAAAGACATGGAGGACTACAAAACGCGCGGTAAAGATGCAGACGCAGAATATGCTAAGACTGTTGCTGCAAAGAAAAAGCGCAGTTGTAAAACGTCAACTCCAATTATTCCCGTAATACATAAACCAGAGCCAAAGCCTCAAGTAGTAATTCCAAGAGACATTGTTGGAAAACAAGTGAAACATAAAGCCTTTGGAACTGGAAAAATTACTAGAATTGATGGAACAACTATAGCGGTGGCGTTTGACACTGTAGGTGTTAAGAAGATGGGTTATGAATTCTGTATGGAAAAGAAGCTGATAGAGTTCATTTGATTGGGATATGATGAGAATGATTAGAGCAGTAGCTACGGTTACTCGTAGTGAAGATAAAATATTTGCTATTGCCAGAGGTTATGGTGAATTCAAAGGTCAATGGGAATTTTCAGGAGGAAAGATTGAGAAAGGCGAAACACCACAGTAGGCATTTGTTCGTGAAATACAAGAGGAACTCGGTGCGAAAATTGAGGTTGGCAAATTTATTGACACAATCGAGTATGATTACCTGTCATTTCATTTGAGCATGTATTGCTTCTGGTGTATTGTTGCCAATGGGAAAAAGAGGCAGAGGCTTCCAGATGGCTAAGTAAGGACGAACTATATAGCATTAATTGGCTACCAGCAGACATTACGTTTATTGAAATAATAAAGAATAGCCTAATCACGTGAGACATCGATTTAGATGTCAGAGGGAGTTTAGGCGGTGGATTGCATGATATACTTGGGAGGTGTTTTCACATATTTAATATATGGGATAGGATTAAAGCGATTGACGATGAGTATTCAGAAAGTGAAATCTTTTTAAAGTATGGCTTGTCCAGTTTAATGTTGTATGAGCCAACAAGGAAAGAAATGATTAGCCTTTGGGGCGATATGATGATTCGATTTCAAACACCCAAAACAAGTATCGCTATGCAGCAGCGTGTATCAGGTGAGCGATTTGCGATACCGAAGAGGAAATCTGTTTACTTCGGTATTTCCATCAGTATAATATAACTGTCCAGATTCTTATATTGGTGGCGAGTTTAATTATCGCTATGGAAATGAAATAATAACTGATAGTAAAGTGAATCTACTAACCGTTGGGATACATCATTTTAAGCTTTATGTTAATGATGGAACATCAGATGTAGATAAGCGTTCTATTCTAAATGTTTTTGCTTTTTTAAACGGATGTCCTAATTTTGAATTTCTAAATAATACACGCGTTAATCAAAAATTGGATGACCTATATCAAAGGTTTGATTTGATTGACTGTATTCGACTCAGACATCCGAATTATTTGAAGTCTGATATAGAAAAGCCCATCTATTTAGAATTGTCAATACTTAAAAACAAACGTGGGCATAAAAACATAGTTTTTAATAAGATGCCACACGAAGGTATTTTGGATTTATATCATGCAACGCTAAAACAATTTGAACCGCTGCCAAGATGTGTTTTCTTATATAGGGTGTTTGAATATGCTGCAGTAAATCACTATAGGATTCAGTTTAACCCAGCACAATATAAACCAGAAAACGCGATGGAATATTATTTGAATAAATTATAATCCTAATTCTAATCCACTGTATTACATGGATTTTGGGAGCGAAAATGTTAAACCAAAGCTATGCAATTTCTTTACAGTCTTAAAGTCTGAAGTAAAAAGAATATTGAATGAATTGTCTACAGCTCCGTATTTATCGAATAAGACGACAAGTGAAATTATATATTTAACAGGAAGAAATTTTACAGAGCATGGGGCTTCAGGCACCCGTGGTGAACGAAACATGCACTACGATTATGATAAAAATTATCTGCAAATAAATAATGTAAATATTCTATTAGAACTCATTGCAAGATATGTTATAGAGCTACTTAATCCAGAATTGAAAAATGTGGCGGAAAGTCGAACATTATTTTATAAGGATAAGTACAAGCGATTTCTCGAAAAAAGATAAATAGAATTAACTCTCTTGGCCGTTGAAGCGGTCATCAACCATGGTAACCTTCTGCAGCATCCTGCGGACAAGGCTTTCATCAAAGATAGTAAAGGAGTGTGCAGAGATATCATAGGTATTGGCCGGTGGGGAAATGGCGATGTTGAGTTGTTTTTTGAACATACATCTGAAATAGATGATATGATGGAATTAATTGAGCAGTCTTATCGAATGCAGGCTGATTAAATTCAGAAAAGACAATTACAGTCAGATGAAATATTTAGGATATTATTTTGAGGTTCAGATAAAACGATATTATGTAGATAGATGCTTTAAGTATAGATACAAATTAAAGATGTAAATGAATTAGAATGGATGGATACCATACCTTAAAAGAAAAATGAAATTTGAACATTATCGGAAAAAATAGATTGTTTAGATTACACCTTCACTTACATAGAAAGGACACCTCATGGAAAACTTAACCCTTATCCCACCCACCAAAGCAAACAAAACAGCAATACTGGCGTTCAAAAATGAATTTTTTCAGGCCGGCGAAAGAGTCATCAACGGCAGCGCGCTTCTCGACCAGATGGATTATGAGGAGTGGCTGGAAAACATTAGAAGAAACGCAGATTCTCAAACAGTGCGGGAGGACTGGGTGGTGTCCTCGACGTTTTTGGCAGTCCGTGAACAAGATCAGCGGATTGTGGGGATTGTTGATCTTCGCCACAGTCTGGGTCAGCCTTTTCTTGCGGAATACGGGGGACATATTGGCTATGCTGTCCGCCCTTCGGAGCGCGGGAAAAGCTATGCGGTGCAGATTTTATCGCTGGCGCTGGAGGCGGCTCAGAAGCTGGGGCTTGAGGCAGTGATGCTGGGTTGCTACGCGGATAATATGGGATCAATCAAAACGATGCTGAAATGTGGTGGTGTATTAAAAGAGGAGAAGCCTTATATTGATGGAAAGCCCATGTGCATTTATTGGATTACCATCAAGGAGGGACCTGTCCGCAGGCTCATAGAAAAAGATACGGAACGTGCAGCGGAAATCGTCAACCATTGCTGGAAAACCACTTATGCGGGCTATGTGGACCCTGTGCAGCTCGGTGAAGTGTGGTGCGGCAAACGCAGTGAGGCCATTAAAGACGAATTCCGGACAAACGGGCTGGAGAATTATGTGTTTGACGAAAAAGGAGTAAAAGGCATACTCTCCTGCGGCAAAAGCGCAGATGCGGATAAGACTGATGCATTTGAGCTCTGGCGGATTTATGTTGATCCGGCGTTTCAGGCGCAGGAGATTGGTAGTAAGCTGCTGGCGTTTGGAGAAGCGTTGGCAAAAGAGCGGAATTATCAGGAAATGGTTATCTGGGCCTTTGAAAAAAATAAAAATGCCTGTAGGTTTTATAAAAAGCATGGCTACAAACCAGATATTACGCAGCATCTGGGTGAAAATTTTAATGCTGAGGGGCTCAGATTTATAAAGTCCTTATAAAAAATCCCTTGTCAATAAAAGACAGGGGATTTTTACTTTGGCCGGTTAGTTAATTTTCAGATTTGACGGCTTCCAGTATTTCAGCGATACCGGTTGCGCCCCATTTTACACAATATGGAATCGAAAAAGATTCATCATGAAACGCATTGAGTGCTTCAAGCGTTTCCGGGGACAGCTTGGACATAATGGCTTCTAAGGCTTCAAAATGTTCATTTATTTCTTTAAGACGGACCGTGTCATTTTCTTTGATTTTCACAAAGTTACCTCCTGAAAGTGTTTAGCGATACTTTTCTTTTCTTTATTTTAACACGGTCTGCCTAAAACCTCAATGGCAGGCGGCCCTGAAATTTTTCAGAATATTTTCAGAATTTGTATGATAGAATGTTGTTTCAAAAAGGTATATAGTATTAAACAAAAAAGATTTCAAAAGAATGAATGAAAAGCACATTTTAGCAGAAAAGGGATGAATAAATGAGTAAAAACAGGACATATGGTAAGTGGAGCATTCTGTTCACTGTGTTGATTATGACTTTTATGGTGACGTTGGATGGAAGTATTGTGAACGTGGCACTTCCGGTCATGTCTGGCGAGCTGAATGCAAGCATGGGGGATATCGAATGGGTGGCCAGTATCTATCTTGTGGTCACCTGTGCCACGATTTTGATTTTTGGCCGATTGGGCGATATGATCGGCAAGGTTCGGATTTTTCAAATCGGGGTCATTCTTTTTACTGTTGGATCATTGCTGTGCAGTATTTCCGGTACGCTGCCGCTCTTAATTGGCGCAAGGGTGGTACAGGGACTGGGCAGTGCGGCAGCCCTCGCCAACAATCAGGGAATCATTACAGAGTCTTTCCCGCCCGATGAGCGGGGAAAAGCCCTTGGGTTTGTCAGCACCTTTGTGGCGCTGGGGAGCATGACCGGCCCGACCCTTGGCGGGATGATTCTCACGGTGCTTCCTTGGACTTATATTTTTTTGATCAACATACCGGTTGGGGTGCTCTCCTTTTTAATCGGCCTGAGAACGCTGCCGAATAAAAAACCGGCAAAGCCAGGACGTCTGGACGCAAAGGGCTCGGTTTTACTGCTGCTTTCAATACTGTTGCTGTTCGGCTCGTTTACCTTGCTGCAGAATGGTGTGAGTCTTCCGATTATCATCGGCATTATTGCCGGTGCGGTTTTTCTGGCATTATTTATTATGGTTGAAAAGCGGATGGACGATCCGCTGGTTCCCATCGGCATTTTCAAGAACAAGATGTTTTCCCTGAATCTTTTTACCATGCTGACAGCCTTTGTCGCCATTGGGGCAAACAATATTATCATGCCCTTTTATCTCCAGGACGCCCGGCAGTTCAGCCCTGGAATGGCGGGACTTTTGATGACGGTTATCCCGCTGATCACAGCGGTCATGGGCCCCATCAGCGGTACCATGTCTGACCATATCGGCAGTGAGCTGCCAACCATGATCGGCCTTATCTTTACGACGATCGGGCTGGCGCTGATGACAATGCTCGGCATTGATACCACCATAGCGGTGATTATTCTTTTTCTCGCTGTTATCGCGGTAGGAAGCGCCTTGTTTCAGTCTCCCAACAACTCTTTGGTTATGGGCAGTGTCTCCCGGGATGAGCTGGGTCTGGTAGGCAGTCTGGCGGGACTGGTGAGGAATATGGGCATGTCGGTGGGAATTACTGCCGGTACATCTCTGCTGTACAGCCGGATGAGTGATATGGCGGGCTACCGGGTCACCAATTATATTCCTGGCCAGCCGGACGTCTTTTTATACGGCCTGCGCTCGGTCTACATCATGCTGGCGGTTGTTGTGTTCGTTGGAGCCTTGTTAACCATTATCCGTTTTGTCTATGCAAGAAAGCAGGAGAGAAAACAGGTTGCTCAGCAGGAAAAATAGAACAGAAAACCGGTGAATACAGGTAATTGGATGTACTCACCGGTTTTATTAATGCGCTCAGGATAAGAGGTCGATAAGGCTGATCTGCTTGCCTTCGTTTGGATTCTGGGGTTTCCCTGCGGATTGGCGTTTCAGCACAGCCTCTGGCAATTCGTTTAGAAACGGCGAAGGCTCTGACGAGGTGGTGAGGATCAGTTCATCTTTTGCCCGGGTCATCCCGACAAAGAACAGCCGCCGTTCCTCCTGAATATCGGATGGCAGCTTGCCGATTTCCAGAGGCATTATGCCTTTTTTTGCGCCGTAGAGGAATACAATGGGGAACTCCAGTCCTTTTGAGCCGTGGAGGGTCATGAGGGTAACCGCGTCTGAGGTATAGACTTTGTTCGCGCTTCTCTTCAGGTCGCCTTCCTCACCGAAGGTCAGTGTATCCATGAACTCGGCCAGCGTTTTGTAAAAGACGGTCATATCCAGAAATTTTGTGAAAGCCTTGCTCTCGTTCAGTCCGAGCTCGGCAGCCCAGTCTTCTAAAAGTTTTTGTGGCTTTGTGCGCTTTGTTTTGGACTGGTACTTTTCCTTCAGATAGCCATAGGGGCAGCGGCTGGTGTCAATCTGATCAGGTGTTTTAATCAAAATATCAGCGGTTTCCTCTGGGAGATCCCAGAGAAGCTTCAGGCACATTCTGAGGGAAAGCTGGTCTTCGGGGTCGAGGAGTGTCCTGAAGAAGCAGACGGTTCCCCGGACATTCCGATCTGTAAGAAAATCATCTCTGCCGGTAATAACATAGGGAATGCCCTCTTTTTTCAGGCAGGTTTCGAGCATTTCGGCCTGCTTGTGCGTACGGTAGAGCACGGCAATATCTGAAAAACTACGCATGGTCTGGCTGTCCTGGCGGTTATCGGCGGTTTCGGTGTCCAGCATGTCGATCCCCCCGATGAGCCGGTTGATTTCACGGGCGATAAAGATTCCCTCTGACAGCTCGCTGGGAGCGCTCACCAGTTTGAGCGGGGTACCCTTTGACTGGAAAGGCTGTATTTCACGCTTTGCGCCCTCGTTGTGGTTGATGACCTGACAGGCTGAGGTGACAATTTCCGGAGTGGAGCGGTAATTGTGCACAAGCCGGATGGTCTGGAGCTCTGGGTAATCGGCGGACAGGCGGTCAAAGCATCGGGCGTCTGAGCCACGGAAGCCGTAGATGGACTGGTCCGGATCACCGATGACGAAAAGCTCTTTGCCACCGCGGTTCCAGGCTTTGATGAGTTCAAATTGGATGGGACTGATGTCCTGGAATTCATCGACCAGTAAAAAGCTGTAATGATTCTTGCGGATGCTGTTTTTATCTTCATCTTCCAGCATCACAAGTGTTTCGGAGAGAAGGTCATCAAAATCCAGGACAGATAAAGCTTTAAGCTGCTGACCGTAATAATCAAAGGCGGCTTCTGAGAGGATACCGGATCCTTTTGAAAGTCCGGTTTTCATAAGGGAAACTTCTTTCAGAAATTGCTTTGCGGAAAGGCTTAGGCCAAAATGGCGGATGGTTTCCTCGGCGGTTTCAAGGGTTTCAAATGCATCAGCCAGTGTAAAACCGCCCCGGTGTTCCTTTAAAAGTTTATGGCAAAGGCTGTGAAAGGTTCCGATGTTTACCTGTCTGGCGGATCGTTTTCCAAGCACCTTTTCAAGCCGTTCCCGCATTTCGGCAGCGGCCTTATTTGTAAAGGTGACGGCGGTGATCTCCGTTGGCTTAACGCGCCGCTCATTGAGTAAATGAAGGATACGGGAAACCAGGGTTTTGGTTTTTCCGGTTCCCGGACCTGCAATGACGGCGATGGCTCTCCGCGCTGTTATGACAGCTTCCTGCTGTTCTGCGTTTAGCAATTCTGTCACAATGGGATGTGGAGGCTGGCCTGTTTCAGGTTCTTCGGGTTTGCCTGCGGCGGGCAGCTGTTTTGCGCTCTTTTCTTTCCGGGGCATCTGCGCCAGTTCTGAAGACGCAAAGAGGCTGACCTGGCCGTCAAGGGCGTTCAACTCAGAATCGTCAATAAGTTTGACCTTGCCGTATTCGCCGTCGTAACCGGGGATTCGCTCGACTTCACCCTTTCTGAGACGGTTAATGCCTTCCGAGATGAGAAAGCCCGCTGCTTTTTTGATGTCCTCGACGGGTGTCTCGCGAAGAATCAAAAACTCTGGTCCCAGCTTTTTCAGCATTTCCATGTAATCTTTTTGCACTTTCACACTGGCTGCTGAGCGTCCTGTGGAGGCAGCGATGACTTCCGGAAGTGGGACAAGGCTTTCGTAGGGGCGGGCATTTTTAAGAACATAACCATCCTCCCGGTCCGCGAGCTGCTCAACACGGTGGGAGACACCGATGGTCAGCTTTCTGCCGCAGACCGGGCATTTCCCATTGTAGGGTTCTGCCTCCTGTGGGCTTAAGCACAAATGGCATTTCCGGTGTCCGTCATAATGATACTTTCCTTCTTCGGGGAAGAACTCGATGGTCCCTGCCAGTCCTTTACCTTCCTGGATGGCGCCGGAGAGCCCTTCATAGCTGAGCTCAATGTCCATTAAATTGGCTTCACGCCCCAGCTTGGCGGGAGAATGAGCGTCAGAATTTGAGATGAGCTGATAGCCGTCGAGGGCGGAAAGACGCCAGTTCATGGGAGGGTCAGAGGATAAGCCGGTTTCCAGGGCATGGATATGGGGTGTGAGATCCTCAAAGCATTCTTCGATGGTATCGAAACCTGAGAAAGCACCGAAAAGGGAAAAATGCGGCGTCCAGATATGAGCGGGAATATAGATGGCATCCGGGCAGGTTTCAAGCATGATCTCCAAGAGGTCGTGGCAGTCAAGCCCCAGTATAGGCCGTCCGTCGGAATGAATATTACCGATGGCCTCCAGCTTTTTGGCAAAGAGCTCGGCGGTTTCAATGCTTGGCAGCAGAATAACGCTGTGTACCTTGCGCACTTTACCATTTTTTTTGTAGATTGAGCTGATCTCGCCGGTGATGACAAAACGCGGGTCGGTTTTGACGCCTGGAGTATCATCTTTTAAGCGGAAATCTTTTTTTAAGGTATAGAGGCCTGATTCGGCCCGCTCAAGTTTTTCCTTTAATTCTTCCCGCCACGCCGGGTGGGTAAAATCGCCGGTTCCCAGAATATCAATACCCTTTCTTCTAGACCATAGATCCAGATGCTCTGGCGTGCACTCCTTGCTGGTGGCTCTTGAGTAACGGGAATGTATATGTAAATCTGAAATAAACAAAAATGATCACCTGCTTCTAATTAAGATATGCTTAATTATAGCCTTTTTCCCCTGAATGTACAAGGGAATAGAGGCTGACAGCCAATGGCTTTTTTATTTTGTCAGCTTTTATTCTTTCTTAGTAAATGTTATAATAGAATTAATTTATTTGTAAACAATTAAAACAGATGATGAGGATAAATAAGGATGTGAATCCAATGGACAAACGAAAAAAATATAAAGAACGTTTATTACAAATTGATCAAGATTTATTTGAGCTTAAACCGCTGTTGATCGATAATAAAACATTAAAGGAAAATGCTGATTATCTGGCAGAATTTTTAAAGCGTTATCTGCCCATAAACCAGCTGGCGCTGGCGCAGATATCCAATGAAGGCGGCATAATGGAAAGTGCTTTCTGGAAAAATGACCGGAATGAGGATTTTTGGATGGCAGTTATTCATGAACACATGGATAAATGGCAGAATGAAAAGGACAGCCTGTCAGATTTTGATACAGTGGATACAGGCACCGGGAAAGCCTCCGTTTATGTGTTGTTTCCAGTGGCCTGTGAGGATAGACTTGCGGGGGCTCTGCTTGTGCATAAGCCTGAAAAGACAGGGTTGTGGAGCGAGGAGGAAATTGCCCTTCTGAAATTAATGGCGTCCACGATCAGCGTGGCGCTCATCAACCGTGCCCGTTATGAGGAGTATGCCCTTCAGGGTTATGTTTTCAATGAGATGATGGACAATACCAGCACAAATATTTATGTCACCGATGTTGAGACCAACGAAATACTCTTTATGAACAAGGCAATGCAGAAGTCCTTTGAAATTGAAAAGCCTGAGGGGAAAATCTGCTGGCAGGTTCTTCAGAAGGGGATGGAAGGCCCCTGTCCTTTCTGTCCTGTGCCCGGGCTTTTGAAGGATGAGGACGAGCACCCTTCTGTTGTCTGGGAGGAAGAAAATACGCGAACGGGCATTACCTATAAAAATTATGACAGCTTTATGCAGTGGACAGACGGGCGCACGGTTCATTTCCAGCAATCCGTAGACCATACAACTACCCGCCAGCTTGAAAAGGCGGCTGCCACCGACGAGCTGACCGAGCTGCTGAACCGGCGGGCCGGAAAGCTGGCGCTGGACCATACGCTCAGCCAGGCAAAACGGGATAAAATCAGGGTGATTGTGGGTATGTATGATGTCAACGACCTTAAGGAGGTCAATGATACTTATGGACACGCAGAAGGCGATGTTTTGTTGAAGACCATTGCCAGGAATATTAAGGAATGCCTGGCGCCGCAGGATTACACATTCCGGCTGAGCGGTGATGAGTTTATCATTGTTTTCAAGGATACTGACCTCACAGCCTCTAAGGAAAAGGTGCGGCGTGCCAGAGAGCGGATACAGCTTTTTAAGGAGAAGCACCAAAAGCTCTACGAAATGAACTTCTGCTGTGGTTATGAGGAGGTTGAGCCCGATGACCAAAGGACCATCACAGAGATTCTGACAAATGTTGATGAGAAAATGTATGAGAAAAAAAGGCTGTTCCACATTCAAAAGGCAGAAGAAAAGTACCAAAAGGAGGGAGAAAAGCAGGGGCGGACAAAGACCTTTAGCTATGATAAAGAACATCTTTACGATGCGCTGGTCCAGAGTACGGATGATTATATCTATGTGTGCAATATGAAGACGAACACCTTCCGTTATTCTAAGGCGATGGTGGAGGAGTTTGACCTTCCCGGCGAGGTGATCGAAAACGCTGCTGCGGTTTGGGGAGCGAGGGTTCACGATCTGGATAAAAAGGCCTTTCTCGAATCAAATCAGGAAATAACAGACGGCAGGACGGACTGCCACAGTGTCGAATATCGTGCCAGAAACCGCAAGGGCGAATGGGTGTGGATGCGGTGCAGAGGCCATCTGGAGCGTGACGAATCCGGCGAACCAACGCTTTTTGCCGGCATTATCACAAATCTGGGAAAGAAAAACAAAATAGATCACCTGACCGGGCTTTTTAATAAGTTTGAATTTGAGGAAGAAATCGAGCGGCTGATCAGTACAAAGCCGGATCAGCCCATTGGGATAATGATTTTGGGAATAGATGAGTTTAAGCGTATCAATGATCTCTATAACCGAAGCTTTGGCGATGAGGTCATACGGATTATCTCCCAGAAGATTCAGACATTTCTGCCTCCGGATGCCACGGTCTACCGGATGGATGGCGATGAGTTCGGTATTATTCTCAGAAATGGTACGGTGCATGGACTGGAAAACATTTACGGGAAAATATACCAGGCTGTTAACCATCAGCAGGAGTTCAACGGTAAGAAATTTTATTGTACGCTCTCTGCCGGGTGCACCCTTTACCCATTGGACGGCAAAACCTATCTTGATTTAATCAAATATGCGGGGTATTCATTGGAATACGCTAAAAATAAAGGGAAGAATCAGATTGCCTTTTTCTCAGAGGATATCCTGATTGGAAAAACCCGTCAGCTGGATTTGACCGAGCTGCTGCGCGAAAGTGTGGAGCAGGGTTTTGAAAATTTTGAAGTCTATTACCAGCTTCAGGTCAATGCTGATACGAGAAAGATAAAAGGAGCGGAAGCGCTGGCACGATGGAAATGTGAAAAGTACGGGCAGGTACCACCAGACCAGTTTATCCCGATTCTGGAGGAAAGCGGCCTTATTATCCCGGTCGGCAAATGGATCTTTGAACAGGCGCTGGGCGCTTGTGCCCGCTGGATAAAAAAAGACCCGGATTTTGTCATCAGCGTTAACCTGTCCTACGTCCAGCTTGAGGACGCCGGGTTCATCGATTTTATGGAGCGGACAGTGCTGAGCAGCGGCGTTCCCCCGGCGAACGTGGTAGTAGAGATGACGGAAAGCTACATCGCCTCAAATATAAACCGGGTCGAAGGGATCTTTGACCGGATACGCAGCTTCGGTATGAAAATCGCTATGGATGATTTTGGAACAGGTTATTCCTCGCTTGGAATCCTGAAGAAAATTCCGGCAGACATTGTGAAAATTGACCGGATATTTGTAAAAGATGTTCAGACAAGCCATTTTGATCTGACCTTTATAAAATTCATTGTGGAGCTGTGCCATGATGTGGGGATTGAGGTCTGCCTGGAGGGGGTGGAGACAGAAGGCGAGTACGAGGCTGTAAAGCCCCATGCCGTTGATTTTATACAGGGATATCTTTTTGGAAGACCTGTGCCGGGAAGTATTTTTAAAGAACAAAATTTTAGTTAGGGAGTGTAAAAATGGAAGATCAGGAAAAAAAGGATCAAATTTTCAGTTATGCGGTTGAGAATTTTAAAAACGGACTAAACTGTGCAGAGTGTGTTTATGACGCTCTGATCAGGGCAGGGGTGCTGGAGGTTCCGTCTGAAACGAGAGCGATGTGCACAGGTTTTGGCGGCGGTATCGGGCTCAGCGGTTATACCTGTGGAGCACTTTCCGGTGCGGTTATGGCAAACAGCGCCATATACGGCCGGCCAGACCCATGGGCAGTACCGGATGAGGAAAGGGGCCACGAAGTGGCGGCCAGGTATTACCGGCGTTACAACAAAATGGTGCACGATTTTGAGGCGGCCAACAGCGGGGTGCTCTGTCGGGAAATTTGTTCAAAATATGATGACTGGCACAGCAAAGACCGGAAAAAGGCATGTCTTAAGCTTATCGGCGCGGCGGCGGTGATGGCCTATGAATATTTACAGATGCCCCAGGAAGAAGCCTTTGAGTTGCCCTATGGCGAAAACATGGGAGAAATGAAGTAAAAAGTAACCGCTCCGTCTTAAATTCTTGAAGAAGTCTTGAAGAAATGGCGGGGCGGTTTTATTGTATAATAAATTTGATAAACTTATGATTAAGGGGAGCATTATGCATACATTAAAGAATGTCGCGCCGGTGATCTGGATCATTATCGCTGTCTTGGTTTTGTGCGCGGGCCTGATCCTGATTTTTAATACGACGCTGGCCTGGAGTATCATCGAATGGAGCGTCGCCGCCCTGATTCTGGCGGTTGGGTTGATTTACCTGTTTTCGGTTTTTATTAAAACAACGGAGCAGAAATTAAAGGCCCTTGGAATCGGAGCTCTCTGTGTTTTGGGCAGTGCCGCTCTCTTTGCCATGCCACGTTTAATCGGCGGCACCTTTGGTCTGGTGTCCGCGGTTCTGGCCATTATCATTGGCCTGCTGGTGCTGTTGAATGCCTTTAAGCTCCGCAGAGACGGGGCGGGTTGGACAGGCACACTGATTACAGCGGCCGCTTATCTTGCCATTGGCTTCGCCATGTTCTTCGCGGAATCAGGCGGGCGTTTGTTCAGCGTGCTGCTTGGCCTGTATTTTGTTGTTTTTTCTTTCAATATTTTTGGGGATGCGCTGGTTTCCTTAATGGGAAACAATACAGCAGCTCAAAAATACAAACGGAAGGTCCGCGTTCCGCTGCCGACTTTTATCGCAGCGTTTTTGCCGATGAAAATGCTGAGGACTGTCAATCATCTGGTGGAGGAGGATCCTGATGAGCTGCTGTTGGTTGAGCGGCCTGAGCAGCGTCATGAGCCGGATATGGAAATCTATATTCATACGAGAGAGGGTTTTATCCCAGGCATGGGACATGTGGACATCGCTGTCGGCGATCAGGTATACACCTATGGAAATTATGATGATGCCACATGGAAGCTGGGAGGCTTCTTTGCAGACGGCGTAATGGTTGAAATGGACCGCGAGACACACATACGCATGTCGCTGGAGGTTGAGAAAAAAGTCCTGATGGTCTATGGCCTTGCTCTGAAGCCTGAGCAAAAGAAAGCTATTTTAGAGCGTATCGCAGCATTAAAAGCGGATATGATTCCCTGGGAACCATTGGCACAGCAGGCAGAAAAGGGTGAAATCGAAGGAAATCCAGAGGATTATCAGGATGTTGCGAGCCAGACCTATCGCAATTCCAGAGGACGTTTTTATAAATTTAAAAAGGGGAATCCCTTTAAAACTTACTACGCGGTGGGTACAAACTGTGTAAAGCTCGCAGACAGCATTGTCGGGCAATCGGGGATAGATCTGCTGCGTGTAAACGGGATCATCACGCCCGGCACCTACCTCGATTATCTCGATAGCCTCTATGAACGTGGGGATTCCATAGTGGTAGCGCGAAAGCTCTATTATCCGGAAAACAGTGATGCCGGCAGAGAATAAAGAAAAACTCAAGGTTTCAGGCTGTTTCCGGGCTTTGGTTTTGATTTATTTTTCTTTATACGTTATAATAGCACTATTATAATGTTAAGTGGGGAATAAAAATGCAGTGGACTGAGAAGGATTATCGAAAGATGGACACTGCCATCAAAAAAGGATATGAGTTTTTTTCAGAGAGCCCTGAAAAATCCGTCAACTACTGGTGGCAGGTATGGACTAAAATCAACAATTATAACCAGAAAAACGGAAGCCGCAGCTTTTACACTGTGCTGGACGGCTGGTCCGGCTGGGATACGTCACCTGTTACGTGGATGACTGATTTTGAGGATGCCTTTGTCAATTACGGACGGCTGGATCAGCGGATCACCTACTGTGAGACTATGCTGAAGAATTATGACGATATCAGCAATGTCAGCCGACGGATTATCAATAATACCCTGGCCTCCGCCTATCTGGAAAAAGGCGATCTTAAAAAGGGCGATGCCTTTTACAGAGAGCTGATGAAAAATCCGGAAAGCGATTTGACGGTGTGGGTTAATTATGCCAGGACCTTTACGAACGGGGTAAGGCATGAGAACGATTTTGAAAAGGCCGCGGGTATTCTGGAGGAGGGCGAAAAACGCCTGAAAAACCACGAGGTCAGCCCCATTGGCAGCAATGACCTTTACAGCGCTCTGGCAGATACTTACGAGAAATTGGATATGCCCGACAAGGCAGATAACGCCCGGTCAAAAATCAAGGGCGATGCGGCTAAAAAAGAATCCTTTTTTACAAGGCTCTTTAAAAAGAAAAAATAGGAGAACTGAAATGACAGAAGAACGATTCAAAGAGATATTAGATGCCTTTTTAGGCGATCCTGATTTAATGGCAAGTGTAAATGTAGCGCCGACTTTTGAAGCCGGTTATGAGCTGGTTGCAGAAAAAATGCCGGGTTTAAGCCTGGAAGAGTTTACTGAAGCCATGAACATGCTCCGCCAGGTGATGCTGGCAAACGCAGGAAATACCAGCGTTCAATAATTTCCGGAAGATCAGGAGGCCTTCGCTTATAAACGGAGGCCTTTTTCATTAGAAAAAGACGAAAGAGAGGAGAAAAATTGTACGAAAAATTAATGGATTTTGTGCGGCAAAAGCCAGAGGTCTACGCGCCGGGAACTTCAAAGTTCTGGGATGATCCGCACATTTCCAAACAGATGCTTAAAGCCCATCTGGAGCCGGAGATCGATTCAGCCTCCAGAAAGCACAGCTTTATAAAAAAATCGGCCGCGTGGATCGCAGGGCTGAAAGCGCCGGAGGGGAGCCAGCTGCTGGACCTTGGCTGCGGGCCTGGCCTGTACACGGAGTTATTTGACGCAAGCGGCTTTACCGTTACAGGGATTGACCTTTCACAGCGCTCCATTGAATATGCGGGAGCTCAGGCGGCTTTAAAGCAGAGGCGCATTGAGTACCGATGCCAGAATTATCTGGAGATTGATTATCAGGAAGCTTTTGACATCATCACCTTGATCTACTGTGATTACGGTGTTTTGTGCCCTGCTGACCGGGGGCAGCTGCTAAAAAGAATAATAGGGGCACTGAAGCCCGGAGGGCTCTTTATCCTGGATGGCTTTACAGAAAAATTCTGGCAGGATGTCCCAGTAAAACAGGAGATTTCTTATGAGGAGAACGGATTCTGGTCTCCGGATGCCTATGTATGCCTGAACAGGAATGCGCATTACCCTGAAACTAAAAACACACTGGAGCAGAGCATTATCATTACAGCGGATGAGTGCCAGTGCTTTAATATCTGGAACCAGATTTTTACGAAAGCTTCGATGGAACAGGAATTAAGCAACGCAGGATTTAACACGGTCATGTTCTTTGATGATGTGTGCGGAGCACCTCTGTCAGAGAACAGTAAAACAATCTGTGCGGTAGCCCGGAAAGCACAGGCTTTTAAGCGATGAGACAAGTATCTTGTCTCTTTTTTATTACATGAAAATAGATATAAAGAAAACTTTAGGTTAATGGGGTTTCCGCGCCACAGCTAAAATGTTATAATCGAAGTCAGTGAGTTCAAAATAAAGGAGACAGTAGGATGAAGACAGAATTAAATAAAAAAATGCCCTTTGGGGGGTGCTCATTAAAGGATTTTGGCATGATCGCAGTCGGGTCATTTTTGTTATCCCTGGGCGTCAGCTGGTTTGCAGACCCGGCTGGCCTGGTCGTAGGGGGGATCAGTGGTCTCGCCATTGTTGTAAAGGCGGTAACGGAGAGCTGGTTTGGTTTTGCGGTACCCCTTGCAGTTACGAACCTTGTCCTCAATGTTCCCCTGTACATCATCAGCCTGAAGCAGAGAGGCTTTGGGTTTATACAAAAATCCATCTACGCGGTTTTATTGATGACGCTGTTTTTGTGGGTGGTTGAGTACATTCCCAATATTTTTGATTTTAAGGATGATTTATTGCTGGCGGCGCTGGCGTGCGGTGTATTATCTGGCGTCGGCATTGGTATGGTAATGCGCGTTAACGGAACTACCGGCGGGACAGAAATGCTGGCGGCCATCGTCAAATATATCCATCCCCATTTCCCCATTGCCAAGCTGATTTTTTTTATTGATGCGGCAATCATCGCCCTTGGCTTTTTCATTTTTGGGCCGGAGCGGACGGTTTACGCGGTCATCAGCGTTTATGTATGCTCAAAAATTATTGACAGCATGCTGGAGGGCGTCCATTTCGCCAAGGAGGCTTTGATTATCAGCGAAAAGAGCAAGGAAATATCGGAAGCGATTTTTGAGTATCTGGACCGCGGCAACACCGGTATCCCCATCAAAGGGATGTATACCGAGGAGCAAAAGGAAATGCTGATGGTGATTGTCTCTCAGAAGGAAGTCGTTCAGCTGCGCCAGATTGTGACAGCCATTGATCCCAGAGCATTTTTAATTATCGGTGATGTCCATGAGGTGCTGGGCGAAGGCTTTAATGAAGACTACGATGAGCTGAGCCTGAGCTAGGAGACGCTATGAAGAGGAAATACATTAAAGTGGCCGGCCTGCTGATGGCTTTGTGCGTGGTGGCTGTGAGCCTGGCAGGCTGTGGAAAGGAAAAGGTGGTAACCCGTACGGATTTTGCGCTGGATACAGTGATCACCATCGCAGCCTATGGACAGTCGGATGAAGGGATTCTAAAAGAACCTTTTAACCGGATCCGTGAGCTTGACAACAAGCTTAATGCTTTTTCAGAGGACAGTGAGATTTCTAAAATCAATGCCGCCGCCGGCCAGGAGCCTGTGGTGGTGTCGGAGGATACCTTTAATGCTGTAAAAGAAGGGCTTGAGTACAGCGAAAAGACAGGTGGCGCTTTTGACATCACCATTGGGCCGCTGGTGGATTTATGGAAAATTGAAGCGCCGGGAGAAGGTGTTGTGCCTGAGCAGCCCGCTATTGATGCGGCCAAAGCCTTTGTGGATTACCGAAAGGTGGTGCTGGATGAAGCCGCGCATTCAGTGTTTTTGGAAGAACCGGGAATGAAGATTAACCTTGGGGCCATTGCCAAAGGGTATATCGGCGATGCGGTAAAGGCGGTGCTGCAATCGGAGGGTGTAGAGCGGGCCATTATTAATCTTGGCGGTAACGTGGTACTGATCGGCGGCAAGTCAAACCGAGAGCCCTTTACAGTGAGTCTGGAGGACCCTGAAGACCCCTTGAGCAACGGCAGCATCAGTGATGCGTCGACCCTTGGTGTTTTAAGAGAGAGGGATAATTCCATTGTTACCTCAGGGGATTATGAGCGCTACTTTATCGGGCCGGACGGTAAAAGGTATCACCATATTCTGGACCCTAAAACAGGCTACCCTGCGGAGTCAGGCCTGCACCAGGTCACAGTGATAACAGATACATCGGCCGATGCCGATGCGCTGTCAACCGCTTTCTTTGTGATGGGGCTGGACCAGGCCATGACTTATATTCGTGAAACGGAGGGAATTGAGGCTGTTTTTGTGACAACGGACAACCGTATTGTAGCGACAAAAGGGATGGAGGATACTTTTGTCTTTGATGAGGGGAACCATGGTGGCCAGTACACACTGGAATTTACAGAACCTTGATTCAAAATACGCATTTATTAACAAAACCTTTATGAGCTTTTGAATATAATAAAAGCTGAAAAGAGAAGCCACAGGATGTGGTGGAAAAGAGGGTAAAAATGAATGCGGAATTTACTGAAAAAGCAATCACAAAACAGGTAAGTAAGTGGCAGGTAAGCTGTCAGGCTTTTGCCGGAACACAACTGGAAGAGCTGGCGGCTATGACAGCGCTATGCTATAAAGACGACAACAGCGATATGGGACAGGCAGTTTATAGACAAGTATGCCAGCATTACCCTAATGCGGATGCCATTTTTAAAAATACCGGCTGCAGGTGGGTTGGTTATAATGATAAAACAGGCCTGAGCGGTGTAAATATTGATGGAAATATTATAAGGAAGGGCAGCGCCGACGCTGTGCAGAATTATTTTCTGGCGCTTGGACACGCGTTTCCAGATGCCTGTATACTGGCAGAAAAAGCAGCCCGCACACTCGGCCATAAAACAGAGGTGATCTGCAAGAATGGCAGGGTTATTGGGATGGTCACGCTGGTGTTGGAGCAGGCTGTCCTTTCTAAAAATCAAAAAAATGAAAATGCTTTATCCGCCTGAAAAAGAGAGATGAAAAGAGTGCTTTTCATCTCTTTTTTATGTGGTGGGACAATCGTAACGAAACATTAATGGCAATATACACTTTCTTTACACTATCTTTATTTCGGCGCGGGTATAATGCTAACATCGAAAGGGGTGAAGAAGTGTTATGGAAATTATAACGATCATCACTGGTGTTCTCGGATTAGGATTAATGGGATATCTGTTTTATGTCTTATTCAGAGGTGAAAATTTATGAGCAGCGCGTTCATTCAGGATATCATCTTTCTCGTCGCTGTTATAGGGCTTGGGTTTCCTATAGGAAAACTGACCTATAAAATTATGGAAGGCGGAAAGATAAAATTTCTAGGTTTTTTAAGACCGGTGGAGCTTTGCGTATACAAAGCAATGGGTGTTGACGAGAACAGAGGAATGAGCGGCAGACAGTATGCTATTGCCACCCTCCTGTTCAGTCTCTTCGGTTTGCTCTTTTTAACCGCGTTGCTGATGTGCCAGGGCTTTCTTCCCTTTAACCCCGAAGGATTGCCGGGGTTGAGCTGGGATCTGGCATATAATACTGCGGCGAGCTTTGTAAGCAATACGAACTGGCAGGCCTACAGCGGTGAGACAACACTTTCCTATTTGTCACAGTTTCTTGGATTAACGGTTCAGAATTTTGTATCTGCGGCAACTGGGATTGCGGTTTTGTTTGCCTTGATCAGAGGATTCATCCTCAAAAAATCAAAAACGGTCGGGAATTTCTGGTGTGACCTGGTAAGGACAGTTCTGTATTTGCTACTGCCGCTATCCCTGATCGTTGCCATTATTCTGATGTCCCAGGGCGTTGTGCAGACACTGGCGCCATACGCTCAGGCAGCGTTTTTGCAGGGAGGCGGTTCTCAAATAGTTCCTCTGGGACCAGCAGCAAGTCAAATTGCCATTAAACAGCTGGGTACAAACGGCGGCGGCTTCTTTGGCGTTAACTCCGCCTTTCCGCTGGAAAACCCAACGGCGATTTCTAATTTTGTGGAATGCTGGGCGATCATTGTCATTCCGGCGGCTCTATGCTTTACTTTTGGAAAAGCCGTAAAGGACAGTAAGCAGGGGCGGAGTATTTTGATTGCCATGACGCTGGTATTTATTGTGGCTTTAACATTGACCACCATGAGCGAATACAATCTTGGCCCGCAGTTCAATAATGTAGAATCTTCTGCCAGCATTGAAGGGAAAGAGGTTCGGTTTGGAGCGGGCGGTTCAGCGCTCTGGGGGGTAACCACCACAGCAGCCTCCAATGGATCGGTGAACTCAATGCACGACAGCTTTACGCCGCTTGGCGGAATGTTTCTTATGTTTATGATGCAGCTGGGGGAAATTATCTTCGGCGGCGTTGGGTCAGGACTTTATGCAATGCTGGCCTTTGCGATCCTCGCGATTTTTATCGCGGGGCTGATGGTTGGGCGCACACCGGAATACCTTGGTAAAAAAATAGAGCCCTATGACATGAAAATGACTTGTGTTATCCTTCTGGTCCCGCCGCTGCTCATACTGGGGGGGACGGCCATTGCCACCATGATGCCTCAGGCATCTGACTGGCTGACGAACAGCGGAGCACATGGATTTTCGGAAATCCTTTATGCCTATACCTCCGGCGGGGCCAACAACGGGAGTGCCTTCGCGGGTTATGCGGCCAATAACGTGTTTAACAATGTAATGATCGGCTCAGAAATGCTGATCGTACGTTTTATTCCGATGGCAGCAGTTATTTGCCTTGGCGCAAATCTGGCGTCAAAGAAAGCAGTGCCCAAAAGCGATGGTACACTCAGTACCACAGGCCCCATGTTCGTGGGGCTGCTGATCGGTGTTTTCCTGATCCTCGGTGCGCTCAGCTTTTTGCCGGCACTGGCCCTCGGCCCAATTGCGGATTACTTTACCATGCTATGATGTGAAAAGGTGAGAAAATGAAGAAAAAAAGTATGTTTAACAAAGACATTATGAAGGACTCTCTTGTCCAGTCTTTAAAAAAATTAACACCGCGCGTGCAGATCAAAAACCCTGTCATGTTTGTTGTATACCTCGGAGCCATACTCACATCCGTTTTATTTATTCTGTCACTCTTTGGTATCAGTGATGCTCAGAGTGGCTATACGCTGGCCATAACTGTTGTTCTGTGGCTGACAGTCCTCTTTGCCAATTTTGCCGAAGCACTGGCGGAGGGCAGAGGTCGCGCTCAGGCAGAAAGCCTGAGGAGCAGCCGGAAAGATGTAATGGCGAGAAAACTGAAAACAGCGGATGCTAACGCTGATTATATAGAGGTCAGGGCCTCTGAACTAAAAAAAGACGACATTTTTCTGGTAAAAGCAGGAGAACAGATTCCAATGGATGGCGAGGTTATCATTGGCGCGGCGTCAGTTGACGAGAGTGCCATTACCGGAGAATCGGCTCCGGTAATCCGCGAATCGGGCGGAGACAGGAGCGCTGTGACAGGCGGCACCTCGTTGGCGTCGGACTGGCTGGTGGTTCGTGTAACAGCCGAAGCAGGTGAAACTTTTCTGGACAAAATGATCGCCATGGTAGAAGGTGCTTCCAGAAAGAAAACGCCCAATGAGGTTGCTCTTCAGATTTTGCTGGTAACCTTGACCATTATATTTTTGGCCATTACGATTACGCTGTTTCCATTTTCAGGATTTGCCGCGGCGCAGAGCGGACAGGGCGAAGCGGTTTCAATCACTAACCTTGTCGCCTTACTGGTCTGCCTGGCGCCAACCACCATCGGCGCGCTGCTTTCCTGTATTGGGATTGCGGGTATGAGCCGTTTGAACCAGGCTAACGTGCTGGCAATGAGCGGCCGCGCCATTGAAGCAGCAGGCGATGTGGATGTTTTACTTTTAGACAAAACGGGTACCATCACCCTCGGAAACCGCCAGGCCAGTGAATTTTTACCAGTAAAAGGCGTGAGTGAAGAAGAATTGGCCGATGCGGCACAGCTGGCTTCTCTGGCAGATGAAACGCCAGAAGGCCGCAGTATTGTGATTTTGGCCAAGGAGAAATTCAATATCCGGGGTCGGGATATGGAAAAGCTGAACGCGGATTTTGTGGGGTTTACAGCCAAAACCCGCATGAGCGGGATCAATTATAATAATAATGTTATCCGGAAAGGCGCGGCAGACGCCATAAAAGAGTATGTGATGGTAAAGGGCTATCCGTATCCGGATGAATGTGAAAAGATTGTTGAAAATGTTGCAAACCAGGGCGGTACGCCCTTGGTAGTGGCTAAAAACGGACAGGTGCTGGGCGTTGTCCACCTGAAGGATATTATAAAAAACGGCGTTAAGGAACGGTTTGATGATTTGAGAAAAATGGGTATTAAAACCATTATGATCACCGGTGATAATCCCATGACGGCCGCGGCCATTGCGGCTGAAGCGGGCGTAGATGATTTTCTGGCTGAGGCCACACCGGAAACCAAGCTTGATTTAATCAAGGATTACCAGTCCAGGGGCTATCTGGTTGCCATGACCGGTGACGGCACCAACGACGCCCCGGCACTTGCCCAGGCGGATGTAGCTGTTGCCATGAATACTGGCACACAGGCTGCCAAGGAGGCTGGGAATATGGTGGACCTGGATTCCAGCCCCACCAAGCTGATAGAAGTCGTGCAGATCGGAAAACAGCTGCTGATGACCCGGGGGTCATTGACGACCTTCAGCATTGCCAACGATGTGGCCAAGTACTTTGCCATTATTCCGGTTCTGTTTTTTGCCATTTATCCTCAGCTCTCGGCCTTGAATTTTATGGGGCTGACCAGCGGTACCAGCGCCATGCTCTCGGCCATCATTTATAACGCGCTGATCATTGTCGCATTGATCCCGCTGGCTTTAAGAGGGGTTAAATATCAGGAGCAGCCTGCCGGAAAGCTGCTGCGGCGCAATATGCTGGTCTATGGGCTGGGAGGGCTTATCGCGCCCTTTATAGCCATCAAGCTGATTGATATGCTTCTGACCATTTGCGGTTTAGTGTGAGGTGAGTAAAATGACTGAAAATAAATCGGTAGTGAGGCCAGCTGTTGTCGGATTTTTGATACTGACGCTTATTACAGGGGTTATTTATACCTTCGTGTGTACAGGTATCGGACAGCTTTTGTTTAACCATAAAGCAAATGGAAGTATGATTACTGGAACGAGCAATGGGCAGGAGGTACAATACGGTTCTGAGTTTTTGGCCCAGCCTTTTACAGACCCCAAATATTTGATTGGCAGACCCTGGAATGACGGAACACCCACAAACCTAAACCCGGTTGGCGATGAGCAGGAAGCGCTGGTTCAAGAAAGAATCGACTGGTGGCATGGGCTGGACCCAGAGAATAGCGCAGACATTCCAATGGAGCTTGTCACCGTGGGCGGCAGCGGCTATGATCCGGAAATCACCCCGGCAGGGGCGGAGTACCAGGTGGCACGCATCGCGAGAGAACGGGGCATCAGTGAGGAAAAGGTGAGAGAAATCATTACTGCCAACACGAAAGACCGTGCTTTTGGCGTGCTGGGTGAGCCGACAGTCAATGTGTTAAAAGTAAATTTAGCACTTGATGGTATTGAAACAGAATAATCGTCTATGATAGTATTTAGGGATAGAGGAAGCTCTATCCTTTGAGACGTTGGAGGATATATTGAGAGATAAAAGAGAGACAATGTCATAGTGGAGGTAAAATATGGATTTTCAGGATGAACGTCCAAATCCGGAACGTTTACTAAAAGAAATAAATGAGGAAGAACGGCGCAGCCGAGAAGATGAAGAGGGTATTGGACATCTGAAAATCTTTTTTGGCTATTGCGCGGGTGTGGGTAAAACCTATGCGATGCTGGAGGAGGCCCAGCAGCTTTATAAGAAGGGTGTGGACGTACTGGTAGGCTATGTGGAGCCACATACCCGGCCAGAAACCATGGCGATGCTTGAGGGCCTGCCAGCAATTCCGCCTCAGGTAGTGGATTACAAGGGTATTACCCTCAGAGATTTCGATCTGGATAAGGCGCTGGAAAAAAAACCAAAAGTCATTATCGTTGATGAGTTTGCCCATACCAATCCTGAGGGCTTCCGCAATAAAAAGCGCTATCAGGATATTGAGGAGCTGCTGAATGCGGGAATTGACGTATATACCACAGTCAATGTCCAGCATATTGAAAGCCTGAACGATGTGGTCGGAAGTATTACCGGGATCATCGTACATGAACGCGTGCCGGATTATGTTTTTGACAAAGCAGATAAAATCAAGCTGGTGGACATTGATCCCGAGGAGCTTCTGAAGCGTTTTGAGGAGGGCAAGGTCTACGCGCCGGAAAAGGCCGATCTGGCGAAAAGGCGGTTTTTTACCGTTGAGAATCTGAACGCCCTGCGTGAAATCGCTATGCGTAAGGCAGCGGACCGCATTGTCAGCGGCGCTGGGAATAAAAAGAAAAAGGTGCCGTTTTCCAAGATGCTGGTATGCGTAGGGCCGTCGCCGTCCTCAGCGCATTGTATACGGACCACAGCCCGAATAGCCGACGCTTTCCATATTCCGTGGGTAGCGCTGTATGTCAAAACCTCAGACCGGACCTATGCGGATATCAGCGAGCGCAAGAACCTGCAGGATAATATGAACCTGGCCGAGCAGTTGGGGGCAGAGATTGTCACCATGCAGGGCGATGATATGGCCATGGTTATATCAGAGTATATCAAGCAGTCCGGAATCACCAATGTTGTGATCGGCAAGGGAAGAAACAAGCCCAATCCCTTTAAAGAGGATCTGGAAGATCAGCTTTTAAGCATGAATCCTGGCATCGAGATACACATTGTGCCGGACAGCCAGGCCGAGAAAACCAGTGGCGGTATCCCCAAAAAGCGGCTTAGCTGGCTGAGTAAGCGAATTTTGAGCCTGCACTTTTCATTGAAGGATTTTGGAAAAACGGTTTTGACGCTGGTACTGGCAACCGCGATCTCATTTGGACTCAGGGAGCTTAATCTGGGTGATCAGAATATTATCATGGTTTATCTTCTCTCGATTTTGGTGATTTCCAGGTTAACCGTTGGATATTTATATGGCATATGTGCGTCAGTTTTTGGTGTACTGCTTTTTAATTTTTTCTTTACAGAGCCCTACTTTACCTTTAACGCCACCAATCCCACCTACCCGGTGACTTTTATTGTCATGCTTCTGGTAGCGTTGATGACCAGTGCGTTAACCAATGGGATTAAGGTTCAGGCCAAAATGGCAGTGATGAATGAAAGGCGTACTGAGATTCTCTATGAGCTGAGCAAAAAGCTGCTGATTACCCGCGGGCTGGAGAATATTGTGACGCTCACCAACGAATCCCTGACCTCTATTTTTGAGCGGTCCGTTATTTTCTATACGCAGAATCCAGATGAAAAGAACCGCGGAACCTTTATGCAGGGACCAGAGGAGACAAGCGGCGCTTTCATGCAGTCCAAGGAGGAAGAGGCAGTGGCGCACTGGGTTTTCCAAAATAAAAAGGCCGCCGGAAATGGGACAGATACGCTGGTAGGCGCAAAGGGCTTTTATATGCCGGTTGTTTCGCAGGGCAGGGTTTTAGGCGTCATTGGCATTTCCTGTGTCGAGGAAATGCTTCCGCCAAAACGGCGGGCGTTTTTAAAAATGATCGTATCACAGGTTGCCATGGCCCTTGAGCGGCAGCGGCTTTCTGATGAACAGGGAAAAGCCCGGCTGGAAACAGAAAAGGAAAAGATGCGGAGCAATTTTCTCAGAGCCATCTCCCATGATCTGCGGACACCGCTGACCGGCATTTTAGGCTCCAGCTCAGCGCTGCTTGAAAATATCGGAGAATTGGATATCTCTACACAGAAAAAGCTGTTGCGGGATATCAAGGACGATTCTGAGTGGATTATCCGTATGGTTGAGAACCTGCTCTCGGTGACGCGAATCGGCGAGGGAAAGGTTGATTTGAAGAAGCATCCCGAGGCGGTGGAGGAGATTGTCGGCGAGGCCGTCGCCATTATCCGCAAGCGGTTTGACCATACGGATATTAAGGTTGAGGTGCCTGATACGCTTCTGATGGTATCGATGGACGGCACATTGATTGAGCAGGTCATGATTAACCTGATGGAAAATGCCATAAAATACGCAGGCTCTCATCCTGTTTTGGATGTAAAGGTGCAGAATTTAGGAAAAAAAGCCCGTTTTATCGTGGGTGATAATGGAGAGGGAATATCCGAAACCATGCTGCCACACATTTTTGAGGGCTACATGGGCGATGAAGAAAAAAGCAGTGATTCGCGCCGTGGCATGGGGATTGGTCTGACCATATGCAAATCCATTGTTGACGCCCACGGCGGAACATTAAAAGCTAGAAATAAACAGGAAGGCGGGGCGGAATTCAGTTTTGAACTGCCCGTGGAGGAGGATGACAATAATGAGTCATAAAGCACTAGTACTTTTGGTTGAGGATGAAAAGGGAATAAGGAATTTTATATCCACTGTTCTCGATGTTAATAATTACCGTGTTGTGGAGGCCAGAGACGGGAAGGAAGCCCTTGAGCTTTTTACCTCTCGGTGCCCAGATTTAATCCTGCTGGATCTTGGTCTCCCAGATATGGACGGCATAGAGGTTTTAAAAACGATCCGGGGATGGTCGGGCATACCGATTATTGTCGTTTCAGCAAGGGGCCATGAGCGTGAAAAGGTTGAGGCGCTTGATCTGGGAGCAGATGACTACATCACCAAACCCTTTGGGACTTCGGAGCTGCTGGCCCGTATCCGTACAGCTATGCGCCATCAGCAGGTAACGGTGGATGTACCGGAGCGCACAATTTTTTCTGTAGGAGACCTGACCATTGACTTTGATAAAAGACTGGTCACCCTGAATAATAATCCAGTCCATTTTACCCCTATCGAGTATAAAATATTGGAGATTTTGACCCAGTATCCCGGAAAGGTGGTTACCTATGACCAGATTATTAAAGATATATGGGGACCTTATACCAACGAAAACCAGACACTTCGGGTAAACATGGCAAACATCCGCCGGAAAATTGAAAAAAACCCCGCAGAGCCAAAGTATATTTTGACTGAGGTGGGCGTGGGCTACCGATTTGTAGATGAAATTTGAGTTTAAAAAAAGATTAAAAAGCTTCAGTGTGCTCCAGAGTGCGTTGAAGCTTTTTATTTTAAAAGGAAGGCGGCAGGTTTCCTTGCGCCGTTTTATAAAAATAGGTATAATATTACATTATTAAAGACAGGTGAATGATCATGGAAAAATATATGAACGACCTCATTATTATCGGCGGCGGGGCGGCCGGCCTGGCGGCGGCGGTCGCAGCCAAACGCTCAGCCCCGTCTATGCAGGTCACAGTGCTTGAAAAAAAAGATAAACCAGGCAAGAAGCTCAGAGCCACAGGAAACGGCCGTTGTAATATCACCAATACCGCGCTTGCGACAGCGCCGTCCACCATTGCTTTTTTTGAGTCACTGGGAATTCCTGCGCGGGAGGACAGCGAAGGAAGAGTCTACCCCTTTTCAGAAAGCGCGCCGGGTGTGGCAGAGATTTTCACAGACCAGCTGAAGGTCCTCGGCGTGAAGCTCCAGACCAACGCTCCAGTCAGAGCGATTTCGGTTGAGAAAGGATGTTTTGCCGTAGAAACAGAGAAAAAACTGTTTTTGGGAAAAACAGTGATTTTGGCGACTGGGGGAAAGGCGGGGCCTGCCTATGGCTGTAGTGGCGACGGGTATACATTGGCAAAGGCTTTGGGGCATCATGTGACAAAAACACTGCCGGTTTTGACGGGGATCTGCTGTGAGGACCTGCCCGAAGCCTTAAAAGGCATCCGGGTAAAGGGAAAGCTGAGCCTGATCTGCCGTGATAAGGTGGTCTTTTCAGAGCATGGCGAGGTGCAGTTTACGGATTATGGCATTTCAGGGATCTGTGTTTTTAATCTGAGCCGCTATTTAAAATATCTGGGTGAGGAAAAGCTTGAACCTTATACAATCGTTCTTGACCTTGCACCGGAAAGAAGCTTTGCCGCAATGCTTTCTTCATGGCGCCGGGACACGGTGCTTGGGGAGAAAGCCTGTGTAGACGCTGTATCAGGAATTATCAAGCCGCCGTTGGCAGACCTGCTGCTTAAGCAGGCGAACATAAAGGAAAAAAGAAAGCTGTCAGAGCTTTCAGTGTCCGAGATATCTGCCCTTGATGGGCACTTGCATCGTCTGCGTTTTAAGCCGGTTTCCACAATGGGCTTTAAGATGGCCCAGTGCACAGCGGGTGGTATCGCAGCCGCTGAGGTGGATGGAAAGACACTGGCGTCAAAAATAGTGCCGGGTCTTTATTTTGCCGGAGAAATTTTGGATTACGACGGCCCCTGCGGCGGTTATAATCTGGATCATGCTTTTAATACGGGGCGCTGTGCCGCTGAGGCAGCAGTAGCTGCTATCCTGCAAGGAGATCATCATGTATAATTATCGAATCACCAATATCCGTCTGGAACTGGATCAGGACTGGAGTGTATTGCCTGAAAAGGTGGAAAAAGCCTGCGGCCTTCGTCATGGAACACTGGCTGAATCGGACATTGCTGTCCGCAAGGAATCCTTGGACGCCCGGAAGAAAAAAGATATTCACCGTGTGATCACCCTTGATTTTAAATATGCTGGAAAGCTCCCTGCGCGTGGGAAAAAAAGAGTATCACCGGCGCCGGATTTAAGGCCAAAAGCCATTATATCGGGAGAAAAAAAGCTGATGGGACGGCCTTTGGTGGTTGGTTTTGGTCCATGTGGTATTTTTGCCGCACTCTCGTTGGCTGAAGCAGGCTATGCACCCATTGTTGTGGAGCGGGGCTGCCCCATGGAACAGCGTGTGGCCGATGTGGATGCTTTCTGGAAAGAAGGAAGGCTTGATCCTGAATCCAACGTGCTGTTTGGAGAGGGCGGAGCCGGAACCTTCTCCGATGGCAAGCTGACCACTGGAATCAAAGACCCTCATATCCATCAGGTGCTCACTTCCTTTGTGGCAGCCGGTGCGCCGGAAGACATCGCCTATTCTCAAAAGCCGCATATCGGGACAGATATTCTACGTAAGGTGGTAGTGGCATTGAGAAAACGCATTGAGGCCGCAGGCGGAGAAATTCATTTTAACACGCAAATGACAGGCCTTGAAGAAAATGAGAATGGCGAGTTGATGTCCGTTGCGCTGAAGACAGGAGAAAAGAAATGGCAGCACCGCACAAATGCTGTTGTGCTGGCTTTAGGACATTCTGCGAGGGATACGTTCCGCACTTTAAAGGATATGGGGATTCCGATGGCGCAGAAGCCGCTGTCTATTGGGGTACGGCTGGAGCACCCCCAGCGTATCATTGATCAGGCCCAGTACGGTGATCAAGCCGGTCTGCCTCCGGCAAGCTATAAGCTTTCCTGCCGCGCGCAGAATGGCCGGGGGGTTTACTCTTTCTGTATGTGTCCTGGCGGTGAGGTGGTGACCGCCTCCACACAGCCGGGTATGGTCTGTGTCAATGGCATGAGTAACCGAAAGCGTGACAGCGGCATTGCCAATGCCGGGATTCTGGTAGACGTCCGGACAGAGGATTTTCCGTCAGAGGATGTCTTGGCAGGCGTTGAGTTTCAGGAGTATTGGGAGCGGCGTGCCTTTGAATATGGAGGCGGCCGGTTTGCGCCGCCGAGGTGCAGCTTTGGAGAGTTTCGCGATAATACTGGAAGGGGGCCGGAGGTGGCAGCATGCCTGCCGGATTTCGCCGTGGAAGCTCTGAGAGAAGCCATACCCGTATTTGGAAAACGGATAAAGGGGTTTGACTCAGACAGCGCGTGCGTTACAGCCGTGGAGACCCGAAGCTCATCACCGGTGCGTGTTCTCAGAAACGAGGATTACGAGAGTGCGCTTAGAGGGCTCTATCCTGCCGGAGAAGGGGCAGGATACGCCGGTGGAATCACCAGTGCCGCCTGTGACGGACTGCGGGTGGCCGAAGCCATCATCAAAAGATTCGCGGTGCGTAAGGAAGAATAATATCAGGCACCTTGGTAAAAAAAACACATAACACGCTTACATTTTATCTTTAATGACTATGGGGTTTATGCTACACTTAGCTTATAAATTTGTTTAGTGAGGAGATGCTTAATATGTTAGGAAAGAAGCCGATTTTGAAATTTGTCAAGGTACAGGGTGAGGACGCGCCAACTGAATTTCTGGAAATGGAGCTTACGGAATTCACCTGGCCAAAAGGCGGTGTCGGCATTTGTCCGGTATGTGGCGCTAAAGTAAATGGCAATGGGAAAGACTGGATCTGTGAAAACGAAGAATGTGGTCTGCATTTAAACGGTCCAATTTTTTAGCGGGTAAAAGAATGCCTCTCGGGGCATTTTTTTAATGCCCGATAAAGTAAAAACCCCTGGTATAATACCAGAGGCCTTTGGGAAATGTGTGAAAATGAGAATTATATTGTATAATATAGCACGTTTTACGAAAAATGTAAAGAGCTCTTGGATAAAAAATAACATATTTTTTATTAAGTATAACATTAATATAATAAGGTTTGTTCTATATAGGCAATGGTTTTTGAATGTTAACTTTATTTTGAAGCTTAAACAAAAGATAAATTATCAATCTGTCCGAACTGTTAATTTACAAAAGGGATCAAATAGATTATAATGTTACAAGATACAATGAATGAGGTGTGACATGGGAATAGAAGACTATAATATATCAGAAGAAAATATGCCAGTGCATATTGCCATTATTATGGATGGCAATGGCCGTTGGGCAAAGCAGCGCAGAAAACCAAGGCTGTTTGGCCATAATGCCGGGATGAAGGCATTACACAACACGGTACACCTGGCCTCTGATATGGGAATTAAGATACTGACAGTATACGCTTTTTCTACAGAAAACTGGAAGCGCAGTCAGGAAGAGGTCGACGGATTAATGCGGATCGCTGTCGAATATTTTATGAAGGAAATCGCAGAGTTGCACCGCAACCATGTACAGGTTCGGATCATCGGTGAAAAAAGCCGTCTGCCAAAGGATGTCCAGAAATCAGCGGATAACGCGGAGTCTCTGACAAAGGACAATGACGGTTTGATTTTAAACGTCGCATTAAATTATGGCGGACGGGATGAAATTGTGCATGCAGTCAGGGAAATCATGGAAGAAGGGACAGCGCCGGGGGATGTGACTGAGGAGATGATCTCAGCCCATCTGTATACAAGAGATCTGCCGGATCCGGATATTATGATCCGGACAGGTGGTGAAAGCCGGCTCAGCAATTTTTTGCTTTGGCAGAACGCTTACACGGAGTTTTTCTTTGATGATATCTGGTGGCCTGATTTTGACGACGATGCCTTTTATAAGCTGATAGAGGCTTATCAGCAGAGAAACAGACGCTTCGGCACGGCTTAGGCAGGAGGTTGAGATGCAAAAGAGAGTATTGACGGCGGTTGTTGGATTGCCGGTTCTTTTCGGTTTGCTCTATCTGGGTGGTTACTTTCTCTTTGTGGCCTGTCTCGTGCTTTCTGGAGTTGCTTTGATTGAATTCTCAAACGCCTTTAACCGGCAGCTTGAGAACAAAATCAGCCTGCCCTTTGTTGAGATTTTGAGTGTGATCATTCTGGTATCGATGAAGCTGGATTATTATTCGCTGATGCCAACTCTGATGGTCGTTCTGATCATTGTATTCTGTTTTGAAATATTAAATGGAAAAACAGATATTTACCGCGGGATTATAACATTTTTTGGATTGATTTACATTCCAGTGCTGTTTGGTTATCTGATGATGTTTGAAAACATTAAACTGGGCATCTACTATATGTGGATGGTTTTTGTCATTGCGTTTTCAACCGATACGGCGGCCTATTTTGTCGGGCGCGCCATCGGTAAAACCAAGCTGGCGCCAGAGATAAGCCCTAAAAAGACCATCGCCGGAGCAGTTGGCGGTTTAATCGCCTCGGCTGTGTTTATGGTGCTTTACGGCATCATTATGAAATTTGGTTTTCAGATGGATCTGCCGGTTTATTTATACGCGGCAGTCGGCTTTGTAGGGTCTATTGCGGGCCAGTGCGGCGATTTGACAGCCTCCATGATTAAACGTAAGATGGGAATTAAGGATTTTGGAAAGATACTGCCTGGACATGGCGGCATTTTAGACCGCTTTGACAGCATTCTTTTTATCATTCCCCTTGTTTATATTTTCGCGACCTACACCGCTGGACTTGCGTGAGGTATTAAAAGATGAGTATATTAACAAATGTATTGATGGTTCTCTTGACACTGCTTATTTTATCGGTTCTGGTAGTTGTTCATGAATGGGGCCATTTTATTGCAGCCAGAAAAACTGGCGTCTTCGTTGAGGAGTTTTCCATTGGGATGGGGCCTCTGATTTACGCTAAACAGGGTAAAGAAACCCAGTTCTCGATTCGCGCGCTGCCCCTGGGCGGCTTTTGCAAAATGCGCGGAGAAGGAGACACCGGCGAAGAGGATGAAGAGACGGCCGCCGAGGAAGCGGCAGTGCGTGAGCCGGTGGACCCGGATGATCCGAGAAGCTTTTCCAATAAAACAAAGGGACAGCGCTTTATCATTCTGGTGGCCGGGGCGGCAATGAACATTGTGTTCGCCTTTGTGCTGCTGGTATTGATCTACCTGTTTAAAGGAGCCAACATTCTGCAGGCGCTGGGCCTTGGCCTTACGACAACCGGAAAGTTTGGGATTACCATTTACCAGAGCCTTTACATGCTGGTGACCGGGCAGGTAGGAATGAATGATGTGGCTGGCCCAATCGGCATGGTCAGCATGGTTCACGATTTTTTCCAGTATGGAATCATTGCGCTGATGTCCTTTACGGCCTTAATTTCAGTCAATTTAGGGGTGATCAATTTACTGCCGCTTCCGGCGCTTGATGGTGGACAGATCATGATCATCATTATTGAAAAGCTGGTTGGACGGGACCTTGATCCTAAAAAGGCCAACATGATCAATTACATCGGCTTTATGGCCCTGATGCTTTTGGCGGTGGTCATAGCGGTAAATGATGTGATGCGGATAATGGGTTGAGCAAGAAGAGCCGCGGCCTTGCCGTGATTCAGTTTCTATTTCAGGCCTGTTTAGAAGTGAAGTATAATTACGTTTTGCCCCAATGAAGCAGCAGTGAATTGGGGCTTTTAATTTTGAAAATATTAATGAGTAAGGTGAAAAATATGGAAATACGACGTCATAAAACCAGAGAGGTACCCATCGGAAACCGGAAGATCGGGGGAGATAATCCAATTCTGATCCAGTCCATGACCAATACAGACACAAGGGACGTCCAGGCAACTGTGCGACAGATAAAGGATCTGGAGGCAGCCGGCTGCGACATTGTGCGGGTGGCGGTGCCCGATATGGAGGCAGCAAGAGCCATCGCGAACATAAAAAAACAGATCTCTATTCCACTGGTGGCGGATATCCATTTTAATTACGAGCTGGCGCTGGAGGCTGTTAAAGGCGGGGTGGACAAGCTCCGGATCAACCCTGGAAATATTGGGGATAAGGAGAAGGTACGCCTGGTGGTGGAGGCGGCCAGAGAAGCGGATATTTCCATCCGTATTGGGGTAAACGCAGGCTCTCTGGAAAAAGAACTGCTTGAAAAATACGGGCGCCCTACACCGGAAGCAATGGTGGAGAGCGCTGAAAAACATATTGCCTATCTCGAAGAGCTTAATTTTAACAACATTGTGGTATCCATGAAGGCATCGGATGTGCGCTTTACCATTGACGCCTGCACGCTGTTTTCCCAGAAATATGATTATCCAGTGCATTTGGGCATCACAGAAGCTGGGGTGCTGCGGACTTCGGCCGTTAAGTCAGGCATCGGTATCGGCTATATGCTGTTGAGCGGTATCGGGGATACCATTCGGGTCTCCATCACAGGCAATCCAGTGGATGAAATTTACGTGGCCAGAGATATTTTAAAATCTATCGGTTTGTACCAGAGCGGAGAGGGTATGGTCGAGGTCGTGTCGTGTCCGACCTGTGGACGCACAGAGATTGACCTGATCGGCATCGCAGAGGAAATGAACCGCCGGCTCGTGCATGTCAAAAAAGACTTGAAGGTCGCGGTGATGGGTTGCGTGGTCAATGGCCCGGGTGAGGGGAAGGAAGCAGACATCGGCATTGCCGGTGGAAAAGGAAAAGGGGTTCTTTTTAAAAAAGGGGAAATCTTTAAAACAGTGGCAGAGGATGAGATTATTGATGCCCTGATGGAAGAAATCGAAAGAATGTAGGTGGACGCCTTGAATCCGATTATACATAAACAGAATGATTTAGAAGAACTCATAAAGAAATATGAGCTAAAGCCCCAGCGTGTCGAGGTGAATTCTGCGAGCCAGGAGCTGGTTTTTACTTTTAAAACCCGAATCCCGGAGTGTGACAGCATTTCGGTCCAGCGGGAGCTCGTGGATATTTTTGATTACACTAAGAGCCTGAGTGTCATTATTTCGCCAGAGGCTGAGGGGAATAATGAGGCTGGGGCTAAGAAATCAGTCCACAAGCTCATGGAAAACGTGGATTACGACGCTCTGGCTAAAAAGAAAGAGGACGCGCTGAACAAGCGGTTAAAGGTCATAAAGGATACGCCGCCGGCTAAGGCTGGCACCGGCTCGCCGGGGAGAAAGGATGGCAAAGAGGAGGAAGCCCGTGTGCTGGGCGTTGGCGAAGTTGTCATGGGGGACAAGATCAAGCGTCCAGCCCAGTCCATGGGAGAAATTGACTTCAGTACCGGCGCGGTGCTTGAAAGCACCAACATTGTGGTCAGCGGCCGTGTCTTTGGCATTGACTCAAGAGAAATTACGGATAAAACAACTCTCTTTACCTTTAACATTACCGATGAACATGGCAGTGTCTCCTGTAAGATTTTCGCCCGGAAGAAGAATGTGGGCATGATCAAGGAAAATCTGAAAAAGGACCGCTGGTTTAAGGTTGAGGGGAATATCAATTATGACGAGTACTCCCACGAAAAGGTGCTGACGCCCAAAAATATGGAGGTAGCCGCAGCGCCGGTGCGCCGTGACAACGCAGAAGAAAAGCGCGTCGAGCTTCACCTTCACAGCCAGTACAGCTCCATGGATGCAGTGAGCAAGGTAGCTAAAATCATGAAGCAGGCCAATGACTTTGGCCACGACGCCATCGGCATCACCGACCACGGAGTGCTCCAGGCTTACCCTGAAATGATGTCCCTGAGCAAAAAATATGGTATCAAGGTGCTGTATGGCGTGGAGGGCTACCTGGTGGACGATGACCAGTACATTGTAACAGGGGAACAGAATGAAAGCTTTGAGGGTGAATTTGTATTCTTTGACCTTGAGACCACTGGCCTGATTCCCGGTAAGGACAATATTATTGAGATTGCTGCTGTCAAAATTAAAAACAAGCATATTGTGGACACCTTCTCCAAAATCGTCAATCCACACCGGCCTATTCCACCGTTTATCACCAATCTCACCGGGATTACCAATCAGATGGTTGAGGACGGCGAAGAGGAAGAAGCTGCGGTTAAAGCCTTCTGCGAATTTTGCGGCGATCTGATCCTGGTGGCACACAACGCAAAATTTGATATGGGTTTTATGGAGATTGCGCTGAATGCGCACCACCTGGAAAACAACATCACCTATATTGACACGCTGGCAATGTCCAGAACACTGATTCCAACCATCAACAAACATAATCTCAAAAAGCTGGCGAGCTATTTTAAAGTGGACATGGGGCACCATCACCGGGCGCTGGACGACTCAGTATGCTCGGCGAAAATTTTTGTCAAGCTGATGGAGCTGGCTCAGAAACGGGATGTGGAAGAGGTCGCTGGGCTTAATGGCCTGATGGATGTGGAACAGATCATAAAATCTGGCGATACCTATCATATTATCATCTACGCCAAAAACCAGGCGGGGCTGAAGGATCTGTACAAGCTGGTTTCTGAGGCACATATCAATTATTTCTACAGACGCCCGAGGATACCAAAATCCCTGTTGGCGGCTCACCGGGAAAATCTGATTATTGGCAGCGCCTGCGAGGCTGGAGAGCTGTACAAGGCAGTGCTGAAAAATGTGCCCAAAAACCGACTGGATGAAATCGCTGATTTTTATGACTACTTTGAGGTACAGCCTCTGGGAAACAATGAATACCTGCTTCGGAATGAGACCGTCCACTCCATGGAAGAGCTGGCAGATGTTAACCGGCGGATTGTCGAGCTTGGGCGGGAAAAGGGCAAGCTTGTGGTTGCCACCGGGGACGTCCATTTTGTGGACCCCAGTGACGCCTATTTCAGAGAGATTCTGCAGGCTGGCCAGGGCTACAAGGATTCTCATGAGCAGCCGCCGCTTTACTACCGCTCGACCCAGGAAATGCTGGACGAATTTACCTATGTGGACCCGCAGACCGCTTATGAGCTGGTCGTTACCAACCCGCGCAGGGTGGCGGAACTGTTTGACGATGTGAAGCCCATACCCGATGGCACCTTTCCTCCCATCATTGAGGGATCGGATGACGAGATTCGGGATATGGTTTATAAAAAGGCCCATGAGATGTACGGTGACCCGCTGCCGGACATTGTTGAGCAGCGCGTGAAGCGAGAGCTGGACTCCATTATCGGCAACGGCTATTCGGTTCTGTACCTGATCGCCCAGAAGCTGGTACACCATTCCCTGGAGGATGGTTACCTGGTAGGCTCCAGAGGATCAGTCGGTTCGTCACTGGTTGCCATGCTCTGCGGGATCACAGAGGTTAACTCTCTGGCGCCCCACTATGTCTGCCCGAACTGCAAGCATTATGAGTTCTTTGACAGCACAAAGGTGGGGGTGGGGCCTGACCTTCCCAACGCTGACTGTCCGGAATGCGGCCATCCCATGAATAAGGACGGTTTTGATATTCCATTTGAGACCTTCCTTGGCTTTGAGGGGGATAAGGAGCCGGATATTGACCTTAACTTTTCGGGCGAAAACCAGCCGGAGGCCCACCATTACACCGAGGTGCTCTTTGGCGAGGGCAAGGTCTACCGCGCGGGAACCATTGCGACGCTGGCAGATAAGACAGCCTTTGGCTATGTGAAAAATTTCTTTGATGAAAATGGCGTTACCGCGCCCAGAGCAGAGATGGAACGTGTGATTGAGGGCTGTGCGGGCGTTAAGCGTACCACAGGCCAGCACCCCGGCGGGGTAATGGTTGTGCCAAAGGATAAGGATATCTATGATTTTACGCCGATCCAGTACCCGGCCGATGACCGGGACTGCGGCACCATGACCACCCATTTCGATTACCATTCCATTTCCGGGCGTCTCCTGAAGCTCGATATTCTGGGTCATGATGACCCGACCATGCTCCGTATGCTCAAGGACATTACAGGACTTGACCCCCAGGAGATTCCGCTGGACGACGAAAAGGTCATCAGCCTGTTCACAGGCACCAGTGCCCTGGACCTGAAGGATGATGATTTTGACATCCCCCTCGGTACCTGCGGTATCCCTGAGTTTGGGACCAACTTTGTCCGTCAGATGGTGCTGGACACCAAGCCCACAGCCTTTTCAGACCTGATCCGTATTTCCGGCTTATCCCACGGCACAGACGTCTGGACCAACAATGCGCAGGACCTTGTGCGTTCTGGAACTGCGACCATCAAGGACGTTATCTGTACCCGTGACGATATTATGCTCGGACTGATCTCAATGGGACTGGCGCCTAAGGAATCCTTCAGCATTATGGAGCATGTCCGTAAAGGGAAGGGCCTGACAGAGGATGAGGAAGCGTATATGAAGGAAAATAATGTACCGGCCTGGTACATTGATTCCTGTAAAAAAATCAAGTACATGTTCCCTAAGGCCCATGCGGCAGCCTATGTTATGATGGCCTTCCGCATCGCCTACTACAAGGTTTATTACCCGTTGGCTTACTACGCCACCTATTACAGTATCCGCGCCAAGGAATTTAATTTGGAAAAGATGACCAACGGCAAGGAGACTGTCAAGAAAACACTGGCGGAAATCCGCTCTCAGGGGAACAAGGCCAGCAACAAGGATCAGCAGCTTCTGACTTCGCTGGAGCTGGCGCTGGAAATGTACTGCCGTGGCTTTGGCTTTAAAAATGTGGATGTCTACGAGTCCCACTACAGCGAGTTTAAAATTATTGGCAATGATTTGCTGCCACCGCTCAACGCCATTGACGGCCTGGGTGATAAGGCGGCCATGCAGATTTATGAGGAAGCCCAGAAGCGGCCCTTCATCTCCAAGGAGGATCTGCAGACCAGAGCCAAGGTCAATAAATCCAATATCGAAAAGCTTGAGCAGTTTGGCTGTCTGAGCAGCCTGCCAGACTCCAATCAGATGAGCTTTTTAACCATGATGTAAATAACAAAAACAGCAGCACGCCAATGGCCGGCTGCTGTTTTTATATTCGGACGTATAATAAAAAGATACGGAAATTACCGAAAACGTTTCTAAATAAAGGTGATTCTTTTCACAAGATGTGTTATAATAAGACATCATTTTAAGGTATAATCGGCAATTGTATCGGAAGATTATAACGTGAGTGTAAAAGAAAGAGGCCTTAAAAGCCTGTTGAGGTATTAGCAATATGAGTAAGAGGTTATCGCGGGTCGCCTTGATTGCGCTGATTCTTTTGCTGTTTATCGCGGTGTTTTTTTTGATGCGCTATGTGCAGAATCTGCTGTACTCAGATGTGCGGATCAACCTGACTGAGGTGGTGACTCAAAATAAGGATGTGGTTACCAGCAAGCTGAAGGTTGAGGTCAACAATCTGGACAATGTATCTAAACAGCTAACCGACCGGCTGAGTCAGGAAGGCTCTGCGGATGGAAATGCGCTCAAATCAGCTTTTTTAAGCTATATTAGGGAGAACCCAGACCCGGATCTTTTTATCGCGGATGGCGCGGGAAACGCTTATTTTACGGATGGCAGTAGTGTCAGCGTAGCGGGACGGAAATACTTCCGGCTGGCTCTGGAGGGGGTTCAGAATATATCCGATAAAACAATCTCCCGTATCACAGGTGAAGAGATGTTTGCGATTAGTGTTCCCATGTACTTTAAAAATCAGATTATCGGAACGATTCAGAAGCAGTATACTCCAGAGGAAATGTATAATCTGTGCTCACTTTCTCTGTTTTCAGATCAGGGCTCAATGTATATTATCAACAGTCAGGGATATATTTTAATTGGTTCAGAGCAGGAAGAATACAACAAGGAATCTGACAACTACTTCCGAAGCCTTTATCAGAAGGGTAACCAGGAGGCCTCCCGGAAGCTGGAGCAGGGGATCAAGAATGAACAGGCAGGCTTTATGGAGACGACTGAGGATGGCGAAAGGATTTTCTCAGCCTATACGCCAGTGGAGGAGATCCATGACTGGTACCTGATTTCGAGCATACCGACCAGCGCAGTATCACCAAACGCCAACATGGTGGTCAAAATGTTTTATGTGATCCTCTGTGTGGTCGTTGGTGTACTGGGGGTCATCATGTTTGTTTTTCTGGCCTATAAGAACAGACAGCAGGCCAATCTGCGGAGAATCGCCTTTGTGGATACAGTGACCGGTGGGAACACCTTTAATAAATTTACGGTCGATCTTCAGGCTGCGCTTGCAGCCAATCCGGAGCATCCGGGCTATTTGATGACCTTTGACGTCGATAATTTTAAGTATGTCAACAATTACTATGGATTTGATGTGGGCGATAAAATTCTCCGCCATATCTACGATAAGATGGCTGAGCAGATGAAGCCCGGAGAGAGTCTCGCCCGAATATCCGGTGACCATTTTATCGTACTGCTGCAAGAGGCCGCGCCTGAACGCCTGAATGGGATGCTGAAGGCGTCTATGGAAAATGATCAGGGGGTTATGCTGTACTATACGGCTGGAGTTTACGAGATCGCAGACCCGGATGAGAGCATCAGTCTGATGGTCGACAAGGCCAGCGCAGCCGCACAGGTCAATAAAGGGATGATGCGCAAGGAAATCGCTTTTTACTCCGTCCAGTTCGACGAGCAGATGATTGAGAGCGAGCAGCTTAAACGCTCGGTGGAACAGGCCCTGACCAACGATGAGATTGTGCCTTTCTTCCAGCCAAAGGTCAATATCAACACTAGAGAAATCGTCGGAGCAGAGGTGCTGGCGCGTTGGATCACCAGGGAGGGTAGGCTCCGCTCACCGGCTGAGTTCATCCCGCTGTGTGAGAAGACTGGCCTCATCACCGAGCTGGACATGATTATTTTCGAGAAAACACTGGCGTTTTTGAGGATGAATCTGGATGAGAAGGTGCCGTGCGTGCCCATCTCCATTAACTTTTCGAGGCTGCATCTGCTGGATGATGGCTTCTTTGACAAGATTACAAGACGGATTCACCAATACAATATTCCGCCAGAGCTGATTGAAATCGAGCTGACAGAAAGTGCGATTTTTGATAATCATGAGATTATATCCGAATTTACAAACCAGCTTCACCAATACGGCCTTCAGATATCCATGGATGATTTTGGCTCTGGCTATTCTTCGTTAAATATGTTGAAGGATATCCCCATTGATGTTCTGAAAATTGACCGCGCTTTCCTGGAGGAAACCTCAGACAGTAAAAAGCAGCGTGTCATTCTCTCCGCCATTGCCCATATGGCAAAACGCCTGGACATCCGGGTGGTGGTCGAGGGCGTGGAAACCATTGAAAATGTTAACCTGATGAAGGAATTTGGCTGCTACATTGCGCAGGGGTATTATTTTGCCAAACCAATGGATGAAGAATCTTTTGGGAAAATATATAAAGAAGGGATATTATAGGAAAACAGGATGAAAAAATTTCTGTGCTGTCTGGGCAGCCTGTTGCTTGTGGCAACATTATTAAGCGGCTGCAGTACAAAGGAGGATGCGGTGAAAATAGGCGTGTCCTTTGGTGTTGGAAGCGCCTCACGCTGGCCTCTGGAGCAGGGGTATATGGAGGAGCGCGCAAAGGAGCTGGGTGATGAGATAGAGGTGCGGCTGAACACCACCGATACGCCTAAAACCCAGCAGGAGGACTGTTTTGAGATGATTGACAGCGGGATTGACGTATTGATTCTGACCCCGCGGGATGTCAATAATACCGAGGAGATTTTAGCCTATGCTAAAAAGAAAAACGTTAAGGTCGTCAACTATGCCCGAGTGGTGCTTGGAGACAATGTGGATCTGTTTGTCGGCTATGACAGCGGACGCATTGGGCAGAGCATGGGGCAGTACCTCAGCGAAAAAGTCTATGAAGGGGATTATATTATCCTGAGGGGTGATTCCGGCGATTATAATGCCACGCTTCTTTACGAGGGTGCCATGCGCTATATCGACTCGATCAGAGGAAGCATCAATATTATTATGGATGAGGCTGTTCCCGGCTGGTCTGCCGATACGGCAAAGGAAATGGTCAAGAACGCTGTGGCCCAAAATGGGAACCGCGTCAATGCTATCCTTGCGCCCAATGACAAGCTGGCAGGAGCCTGCGCTGATGCCCTCACAGAGTTGGGAATCACCACACCCGTTGTGATTACCGGTATGGACGCGGAGTTAGACGCAGTCAAACGTATTGTCGATGGTAAGCAGGATATGACAATTTATATGGACCTGAAGGATCTGGCCCGAAAAGCTGTGGAGGAAGCGGATAAAATGGGCAGAAACCAGAAAGTTGACGTCAACGCAGACTTCGACAACCAGGGTGAGAGCACAGTTGCCTCCTACCTGATAAACGGCCAGGTGGTCACGAAACAGAATATTGATAAAATCCTCATTGACAAGGGTTATTATACAAAAGAAGAGGTTTATGGGAACTGACCGGTTTCCAGTAATGAAAGAAAGGTGATTAAGTGCATCTTTCTTTTTTTATTAAGATTTATAAAAAAGACTTGACAAAATGGGAAGAGGGCTTTATTATTTAGTTATGAAAAGCAATACATAGGACGTTCTTCGTTACACATTTAACAAATGGCGTTCTATTAAAAATTTTAGTTATAAAGGTAGGATGACCTACTAAGAAAACAGAAAAGAGGTACTGAAATGGATCGTATGGTTGGTTTTATCGGACTAGGTATTATGGGAAAACCAATGGCTAAGAACCTGGTTAAAGGAGGGTGCAGCCTGCTGGTAAACGATTTGAACGGGGACGCAGTAAAGGAACTGACAGATATGGGCGCTCAGGCGGCAACACTGAAAGAGATTGGCGAAAAATGCCCGGTTATCTTCACCATTCTTCCCAATGGCGCCATTGTCCAGTCGGTATTATTTGGGGCTGACGGCGTGGCAGAAGGCGTCAAAGAAGGCAGTGTTGTTGTGGATATGAGCTCTGTGACACCTACAGAATCCAAGGTTTGCGCCGAAAAACTGGCGTCTCTGGGGGTTGATTTCCTGGATGCTCCGGTAAGCGGCGGAGAACCCAAGGCGATCGACGGGACGCTGGCTTTTATGGTCGGCGGCAAACAGGAAGCCTTTGACAGGATGGTCCCTTATTTTGACATCATGGGCGCATCGGCACTGCTGGTCGGCGGAACCGGCAGCGGTTCTGTTACAAAGCTGGCCAATCAGGTCATCGTTAACCTGAACATCGCAGCTGTATCGGAGGCACTGGTACTGGCCACAAAGGCCGGGGCTGATCCGGAGCTGGTTTACAAGGCGATCCGGGGCGGCCTTGCGGGAAGCACCGTCCTCGACGCCAAGGCGCCGCTGATGATCGACCGCAATTTTGTACCCGGCGGTAAAATTTCCATTAACCTGAAAGATATTAAAAACGTCATGGCAACCGCTCACGACATTGACGTTCCGCTGCCCATGAGCAGCCAGCTGCTGGAAATCATGCAGGCCCTGAAGGTAGACGGCCATCTGGAAGATGACCACGGCGGCATTGTACAGTATTTTGAAAAGCTGGCCGGTGTCGAAGTAAAACGGAAGGAACAGTAGGTGAGTGATATGGCAGAAAGATTAGAGGCATCCATTTTAACAACCTTTAAGCCCATTGACGAGAAAGCCGTTAACGCACAGCTCAATGAAGCCTTGAAGGGCTTTGACCGCAAAATTGTGGTTCTGGACGACGACCCTACCGGGGTACAGACCGTCCACGATATTTCCGTCTATACCGACTGGTCGGTCGACAGCATGCGCAAGGGCTTTGACGAGGAAAACAGTATGTTCTTTATCCTGACCAACTCCAGAGGGCTGACGGCTCCCGAGACCACAAAGGCTCACCGGGAAATGGCTGAGAACATTTTACAGGTGGCAAAGGAAACCGGCAAGAAATTTGTCGTGATCAGCCGGAGCGATTCGACCCTCCGTGGTCACTATCCGCTGGAGCCAGAGATTTTAAAGGACGTCATTGAGTCCGGCTCAGACCAGAAAATTGACGGCGAAATTATCTATCCCTTCTTTAAAGAGGGCGGCCGCTTCACCATCGGCAACGTTCATTATGTACAGGAGGGCGATGTGCTGGTACCGGCGGGCGAAACCGAGTTTGCAAAGGACAAATCCTTTGGGTACAAGGCGTCCGATCTGGGTGAGTGGTGCGAAGAAAAGTCCGGCGGTAAGTACAAGGCCGGGGATGTAACCTTCATTTCACTGGAGGATCTGAGAAATCTGGAAATCGACAAGATTGCAGATCAGCTCATGCAGGTGAAGGATTTCAATAAAATTGTGGTCAATTCCATCGACTATGCAGATGTCAAGGTTTTTGCCATCGCATTGGTAAAAGCCATGAATCAGGGTAAAAACTTTATATTCCGCTCAGCCGCAGCCATCACAAAGGTACTCGGCGGCGTGACGGATAAGCCGATTCTCAGCCATGACGAGCTGATTTTAACAGAAAACAGGAATGGTGGCATCATTGTTGTCGGTTCCCACGTCAACAAGACGACCGCACAGCTTGAGGAGCTGAAAAACTCGGACAAACCTATTGAGTTTATCGAGTTCAACCAGCACCGTGTACTGGAAGAAAACGGACTGGAACAGGAAGTAGAACGGGTCGTGTCCATTGTGGACGCAGATATTAAGGCTGGTAAAACCGTCGCTGTCTATACCCGCCGGGATCGCTTTGACCTGGATACTGACGATAAGGATGAACAGCTTAAGGTGTCTGTCAAAATATCTGACGCGGTCACCAGCATCATCACCAACCTGTCTGTGCGCCCAAACTTTATTGTGGCCAAGGGCGGGATTACCTCCAGTGACATTGGCACGAAGGCACTGCGGGTGCAGAAGGCCAATGTCATGGGCCAGATTAAACCGGGGATCCCTGTATGGATGACCGGGGAGGAAAGCAAATTCCCAGGACTGCCCTACGTGATCTTCCCGGGCAATGTAGGCACCAATACCACACTGAGAGAAGCTGTTGAGACCCTGATGGGTGAATGATTCGGGCGGCCTGTCTGGTAAAAATACCGGGCAGGCGCCCACAAATAAGCGTTTTACTGAAATCGCAGTCATAAGATTATTGGCGGAAAGTGGTTCCGCTTAATAAAATAAAAAATTTATATGAGGTGAACTTTATGAACATTTTCTTATCCTATCCATTGGACCCGAACGATTTAGCATGGCCAGGCGAACCGGTCATCAAAGTAAGACAGTGTACTGAAATCGGTGATGAAACCCCGTTCAACAGCTTTATGTCCGAGCTGCCAAACCACTGCGGCACCCACTATGATGCACCGAAGCATTTCAATCCAGACGGACTGAGAATCAATGAGCTGCCCATTGACTACTTCGTGTTCAAAAAAGTACTGCTTTTGGATATTCCGAAAAATGCCTGCGAAGGCGTAACCATCGAGGATTTAAAGAAGCATGAAGACGAAATTCAGCAGGCAGATCTGCTGCTGATCCGCACCGGCTTTGGCGAAGTAAGAAAAACGGATCCTAAGAAATATCAGATGGAAGGCCCATTCCTGACACCGGAAACCTGCCTGTATATGGTCAATACTTACAAGAACCTGAAATGCGTAGGCTTTGACTTCCTGGCAATCGGCTCGCCCTGCAATGATCTGGCAGCACCGGCTCACCAGAATCTCTTAGGCCTGAACACTGAAAAATTCATCACTGCAATCGAAGACATGAACCTGTCCGAATTAAAGGGAAAAATTAATTTTGTTGTTGCCGCTCCGCTGCGCATCGTAGGCGTAGACAGCAGCCAGGTCAGTGTGATTGCAGACTTAGATTAGAGACCTCTTTAAGACGGTGGAGCAGAGGGGACATTGTTGTTAAACCGTTTTGAGTTAGTGACACTTTAAATTGAAAATGGAGAATGGAGAATTCAGGAACGCTTTAGCTGGCGCTGTAGCGATTGAGACTGCGGCCCCTGGCTGCGTTTAACCAAATTTGCGCCGCAAATTTGTTCCTATAATTCTCCATTCTCCATTTTACATTCTCAATTGTCTTTGTCGTGCCAGAAAGTCATGCTCTTTTCCACTGCGGCGTCGATGCTTTTCACGTCCTTTTCCTGAATGCAGCGGAGGATTTCCTTATGGTAGCCCTCAGCCTTGTCAAAAAGCTCCTGGGTATTGATGGTATCCTCAATGGACAGGGAAAAGATCTCATAGATGCCGTTGACCAGCTTGGAAATATAGGGGTTGCCGCAGATATCGGCAATGGCAACGTGAAAAGAGTAATCCAGATAGGCGGCTTTTTCCTTGTCGCCGCTCTCATAGGACCTGCGGATATCCTTGATGATCTGGCTCAGGTGGACGATGTCGCCGTCGGTGGCCTTTTTCATGGCTGTACGCAGGACCATCTCCTCCATACACTCCCTGAATTCCACCATGTCCGGGTCACTTTCGGCCTGAAAGATGATACTGTAGATAATGGGGTTGAAGACGGTGGGGGCAATGTGATCGCACACATAGGTGCCGTCACCGCGCCGGATGTCGACCACGCCCAGTGCGGATAAAATTTTCATGGCCTCACGCAGGGAGTTTCGTCCTACGTTCAGCTCTTCCATGAGCTCAAATTCGCTGGGGAGTTTTTCCCCTACCTTAAATTGTCCGGTAGAAATGGCTTTGACAATCCGGTCGATAATCTTGTCAACAATGGAGGAGTTATCAATGGGTGAAAGGGCATTTGCCGGTTTTTTTCTGTCGCTTGGCATAATTTCAAATCTCCTAAGGTCATTTAGTAGGATGTTTGGACATCCTGTTTGTACCTTATTATAACCTACCGGCAAATAATGAGCAAATGTTTATTTAAGAATCAGCGCATCAAACAACAAGCTGTAAAAGGCCACAGACCGCTGTTTTAATTACAGATCTTTGTTCAAAAAGATATGCCTTGAAATCAAATAGGACAGAAACACAAACGCCAGCACAAATAACGGGGAGCACCAGGCCAGCAGGGTGAGGGTCTGGGCTGAGGGCAGTTTTAGCGCAGGCAGATAGCTGCTTAAAAACGTCAGACCTACAGTGGGGATGAGAACAGTAATCATCATGATAAAACGGGCCTTTTCGGTTCCGAATTTATAGATAAAGGGTGTGATCAGCCCGCCCAGAAATAAGGCGACCAGCAAAGAGACAAGCGTGCTGATGAGAATCTCCTGCATGGGCAGGTGGATGATCAGGCCCACAATAAGGCTGAGGGCCAGTGTGATAACCGTGCCGAAGGCGCACAGCAGAAGAATGAAAAGGTACTTGCTTTTCACGAGGTCGGCCCGGCTCAGGGGCAGGGACAGGGCGAATTCGTTCCAGTGGTTGTAGCTGTCATAGCTGAAGCTGCTGAGAGAGCAGATCATGATCAGAATCGCATTGACCGAAGCAAAAATACTGACCGAGGTCATGCCAAAGGCCATAAAAATGTACAGCACCATGAGCACAGCCAGTATTCTGAAATACCGGCGCAGGCCGAGAAATTCTTTGATGATTAAGCCTTTCATTTTTGGTCTCCTTATAAATCTTTTTTCAGAAAGATCAGCTTGGATATCATATAAGAGCCGATAAAAAACAGAGCGGTCAGGATCGGTAAGGTATACACGGAAACCGCGGCAATGGTTTCTTTGGCGGGTAAAACGATGCAGCCTTTTTCAGCCAGCAGTGAAAAAATATAGCTGAGCAGAAAAGGAACAAACGCGCAGACAATCATTATATAGCGCGCTTTTTCCAAACCAAATTGATAGATAAGCGGGGTCGTGATCGAAAGATATGCGAGCGCAAAGCTGACCGAAGCAAGGGCGTTTTTAATGACCGCGCTCAACCCGGCATTGGCAGAAGCGTTGATGATCAGGTTGACCAGCACAATGATGAGTGTGAATGCCAGAGATAATAAAAGCAAAAAGGCATACTTGCTTTTCACCATCTCCAGACGGGATACAGGCAGGGTAACAGCGAATTCATCCCAATGGTTATAGCGGTCATAGCTGAAGCTGTTGAAAGCACAGAATACAACGAGAAGCGCGTTGACTGCTGAGAAGAATGCTACAGAGTGTGTCAGTAAAGCCATGACAATGTACAGTGCAAGTAAAACACCAATAATTTTTAAATACCGGCGCATGGCCAGAAATTCCTTGATGACTAAGCCTTTCATTTTTGGTCTCCTTTGGTGTAGAACAGCATGATCTCCTCCAGGCTGGGGGGATCAATGATCATGTCCCGGTAGCGGTTTCTCACGGCCGCTGGATTTTTGACCAGGGCCTGGACGTCAAAGCTGGAGCGCTGGATACCCACCACGTCTGTGAGGGTGAGGGTCTCAAACTGATTCGGGCTGCACTTGACAATACCGTGGCTTTCGATGAGCGCGTCCTTGGGCTCGCTGAACAGAATCTGGCCGTTGTGGATAAAGGTGATGTAGTCGGCCACGCGCTCCAGATCGCTGGTAATGTGAGAGGACATCAGGATGGAGTGATCCTCATCCTCGATGAATTCCTGGAAGATGTCCAGTATTTCGTTGCGCACGACCGGGTCTAGCCCGCTGGTGGCCTCGTCCAGAATCAGGAGTCTGGGCCTGTGGGACAGGGCGGCAGCGATGGAAAGCTTCACCTTCATCCCTTTGGAGAGGTCCTTGAGCCGTTTGTCTGCGGGAAGCCTGAAGCGTGAGAGGTAATCCTCGAACAGGGCCTTATCCCAGGTTTTATAGATGTTTCCCATAATCCTTGTGATTTCAGGGGGGCGGAGGTCATCGGGAAAGTTCTGGTCGGCAAAAACAACACCCAGTTCTTTTTTGATGTCTTTTTCATTCTGTGCGGTGTCTAGCCCCAGAATCTGCATGGTGCCGCTGTCGGGGCGGATCAGGCCCAGCAGTGCCTTGATGGTGGTGGTTTTACCCGCGCCGTTTTCTCCGATAAAGCCCATGATACTGCCGGAGGGCAGGCTGAAGCTGACGTCCTTCAGGGAAAAGCCAGGGTAATGTTTGCTGAGGTTTTTAATTTCAATGGCGTTTTGAGTGTCCATTAGCTGTCTCCTTTATAGAGTAATGTGATGAGTTCGGTGAGCTCAGAAAGGGTGAGGCCGCAACTCTTTGAGAGGTCAATGGCCTGTTCCAGCAGATCCTGTATCTGCCGGTAGTTTTCTTCACGGATGAACTCGGTATTCTTCTGGGCGACAAAGCTGCCTTTGCCCGGAGCGGTCTCGATAAAGCCGTCCTGTTCCAGATCAGCGTAGGCCCGCTTGGTGGTGATGACGCTGATGCGCAGCTCCTTTGCCAGAACGCGCATGGAGGGCAGCGCGTCGCCGGGTCTTAGCTCGCCTGTAATGATCTTATTTTTTATCTGCGTGGTGATCTGCTCATAGATGGGCTTCCCACTGCTGTTGCTGATGATAATATCCATGGATGATCCTTTCGAAAGTTATACTGTATATATACGATATATACAGTATATACTCGCTTGAAAGGTTTGTCAAGAAAAAGTTTTAAAGGCAGTGGACAGCATCTCCCGGGCCCTTGCCATCTTTTCCTCGTGCTGTGCCTGTCTCTGGCTTTGGCCCTCGAAAAGCATGGGGCAGCACATTCCTGTGATGCGGTCATAGATGCGGCGTGTGGCCATGCTCTGGGGATGACTGAGCTGCTCGGGCGTCAGGTTGGTGGTGATGATGGTGGGCTTGCCGCTTTTATACCGGGCGTCGATGAGGCTGTAGATCTGCTCCAGGGTGTATTCGCTCTGTCTCTCAATGCCGAAATCGTCGATGAGCACCAGGTCATAGCCGGCCAGGCGGTCATAGTAGGCATTACGGCTCCGGTCTTTATCGAACTCGCCGGGCATGTCGTCTCTCAGCCGGGTGAGACTGGTGCCCAGGACGTTATAGCCCTTGTCGTCCAGGGCGTTTACGATACAGCCGGCGGTAAAGGTTTTTCCAGTGCCCACATCGCCGTAAAACAACAGGCCGATGTTCTCTCTGAGGTTTTCCTCAAACTGCGCCACGTATCGCTTTGCCTTTTCGATGGCCCCGGGGCAGGCGCCATTGTCGGCCTCAAAGGTCATTCTGCGCAGGGCGGGGTCGTGAATATGGGATGCTTTTCGGATTTTCTGCCGCTCTGCCTCCTGGTGGGCCTTAAACGCGCGGTCACGCTGGTCGCGGGCTTCGGTTCTGCACTGGCACAGGCAGGATACTTTTTTTGGGGTGGCGCCAAAGGCCACCCATGTCTCCATGGGGGTGTGGCAAAGCGGACAGTGTTTGAGTCCGTTCTCCATATAGAATTCCGGGCTGCCGGCGTTGGGATCGGGGATTCTGACTTCAAAATTCACAGGCTTTCTCCTTTGCTTGCGGTGTAATCTGGAATGGGGCTGTTTGGCTGTTCATGCCGCTTTTCCGAGTCTCTGCGGTAAAAGCTGAGAATGGTATGGTAATGGCTTCTGTAGCGCTTATTGGCGGCTTTCTGGCCGATTTGGCCAATGTACTCGTTCAGTCTTTCGATGTAGCGCACGGTGTCCGCCTCGCCCAGGCGTTCCCTCAGCTTTATCCGTTCATCGGAGGTGAGGGTGACAAAGTCGCCGTAGCACTCTTTTAGCTGGTCTGGTTTGCTTTGGTTTGGTTTATTTAATGTGTCCGGTTTGCTAACCAGTTTGTTATCCGGTTTACTAACCGATTTGCTGTCCGGTTTGCTAACCAGTTTAGTATCCGGTTTACTAACTGGTTTGTTGTCCGGTTTTTCGTCTTGTTGGAGCATGCTGGAGACTTGAACCAGATCGGTAAGCTGATAGGTACCGCATTGGTCCCTGTGCCCATTCGTATAAGCCAGGAAACCACCTTCACAGAGCTCCTTACGCGCGGCCTGCATCCGTGTCAGGCTGAGGCTGCTGAGGCCGCAGATCACTGAATTGGCCGCGGTAAAGCGGTCTGGGAAATACAGGTCGTTAGCGTACTCCAGAAGAATGGCGTAAAGGGCAATGGCATTGGACGAGAGCGGGCTGGCCAGACGCTTTCTTCGATAAGCGTTGAGCTGTTTGAGATAATCCATATTTTTTCCTCCTCTTGAGATGCTTCTACTATATACATACCGAGTTTTTTGAAAATGGCAGGGTGTTTCATTGATCATTGTAAAAAATGCTTCTACTACATACATACTTTTTTTGGCAGAAATAACAAACATTTGGTTTAAGTGAATTTATTATAAAATGAAGTATAAAATACTTTTAAAAATGTTTTTGCGATTCAGTGCTAAATGAGCAACTTTCATTTGTCTTTGCCCTTATTCACGTGTAAAGGCCTCTATCTATACAATCGAAATAAAAGAGAAATAGTTCCCGCTTTTTTTGTCCAGAAAGGGTAAAAATTTGTGATATTAAAAAAAGACCGTATAAAAACGGTCGCAGTGTGTAGACAAATGCTATCATAAACAGGCAGAACGTGAATGAGAGGACTGTTAATTGAAAATTGAAAATGAAAAACCTCTTTTACTGCTGCAAAAGCGATTAAGACAGCGGCTTATGGCCGCTATTTCATTCAAAATGCGCGGCGTTTTGTTCCTTTAGCTGTGCATTAGGTTCGTTCCCCAAAGTTATTCTAACTTTGGACTCACCGTCATTCTCCGTTCTCAATTTTCCATTAAAACAGCCTCTGGATTTAACCTTGAATCAACCTTCCGCCTTCCACTCCCGGCCCATCGCGTCAGCGGCCAGGATGGCATGGTAGATGATTTCAGGGTTAACGGTGACAGGCTCGGCGGCGATGTGCTTCGCCTTTGCGGCGCGCTCGGCTACCAGGCGAAGGTCAGCCTCCATACGGGCATCCAGGCCGATTTCGGCAAGGGTGACAGGCAGGCCCACGCTGGTGGAAAAGTCCAGAACCTCCTCGATTTCGGCTTTTGGGCGGTTTTCGAGCACCAGCTGGCACAGGGTGCCAAAGGCGACGATCTCACCGTGTGTGTAATTCCGGCAGGCCTCCACAGCGGAAAAGCCGCTGTTCAGCGCGTGCGCTCCTGCGCAGCCCACACATTCCACGCCCAGCCCGCTGAGCAGGGTGTTGGCCTCGATAATGTTTTCAAGGGCCTCGGTACAGGCCCCGGCTTCGGCAGCCTGTTTGGCCTTCAGGCCGTCCTCAAGCAGCACCTGGTAGCACAGCTCAGACACCGCCATCCCTGCCAGGGTCGTGCGGTAGCCCTTTCCAATGCGGTTGGCAGTGTTGGACTCCAGATGCGCCCGGGCTTCAAAATAGGTGGACAGCGCGTCGCCCATCCCAGATACCAGCAAACGGATGGGCGCTTTGGAGACGATTTTGCTGTCGACCAGAATGAGGTCGGGGTTGCGCTTGAAATAGATGGTTTCAGCGTGGACGCCTTCCTCGGTGTAGGTGACCGAGAGCGCAGAGGTCGGTGCGTCGGTGGCGGCAGAGGTCGGGGCAATGACAATGGCTGCCGATACCGCGATGCCGGTGTATTTGGCCGCGTCGATGGTTTTGCCGCCTCCGATCCCCACAATGACATCACTGCCGTTTTGAGAGGCGATGGCTGCCAGGCGTTCAAGCTCGGTGATGGTGGTTTCGCCGCCGAATTTAACGGATTCGATGGCAGAGCCGGCAGCCTCAAAGGCTTCCTTTAGGGATGGGGAAAGGGTGTCGTAAAAAAACGGGTCAATGATGGCAAGCACCTTTTTCCCGTAGTCGGCTGTATAGTCCTGAAGGCGCTCAAGCTCGCCGTAGCCCTGAATGTAGCGGCTGGGAGAGCCAAATGCGCGCGTGGTTGATGTAAGCATGTGTAAAAACCTCCTGATTCGTATAAAGTTCAGGGCTATTATACCATAAAGCCTTTGGAAATTGGACCTTTAAAACCTAAAAGAAAACCGATACACAGGCTTGTAATCGTGGTATAATAGGCTAAAAGAAAGTGAGGGATTCATATGAACCATCAGGGAACGCGTAGAATCGAAACCGAGCGCCTGGTGCTGCGTCAGTTTTCCATTGACGACGCAGAGGCCATGTACCTGGGCTGGGCAGGAGACCCAGAGGTTACCCGATTTATGAGCTGGCCCACCCACGAGAGTCCTGAGGACTCCCAGGCCATCATCGAAAAGTGGCAGAACGACGCCATTTTACTGAGTGATTACAACTGGTGCATCACGCTGAAGGAAACCGGCGAGCCCATCGGAAGCATTGGCGCTGTCCGCGTCGATGAGGCGGCTGAGTATGTGCATGTGGGCTACTGCATCGGCCGGAAATACTGGAACCAGGGGCTCACATCTGAGGCGCTGTCAGCAGTGATCCGTTTTTTCTTTGAGCGGGTGGGGGTTAACCGCATCGAGTCTCTGCACGCGGTGGAAAACCCGGCGTCCGGAAAAGTCATGCAGAAGTGCGGTATGACAAAAGAAGGGGTGCTCCGGGAATACAATGTGAGCAATTATGGGCGCTGCGACGCGGCCGTTTACAGCATTCTGCGCCGTGAATGGCAGGGAACAGCCCGCTGAACCCCTTGCGCAGGCATGAAAGAAATGGTATAGTGTTGGTAGAAAAGGGCGGTGAAGTGAATGCTGCATGTAGAACGCAGAAAAGAAATACTCAATAAAATCCTGAAGGAGGGTTCCGTAAAGGCCGACGCGCTGGCAAAAAAATACGAGGTGGGCGTGCCAACCATCCGGAGGGATTTAAAATACCTGGCAGAGGAGTACGGCATTGAACTGACCTACGGAGGCGCCTATGCCAAGGAAAGCCTGGCAAGCCAGACCACTGTGGAGATGAACATTGCCCAGAAGAAGCTGCAAAACCTGGATGAAAAACGGATCATCGCGCAAAAGGCGGCAAGGCTGATTAAGGATGGGGACACCATCGCGCTGAACTCCGGAAGCACCGTCGAGCTGGTTCTCGATTATCTGGAGGATATGAAAAGCCTGAACGTCATAACGCTGTCGCTGAATGTGGCCCTCAAGGCATCTACCGTAAAGGGTGTGAATGTCTTTATGCCCGGCGGGCGGCTGCGCAGCATTTCCGGCGCTTTTTACGGAAAGGACGCAGATGATTTCCTCAGAAAGTTTAACATTGACAAAGCCTTTATGGGGGTTTTGGCTGTTTCCATTCCCAAAGGCGTGACCCACAGCTCGCTGGAGGAGATCGAGGTCAACCAGACGCTGGCCGAGATCAGCCAGAAGTGCTATCTCATGGCCGACTATACCAAGTTCGATAAAATATCCCTGGCCAAGATGTTTGACCTGAATATTTTTGAGGCCTTTGTTGTCGATGGTAAAGAACCCGAAATTTACAGGGAATATGCCCGGAATAACGGGATTGACATTCTGTAAAATCGTAAAAGATTTCTTAATAACAGAAAAAATCGTTGACATCGATTTACAGACATGCTATTATGAAATAAATTAATACGTATTGGTTTGAGATTGTAGAAACCGCAATAAATAAATGGGAGAGCTGTCCCGTTTGTTTATGGCGGTTTTTTTCTATCTTAAATCATTGGAAAGAGGCCACTCCAATGATCACAAAGGAACAAATGAAGACTTTTAAGGCATACCCGGTTATCGCCGCTGTGCGGACGCCGGAGAATTTCAGGAAGGCTCTCGACTCTAAGGTTCGGGTGCTGTTTATGGTAGGAGGCGATTACTTTAAGGCAGAAAATTTGATTAAGGAATTTAAAGAACGAAATGGACTGGTATTCCTGCACATGGATCTGATTGAGGGCATTGGACGGGACATTGGCGGCATCCGGCACGCGGTGGAGCGCACTGGGATCGATGGCGTCATCTCGACCAAAAGCCATATTCTGAAGCTGGCGGCTAAGGAAAATCTGATCACCGCGCACCGGATATTCCTCATGGACAATCAGGCGCTGGAAAGCGGTATCAACCTGTTTAAGGCGTCGAAGCCAGATATTATCGAGCTGACGCCAGGGCTGATCCCGCGGATCGTGCGCAAGGTAAGCAGTGAATTTGAACAGCCTGTGATCACAAGCGGGCTGGTTTCAAAGCCGAGCGATGTAAAAACAATGATACAGGCAGGCGCCATGAATATTGTGTGCAGCTGCGAGGCGCTATGGAATTTGTAAAAAAGGAGAGACAAGAATGAATTCGAGAGAACGTGTGATGGCAGCGGCCAGCCACCAGGAGCCCGACCGGGTGCCTGTGGATATGGTCCTGACCATTGATGTATACAGAGATATGAAAAGGCTGCTGAAGATGGACCATCTTCCAGACACCCCCCGGATGGGCCACTGGACCGATGTACAGATGCCGCTGGAGATGATCCAGGCACTGGATCTGGACATGTACTACATTTCGCCGAGATCGGCAAAATCAGCCCATTCCAGACAGTTTGAGGACGGCAGCTTTACCGACGAATGGGGCTGCTACTGGAAAAAGACCATGATCGACGGCGGACATTTTTACTTTGAACTGCAGAACCCGCCCCTGGCAGACGCCACCATCGAGGATCTGGAAGATTATGAATGGCCGGACCCCAGCGACCCCAAACGTTACGAGGGCCTGCGCGAGGAAATGCAGATGGTCCGGGACAAAAGCGATCTGGCCATTCTGGCAAAATTTGCCGGCGCGGTCTTTGAGGTGGCGACCTATATGCGCGGCCATGAGCGCTGGTACCGCGACCTGGTCAACAATCAGGAATTTGCCCACGCGCTGCTGGACAAGGTCTGTAAAATACAGAAAGAAATCGACCGTGTCTGTATCGACGCTGTCGGTGAATACGTGGATATTCTGCGCCTGAGCGGTGAGGATCTGGGCACACAGGATAGCCCGCTCATTTCACCGAGAACCTTCCGGAAGGTGGTAAAACCACATCTCGAGGAGCTTTGGGTAAGCGCGAAGACAGAGCTGCTTAAGAAAAATCCGCAGGGTAAGGTCATGCTGCACAGCTGCGGCTCCATCCGCCCCTTTATCCCGGACCTCATCGACTGCGGCATCGACATTCTGGACCCGGTACAGCCAGGCGCCAACCATATGAACCGTTACGAGCTGAAACAGGAGTTCGGCGATCAAATCGTATTCCACGGCAACATTGATATTCAGAAAATACTGCCCTTTGGCACAAAGGACGAGATCACCGGGGAAGTGCGCGATGCCATTAAGGCGCTGGCCCCTGGCGGCGGCTTTCTGCTGTCACCGGCCCACAATGTTCAGAGCGATGTGAGTGCGGAAAACCTGGTGCACATGATCGAATGTGCCCACGAATTCGGCGTCTATCCCATTCAATTGTAAGCGAATAAAAAATAATTTTTGGAGAGAGTAGAGATGAAAAATTATATTAGTGGAATCGATATTGGAACGACCGGCGTAAAAGTGATTATTTTTGACATGGAGGGCGCCACAGTCGGCAGCGCTTACCGTGAGTATCCCTGTACCTTTCCGCAGTCAGGATGGGTCGAACAGGACGGAGAGATGACCTGGCAGCAGACCTGTGAGGCCACCCGGGAAGCCATCGCGAAAGCAGGCGTCGATCCTGCGGAAATCCGCGCCATCGGCCTTTCCACCCAGCGCTGTACCTTTACCCCGGTGGATGAAGCCGGCATGCCGCTGCGGTCCGCCATCTCCTGGCAGGACAGCCGTTCCTTTGAGGAATGTGAGGAGATCGGCCGCCTGGTGGGCGCGGAGCGCTATTATGAGATCACCGGCCTGCCTGTGGGCACGACCTGGTCGGTCAGCAAGATCATGTGGATCAAGAAACACCAGCCGGAAATTTACGAAAAAACCTATAAGTTTGCCATGGATCAGGAGCGTATTTTAAACAAGCTCGGCGCAGAGGGCTACTTTGAGGACTGGTCCAACGGCTCCCTCCAGGGACTGATGGACATCAAAGCTTTTGAGTGGAGCGATGAGCTCGTAGACGCTCTGGAGCTTGACAAATCCAAGCTGCCCGACCTGGTGCCTTCGGGCAAGGTGGTTGGAAAAATATCCAGAGAGAGCAGCGCCCTCACAGGCTTTGCCGAGGGAACCCTTTTGGTTTCGGGCGGCGGCGACCAGCAGTGCGCCGGCATTGGCGCAGGTGCTGTGAAAAAAGGCACCATTGAGGTGACCATCGGCACCGCAGGCGTCACTCTGGCCTATATGGACGAGCCCATCTACGACGGCAGCATGCGCCTGCCCTGCTCGGCCCATACCGTAGCGGGCAAGTGGGAAACAGAAGGCCTGCAAAACGCAGCTGGAAGCTCCCTGAAATGGTACCGGAACGAATTTGCCGTACCAGAGATTGAAAAGGCAAAGGCCCTGGGCGTCGATCCCTACGACCTCATCAACGAACAGGTCGAGGCCATCGCCCCGGGCAGCGACGGGCTCATCTGTATCCCGTATTTTGCCAGTTCAGCCGCGCCGAACTGGGACCCCTTTGCGCGGGGAACCTTTATCGGCCTGACCCTGGGCCACAGCCGGCAGGCCATGGCACGGGCCATTATGGAGGGCGTTACCTACGAAACCCGCGAAATCATTGACCAGATGATCACAAATGGCGTCGAGGTCAACGCGATTGTACTGAGCGGCGGTGCCGCAAAATCCGACGTCTGGAATCATATTCAGGCAGATATCTATGGCAAGACCTGCAGTATTCTGGCCGTAGAGGAGGCCACAGCACTGGGTGCGGCAGTTCTGGCGGCTCTGGGCGCAGAGCTCTACGCGAACGTGAGTGAAGCTGTTGCCCACATGGTGAAGATTGTGGCGGTCTGTGAGCCGGATATGCAGCGGCACGCGCTGTATAATGAATATTTTGAAATATACAAGGATGCCTACCAGGCACTGAGAAAGGCAGACGTCTACGAGCGCCTGGTGAAGCTGGCATTAAAATGAGAAAACAGAGGAGACAAGAATGAATCTATTAGATCAGATTAAAAATGCGGTTTATGAAGGATTAGAGGATGAGACGTCCGCCATGGTGCAGGCGGCAGTGGACAAGGGAACCAGTCCGCAGGCCATTCTGGATACCATGATGGAAGCGATGGAGATGGTGGGAGAGGAGTTTAAAAACGAGGAGCTCTATATACCGGAGGTGCTGTGCTCATGCTACGCCATGCAGAACGGGTCAGAGGTGCTGAAGCCTCTGCTTTTAGAAAACCAGCAGACCGCTACTGGAACCATTGTGCTGGGAAGCGTAAAGGGAGACATGCACGATATTGGCAAAAACCTGGTAAAAATGATGTTTGAGGGACGGGGCTTTAAAGTCGTGGATATCGGCATTGATGTGCCCGAGGAGCGTTTTGTGGAGGCCGCTGTGCAGGAAAAGGCCGATATTGTGGCCTGCTCTGCCCTGCTGACCACTACCATGCCCGAGATACCCAAAATTGTTAAGGCTTTTGAGGATGCGGGCGTCCGGGAACAGTTTAAAATTATGATTGGCGGAGCGCCCATCACGCAGGATTTTTGCGATAAAACAGGCTGTGACGCCTTTGCTAAGGACGCGGGAAGCGCTGCCGAGACAGCCGTACAGATCTGCCGGAATTAACAGGATTTAAGCACACTGTGGAGACCAGTGTGCTTTTTTAATTGTAAATTTTGCAAAATTTAAAAATTAGTTGACAAACCATCAAAAAGCATATAATATTAACATAAAGTCAATACAAAATACATAAAAAGTGAATATGTAAAGCATTTACAGGCGAAGGAGGAAAGGAGGTTTCTGACAGCAGGGCTGAGCATAAGGAAGACAACTGAATAATCATTTTTTGAGGAGTAAAGGAGTAAAAAAATGAAAAACTATGTTTTAGTCATTGACGAAGGAACAACTGGTACAAGAGCACTGATTTTTGACAAGGATTTTAATATTGTATCCCAGTGCTATGAAGAATTCACACAGTACACACCGAGTGCGGACAAGGTTGAACACGATGCCATGGAAATTTATGACAAGAGTGTTCGGATGTGTAAGGAAGCCATGCTGTCAGGCGGCGTGGCGCCAGAAGAGATCGCGGCCATCGGCATTACCAACCAACGGGCTACCTGCCTGGTCTGGGATAAAAATACCGGCGTGCCGCTGTACAACGCCATTGTCTGGCAGGATAACCGCACCGCGGCCCTGTGTCAGAAAATTAATGACAGTGAATGGGGAGAAAAAGCGCGCAAGGCCACAGGCTGGACAGTAGCGCCGGTTTATTCCTCCCTGATGCTGCACTGGTATCTTGAAAATGTGCCGGAAATCAAAGAAAAGATCGAATCCGGCGAAGCGCTTTTTGGCACCATTGACACCTGGCTGATCTGGAAGCTGACCGGCGGAAAGAGCCATGTGGTCAGCTATTCTAACGCCTCTGTTATGGGCAGCCTGGACTTAAGCACAGGAGAGTGGTATACCGAGTTCTTAGACTATCTGGGAATTTCAACCGATATTTATCCCGAAATCGTGAGTGACTCCGGCAACTACGGCACCACAGAGCCGGATATTTTCGGGGCAGAGGTTCCCATCTGCGGCGCCATTGCCGACCAGCACGCCGCGCTTTATGCCCAGGGCTGCCGTTCCAAGGGAACCTGTAAAATCACCAACGGTACGGGCTCATTCTTAGATATCAACATCGGCGATGAATGTGTCGTATCCGACCAGGGCTTAAACACGGTTATTGCCTGGAAGATCGGGGATGAAATCAATTACGCTCTGGAAGGCTTTGAAGCTGTTACGGGCTCAGCTGTTCAGTGGCTGCGCGACGGGCTTCAGGTCATTGACAAATCCAGTGAATCGGAACCGCTGGCACGGTCAGTTGAGGACTCTAACGGGGTATACTTTGTACCTGCGCTGGCTGGCCTCAGCGCACCCTATCACGATCCCTATGCCAGAGGAACTATTTTTGGCATCAGCCGCGGCACCACCAAGGCCCACATTGTGCGGGCAACGCTGGAGGGGGTCGCCTATCGCTTAAAGGATATTCTGGACGTTGTCGAAAAGGAATCTGGCGTAAAAATGACCGATATCCGTATTGACGGCGGAGCATCGATGAACGATTTGCTGGCGCAGCTCATGGCTGATATGCTCGACGCCCGTGTCGACAGACCTCTATCCGTCGAAGCTACCAGTCTGGGCGCAGCCCAAATGGCCGGTCTGGCAGCAGGCCTCTGGACCGAAGCCGATTTTGACAAGTCTCTTGAAATCGATAAGTACTTTGAGCCGGCCATCACAGATGAAAAGCGCGAAGCGCTTTACGCAGGCTGGCGTGAAGCCATCGAGCGCTCCGTAGGCTGGCGTAAGCAGGCATAGTTTTGTTTAAAGAAGAATAAATGCAGAAAGAGGTAACGGGGTAAGGCGGACTGTCCACCTGACCCCGTTCCTCTGCCTGAAAGCAGAAAGGAGAGACAATCGTGTCCGATTGTGTTGCACAATTTTATCAGAAACTAGAGGATGATCCGTCCTTAAAACATTACAAAATTGAAGCCAGCGCCGACGCGCGCGGGGTGATCACCCTGACTGGCGAGGTGGATGTCTGGCAGCATGTGGTTGACATCGGCCACGCGGCTGGAAAAAGCGGCGTGAAAGGGGTCATTAACAAGCTGACCGTCAAGGGGGCAGAGATGGCCCGGAGAGACCGGACAGAGGACCTGAAAAAGGCGGAGGCAGCCGGCGTGATCGACCAGGCGGATATTGTAGTTATCGGTGCGGGGGTAACCGGCAGCGGTATTGCGAGAACCCTGGCAAAATACAATAAACGCATTATCGTGGTCGAAAAAGCCTCAGATGTGTCTGAGGGAACCTCCAAGTCAAACAATGGGATGATCCACTCAGGCTACGACTCAAAAGCAGGCTCCCTGAAGGCCCTGCTCAATGTAAAGGGCAATGCCATGTACACACAGTGGCAGGAAGAACTTCATTTTAAAATGAACCGCTGCGGCTCCTTTGTAGCAGGCTTTGACGCATCAGACGACGCCTATCTGGAGCAGTACTATGAGCTGGGAAAAAAGAACGGTGTGCCTGGCATTGCCATTTTAAGCGGCGATGAGGCCAGAGCCATTGACCCAGCAGTCAACCATGATGTGGTAAAGGCACTGTGGACCCCATCGGCAGCCTATGTTGAGCCCTACGAGGTGGTTGAAGCTCTCATGGAAAACGCCATTGACAACGGGGCAGAGCTTATGCTGAATACAGAGGTGCTGGGCTTTATCAGAGATGGCGCCCGGATAAGCGGCGTGGTCACCGACAAAGGGATCATTGAAGCCGCCTGTGTGATCAACGCCGCGGGCCTGTATGCCGACGAAATCGCAGAGCTGGCAGGCGACCGTTTTTACACCATTCATCCGCGCCGTGGCACGCTGGTGATTCTGGATAAAAAGATCGGCAAAACCACCAACAAATGTTTTATTGGCACACCGCCTAAAAACTTTACCAAGGGCGGCGGCCCGACCCAGACACCCGAGGGCAACCCAGTGTGGGGACCCTCAGCCATCGAGGTGCCGGAAAAAGATGATTTGGCCGTAGATGAAGAAGATTTACGCTTTGTCATGGAAAAAGGCAAGCATCTGACCGAGGGGGCCTCCGAAAAAGATATTATCACCTATTTCAGCGGCTGCCGGGCTTCCAATTATATTGAGGATTTTATCATTGAAGCGTCTGAAGTGCTGGATAACTTTATCCATGTGGCAGGCATCCAGTCTCCCGGGCTGGCATCCTCACCGGCCATCGCGGAACGGGTCGAGGGTATTTACACAACGCTTCACCCTGAGGCCGCTGTGCGTGAGAATTATGACCCCATCCGTCCGGCGCACAAGGTGTTCAGAGATTGCACACTGGAAGAAAAGGAAGCGCTGATTGCAAAAAATCCGCTGTATGGCCATGTGATCTGCCGCTGTGAAACCATCACCGAGGGTGAGATTGTGGACGCCATACACGGTAAAATACCAGCCACAACCGTGGACGCGGTGAAGAGACGTACCCGGGCAGGCATGGGGCGCTGTCAGGGAGGCTTCTGCGGCCCGAGGGTTGTAGAAATCATTGCCAGAGAGCTGGGGATCGCGCCTGAGGAAGTCACTAAGCGCGGCGCGGGCTCAGAAATGCTGACTACAGCATCCAGAAAGGGGGAAAAAGAATGAACCGGATACAGACAGACTGCGCCATTATCGGCGGCGGCCCGGCAGGGCTGGCAGCAGCCGTAGAAGCGCACAGGGCAGGACTTGACACTCTGATTATTGAACGGGACCTTTCCCTCGGCGGTATTCTGCAGCAGTGTATCCACGATGGCTTTGGCCTGCTGCGGTTTAAACGCCGTATGACGGGAGGCCAGTATGCCCAGGCTTTTATCGACGAGGTAGAGGCCGAGGGAATTGAAGTCAAGCTGGACACCATGGTGCTGGAAATCCGGCCGGATAAGACTATTTATGCGGTCAATGAAAAGGATGGCCTTCTTGAGATCAAGGCCAAATCTGTTATTCTGGCCATGGGCTGCCGTGAACGCACGCGCTCACAGGTCATGATTTACGGAACGCGTCCCGCTGGGGTACTGACTGCCGGAGCGGTTCAGCGCTACATTAATATGGAGGGCTATCTGCCGGGTAAGAAGGCTGTGATTTTAGGCTCAGGAGACATTGGCCTTATCATGGCAAGGCGTATGACGCTTGAGGATATCGAGGTGAAGGGCGTCTATGAGATTATGCATACCGAGGGCGGACTGACCCGAAATATTGTCCAGTGCCTTGAGGATTACAACATACCGCTGCATCTGGGCACAACCGTGACCAAGATCCACGGCAAAGACCGGATCGAGGGCGTTACTGTCGCAAAGGTAGACGAACACCTCAAGCCCATCGCAGGAACCGAAGAATATATTGACTGTGATCTTCTGGTGCTTTCGGTCGGCCTTATCCCTGAAAATGAGCTCAGTGAACAGCTGAATATTGAAATGGACCCGAGAACACGCGGTCCGGTGGTGGACGAGCAGATGATGACCTCCGTTCCCGGTGTCTTTGCGGCAGGTAATGTGGTCACAGTGTTTGACCTGGTGGACTATGTCTCCCAAACCGGAGAGATGGCGGCCCGCGGCGCAGTCCGCTACATAAAGGGTGAGACCGGAGGTAATGAGTACCGTGCTGTGGAAGCCGGCGATAACATCAGCTTTGTGGTTCCCCAGAAAATAAGCGGGACAGTTGGAGAAGTTCCGGTCTTTATGCGGGTCAGAAAGCCTGACGAAAAGGTAAGGCTGGTATTTAGCCAGAATGGGCAGTCCCAAAAGCTGAAAAAACACGCGGTGGTCAAGCCGCCGGAAATGGTCTGTGAGGTCATTGACCTCGGCAAAACAACAGACGGCCCCATCTGTATCAGCGTGGCAAAGGAGTGATGGAAAATGGAAAAAAGAAATTATACCTGCATTGTCTGCCCCAAAAGCTGCAAGGGTGAGCTGACCATCAAGGATGATGGTACCTTTGAAACCGCTGGCTTTGACTGCAATAACGGGAAAAAATACGCGGTCAATGAGTATACCGATCCCAAACGGATGCTGACCACAACGGTTGCAATAGAGGGCGGTATCTTTAACCTGCTGCCTGTGGTCAGCAGTGAAGAAGTCAGTAAAACGAAGCTCAGAGACTGCATCCATGCCCTTTACGGCATTGCAGTGAAAGCGCCGGTCCGGGCGGGCGATGTAGTGGTCTCGAATATTTTGGACACAGGTGTTGACATTATAGCGGCACGTGACATTAAAGCAAAGTAAGGAGAATACAATGAAAGAAAATACCCACGATTTTTTGAAAGCGGTTCAGGAAGAGCTGCCAGAGGTTACCGTGCTCCGGCGCGAGGAGGAACGCCTTATCTATGCCCATGGCTGTTATCCCAGAGAGTATAAATGGCTGCTTCAGGGGCCTTACAAGGTTCTGCCAGAAGCCATTCTCATGCCTGGAAGCACTGATGAGGTCAGCCGGATCATGGCACTCTCTCAGGAGTACAGCGTCGGTATCATTCCTTTTGGCGGCGGCTCTGGCATTGTGGGCGGCAGTATTGCTGAAAACCATGAGGTCATGCTCGATATTAAAAATTTAAAGGAATTTGAAATTAACCTTGTCAACTGCACTGCTGTGGGCGGCGCGGGCCTGACCGGGGCAGATTTTGAAAACATGCTGAACGAAGCAGGTTATACCTGCGGCCAGTACCCACAGTCTTTCCAGAGCGCCGTGCTGGGCGGCATGGTCGCCACGCGCGCCATAGGAACCTTCTCTACCAAATACGGTAAGATGGACGATATGGTTAACTCCCTTGAGGTGGTGCTGCCAAACGGACATGTGCTGAACACACACAAAACGCCGAAGGCATCAACCGGGCCAGAGCTGGACCAGCTGTTTTTGGGCAGCGAGGGTGTATACGGGATTGTCACCAAAGTGGAAATGAAAATTTATCCAGTAGCCGAAAAACGCTATTTTGAAGCCTTTACCTTTAACCGTACCGAGGACGGTCTGGAAGCCATCCGCCAGTTTGTCCAAAACAATGTCCACCCGGCAGTGGTCCGTCTTTATGATGAAGAGGAAAGTGTTCCTAAAATGGAAAAATACGGCTTTGAAAAAGGCCACGTTTTTCTGGTCATCGGCTACGAAGGTCTGGAAAAGCAGGTGGATCTGGAACGGGAATACGTTCATCATTACTGTGCCTTAAATGGCGGTGTGCCTAAGGGGCCGAAGCCGGGCTATGACTGGTTCCACTCACGTTTTTCCACGAAAAAAATGCTGGATCACGACGCTATGAAGGGCGGCACAGCCGATGCCATCGAGGTGGCGGCACCCTGGGACTGCATCGCCGATGTGTGGCGTGAAATGCGCAAAGCCCTTGAGCCCATGTGCGAAAGCGTTGACTGCCACTTTTCACATGTATACCATACTGGCGCCAGTGTTTATGTGATCTTCCACGCCCAGACCGGCGGTGACGATTACGACGGTGAAAAGCGCTATATGGAATGTCTGGACACTGCCATCCGTACCAGCCTTAAATACGGCGGCAACGTCTCACACCACCACGGCAGCGGCAAAGCCAAGGCTGAATATTTACCCCTGGAGCACGGTGAAGCAGGTATCGAGGTCATGCAGAAAATCAAGGACGCCCTTGACCCCAAGGGATTAGTAAACAAAGGAGTGCTGGGATTATGAGAGAATTTACATTAGAACATTACGAAGACAAGCTGAACCACCAGGTGATCCATATGGACCAGGCTGTGTGCTATTGTCCGGAATTCCGGGCGAGCCATATGCTCCACGACTATCCCTCCCGCAGGCTTCAGCTGGCACGGGCGGTTTTCAAAGATGAAATGGCTCCTAACGACTACATCGCGGGGCTGGTATTCCAGAGTATCCTGTCACGCCAGGGAGAGCGCTGGCAGAACTTTGGCGAAAACCCCGAGGATTTGACAGACGTCATGATCCTCAGCCGTGAGCTGATGTTAAAAAAGGGTTTTGGCACCCAAATCGCCGAATCGCTTAAAGATACCCTGAAGGCAGGCGGTGGACATATCCTGAAAACCGACGCAGAGGCACTCAGACAGTGGCAGGAGGCTGTCCCGGTGCTTGAGGGCAGCGGTAATTTTCTCTTCCTGGACGACGCCACAGCCACCATCGCCGCTGACAGCGCGTCTGGGCTGGGCCAGTGGTTTAAGGCGAGAGGCATTGCCTTTGAGCCGGAGACCGCGCCGGTTTTTGCAGGCTGGGAATACTTTGCCTACGGTATGGTGGAAGAGGGGATTAAATATCTGGAAGGCCTGATCAGCGGGCTTCAGGAAAAGGGGATAGAAGTCGTGTATACCCTTTCGGGCCAGACCACCTATCTGCTGACACAGTTTGCAGAAAAGCTGGGGATCAGCGTTCCCTTTGAGGTGGTTTACCTTCCTGACGAGCTGAAGCTGCTTAAAATCGAAGCGCCCTCTTACTTTTACGGCGGCAGCTTTAACTGTCGTTTCCTGAGAAACGGCCAGGCCCTCAATGCGCTTGCCATCAACAGCGACGAGACACCAATCGCCACCAGTATGGAATTTTTACCATTGCTGAAGGCAGATAAGCGCGTCAATGTTTTAAATATCTGGCAGAAACCCCTTGGCGCAGAATACCACCTGATCGGTTTTGACGCGGAGATGGCAGCGCTTATTCAGAAAGATGCCCTCGCAGATATTGAAAAAGCCGGAGCAGAGCAGATTGTCGTCTTTGAGCCCTATGCCTATGCGGCGTTAAAGACAGCGATGCCCGACAAGACAGTCCTTTACTACCTTGAATGTTTACAATAAAAAAGAAACAGCTTCTCAGAGTTTTTCAGAGAAGCTGTTTCTTTTTACGCTCAGAATAAAGCCCGCACAGAGAAAAGCGCCCATAAGTGAGGAGCCTCCGCTGCTGAAGAATGGGAGGGGCAGCCCGATAACCGGCATCAGTTCAAGGTTCATTCCGATATTGATCACCGCTTCAGCAAGAAAAAGGGTAAAGACGCCAACAGCGATGGTGCGTCCTCTGAAGTCATGGCTTCTTATGCCGATGGACAGGGTTTTGTACAGAATGCCTGCCAGCAACAAAATCAGGATGGCACAGCCCGCAAGACCCATGACCTCAGCCAGATGCGAAAAGATAAAATCATTATTAGCGGCGGGAATGTAGGTCGTATCGGGTTTGAAAAGGCCCAGACCAAAGAGCCCGCCTGCATTAATGGCGGCCAGCCCCTGGTTTTGCTGGTATAGAATGGACTCCAGCGTCAGGCTGTCCAGCCTTCCGGGGGCAAAAACTGCCAGTATACGTGCCCTCTGGTAACCGGCCATCAGCTGCCAGACGATCGGCACAGCTGCCAGTGCCGCAGCCGCAGTGCCGATAAAATAACGCAGCTTGTGCTTAACCGACAAAAACATGACCAGCCCCGTGACAAAAAAGATCAACGCGGTGCCATCGTCACCCTGAAGGTGAATCAGGACAACCGGAGTCAGCAGATGGGCGATCAGAGCGGCGACTGCCAGGGGGGCATCGGTATGGCGCACTGCGTACAGATGGAGAGAAAAAGTCAGGATAAAGCTTGATTTTGCCAGCTCGGTGGGCTGAAGGGCCAGGCCGAAGGGCAGGCGTATCCAGCAATAGGCGCCGGTATCGCCGGGGCTTACGCCAAAAGGGCCGGCACGCAGAAAGGTCAGCAGCACCAGCAGCCAGATCGCAGCCGTGTAGGTTATCCAGAGCGGTGTCATCCGGTGATAGTCCATACGGCTTATGATCAGGGCGCAGGAGAGACCTGCCGCCACAGCCAGCAGCTGGATCAGGGCTACACGATATTTTACAAGAAATTCCCAGAAGCCGGGAGCAGGGGCAGGGGAGACGCTGTTGCACCACGAAAGGAGCAGCGTGACAGACAGCAGTGAACAGGCTGCTATCAACAGAAGATAAAAACCATCGGTGTCTCTTAAAAATGCTTTGAGCTTAGCCATGCCGCGCCTCCTCCCTTTTATGGTCTAGTTTACGCCTGAATACTTGTAAAAAACTGTAATTTATTTAACGCTTCAGAAAAAATCAATAAAAAAGCAGGCAATTTATATGCCTGCTCATATTTGTTTCCTTACTCTGGCTGCTCAGGAGTAACCAGCTCTTCAAGCATGGCGACACATTCGTCATAATCCATGATTTTGGGGACTGGATAGGTTGGGTTGGCTTCCTTGAGCACACGCTTGGCCAGCTCAGGAATATCCTCGATGCGCAGCGCATCAATGGTTTCCGGAATCCCCATATTGGCGTTCATTTCCTTAATCCGGTCGATAAAGCGATAGGACAGAATTTCCTCGCTGTCCCAGGGTTCGCCAAGGCCGGCGCACAGGGCGAGCTCAGAAAGTTTTTTCTGGGCCGCGTCTCTGGAAAACTCCAGAATGTGCGGCAGGATAACTGCGTTGGCAAAGCCGTGTGCCACACCGTAAAAGCCGCCTAAATTGTGGGCGATGGCGTGGACATAGCCCACATAAGCCCGGGTAAAGGCAAGACCTGCGTCAAAGGAGGCGACAGACATATTCTGGCGAAGCTTCAGGTTAGAGCCGTCTTTGTAAACTGCTTCCAGATCACGCATAATGACCTCGGTAGCCGCGAGCGCTTTTTCCTTGACAAAGGGCGCGTCATAGTGGCCGATATAGGCTTCGACGGCATGTGTAAGCGCATCCATGCCGGTGCTGGCGGTGAGAGCCGGCGGCAGGCCGACCATGAGCTCAGGGTCCAGCACGGTTGCCAGCGGCACGAGCTTGGGGTCGTTGATGGCAAATTTTTCGTGATTTGAGGTATCGGTAATAACCGCACAAACAGTGGCCTCAGAGCCGGTGCCTGCCGTGGTAGGAACGGCAAAGAACGGCGGGAGGCGGTGTGTCAGCTTGAACAGGCCCTTCATTTTTGGGATCGGCTTGTCATTGGTGACCTTGGCGGCCACGATTTTAGCGCAGTCCATGGAGGAACCGCCGCCAAAGGCAATGACACCGTCACACCCTTCGGTATAGTAGGCTTCCAGCCCGTCATAAATATTTTCGAAGGTCGGGTTGGGCTGAACGCCGTCAAAGACAGAGTAGTCGATGCCTGCTTTTTTAAGGGCTTCAAGAAATCCGTCGAGCAGTCCCATCTCCATTAAAGGTTTATCAGTAATAACGAGCGCTTTGTGCACATCACAGAGCGAAATAATTTCCGGGAAACGTTTGACCATTCCAGGGCCTACCAGGCTTGGTGGAATGGGGAGCTTGAGTACATTTAATACACCTTTCATCATAATATGCGATGTCCGGTACGGAATCGTCATCAGGTTCATAAGATTCACTCCTTCACTTTGTTATAGTCTCATTTTAAACGCTAAAAGTGTGCTGGTCAAGGAGAATTAAAAAACTGTTAAAAATATTGGGATTGCGGCAAGGAAAAATCAAGGTTATAATAAGTAGAAAAGATTAACTGAGGTGAAAGTTATGTTAATAGATACACATGTCCATCTGTTTCCGGACAAGCTTTGCCCGAAAACCATTGAAAAGCTGGCAAAGACCGACCCCAACCACCATCTGACCTATTATGGCGACGGGAGCCTGGGCTGTGCGGAAAAAAATATGAAAGAATGGGGCGTTGATCTGGGCGTCATGCTGCCCATCGCTACCAATCCGCACCAGCAGAAAAGCGTCAACGATTTTGCAGCCTATGTCCAGAATCACAGCGATGCGTTTATCAGCTTTGGCACTGTCCACCCCGATGCGCCGGACTATCTCTTCGAGCTTAGCCGTATTGTGGAAATGGGATTTCACGGCATAAAGCTCCACCCCGATTACCAGGGGTTTTTCATCAATGAAAAGCGGCTGTACCCGATGTACCAGGCCATCAGCGACCGAAAGCTGCCGGTGGTCTTTCATACCGGATATGACCCCATCTCACCCGGCTGCATCCATGCCACGCCAGAGGCCGTGGTGGAAATGGCACGGCAATTTCCAGAGCTGACCATTATCGCCGCCCACACCGGCGGTCTGTACTTTGGCAATCCGCCGCAGGATATTTATCTGGATACCCCCAACGTAACCTTTGATACGGCCATTGCCTCCTATACCTTTGCCCCTGAAGCCTACAGGCGTCTGATTGACATCTACGGCGCCGAACGGTTTATCTTTGCCACTGATAACCCCTGGGGAGACGCGGCCAAGGATCTGGCATTTTTTGAGGCAGTGGGCCTGACCCGGGATGAAAGGGAGATGATCTGCCACGAAAACGCCGAAAGGCTCATTGGCATTTGACAGACCGTGTTGACAGCAGCACAGAATGCTGTTATAATAACTTCGAAATCTAAAAGAGAACAGGAGATGTGAAGATGCGTAATTTTTCTTGCTAAGTATTTTAATATGGAAGTGTACCAATCCGCTTTGCCGGGTCTTTTTGGTGTGCTTCAGCAAGAAAGATAACGATCTGATCGCTCATAAAATATAGACAGAGGAGACAGACAAATTCTGTCCGTCTCGGTATGTCAGGATACTTTCCTGATGACATCTGTGCATTTTTTGAACCGCAAGAAGGTTATGCTTTCTTGCGGTTTTTTGACGTTTCGTCCAAATTTGCCAGCGAATAAGAAGCATTGGCGGATGATCGGTATCGAAACGAACGCATGATGCAGAGAATGGTTTTCGCGGCATCATGTGATCCTTTTTATCAGGAGGTTAAGTATGTCGTTAATAAATGTATCAAATCTGACTTTTGGCTACGACGGAAGCTATGATACGATTTTTGAAAAAGTGTCCTTTCAGCTTGATACCAACTGGAAGCTGGGCTTTACCGGGCGCAACGGTAAAGGGAAGACTACTTTTTTAAAGCTTTTGATGGGCCAGTATGAATACAGCGGTACCATTGCCGCGTCGGTTGATTTTTCTTATTTTCCCTTTAAGGTTGAGCAGAGAGAGCGGAATACCATCGACGTGGTGGATTCACTAAGCGGAAATTACGCGTTTTGGGAGCTCCAGAGAGAGCTCTCCATGCTGGAGGTTGACTACGATGTCCTGTACCGGCCTTTCAGTACATTAAGTGAGGGAGAACAGACCAAGGTGCTGCTGGCGGTTCTCTTTCTGAGAGAAAACCAGTTTTTGCTCATTGATGAGCCCACTAATCATCTGGACATGGCATCCAGAGAGCTGGTGGGACAGTACCTGAACACCAAGCGCGGGTTTATCCTGGTCTCCCATGACCGCTATTTTCTGGACCAGTGCGTGGACCATATTCTGTCCATTAGCAATACGGATATTGAGGTGCAGCGGGGAAATTACACATCATGGGCGGAGAATAAAGAGCGGCAGGACCAGTATGAGCTGGGGGAAAATGAAAAGCTGAAAAAAGAAATCGCGAAAATGACCGCGGCAGCCAGACGGACCGCCGGATGGTCAGACGCTGTGGAGAAAACAAAGAAAGGCGCGAGCCGAAAGCTTGTGGCAGGTCTGAAGCCAGACCGCGGCTATGTGGGGCATAAGGCCGCAAAAATGATGAAGCGCTCGAAGGTTACAGAGGCGAGAAAGGAAAAAGCCATTGAGGAAAAGTCAAAGCTGCTGAAAAACATTGACTGGGCCGATGAGCTTGCCATCAAAACCCTGAGCTACTCTAAAAACAGGCTGATTGAAGCCAGAGGGCTTTCCATCACCTATGAGGGCACAACGGTTTTTGAGGATGTCAGCTTTGAGGTGAACCGGGGCGACCGGGTGGCCCTCAGCGGTAAAAACGGATGTGGAAAATCCAGTATCCTGAAAGCAATTCTGGGTGAGAAAATCTGCCACACAGGGGATCTCATCATTGGAACACACCTTGAATACTCTTACGTCTCCCAGAACACCTCCTTTCTGGCCGGGAGCCTGAGAAATTATATCCGTGAAAACAGCCTTGACGAGAGCCTGCTTAAGACGATTCTCAGAAAACTGGGCTTTTCCAGAGAGCAGTTTGACAAACGCCTTGAGGACTACAGCAGTGGTCAGAAAAAGAAGGTGCTGCTGGCAGCAAGCCTGTGTAAACCGGCCCACCTCTATATCTGGGACGAGCCGCTGAACTTTATTGATGTGCTGTCCCGCATACAGATCGAGCATTTGATCTGTCAGTATCAGCCGACCATGCTTTTTGTGGAGCATGATCGAATGTTTATGGAAAATGTGGCGACAAAAGTGGTGGCGCTGAGATGAAAAAGGGCGGTGCGAGATTGTTTTATCTTAAAAGTATTTAAGAAATGCGAATGAAATCGTAGCCTAAAAATATTTTAATATAAAACTATTTACAATTGAAAACATTTCGGATATACTTTTAACCTGTAAGTAATTTTAAGGAGGACGTAATTGTGTTAGAACAGGTTAAAGAAATTATTGTAGAAGCGATCAATGTAGATGAGGATTTAATTGTACCTGAAGCAAAATTGCAGGAAGACCTCGGCATTGACTCTTTATCTGCCGTTGAACTGGCCATGGAACTTGAAAACGCATTTGATATCCGTATCGAAGACGACGCATTGGCAAATTTAAAAACAGTTCAGGATATTCTGAATATCGTTGAAAATAAATAAGGGGCTGGGGAGCAAGCTCCCCGGTACCCACAGGCAGGTAAACGGATGAACATTAACGAACTTGAAAAAATAGTCCAGATCTTTGACAGCTCCGCCCTTTCAAAAATGGAGCTGCAGAGCGGGGACGTTACCATAAAATTAGAAAAAGGAACAGAGAGTGCCGTCGTGGCCGCAGTGCCGGCTGTTAAACAGACAATGGTTCCGGCGGCAGTGCCGGATGCCAGTGCGGCTGAAGTCTGCGGGGAAGCCAAAGGCCATTGGGTGAAATCGCCTTTGGTAGGTACCTTTTACCGTTCCAACATCAAAGACGGAGAACCGCTGGTAAAGGTAGGGGATACCGTCAGGAAGGGAGACCTTCTGTGCATTATTGAGGCCATGAAGATGATGAATGAAATCCGCAGCGACCGCGACGGCGTCATTACAGCCATCAATGTTGATAATGAAACCATGGTGGAATATGATGAAAAAATCATTTGTATTGGAGAGGTCCAATGATTGAACGTATTTTAATCGCCAACCGCGGAGAAATCGCCGTCCGGATTATTCGGACCTGCAAGGAAATGGGCATCGAAACGGTGGCGATTTATTCGACAGCAGACAAGGACGCGCTGCATGTACAGTACGCCACCAAGGCGGTGTGCATCGGCGGTCCGAAATCTGATGAAAGCTATCTGAATATGCAGCGTATTTTAAGCGCCGCCTGTCTCACCGGCTGCGATGCGATCCATCCGGGCTTTGGGTTTCTATCTGAAAATCCAGCCTTTGCGCGTCTGGTTGAACAATGCGGGCTTATTTTTATTGGTCCGGACGCCGATGTCATCGAGATGATGGGCAACAAGGCAAGAGCCAAGGAAACCATGATCGAGGCTGGAGTGCCTGTTATTCCCGGTTCCAGAGGTGTGGTAGAGCTGGACGAGGCCTTTCAGGTGGCCAGGGACATTGGGTTTCCAGTGCTCATTAAAGCCAGAAGCGGCGGCGGGGGTCGTGGCATGCGCATCGCAGAATCCGAGGAGGATTTTATTGACGCCTATACCACAGCCCGGGCAGAGGCGAGGACAGCCTTTGGCGACGACGGCGTCTACGTCGAAAAGGTCGTGCAGAGCGCCAAGCATATCGAGGTACAGCTTCTGGCAGACCATTACGGCAATGTCCTGCATCTTTTTGAGCGGGACTGCTCGCTTCAGCGCCGCAACCAGAAAATTGTTGAGGAAGCCCCATGCTGCTGTCTTCCAGAAAAGATACGGGAGGCTATGACCGCCGATGCGGTTAAGGCCAGCCGCTACGTGGGCTACAACAGCGTTGGAACCATTGAATTTCTGTGGGACGGCGCAGAGCGTTATTACTTTATGGAAATGAACACCCGCATACAGGTTGAGCATACCATCAGCGAAATGATCACAGGCATCGACCTGATCAAGCAGCAGATCCGCATTGCGGATAAGAAAAAGTGCAGCCTGAAACAGGAGGATATCCACTGTCTTGGCCACGCCATCGAATGCCGGATTAACGCCGAGGATGTGAGCGCGGATTTTGCCCCAAGACCAGGACATATCAGCTTTCTGAACCTTCCGGGAGGCAGAGGTGTGCGTGTCGATACAGCCATCTACAACGGCTATGATATTCCGCCCTATTACGATTCCATGATCCTAAAATGCATCACAAACGGTGAATCCCGTCTGGAGGCCATTAAGAAAATGCGGATCGCTTTGGAAGAACTGATCGTTGAGGGTGTTCCCAACAATGTGGAATTTTTATATGTGCTGATGCATGAGCCGGAATTTATCAAGGGCCGCTTTGACACCGGCTATGTCGATACCTTTGTACAGGAGCTGAAGGATAATGGAACAATCGTTTAAGGAAAGAAAAAACAAGCTGACGCTGTTCAAGACACTGCGCCACGCCATCAAGGAAAAGCAGGGCCGTGACATACCGGACAACGTGTTTATTACCTGTCCGAAATGCAAGGCAAGCACCCCCTCCGAATCGCTGATGCACGACCTGTATGTCTGCCCCGAATGCGGCTATCACTACAAGCTCAGCGCCAGAGAGAGAGTACGCCAGATCTGTGACAGAGGGAGCTTTTCAGCCATTGATAAAAATCTGGTCAACGTGGATACCGACGCCTTTCCAGGCTATACAGAGAAAATTGATTCCTGCCAGCGCCAGACGGGCATGTCTGAGGCGGTACTGACTGGCATTGGGAAAATTGGCGGCAAAAAGACAGCTGTGGCTGTCATGGACAGCCGTTTTATGATGGCCAGCATGGGCAGTGCCGTTGGCGAACGGATCACGCGTCTGATCGAGCTTGCCGCTAAAAAAAGACTCCCCCTTGTAATCTTCTGTGCCTCCGGAGGCGCGCGGATGCAGGAAGGAATCATCTCCCTTATGCAGATGGTTAAAACCAGCGCAGCCCTTGAACGCTTTTCAGAAGCCGGCGGTTTTTACCTGAGTGTTCTGACCAATCCGACCACCGGAGGCGTCAGCGCCAGCTTTGCGACGCTCGGGGATATTCTCATCGCTGAGCCGGACAGCCTTATCGGCTTTGCAGGCAAGCGTGTGATTGAGAATACCATCAAGGAGAAACTTCCGGAGAATTTCCAGAAGGCAGAGTTTTTGCTGGAAAAGGGCGCCATTGACGCCATTGTGCACCGCAGCCAGATGAAATCAACCATCGAAAAGCTGCTGGTCCTTCATGAGAGGAGAGGTTGATGACAGAAGAAAACAAAAAACGGACGGCCTGGGACAAGGTGATGATGGCCAGACGTCCGGAACGCACCCGCGCTCAGGCCTATATAGACGCCTTGTTTGACGGCTTTATGGAACTGCACGGCGACCGCCTGTATGGTGACGATCAGGCGCTTCTGGCGGGCGTTGGTTTTTTTCACGGCCAGCCGGTTACCATTCTGGCACAGAATAAAGGAACCAACCTCCAGGAGAACCTTGACCGCAACTTTGGAATGATGAACCCCGAGGGTTACCGCAAGGCGCTGCGTCTCGCGAAACAAGCCGAAAAATTCAAACGGCCGGTCATCACCTTTGTAGACACCTCCGGCGCTTACCCGGGCAGGGGAGCAGAGGAGCGGGGACAGGCCTCGGCCATTGCCGAATGTCTCAAGGTTTTTTCAGACCTCAAAGTGCCGGTGCTGTGCCTGGTTATCGGTGAGGGAGGCAGCGGCGGCGCTTTAGCCCTGAGTGTGGCAGACCGTATTTATATGATGGAACATGCTGTATACTCGGTACTGTCGCCCGAAGGCTTTGCGAGTATCCTGTGGAAGGACGATTCACGCGTGCAGGAGGCGGCTGAGGTCATGGAGCTTACCGCCCAGGATCTGCACCGCAAGGGCATTGTGGATGAAATCATCAGTGAACCGGAAGATGGTGTGGAGCAGTGCGTGGATTTCGTCGTCTCACAGATGGACGCTCTGATTGAGCGTGACCTCAGGGCGTTGGGCCGGAAAAAGACAATGGAGCTGACAGCAGAACGCTATGAGAAGTTCCGAAAAATAGGAGCGTAGCAATGGGAATACAAATATTATCAAGCGCTTTTTCCGTACCGGAAAACTGCGTGACCAATGATGATCTGGCCAAGAAGGTTGATACCAGCGACGAGTGGATCAGGAGCCGTACTGGAATCGGCGCGCGTTTTATCGCAGAGCATGAGACTACCTCGGATCTGGGATATGCAGCGGCAGCCAAAGCCATTGAGCGTGCCGGGCTGAAACCGGAGGATATTGACTGTATTGTCACTGCGACCTTTACGCCAGAAAATTTCACGCCCTCCTGCGCCTGCCTGATCCAGGAAAAGCTTGGAATAAGGGAGCTGCCGGTTATGGCGTTTGATGTCAACGCAGCCTGTTCGGGCTATCTCTACGCTATGAATGTGGCTTCAGCTTTACTGGAAACAGGACAGGCAAACCATGCCTGTGTGGTGGGGGCTGAGGTGATTTCAAATGTGCTGGACTGGGAGGACCGGAGCACCTGCGTGCTTTTCGGAGATGGCGCAGGCGCCATGGTGTTAAAGGCAGACCCGGCCAGACAGTCCTGTTTTTACGCGGCGGCCAGAGGGGATTCTTCAGGGGCGCTGGAGACAAAATCACTTCCAGTGCACCGGCCGGTAACCATGGATGGCAATGCGGTTTTTCGCTTTGCAACAAAAGCCATGTCGGAGGCAGTGGACAGGGCCTTGGAAAAATCCGGCCTCACCATCGCCGACATTGACTGGATCATCCCGCACCAGGCCAACATCCGCATCATCGACTATGTGGCTAAAAAGGCAAGGATTGACCGGAGCAAGGTTTATGTCAACATTGACCGTTACGGCAACACCTCCTCTGCCAGCATTCCCATCGCCTACGCGGAGATGGCGGAAAAGGGACTGCTGAAGCCTGGCATGAAGGTGATCATGGCTGGCTTTGGCGCAGGCTTTACCTGGGCTGGAGCGCTGATCGAAATTTAAAATTGAAAATGAAAAATTATGGGACGAATTTGCGCCGCAAATTTGATTATAATCAAATCGGCTCTGCCGATTTGTTCCTTCATTTTCCATTCATAAATCTTATGCATAAAAAGTAGCAAGGAGTATAAAATTGATCAATCAACTACTGAACATAAAGTATCCCATTATCCAGGGAGCAATGGCGAATATTGCCACACCGGAGTTTGCGGCGGTGGCCTCAAATGCCGGCTGTCTTGGTATCATCGCGAGCGGGTCCATGACGGGTGAGGAAACGCGTGCGGCAGTCCGCCGCTGCCGTGAGCTGACCGACAAGCCCTTTGGCGTCAATGTCATGCTGATGAACCCCCATTCTGATGATATCATGACGGTTTTAATTGAAGAAAAGGTTGCGGCGGTAACCACTGGCGCAGGAAATCCGGGCAAATATCTGGACGCGCTGAAGGAGGCTGGTGTTAAGGTTTTTCCAGTGGTGGCAAGCGTTGCGCTGGCCAAGCGCCTGGCACAGAATGGAGCAGACGCCATCATTGCTGAAGGAACCGAATCCGGCGGACATATAGGCGATATTACCACCATGTCCCTCGTCCCGCAGGTAGCCGCAGCAGTGGACGTACCTGTGATTGCAGCCGGCGGCATCGCTTCCGGCAGACAGCTGAACGCTGCGCTTTGCCTGGGAGCAGAGGGGATTCAGATTGGGACCTGCCTGCTTCTTGCAGAGGAGTGCCCGATCCATGAAAACTACAAAAAAGCAGTGATCAAGGCAAAGGACCGTGACACTGTCGTGACAGGCAGAAGCCTGAATGCGCCGGTGCGCGTTCTGAAAAACGCCATGACAACAGAGTACCTGAAAATCGAGCGCGAGGGGATTGAGCGGGAAGAAATGGAGCGCCTGACGCTGGGCTCCCTGAGAAAAGCGGTTGTGGAGGGCGATGTAAAAAACGGCTCTTTGATGATGGGCCAGGTTGCAGCCATGTGTAAGGAAGTCAAGCCTTTCTCACAGATTATCGACACCCTTTTGGCGGAAGCGGCAGAAGATAAGAAGGCCTTTGAGAAAAAAAGTCAGGAACTGATCTATGGTAAAGAGTGTTAAGATTAAAGATAAGATGCTGGAGATTCCCATTATTCAGGGCGGCATGGGCGTTGGCGTCTCCCTCGCGAATCTGGCGGGCAATGTGATGAAAAACGGCGGCATGGGTGTTTTATCCATGGCCCATCCCGGCTATCGTGAGCCCGATTTTTTGGCGGACAACCTGGCTGCCAATATCCGCGGCTTTGCGGGAGAAGTAAAAAAAGCGCGTGAGACCGCAGGCGGCAGAGGACTTTTGGGTGTTAATATCATGGCGGCCCTCAAAAATTTTGAGGCCTATGTGCGGGCTGCGGCAGACGCCGCTGTGGACGCCATCATCGTTGGGGCAGGGCTGCCTTTGGAGCTTCCTAAATATGTGGAGGATGACCGCATCGCCATTGCGCCCATTGTGTCCAGCGGCCGGGCAGCCAAGCTCATTTTAAGAGCCTGGGATAAGCACTACGGGCGGACCGCAGATTTTATTGTCATTGAAGGGCCCCTGGCAGGCGGCCACCTTGGATTTAAGGAAGCCGACTTGCTTGAAGGCAAATGCCCGTCCCTTGAGGAGATTCTCGCGGATGTTAAAAAGGAAACCGCCGGCTTTGAAGAAAAGTTTGGGCGGAAGATTCCTGTCTTTGCAGCAGGCGGTGTCTACGACGGAGCGGATATTGCCCGTTTTCTGAAGCTGGGCGCAGACGGCGTACAGATGGCTACCCGGTTTATCGGAACCTATGAATGTGACGGCGCGGAGGCCTACAAGGCTGTGCTGTTGAACGCAGAGGAAGAGGACATCGAAATTGTCAAAAGCCCGGTCGGCTTTCCGGGGAGAGCTGTGAAAACAGATTTGATTGAGCGGCTGTCCCGCGAGGGCCGTATTCCACCGGACAAATGTGTGGACTGTCTGAAGCCCTGCGATCCGGCAAAGGCGCCCTACTGTATTCAGAGCGCGCTGATAGCTGCTGTTGAGGGGAATGCGGACAAGGGCCTGTTTTTCTGCGGAACCAACGCGTACCGTATGAAGGCGCTGACCAGTGTCAGAGAGATCATGGAGAGCTGTGTGGATGAAGCCAGCAGACTGATGGAGGAAATATGAAAACTGCATTTTTATTTGCCGGACAGGGTGCCCAGAAGGCAGGCATGGGAAAGGATTTTTACGATGCTTTTCCAGAGGTCCGGGATTTTTATACAGATAATGATTTGGATTTTGATTTGGCCAGGTGCTGCTTTGAAGGGCCGGAGGACAGGATCAATGATACCGCTTATGCCCAGAGCTGTCTGCTGATCACATCCTATGTGATGGCGCGCTGCCTTAAAAGGGAGGGCGTTATCCCGGATATTACCGCAGGGCTGAGCCTTGGCGAGTACACAGCCCTGACCTACGGCGGGGCGTTTACGCTGAAGGACGCTTTGAAGGTTGTACGCAAAAGAGGCCAGCTCATGGCCCACGCGCTGCCAAAGGGCACCGGTATGATGGCGGCAGTGCTGGGAGCTGACGCCGAGACCATCCGGCAGGCCTGCACAGATGCCTCTGATTTAGGCGTCTGCGAGGTGGCGAACTATAACTGTCCGGGACAGATCGTGATCAGCGGTGAAACCCTGGCAGTAGAAAAGGCCAGGGCACTGCTCCTTGAACGCGGTGTGCGGCGTGTCATGCCGCTTAATGTCAGCGGCGCTTTTCATTCCTCATTACTTTTGGAGGCTTCAAAGGAGCTCTCCGATTTACTGGATACGGTTGAGATCAAAACGCCGTCGATCCCGGTGGTTTCCAACGTGAGCGGCGATGTTGAGACAAGGCCTGTGAAAGCTGTACTGGTACAGCAGATCCATTCCTCGGTTTATTTTGAAAAGGGCATCCGCCGCATGATTGACATGGGCGTCGATACCTTTATCGAGGTGGGTCCGGGCAAGGCATGCAGCGGTTTTGTCAAGAAAACTGACCGGTCTGTAAAAGTGATGAACGTGGAAAATATGGAGACTTTTGAAGCGGTGTGTAAAGCGCTTCGTTAAATCAGGAGATAGAAATGGAAAATAAAACAGCATTGATCACCGGTGCCAGCCGGGGAATCGGCAGAGCCATTGCTCTGAATCTGGCAAAGGAAGGCTATAACATAGCCATCAACTACAACGGAAACGCTGAAAAGGCCGCTGCCGTTAAAGAAGAATGCGAAGCCTTCGGCGTACGTGCCATGATCTGCCAGTGCAACGTGGCAGATAACGCAGCGGTCAAAGAGATGGTGGACCAGGTGGTCACTGAGTTTGGGACCATTGACGTGCTGGTCAACAATGCGGGTATTACCGATGACGCGCTGATCCTGCGCATGAAGGAAGAAGCCTTTGACCGGGTTATCGACACGAATCTCAAAGGCTGCTTTAATTGCACACAGTATGTATCCAAGGTCATGCTAAAGAAAAAGAAGGGGAAAATCATCAATATGGCTTCAGTCGTCGGTATCGGCGGCAATGCCGGACAGGCGAACTATGCGGCCAGCAAGGCCGGGGTCATCGCTTTGACAAAGACAACCGCCAAGGAATTCGCGTCCAGAAATATTACCGCCAACGCCATTGCGCCGGGCTTTATCGAGAGTGATATGAGTGGCGCTTTGTCCGAAAAGGTGCAGGAAGAGATCCTGAGCCAGATCCCGCTTAAACGTTACGGCACCCCTCAGGATGTGGCCGACCTGACCGTTTTTCTGGCAGGGGATAAGAGCAGCTATATGACCGGGCAGGTCTTCAGTATTGATGGAGGTATGAGCATATGAGACGTGTTGTGATAACAGGGTTGGGCATTGTCTGCCCGATTGGAAACACCCTTGACGAAACCTGGGAGAGCGTAAAGGCAAACCGCTGCGGCGTGGGCGAGATCACCGCCTTTGATACCAGTGACTACAAGGTTAAGCTGGCCGCTGAGGTTAAGGATCTGGACACTGAGCAGTATTTCAGTAAACGGGAGATGAAGTTTAACGAACGCTTTACGCAGTTCGCCCGCATTGCAGCCAGGCAGGCTTATGCAGATGCAGGTCTTGAGGATTCCGGGCTCGACCGTGACCGTTTTGGCGTTATTGTGGGCTCCGGTGTCGGCGGACTGCGCAAGATTGAGGAATCCACCGAAACACTGAACAGCCGGGGACCGGGCCGGGTATCGCCGTTTTTTATCCCCATGGCCATTGTCAACCTGGCGCCGGGAAACATTGCCATTGATTTACAGGCAAGAGGTATCTGTTCCAGCAGTGTGACGGCCTGTGCCTCAGGAACGAATTCTATCGGGGAAGCCTTCCACCGCATCCGTTTTGGCTACGAGGACGTTATTGCGGCCGGCGGCAGCGAATCCACCATCACGCCCCTCGGCATTGCGGGCTTCCAGTCTATGCGCGCACTTTACAGCGGCGATGACCCCAGACGCGCGTCCATTCCGTTCGATAAGGAGCGCAGCGGCTTTGTCATGGGTGAGGGTGCAGGTATCCTGATGCTCGAGGAGCTGGAGCACGCAAAGGCCAGAGGCGCGAAGATTTACGCCGAAGTCGTGGGCTATGGCACCAGCTGTGACGCGCACCACATTACCGCTCCTCTTGAGGACGGCAGCGGTGCAGTAAAATCCATGAAAAATGCGTTAAAGGACGGCGGACTGGCGGTTAGCGATGTGGATTATATCAATGCCCACGGCACCAGCACTGCCTTGAATGATAAAGGTGAAACAGCGGCAGTAAAGACACTTTTCGGCAATCACGCCAAAGAGCTGATGATTTCCTCTACCAAGTCCATGACCGGGCACCTGCTGGGCGGCAGCGGGGCTGTAGAGGCGGTTATCACAGTTAAGGCCCTTCAGGATGGCTTTGTGCCGGCAACTCTGAACTATCAGGTGCCCGATCCCGAATGCGACCTGAATGTGGTGCCAAACGAAGGCGTGAAAAAGGATATTCACTGTGCCATCTCCAATTCCTTTGGATTTGGCGGACACAACGCAACTCTGGCGTTTGCGAAATGGGAGGATTGAAAATGCTGTTAAACTCAAATCAGATACAGGAAATTATTCCGCATCGTTATCCATTTTTACTGGTAGACCAGATTATTGAGATGGAGGACGACCATGTCGTGGGTGTCAAATGTGTCACGGCCAATGAAATGCACTTTATGGGGCATTTTCCGCAGCAGCATGTCATGCCCGGCGTTCTGGTCATTGAAGCGCTGGCCCAGGCGGGCGCGGTGCTGCTTTTGTCCAAAGAGGAAAACAAGGGTAAGCTTGCGCTGTTTGCAGGCATCAACAAAGCACGTATCCACCGTCAGGTCATTCCAGGGGATAAACTGACTCTGGATGTCACCTTCAAAGGGTTCCGGGCAGGGATCGGCTTTGCGGATGCGCTGGCAACCGTGGACGGCGAAAAGGCTGTGAAATGTGAGCTGATGTTCGCGGTTCAGCAGTAATAAAAAAGGGCCGCTTCCATTTTTGAAGCGGTCTTTAATTTTACAACTAATTTTCAGTCCACCCTTTCAAAATAGCCGATGGTTTGGTATAATAATAAAATATCGAAAAATTTATCACGGTTTAAAAACATTAACATAGAGAGAGGTAAGCAGATTGAAAAAAGAAATGTCAAAAGTCTATGATCCGAAGGACGTAGAAAGCCGTATATATGCCTGGTGGCAGGAAAAGGACTATTTTAAGCCCGAGGTACACCAAGGCGGAAAATCTTTTACTATTGTGATGCCGCCGCCGAATATTACCGGGCAGCTGCACATGGGCCACGCCTTTGATGACACTCTTCAGGATGTGCTCACCCGGTTCAAGAGAATGCAGGGCTATGCGGCATTGTGGGTACCGGGGATGGACCACGCCAGCATTGCCACCGAGGTAAAGGTTGTTGAAAAAATTCGTAATGAGGAAGGCAAAACCAAGGAAGAACTGGGACGCGAGGAGTTCCTCAAGCGTGCCTGGGACTGGGCTTTGACCTATAAGGACCGTATCCGTGAGCAGGTTAAAAAGCTCGGCGCCTCCTGTGACTGGGACCGCGAGCGCTTTACCATGGATGAAGGCTGCAGCGAGGCGGTCAAGGAAACCTTTGTCCGTTTATACGAAGAGGGCCTGATCTACAAGGGAAGCCGTATTATAAACTGGTGCCCGGACTGTAAAACCGCCCTTTCTGATGCGGAGGTAGAGTACGCTGAGCAGGCAGGCCATTTGTGGCATATCCGTTATCCCATCGCGGGCAGCGACGATTACGTTATTGTTGCCACAACCCGTCCGGAAACCATGCTGGGCGATTCCGGCGTAGCGGTCAATCCAAATGATGAACGCTATAAGGATCTGGTAGGCAAAACCGTTATCCTGCCGCTGGTGAACAAGGAGATTCCGGTAGTTGCCGATGACTATGTGGATGTGGAATTTGGAACCGGTGTGGTCAAGATGACCCCTGCCCATGACCCCAATGACTATGAAGTCGGAAAACGCCATAACCTTGAAGAAATCAATGTCATGAATGAGGACGGCACCATGAACGAGCTGGCTGGAAAATACGCTGGTATGGACCGCTATGAATGCCGCAAGGCGGTTGTGGAGGATCTCAAGGAGCTGGGCCTTCTTGAAAAAATTGAGGATCACGTCCACAATGTCGGCGAGTGCTACCGCTGTGGCACTACCGTTGAAACCATGACTTCTGAGCAGTGGTTTGTAAAGATGGAGCCTCTGGCAAAACCCGCCATCGAGGCAGTCAGAAACCGTGACACCCAGTTTGTGCCGGACCGTTTCAGTAAGATTTACTTTAACTGGATGGAAAATATCCGCGACTGGTGTATTTCCCGTCAGCTGTGGTGGGGACATCAGATTCCCGCCTATTACTGTGATGACTGCGGCGAGATGGTTGTCGCCAAGGAAATGCCGGCAGTTTGTCCGAAATGCGGCGGCACCCACTTTACACAGGACGAAAACGCTCTGGACACCTGGTTCAGCTCTGCGCTGTGGCCCTTCTCAACCCTGGGCTGGCCGGAGAAAACCCCGGATCTGGAAAAATTCTATCCCAACGATGTTTTGGTGACTGGCTATGACATTATTTTCTTCTGGGTTGCCCGCATGATCTTCATGGGTTTGTACAACATGGGTGAGGTTCCTTTCGCCGATGTCTATATCCACGGTTTGATCCGTGATTCCCAGGGCCGCAAGATGAGCAAATCTCTGGGCAACGGCATTGATCCGCTGGAAATCATTGAGCAGTTCTCCGCAGACGCGCTGCGCTTCTCGATCATCACAGGGAATTCTGCGGGTAACGATATCCGCTGGCAGGACGAAAAGCTGGAAGCCAGCAGAAACTTTTTAAACAAAATTTGGAATGCCGCTCGCTTTGTGCTGATGAATCTGGATGAAAATATCATGGATCAGCAGGACGCTGCACTTGCCAATTTGGAAAATACTGATAAATGGATTCTGAGCCGCATGAACGACGTTGTACGGGATGTGACCCAGAACATGGATAAATACGAGCTGGGAATCGCAGCCCAGAAAGTTTACGATTTTGCCTGGAACGAATACTGTGACTGGTATATCGAACTGGTAAAACCAAGACTGTACGGCGATGATGAAACCACCAAGGCAGCGGCGCAGTACACCCTGAACCTGGTACTGACCAACATCCTTAAGCTGCTGCATCCGGTCATTCCCTTTATCACCGAAGAAATTTATGGCTACCTGCCAGGTGCCGGCGAGGCCATCATTGTGTCTGAGTGGCCGGAATATGACGAAGCCCTGCATTTTAAGCAGGAAGAGGAGGATGTCCGCTTCCTGATGGCCTGTATCAAGAGCATCCGCAATATCCGTTCCGAGATGGATGTGCCAAACGCCAAGAAAACGCAGCTTTTTGTCATCACAGACAATGCGGCACGTGGGGAGCTGATGCTTAAGTCGGCTGTTTACTTCGAGAAACTGGCCTCTGTCTCTGGAATCTCCGCCATTGTCAAAGATGACGTTCAGGAAAACTATGTGAGCGCTGTTGTCGAAGACGCAGAGCTGTTTTTGTCCATGGACGAGCTGGTAGACAAGGAAAAGGAAATTGAGCGTCTGAACGGCGAGAAGGCCAAGCTTGAGAAGGAGCTGGACCGTGTGGACAAAAAGCTGTCCAACAAGGGCTTTACAGATAAGGCGCCTGAAAAGGTCGTGGAGGGCGAGCGTGAAAAACAGCGCAAATATCAGGAAATGCTGGATAAAGTGCTGGAACGCCTGGCCTATTACAATCAGTAAGAAAATAAAACAGAACAGGGCGGAAGGAGACTTCCGCCTTTTCTTTAAAGGAAAGTTGTATTTATTGCCGACTAAATGAAAGGAGTTCCCATGAACGAAGAAGGAAAGAAACGGATTTTGATTGCAGACGACAATCAGGATATTTGTGAGCTGGTAGAAATTCTGCTGACAGCAGAAGGCTTTGAGGTCGTTCAGGCTAAAAACGGTCAGGAGGCAGTGGACAGGACAGATGATTCCATTGATCTGATCATACTGGACGTCATGATGCCCCAGAAATCTGGCTACAAGGCCTGTTCAGAGATAAGGGAAAAGACACGGGTGCCCATTTTATTTTTAACAGCCAAGGACCAGGATTCCGACAAGGTTATGGGTTTTTCTGTGGGCGGTGATGATTACCTGTCCAAGCCCTTCTCCTATACCGAGCTGGTATCCCGTGTGAAATCCCTGCTGCGCCGCTACTATGTGTACCAGGGCAGCGCGCCGGCGGAAAAGAGCAACAAGCTGGTGATCCGCGACCTGGTGCTGGACAAGGATGCGCAGAATGTCGAGATAGGCGGGGAGATCGTCACCCTGACCGACATTGAGTACCGGATACTGGAACTCATGATGGACAACCGGAAAAAGGTATTCTCTGCCCAGAATATTTACGAAAGCATCTGGAACGAGCCCTATTTCTACTCTGCCAACAACACGGTCATGGTGCATATCCGAAACCTGCGCAAAAAACTCAAAGATAATTCTCAGGAGCCCCAGTATATTAAAACCGCCTGGGGAAAAGGCTACTATGTTGACTAAGCAGGAGGAAAGTATTTTCAGGTCGAAGCTCGGGCTGACAATCATGAAATACTTTGGCATTTCCTTTGTCATTGCGCTGGCTTCAGGGGTTGCCACCACGCTGCTGCTGAACTGTTTTATCCGTGAGAACGGTATCTCAGGCGAGACGGTGGAGCTTTTGTCCTACATGGTGACCATCGCGGTGCTTTTCGTCGTGTTTTTAAAGCTGTTTCATAAAAAGATCCGTTATATTCATACCCTGGAGCATGGCATTGAGATCATTGAGGGCGGCGGGCTGGAGTATCCCATTCCTGTGGAAGGAGATGATGAGCTGACTGCGCTGGCCATACAGCTCAACGATATGCGGCGCACACTGCAAAAGCAGATAAACGAGCGTGAGACCGCGATCCGTGAAAATCATGAGATGGTCACCGCCATATCCCACGATATCCGCACACCGCTGACCTCAGTGATCTGCTATCTGGATCTGATCAGGGACGGCAAAGTCAAAAGCCCGGAGGAGGAAGCAGTTTATATCAATAACGCCCTGGAAAAGGCCTGTCAGATCAAAAACCTTACCACAGCCCTTTTCAGCCATTCAGTGGCAGAGAATGAGGAGGTCATGTTCCATTACGAGCTGATCGACGGCAACGAGCTGCTGGCACAGGTTTTATCAGAGAGCGTTTTTCTGCTGGAGGAAAAGGGACTTACCGTCCAGGTAAAGGACAGCATTGCGGAGGGCTTTGCCATCAATGTGGATATTCAGCAGTTTCGGCGCGTTTTTGATAATCTCTGCTCCAATGCCCTGAAATACGCTGATCCCCGGCGGCCCATCAGCTTTGACGTCATGCTGGAGCCGGATACCCTGCGGATTATCCAGACAAACCAGGTGCGCAAAAACAGTGGCGGCGAGAGCTTTGGCATAGGACTGAAAACCTGTGAAAAAATTGCGGAGCGCCATGAAGGGACCTTTAAAAGCTGGATTGAGAAAGGTGAGTTTGTGGCGATCTGGACTCTGCCGCTGTATTAGCCAAAACCCTGCCGTCAGGCGGTCCGGTGCTGTTTTTTATTTTGTTCCGCAAAAAGAACACATGATGTACGATTACAGATCAAATATTAATAAAATCTTTAGATTTCAGCCCGAATTTCTTCATGTTTTTATGTTAAAATGATTCACAACAAAACAAATAATGGAGGCACCATGAATAAGAAAAAAAGTATCATTATTACGCTTGTCATACTGGCAGTCGTTGTCGTAGCACTGGGCGTCTGGGCCTGTACGCGCACCAGCCAGCCGCAGGCGGCCGCTGTCAAAACCACAGCCCTCGAGAAGACCAATCTTCAGAGAACGGTTTCGACCAACGGTACGGTTGAGAGCACCTATGTAGAGCAGGTCAGCAATATGACCGGCATTCCGGTGTGGGATATTGATGTATCTGTCGGCGAATGGGTTGAAAAGGGCGACCGTCTCTGCCGCCTGTACGATGAAAAAAGCGATACCTGGGAACGTGTAGAAGCCACGACTTCCGGTACAGTGACAGCCATCAGCGCCCAGAACGGCGCCCCGGCTAACGGTGTGCTCTTTACCATTGAGGATACCAACAGCCTGCGTGTGGTCACGAATATCAAGGAGGCGGATGTGGGGACTGTACAGCCGGGAATGAAGGTAACCATTAAAACCGACGCGACCGGAGACAAGGAATATACCGGTACTGTGCAGAGCATCGCCCCCACTGCTGTCAAGCAGTCCAGCGCGTCCGGCACAGGTGCGACAGCCGCGGCTTCCTCGGGAAACCAGAACCCGGAATTTGAAACCAGGGTCCGCATTGACTCGGACATCAGCGGTCTGCTGATCGGGATGAAGGCGCGTCTCAACATCATTGTTGAGGAAAGAAACGGCGTTTACAGTGTTCCATTCGATGTGCTGACCACAGGTGCGAACAATGAAAGCTGTGTACTGGTAGCCGCTGACCCCAAGGACGGCGTCTATACTGTGAAGGAAGTACCTGTCACCACTGGTACGGAAACGGACTTCGCCATTGAAATTTCAGGCGACCAGCTGACAGAGGGGATGCAGATCATCACCGATATTGACAAGGTTAAGGCCGGCGATTCTGTCACACTGCAGCAGGCAAATAACAACAGTACAGCCCAGGCAGATACTGCCCAAGGAGACACCAATGCGCAATAAGATCATCGAGATGAAGGGCATTGTGAAGCGCTTCTATGTGGGTTCGCCCAATGAGCTTGAAATCCTTCATGGCCTTGATCTGGAAGTCTTAGATGGCGAGTTTATATCCATTATCGGGGCATCAGGCTCAGGCAAGTCCACGCTGATGAACATCATCGGCGCCCTTGACCGGCCCACAGAAGGCGAGTATTATCTGGATCAGCTGCTGGTCAGCACCATTAAGGACAGTGGCCTCTCTAAAATACGCAACCAGAAAATCGGCTTTGTGTTCCAGACCTTTAACCTGATTCCGCGCTCCACAGCGCTCAGCAACGTTGAGCTGCCCATGCTTTACGCGGGCGTGCCCAAGGCGGAACGCCGTGAGCGGGCAGAGGAGCTTCTGGCTCTGGTGGATATGTCGGACAGGGCAAAGCACCGTCCCAACGAGCTTTCCGGCGGACAGAAGCAGCGTATCGCCATCGCCCGCGCCATGGCCAACGACCCGTCCATTATTCTGGCCGATGAGCCCACCGGCGCGCTGGACAGTAAAACCGGCCGCATGGTCATGGATATTTTCCATGAGCTGCATGAAAAGCAGGGCAAAACCATTATTTTGATCACCCATAATCCAGAGCTGGCTGATGAAACCGAGCGGATTATCACCCTGAGTGACGGCAATATTGTCGGCACCCGGGCGGGCACAGGAGTGAGATTGGAGCGACACCATGAACTTGCTTGAGAATATTAAACTGGCCCTGGAAGGGCTGCGCGCCAACAAGATGCGGGCGCTGCTGACCATGCTGGGCATCATTATCGGGATCGCCTCGGTCATTGCCATCACCTCTCTTGGTGATGCCATGTCCAATACCCTGAACGAGACGCTCTCCAACGTGGGTGGGCGCAACATTCAGCTGTACGTCATGCCCAAGGATGTGGACGGTACTTACTCCAACAGTGATGAGGACAACATTACCGATGAGATGATTGAACGTTTCAGACAACGCTACGGCGATGAGATTGAGGGCCTTGAGATCAGCAATAACGTGGGGGCGGCCAAAACCGTTGATGTTATCCCACAGCAGGAGATGAAAATCACGGGCGCCAATCATGATTACTTCACCGTTGAAAATGTTAAGATCGTCCAGGGACGCGCCATCAGCGACCGGGATGTTGAGGGCGAGAAAAACGTCATCGTCATTTCCAGTATTATGCAAAAAAATCTGTACGGCGAGGGAAGCGATCCTATCGGTAAGGAAATAAAGGTGGAAACCACCTATGGAACAGAGAGCTTTTATGTGGTAGGGGTTTATCAGGACCCCATGGAGGATGCGACCCAGAGCGCCATGATGGTGGCGATGGGCGGCAGCGGCCGTTCGACGGCCTATATTCCCTACACAACCGCCAAGAACATCACAAACGATACAACAAAGGGCTACAGCATGATCATGCTCATGGCTTCTCCAAATGTCAGCTCCACAGAGCTTGCCACTAAGGCGGCAGCCTATTTCAATAAATTTTATCCTGAAAGCAGCAACAGCAAGGTAGAAGCCCAGAGTATGGAAAGCATCATGAAGGAAATGAACACTGCCATGTCTCAGGTATCCATGGCCATTGCGGTGATCGCGGGCATATCGCTGCTGGTTGGCGGTATCGGGGTTATGAATATCATGCTGGTATCTGTTACCGAGCGTACGCGGGAGATCGGGGTGCGCAAGGCTCTGGGAGCGCCCAACAGCGCCATCCGGATACAGTTCCTTGTTGAATCTATGATCATCTGTATCATCGGTGGTATCCTTGGCATCCTGCTGGGTGCGGGCTTTGGCGCTCTTGGCGGTCTGCTGCTCAAGACGGCGGTGGTGCCGTCCCTTGGCTCCATTGCTCTGGCTGTAGGCTTCTCAATGGCGATCGGCGTGTTCTTCGGGTACTACCCGGCCAATAAAGCCGCCAAGCTTGATCCCATCGAAGCCCTGAGGTATGAGTGAGAGCAAAACCGTGATCTTCGGATAGTTTGGCTGTTGCCTTCCTTTTGGCGTAGGGAACCACGCCCTCGTGGTTCCGCGCTATTGGATTGCCCCTGACAGGCTTAAACACTCCATCTGGATTTCCTGGATTATGTGTTTTTAAATTTTATCTTTACTTCCTGTGGTTAAAGTGCTAAAATATAGTAAATTAACTAAATAAAAAGCACCCTGAAGGGGAGTAACTCAACCATTAAGGAGCTGCTTAGTCGTCATTTCGAGCGAAAGCTCCGGCTAAGCATCAAGCGTTATACTTGAGAGTAAGACCTTTATTTCTAATTTCGCGTTTGTCTTTGGGCAGGCGGGGTAATTTAGAGATAAGGGTCTTTTATTTATAATTCAAGGAGGACAGAATGACAAACGAAGAAAGCAACAAGTCAAGGGAATCTTTCTTACTATCCGTAACGGAAACCGAGAAGGTTTATGACACCGATGCGCGCACCGGGCTCAGTGATGCCCAGGCAGCCGCCAGGCAGCAGACCTACGGCAAAAACAAAATGGCTGAGGGAAAGCGAAAATCGCTGCTGCGGATGTTCCTGGAACAGTTTAAGGATTTTCTGATTCTGGTACTGGTCGCTGCCGCGGTCATATCCGGGTTTCTGGGAGAAATCAGCGATGCCATTTTAATTTTAATCATTGTTATCCTCAACGCTGTCATTGGGATGGTGCAGGAAAATAAGGCTGAGAACTCCATGGAGGCGCTTAAAAAGCTGACCATACCCGAAGCCAAGGTGCTGCGGAACGGCGTGCAGACGGTCATTAAGGCCGAGGATCTGGTGCCGGGGGACGTGGTTTACCTGGACGCCGGGGATAACGTGCCCGCAGACGGCCGGCTCATCGAGGCCGCAGCCCTGCAGATACAGGAATCTGCCCTGACAGGGGAATCGGTGGCGGTTGAGAAAAACCTCTCTGATCTGAGCAACCCCGAGACGCCGCTGGGCGACCGGCTGAACTCGGTTTATATGAGCAGCACCGTAACCTATGGCCGCGGGAAATTTATTGTGACGAAGACTGGCATGGACACAGAAATCGGCAAGATCGCCGGGATGATCCAGGGAACAGTATCCATGCAGACGCCGCTGCAGAAACGGCTGACGGAGCTGGGAAAAATCCTGGCGGTGGGCTGTCTGGGCGCGTGTATTGTGATTTTCTTTATCGGCCTGGTGCGGGGCGGCGATATGCTGGAAATGTTTATGACCGCTGTAAGTCTGGCTGTGGCTGCCATTCCAGAGGGCCTACCCGCCATCGTTACCGTGGTGCTGGCCATGGGCACCCAGCGGCTGGTGGCCAAGCACGCCATCATAAGAAAGCTGCCCGCGGTCGAAACACTGGGCGCAGCGTCTGTGATCTGCTCAGATAAAACCGGAACGCTGACTCAGAATAAGATGACCATCAAGAAGGTCTATGCCAATGACGGGATCGTAAGCGCCGAGGATATCAAGGATGATGGCTTTACCGACAGTGAGCGTCTGGTTGTGCGGATCGGCCTGCTCTGCAATGACGCGTCCATCGTGACAGACGGCAGCGGCGTGAAGGAGATCGGTGATCCCACAGAGGTGGCGATGGTCGCCTATGCGGCCAGCCTCGGCTATCAGAAAAACGAGTATCTTGAAAAATATCCAAGGGTCAATGAAATCCCCTTCGATTCGGACCGTAAGCTCATGACCACAGTGCATAAGGACGGCGAGCATTATTACAGCTTTACCAAGGGCGCGCCGGATGTGCTGCTGAGCCGATGCAGAAATTATCTCAAAGGGACGGGAAGTATTCCCTACGAAAGTGTGGCTCTTCCCTTTGACGCTGAAGCCAGGGCCGAGGTTGAAAAGGCCAACGAAACCTTGTCCGATGACGCCTTCCGTGTGCTGGGCTTTGCCTTTAAACGCTATGACAGCGAGCCAGAAGTGACCATGGAAGAGCTCGAAAATGATATGACCTTTGTGGGGCTGACGGGCATGATTGACCCGCCGCGTGTGGAGGTCAAGGACTCTATCCATGAGTGCCACACCGCAGGCATTAAAACCGTTATGATCACCGGGGACCACAAGAATACCGCGGTGGCCATCGCAAAGGAGCTGGACATCTACGGCGAGGACAGTATCGCCTTGTCCGGCACGGAGCTGAGCAGTATGTCGGATGCGGAGCTGGAGGAAAAGATCGACCATGTGGCCGTGTACGCCCGGGTGTCGCCTGAGCACAAGGTGCGCATTGTGGACGCCTGGCAGAAGAAAGGTGCAGTGGTTGCCATGACCGGCGACGGGGTCAATGATGCTCCGGCGCTGAAGAAGGCCGATATTGGCTGTGCCATGGGCATTACGGGCACCGACGTCTCCAAGGAGGCGGCTGAAATGATTCTGACAGACGATAATTTTTCCACCATTGTCTCCGCGGTCAAAGAAGGCCGTGGAATCTACGAGAACATCAAGAAGGCTGTCCACTTCCTGCTCTCCTGTAACATTGCAGAAATACTGATCCTGTTTATCGCCACACTCATCGGCTGGATTCAGCCTTTGCTGCCTGTGCATATTTTATGGATCAACCTGATTACCGACAGCCTGCCGGCGCTGGCGCTGGGGGTTGAAAAGAACGACGATGACATTATGACCAAAAAACCAAGAGATCCCAAGGAAAGCATTTTTGCCCACGGATTGGGCGGACGCATTATTTTCCAGGGCGTTGTGCTGGCGGCCATCTCATTGTTTGTCTTTAATTACGGCAATTCCCACTTTGGCCTGGACGAGGGACGTACCATGGTCTTCGCGGTTCTGGGCTTATCCCAGCTGACCCATGTGCTCAATGTCCGGTCTGAAAGCAAATCGGTGTTCAGCAAGCAGTTTTTCACCAACCGGTACCTGTGGGGCGCGATTCTGATTTCAGCGGTCCTGCAGCTGTCCGTCATTCTGATACCGGCAGCCCACCCGCTGTTCAGCGTGACCTTCCTGAACCCTCAGGAATGGCTGATCATTGTGGCCGCGTCACTGGCGCCGCTGGTGGTTGTGGAAATCACGAAGCTCATCGGCCGGCTTGTACGCCGGGACAAATAAAAATAAAGCCCGCAGACAGTAAGGGTCTGCGGGCTTTTCTATTTGAGCTAGCTGGTCTGCGTGAGCAGCTTGATGATGGAAGCGTAAAGGTTCTGAGTGTCATTTTTCCAGTTGTCACAGATATTCAGCGCCTGTTTCTGGGACGGTGTGTTGATGTTCAGTTCCATCAGGACAATGTTATTTTCATGGAGCTTGAGCTGTACCTGGTAATCGCCGTCGGTATTTTTTGTATAGTTGCCGATGACCTTGACTTCTCTGAAAATGCGGTCCCGGTTCTGTGAGATGTAGAGCTCCAGCATTTCGCGGATATAGGCTGGGATGTCCTTCTCAAAAATATTCAGGGTCTCCCGCCCCTTGGCGGTGATGGCGACCACGGTTTTATCATCATCCATCTGGTATAAACGGATAAAATCATCCTCGATGAGGTTGTCGATATAGAGCTGAATGTCAAAATAGCTCATCTGCAGGTTTTCAATAATGATAAAGGCCACCTGCTCGCGGGTGATGCCGGTTTTGATTTTATTGAGTACGTATAGTATAATAAGCTTATCTTCAGCCTGATGTTGAGTGTTAAGCACGCGATGAACCTCCCTTGGAAAAATTGAAGTTACCCTATCATTATAGCACAGATTTAAAAACAAATGTGGTAAAAGGAGAAGATTTTTATGAATCCATTAAACGAAAAAATAGAGGCTCTGGGAAAGGGGCTTGGGGCGGCACAGGTTGGCTTTGCGGATTTAAGCGGCCTGCCGGACGGGTTAAACCTGGGCTATCCTGGCGCTGTGTCGGTGGTGGTGCGCCTGTCAAAGGGGATTTTAGCCCAGATGGACGACGCGCCCACAGCCACCTATTTCAGCCATTACCGCATTGTCAACCGTCTGATTGATGAGATTACCCTGAGGGTGGCGCTGGCCCTCGAGGAAGGGGGCGCGATGGCGGTAGCCGTTCCGGCTTCACAGTCGCTGCCGTCTGTAAAGGGCGAGAACCCATACCGCGGGCTCTTCGCCCACAAAACCGCAGCCGTCATTGCCGGCATGGGCTGGATCGGGAAGAGCGCTCTGTTTATCCACAGGGATTACGGCCCCGCGGTGCGGCTGGGAACCGTACTGACCGACGCGCCGCTTGACATTGTGGCCGCTCCTGGAAAGAGTGAATGCGGCAGCTGTCAGGACTGCGTGAAGGCCTGCCCGTCCATGTCCATCGAGGGAACGATTTGGGAGCCGGGCATGGAGCGCAGCTATCTGTTAGACGCCCACAGCTGCAGCGAGTATATGAAGGAAGCCTACCAGCACATTGGCCGCGGCTCGGTCTGCGGGCTGTGTATGGTGAGCTGTCCGCATTTCGGGAAAAACCTGTGAGTGCGCTTAAGAAGGAGAAATAAATGAGAAACAGGACAAGCCAGGACATGAAGCTGTCTGCTAAGGTACAGCTCAGAGGACACTGGGGGCCGGCGATTTTGATCATGTTCATCACATGGCTGGCCATCGCGGGGGTGCCGACCATTATGCTCCTGCTGGAAAAGGTGGTTTTTAACGTGGATCTGGACGCGGAAATCTATGACCGGGTTTCAAACATCGTATCGTTTGTTTTGGCAGGCCCGCTGTCCTATGGGGCCGCGCGCTTTTATATGAACCTGTACCACGGCCGGGAGGCAGGAGCGGCAGATCTGTTCACAGGCTTCAACCGGTTTGCCCGATGCTTTTTAGCCAATCTGGCCATGGGCGTCTTTACCTTTCTGTGGGCGCTGCTGCTCATTATTCCGGGGATTATCGCTGCCATCAGCTACTCCCAGACCTACTACCTGCTGAACGATTATGAGGAGCTGTCCTTTATGGATGCCATCACCCTGAGCAAGCTGATGATGCGGGATTACAAGCTGGAATATTTTCTGCTGTGCCTGACCTTTATCGGGTGGTGGCTTCTGGTCATCGTGACTCTGGGCATTGCCATCATTGTGGTGGGGCCTTACCTGAATGCCACCTTCGCCAATTTTTATATGGGCCTGAAGGAAGAGCGGCAGGCGGTTATTGATCATTTTATGGCTAGGAAGCAAAACTAAGCTTTCCAAATAAGGGGAAAGTATGGTATAATAAAAAACTGCGCTGCAGGCCTTTGACAGAGGCCTTGAATAGAAGAAAAATAGATTAAGTGAGAAAAACATTGGGTAAATTTAAAATAGAGGGTGTTGCCCCGGGCAGCATCTTTGAAGAACTGGAAATTGAAAAGGGCGACACACTGCTCACCATCAACGGAATGCCTGTGGCCGACATCATGGACTACCGGTATCTGCAGGCAGACGAGCAGTTGATGATCGAAATTGAAAAGCCAAGCGGCGAGATCTGGGAGCTGGATGTGGAAAAGGATTTTGAGGAGGATCTGGGGCTGGTATTTGATGAAAATATGCTGGAAACCCGGACCTGCAAAAACAATTGCGTTTTCTGCTTCATTGACCAGATGCCCCCGGGAATGCGGGAAACCTTATATGTCAAGGACGACGATGAGCGTCTCTCCTTTCTGCTGGGCAACTATGTCACGCTGACCAACCTGACCGAGGCGGAAATGGAGCGCATTGTACGCTACCGGATTATGCCCATCAACATCTCTGTGCATACGACAAACCCGGAGCTGCGGTGCGCCATGCTGCACAACCGCTTTGCCGGGTCGATTGTGGAATCCCTGCGGTATTTTGCCGATAACGGCATTGGCATGAACGGACAGATTGTGCTGTGCCCCGGCTATAATGACCGCGATGAGCTGAGACGGACCCTGAATGACCTAATGGGCTTTTACCCGCAGATGGCCTCCGTCTCTGTGGTGCCTGTGGGCCTGTCCAAATACCGTGAGGGGCTGGCAAAACTCGATAAATTTGACGCAGAGGGTGCCAGAGAGACCCTGTCCATCATCAGCGATATTCAGGATCAGATGCGGAGCCAGTATGGTACAAATTTTGTCTACGCCAGCGACGAGTTTTTCCTGCTGGCCGGCGAAGCCTTGCCGGATTCCAGCTATTACGACGGTTTCCCGCAGATTGAAAACGGCGTGGGCATGATGACAGATTTTAGGGAAAGCCTGGACGCCGCCCTGAGCGAAGCCCGCGGGGTACGTGGAAACGACGTATCCCGCAGAGTCGGCATTATCACCGGGCAGTTGGCTGCGGATTTTATGCGGGACTGCGCCAAAAAGGCAAGCGCCGTCTGCGGCGTGGAGCTGTCTGTTTATCCGGTCACCAATGATTTTTTTGGCGAGGACATCACAGTGTCCGGGCTGATCACGGGGACGGATATTATCAGGCAGGTGCCTCCGGGGGCAGACTGTTACCTGATCCCGGAAAATATGGTCCGCAGTCAGTCCCATGACCTGCTGGACGATGTGACAACAGAAGATATTGAAAAGGCGCTTCAGGCAGAGGTGCGCATTGTCCCGGTGGACGGCGCGGCCTTTCTGGAAGCGATGAAATAAGGAGGAATACTATGGCAAAACCGATTGTCGCAGTGGTGGGACGCCCGAACGTGGGCAAATCCACCCTGTTCAACAAGCTGGTGGGCGAGCGTATCGCCATTGTGGAAGACACGCCCGGCGTTACCAGAGACCGTATCATTGCGGATGCGGAGTGGCAGAACCATCATTTTACACTCATCGACACCGGTGGGATCGAGCCCCACACTAAGGATGATATTTTATTGCAGATGCGTGTCCAGGCAGAACTGGCCATCGACATGGCAGATTTGATCGTGCTGCTGGTGGACGGGCGTGAGGGGATGACTGCCTCCGATTTAGAGGTGGCCAACATGATCCGCAAGCACAGCAAAAACGTTTTGCTGGCTGTAAACAAGGTGGACAGCCAGCAGTTGGAAAACAATATTTTTGAATTTTACAATCTCGGCATTGGTGAGCCAATCGCCATTTCCGCCGAGCAGGGCCTTGGCCTTGGCGATTTCCTGGACGAGGTAATCGAACGGGTTAAAAAGGTCTATGATGAGGACGCGCAGGAGGATGATAACCTGAAAATCGCGGTGATTGGAAAGCCAAACGCGGGTAAATCCACCCTGATCAACAAAATGGTGGGCCATGACCGGCTCATCGTCAGCGATGTACCCGGCACTACCCGGGACGCCATCGACACAGAGGTGCGCTTTAATGGACGGGATTACACCCTCATCGACACTGCGGGGCTGCGGAAGAAGAAAAAAATTTATGAGGATATTGAGCGTTACAGTATTGTGCGCGCCATCGCCGCTGTTGACCGAAGCGATGTGGTTCTGGTGCTCATTGACGGGGAAAAGGGTGTGACCGAGCAGGACGCTAAAATTGCCGGTATCGCCCACAACCGCTCCAAGCCGTCCATCATCATTGTCAACAAATGGGATATTGTGGAAAAGGACACCAAGACCATGGATAAAATGAAAAGGGAAATCCGCGATACCCTTTCCTTTATCGACTATGCGCCCATCCTGTTTATCTCGGCCAAAACCGGGCAGCGGGTCAGCAAGATTTACGAAACCATTGATTTTGTCAAGAGTCAGACGGAAAAACGCATTACCACCGGTAAGCTCAACGAGGCCATGACAGAATTCATCATGATGAAGCAGCCGCCGACCAAGAGTGGCCGCCGTCTCAAAATCTTTTACGCGTCACAGACTGGTGTGAACCCGCCGACCTTTGTGGTATTTGTCAACGACGCGACGCTGATGCACTTTTCCTATCAGCGTTATCTGGAAAACAAAATCCGCGATACCTTTGATTTCGATGGCACGCCCATCCGGTTTTTTGTGCGGGAACGAAACGACTAACACAAACACAGGCCTCTTCATTGCGGTGGAGAGGGCTTTTTTATAGGGAGGATAAAATGAAACAGGAATACAGCATTGAAAGGATCGGCCGCAGAACCGATCAGGAGATCGAAAAACTGGCTGAAATATGGGAGGCTTCTGTGCGGGCCACCCATGATTTTCTGGGAGAGGAAGATATTCAGGGACTGGTCCCTGAGGTGAAGGCCGGCCTGAAGGGCGTGGAGCAGCTGATGCTGGCCCGTAACCACCTGGGCACAACCGTTGGATTTATCGGGATTGACAAACAGAAAATTGAAATGCTTTTTGTGGAGCCGAACTGGTTTGGAAAGGGCGCCGGCAGTTTTCTTATCTGCCATGCCCTTGAGAACTGCGGTGCCACCGCCGTAGATGTGAATGAGCAGAATCCCGGCGCAAGAGGTTTTTACGAGCATATGGGTTTTCGCGTAGCATCAAGGTCGCCCTTAGATGAGCAGGGGCGGGAGTTTCCGATTTTACATATGGAAAGAGAAGAAAAATAAGGCGATTATTAAAAAAGGACCGCTGCTCAGCGGTCCTTTTTTCTATTGCAGAAAATAATCCTCTTCCTCAAGCACGAGTTTTACGATCCTCAGATTTTCGAGCTCGGGCTTCAGGGCGGCGAGCTGCTCCTTCAGGCTGTCAAGTCTGCTGTCATCATAGACGCTGGCTTTATGGATGCCGACCAGAATGTAGGCGCCGTCGGGAGCTATTTTCAGGTAACCATTGTCAGCTTTAAAGGCGTAGAGATTCATTTTACACCTCGGCGGCCAGGGTGAGGGCTTTCAGCTTCGCGAGACCGGCCTGGGGATCGCGGTTCTGGGCAGCGACCCATTTTTCCAGCGCCTTGTAGGCCGCGCCGCTTGCGATGAGCTCATGGCTGCGCAGATAGCCTTCCGGAATGCTTGCAGCTTTTCCCGCAACATAGAGAATCAGCGCGCTGTTCAGGCAGACGATGTTGGTGCGGGTGGGGGTGGAGACGCCCTTCAGGATACGGACAATGCCCTGGGCGGCCGCGTCCACAGAGCCCCAGGGAGCCAGCTCGTCCAGTCTGCCCGGCTCAATCCCAAGGCTTTCCGGCGTCAGGATACTGCGCTTTACAGTGCCGTCGGGCATCAGCTCAGCCATGTGGGTGGCGCCGACTGTGGAGGCTTCGTCGATACAGCCGTCTCCGGCTTCGCCGTAGACGATCAGTGCGTGCTCATAGCCGATTTCACGCATGATGTCCGGGACAAATTCCAGCATATCCAGGGAGTAGACTCCGCGGACTGCGTATTTTGGCAGGGCGGGATTGGCCAGAGAGGCGGAGATGTTTAAAACGCTGCCGAAGGAGATCTGTGACAGCACCCGGCCGAGGGCAGTGGGATGGACCTCGGAGCTCATGCCGTTAAAGATGCCGATGCCCGCGTTCTCGATGCTGGCCTTTACCACGTCCACGCTGCAGTCCACATCCACGCCCAGGGCCTCCACCGCGTCGATGGTGCCGCACACAGAGGTGAGCGCCCGTGAGCCATGCTTGGCCATGGGGACGCCGTCTGCGGCGGCGATGATGCCGGCGACCGTGCTGATATTAAAGGTCTTAAAGGTATCCATGCCCGTGCCGCAGTTTTCCACCACAGGCACAGCGGTCTGAGGCGTGACCTTGCAGGTGTCAATTTCGTAGATGGCCTCAAAGCTGCCGGCTACTTCTGCGGCGGTCGGGCCCTTGGCGCTGAGGGCGGCCAGAAAAGCCCCCTGCTGCATGGGCGTCTGGCGGTCGCCCAGGATCTCCATAAACATTTCCTTTGATTCTTCCTTGGTCAGATTTTCACGGTTGATGAGGCCGGTGATCACCTGGCCATATTCTTTCATAGTAACTGCTTCCATTGTTTTACTCCTCCATATGGTGTGTTAATCAAAAACGACGATGGTCGACAGGGTTTCAAGCTGACGTACGCGCTCAAGGCCGTGCCGCAGCTCCTCGAGCGGAATGCGCTCAGTGATCAGGTCTTTTACAATCAGACTGCCGTTCTCCAGCAGTGCCTTGGCCCGGCGGCTGTGCGCAATGCTGCACCCGTAGGCGCCGGTCATGATCTGCTCCTTGTAGTGAATGGTGTTGATCTCGGGCTGGGTGGCGCCGTCTGGGATAATACCGCTGAAATGGCCGAAGCGCCCCTGCTTTTTAAGCACCCGGAGCGCCAGGTTCATGGCGTCTGCGGCTGCGCAGCAGGGGATCACCGCATCCACGCCCTGGCCGTCTGTCAGTTCCCTAATGGCGCCCTCGGCCTCCTGCCCGCTCGCGAAAACAGCGTCAAAGCCCAGCGTCTCGGCGCGGGCGGCCCGTTCGGGGTCAGACTCAAGCAGAAGGACCTTACGCACGCCCAGGGCTCTTGCCACACGCAGGTTGAGGATGCCCATACGGCCTGCGCCGATGATCAGCAGGGTGTCGTCAGGCGCAAGCTTCAGCTTTTCCTGGACGTTGACGCAGCAGGAGAGAGGCTCGATAAAGGATATCTCCTCAAAGCTCAGCGCGTCATTTTCAATGATGTTGATGATCTGGCCCCGGACGCCCTCCGCAGGCACCACCAGGTATTCCTGGAAGCCGCCATCATAGTTAAAGCCCATGATGCGCACGTGGTCGCAGAGGTTATCATCGCCCTCTTTACAATAGGCGCACGCGCCGCAGGCAATCCCCGGGTGCACGTGTACCCGCTGTCCCTCCTGGTAGCCTGTGACTGCAGCGCCCACACCGGCGATAACACCGGAAATTTCATGGCCCAGCACACGCGGGTATACCAGGTCACGCTGACCCATGGTCAGGCATTTGAGATCGGTTTTGCATAAATTGCAGGCCATGACCCTGACAAGGACTTCGTGGTCGCCGCAGGCCGGAATGGGCCTTTCGGTCATTTCCAGCTGGCCGGGGCCTGTTAAAACAACTGCTTTCATTTGGTATCTCCTTATTTTTCAAACAAAAAAAGCCCGACCTTAATCTAAGGTGCGAACTTTCCATCATTCCCACAGGCCTCCACCGCTCAGATAAAGACCGTCGACACATTTCAGGCAGGTTTTCTGACTGAGGATTAACGCCGGGCTCCCTTCCCATCCTTTTGGACAGTGGTGATGAGCCGGGCAATCCACTTACAGCGGCGGGCCCGTCTAAGAATCTCACTTAGTTCCCTATTATCTGCCATGCAGCACCTGAAATGTTTTATGCTTTTTTATTATCATATCACATTTGTTTTGGGTGTCAAGACAAAATGTAAAAGTTTTAATCCAAACGTGATATAATAGCGGTATTAACTGTGCGGCGACGCTGTTTATAAAAAATGAGGAGGAAAAAATGGGACATTTTGGATTTTCATACATCGGTGTACTGTATCTGCTGATGCTGTTTATCCCCAACCTGATCTGGACAAGGAGGCAGCCGGAGGGCTATGATTTCAGACATGAGCATAAACTGCTGGTGTGGTGTGAGCGTGTGGGGCAGGTGGGGGTGAGCTGCTGCGCCCTGATCTTTACGGATTTTAACCTCCGCCCTCTGACGCCCTGGAGCCTGTGGCTGGCGCTGTCCTTTGGGCTGATGCTGCTGTACGAGGGCTACTGGGTCCGGTATTTTAGAAGTGGGCAGAAGCTAAAAGATTTTTATTCGAGCTTTTGCGGTGTGCCGCTGGCAGGGGCAACGCTGCCGGTGGTTTCGTTTCTGCTCCTGGGGATCTACGGGAGGGTCATTTTGATGGTGGTGTTTGTGGTGATTTTGGGCATTGGGCATATCGGGATTCACTGGCAGCATTTCCGGGAGCTTAAGGAGTGACAGGTAAGGATCTTGAGAGACGAAGCCTTTTTCTTATCTGGACAAAAGGCGCAGTCTCGGTTTGCGCCGCTTTTTTAACAGTCACAGATTTGCCTTCTAAATTTAATCTAGATTTTACATGCCTTTAACACAACATATGCTATAATCATATTATGTTAAAATTGAGCGAGAATTGGAGAGAAAATGAAAAAAATTCTGATTATAGAAGACGAACTTAATATATTTGAGCTGATTAAATTCAATCTGGAAGCCCAGGGATTTGAGGTGGCGGGGGTCCACGAGGGGACCGGCGCGGTTGAGAAAATCGTGGATATCCGGCCGGATCTGATCATTCTGGATTTAATGCTGCCGGGCAAGGACGGGCTCACCATCTGCCGCGAGGTGCGGGCGGATAAAAACCTGTCTTACATTCCAGTCATCATGCTCACCGCCAAGAGCGAGGAGTTTGACAAGGTCCTTGGCCTAGAAATGGGCGCAGACGACTATATGACCAAGCCCTTCAGCGTGAAGGAGCTCTACGCCCGGGTAAAGGCTGTCCTGCGGCGCACCGAGATGATCAAAAGCTCAGACACAGAGGAGATCGCAGTGGGCAGCCTGCGCATTCTGCCCGGCTCCTTCGAGGTATACAAAAACGGCAAAAAGCTGTCGCTGACGCTGAAGGAATACGAGCTGCTCCTGTATCTGGCAAACAATAAGAACAAGGTGCTGACCCGGGATCAGCTGCTGGACGAAATCTGGGGCTATGAGTATTACGGCGAGACCCGGACAGTGGATGTCCACATCCGTTACCTGCGGAAGAAGATTGAGGACGACCAGGAAAAATACATCGAAACCGTGCGCGGCGTGGGCTACCGCCTGGTAGAAAACCTGGGAGGTGATCAATGAAAAAACGCATCACCATTGTCTTTTCAATCCTGATCGTGCTGGTCACTGCCTTTTCAGGCGTTTTCTCCTATGTGATCTTCAAAAACGCCTACTATGAATCCACCGAGAGCAACCTGAAAAGCAACAGCGAGTATATTGTCGAGGACCTGATGCCCGGCTACATCAAGACCGGCGACGTCACCGGGCTCGAGCATTATGCAAACAGCACCAACCAGCGCATCAACATCATAGATGTGGAGGGGAACGTCCTGTTTGAGTCCCTGAGCGGTATCGGTTCGCTGGACAACCACCTGAGCCGGCCCGAGGTCCAGGGCGCCATGAAGGGGACGCCCACCACCTCGGTGCGCTATTCCGACACCATTATGAAGAATATGCTCTACCTGGCAGCGCCATACTATCAGGATGGGCAGATAACGCATATTGTAAGGATCGCAGTGCCTCTTGACGTCATGGAGGATGTGAGCTACAGCATTATTAACAACCTGATTTTTGTGGCGCTGGCCAGTATCCTCATCGCCATTGTGATTTTTGCCTTCCTCTTAAATAACGAGACAAGACCCCTGGACGAGGTCACCATTTTCGCCAGAAAGATTGCCCGGGGCGATTATAAGACAAAGCTCACCATGCTCAGGGACGATAAAATCGGCGATTTGGTCGACTCGCTCAATACCATGGCCGAGCAGCTGGATGCCTCCTTCAGCAAGATCAACCGCAAGAATATTGAGCTGTCCTCTGTGCTGTCCAGCATGAACCAGGGCATTATCGCCGTAGACCGGGATAATAAGATCATCCTGATTAACGATACGGCCCGGGGCATCTTTAACATCGACCTGAAGAAGGAAATCAAGGGGAAAAATATCCTGGAGGTTTACCGCGACCCCTTTGTGTACGAGCTTCAGGACAAGCTGGCAGAGACCGAGGACGGGCGGCTGGACTACGAAACCCGTATCGAGGAGCGTATCTACAAGGTCACAAGCTCCCAGATGCTGGACAAGGGCGACCAGACCTACAATGGCAATATCATCATTCTGGAGGATATTACCATGATCAAGGGGCTGGAAAATATCCGCCGGGACTTTGTGGCCAATGTGTCCCACGAGCTGAAAACCCCCATTACCACCATCCGCGGCTTCATCGAGACCATTCAGGAAAACCACATTACCGACGAGGCCACCCTTGGCCGTTTTTACAGCATTATCGCCGATGAGAGTGAACGCCTGACCCGCCTGGTCAACGATATTCTGATCCTCTCTCACCTGGAAAACAACCAGCGCAGCGGCGAGGACAAGCGCGAGGTCATCGGTGTGAACCAGGAAATCCTGCGGATCTTCGACATTCTCAAAATGACGGCTGAGTCCAAGCGTATCGAGCTGCGCTATCAGAAGGAGGGCGACATCAGCGTTATCATCAACCCGGACGATTTCAGGCAGATGATGATCAACCTGGTGGACAACGCCATCAAATACACGGACGAAGGCGGCAGGGTGGATGTGTCGGTCTACGAAAATGGCGCGCATTTCTGCATCCTGGTGGAGGATACCGGCTGTGGCATCCCCGAGGAGGACATCCCGCGGATCTTTGAGCGTTTTTACCGTGTGGATAAGAGCCGTTCCAAGGAAAACGGCGGCACTGGCCTGGGCCTTGCCATTGTCAAGCACATTGTCCAGAACAACAAGGGAACCATCGAGGTGACTAGCTCAGTGGGGATTGGCACCACCTTTAAGGTGACCCTGCCAAAGAATTGTGACGCGTGATGCAAAGGCGGAACCAATTGAAAATGCAGAATGGAGAATTAGAGGAACAAAATGCTGCGCATTTTGAATGAAACGGCGGCCGAAGGCCACTGTCTTAATCGCTTTTGCGGCAGCAAAAGGGGTCTTTTAATTCTCCATTCTCAATTCTTCATTTTCCATTAATAAACCTCTGCGGAACACTTTTTCTCGTAAGGCTAACGTCCCCCCCACCGATGATGTGCTGTTTCAGCACATCATCTTTTTTTATGGCCGAGGGCGGTTTGGGCCGGTCTGGAAAGTTAAAAAAATATCAATTCAAATAAAGCTTTACCAGCAGGACGTTGGGTGCTATAATGGATATAATAAATTATTAGATTGAATAAAAATTCTTATAATGGCATAGCTGCAACAGCCAGCGCAGAAGCCAGCGTGAGGCCCTGAGAATCAGGCGTGGGAGGAGGATAATATGAACCAGAGGAATCCCTATTTAAAACATGTAAAGCGGCTAGAATTCAGCGTGACACACCGCTGCCGGAGCCGGTGCGCGCACTGTGCGCTGGGCCCGGACAGGCTTGACGGGGAGCTCTTGCCAGAGGATGCCGCCGCTGCCCTTGAGGCGGTGGACCGCGCCTGCGCGCTGGAATCGGTGCTGACCTTTGGCGGCGAGCCCCTGCTGTGCGTGCCCACTGTCTGCGCTGTGCACCAGCAGGCAGAGGACCGTAGCATCCCCAGGCGGCAGCTGATCACCAGCGGCTGCTTTACCCACGACAAGGCGCTCCGGGAGCATACGGCCGACCGGCTGGAGGCCAGCGGCGTTAATGAAATCCTTTTATCTGTGGACGCCTTTCACACCGAGCACCTGCCAATCGCCGAGCAGTACGCCTTTGCCCGCGCCCTGTGTGAAGCCGGGCTGGGCAGCGTCACCGTTCTGCACCCCACGTGGCTCAAGGGCCCGGAGAGCCGCGATCCCTATGACGCGAAAACCAGGGCATGCCTCAGGCGCTTCGAGTCTCTGCGCCTGCCTGTGGGGGTGGGAAACCGCGTTTTTCCGGGCGGAAACGCCAGGATTTACCTCGCCGATTATTTCCAGAGGACGCCGTTGGATGCCGGCTTTCAGTGCGGCACGGCTGCCTATACCGAGCGCCTGGACGCCCCCACATCCCTGGCGGTGGACCCGGACGGTAGCGTACGGGTGTGCGGCTTTGTCATCGGAAATCTGCACCGGGAGGCGATGGCCGATATACTGGGAGGCTATAATCCCAACCGGCAGCCCCTCATGCGCGCCCTGCTTGAGCAGGGTATCCCTGGCCTGATCGCTGCCGCCAGAGACTGCGGGATCGAGGTGAGCCCCGGGGACTACGATTCACCCTGCGCGCTCTGCCGAGCGGCGGCCCGGCAGCTTAAATAAAGAACAAAGCCCTGATGAAAAGCAGAGCCAGCGTTTCAAAAAAGGCAAAGTGTTAAATAGAGGACAGTTTAGTTGAAAATGGAAAGTGAAAAATGGATAATGGGGAAGCCTTTTTTCATAACGCAATTTTCCGAAGTCAGCCCATGTGTTATGAGAAATGGCCAAAACCCGCATAAACAGGCGTTTTGCGGCCTGTCAAAATACATAACGTCATAACGCACATAGCAAGGCGCGTTTTGAAGAGAGGAAATAATGATGCAAACAGATGAAAAAGACGCGCGCCTGGAAACAGCGCCCAAGCCGCCTGAGGAGATGCTGGAGGTGGTGATGATTGATGATGAGGAAGAAGAGCGTGAGCGGTGGAAGGACAAGGCGGGTATCACAGTGGTGCCGCCCAGAAGAACCGTCAGTCTGCCCATCATCGAGGAAATTGATGAGAACGGTGAGACCCGGTACCGCTATGGCGAAGAGGAAATAAAGGAATATCAGGGAGAAATCTACTACGAAGGGGAATGCCGCCAGCTTGACCAGGAAGAATACAAGCGAACGCTTGAGTCCATTAAACAGGCACAGGCCTGGAAAGACGGCTTCAAGCCGCTGCGTCCCCTGGAGGAGAATACTACCCTGCCCAGGTTCCCGATGGAGAATCTGCCCATCGAGCTTTTCGAGTACTGCAAGAATCTGTCCGAATCCATGGAGATGTCCGCTGATCTGGCCGGCACCGCCATGCTGGGCACCCTGGCGGCCCTTTTGCAGGGGCGTTATGGTATCAGCCCCGAAACCGGATGGTACGAGCCCCTGGGACTCTTTGTCCTAGGCGTGGCCCGGCCCGGAGAGGGGAAAAGCCACCTTATGAAAGCCGTGACCAATCCCCTTTTTAAGCACCAGACAAAGCTCTTTAGAGACTATGCCGACAAGGCCATCTCGGTGGAGGTGCGGCTGGACATGGCCCGCAGCGCCTACGAGGCCATGCGCAAGGCGTGCGGCGGTCTTAAGGGGGATGAAAAGGAGGCCAAGCTCATCGAGATGGAGGATCAGCTGCGCGAGATCAAAGCCCTGGAAAAATCCGCGCCGCCCAGGCTGGTGGCCAACGACGTCACCTCCCAGAAGCTGGCCGGCCTGCTCCAGGAGAACAAGGGCCGGATCAGCATTATCTCCGCTGAGGGCGCAGTATTCTCCAACATCGCGGGCCTTTACGACAGCCAGCCCAATTTTACCAACTACCTCCAGGCCTATTCTGGAGAGACCATCATCGTGGACCGGGTTGGCCGCCCCGGGGAGTATATCAACGATCCCCGCCTGACCATGAACCTCATGGTTCAGCCCGATGTGCTGGACCGGGTGGTCAAGAATAAAATCCTGCTGGAAAGGGGCCTGCCCGCCCGTTTCCTGTTCAGCCTGCCGGAGAGCAAGCTGGGCAAGCGCAAAATTGAGGGCGCGCCCAAGCTCGATGAGGAAGTGAAAAAACGTTATGAAAATCTGCTGGAAGAGTTGATTGCCCTGGCCGAGGAGGATGCCTATGAGATGCTGACCCTGAGTGAGGATGCCGCCGAGCTGTTCAAGGGCTTCCGAAAAGCCGCGGACGAACGGAACAACGGCGATCTCGCCAACCTCAAGGAGTGGACCTCCAAGCTGCCCGGACAGGTGCTGCGCCTGGCAGGGCTCATGCATGTGGCCAAATACCGAAAAGAGGCAGGAAAAACGCCTGTGGACTATTTTAGCATGAAGGAGGCCTGTGATCTGGCCTGGACTTACTATATCGACCACGCCCGGCACGCCCACCAGATCATGGGCGATGACAAAAACATGGAGAAAGCCGGAAAACTGCTCAAGGCCATTGATAAGCATAACTTTGAGGTCTTTACCGCCTACGACGCTGCGAGGAATCTGAGAGACCTGAGCTTTAAAAAAGGCGCGGACGCGGAAATTTTCCTGAATATCCTGGTAGATTATGGTTATTTAAAAATAGAGCGGGACCAGAATGGCAGGCGTGTTTTTTACAAATATATCGTCAATCCCAAATGGATCGCTCAGTCTGAGGATCGCCCCGCCTAAAAAAGGCCCGGACGATGTGCGTTATGAGGTTATGAGTTTTGATGTCTTGCAAACCCGCATAAACAGGTGGTTTGCGCGGTTTTTCATAACGCATGGGCAGGCCCGGAAATTTTGCGTTATGAAAAATAAAGCCCTCCGGGTAGCAATAAGAGAAACCTTGTGTTAAAAAGTAAGATTTTCGGCAACGGCTGCTTAGAGAAAGCGCTTTCGGGTAAATAGAAAAACAACAAACCGAAAGGAGAATTTACCATGAAGGATCAAAACAATTCACCAGAAAAAGACGCCCGAGAACGCGATGATGAAATATTTTTTGGAGCAAAGGTCAACCAGGACCAGCGCGACACCGATGTCAATACCCAGGAGGACGACGCCTTCCGCTTCGGAGCGCCAGTGACCGCAACTGAAGAAAAGAAAGCCGAGCAGCGCGAGGAAAAATCCGAAAACGAACGGGAACGCGAGGACGAGGTTTTCTTCGGTGCAAAGCTTAACCCCGATGCTGACGATGACGTCAACGCCGAAAAGGATGACCGCTTCCGCTTTGACGCTCCTGACGAAAAATAAGAAAGGTGCGGAGACGGTGCGATGAAACGACGTCTCGTCCCAGCAGATTGGACATGATGTGCTGTTTCGGCATGCCATCTCTGACAGGATTTATGATTATAGAAATTGAAAAAGCAGGGGCGCTGTTTCGGCGCCCCTGCTTTTTGTATGCCCGGAAAAGGCTGTGGCGAAAGGGATTCAACAATTATGTTTAAAAATGACGCGAGTGTCGTTTTTGATCAATCCGCCCATTCAGGGCATTCCTGCGCCGGCTGGGACAAAGTTTAAGGGATTGTTCCGATCTGGGTTTTAAGGTAAAATGAAAGCAAAATCTTGAAATTAACCACAATGGGGGAACGAATATGCGACGAATATTAATCGTAGAAGATGAGCGGCAGATTGTAAAGCACCTGAGAGCCCTGCTGGAGGAGGAAGGCTTCTCTGTGGACACCGCTGCCACCAGAGCTGAGGCCGAGAGCGCCCTGGAGGGAGATCGCTTTGACCTGATACTCCTTGATTTAATGCTGCCCGACGGAAACGGTTACGCCCTGTGTACAGAAATCCTGCACAGGGGAAACACACCGGTGATCTTCCTCACCGCCTTGGACGACGAGGCCAGCATTGTCACTGGCTTCAATCTGGGGGCCGACGACTATATCACCAAGCCCTTCAAGCCAATGGAGCTGGTGGCGCGGGTTAAGAACAGCCTCCGGCGGAGCGGCAGGGCCCAGTCGGTCTTTCAGCTCGGAAACTTAAGCGTGGACACTGCCGGAGCGTCTGTGCGCAGAGACGGGCAGGAGATCGTGCTCTCAGCCCTCGAATACCGCCTGCTGCTCACCCTCCTGAGTCATCGGGGCGAGGTGCTGTCCAGAAGCCGCCTGCTCCAGGAAATCTGGGACGCTTCAGGGGATTTTGTCAATGACAACACACTTACCGTCTATATCAAGCGCCTGCGTGAAAAGATTGAGAAAGATCCCGCCGAGCCCCGGATCATCAAGACGGTCAGGGGCCTTGGCTACAAGGTGGAGGACTGAGATGGGGCTGCTCAGAAATCCGGAAATACGCAGGCTGGCAGGGCTTTACACGCTGCTCACCCTGGCAGTGGCCGCGGGCGGGCTGTGGATCAGCGCGGCCTGCGCGGCCTATGTGCTCTGCGTATGTGCTGGGGCAGGCGCGCTCTTTTACGGCTTCACGGCCAGGCGTTACCGCCGCCTGTCGGCCCTGAGCCTCCAGCTGGACCAGGTGCTGCACGGCGGGGACGCTCTGAAAGAAATCCCCGACAACGAGGGTGAGCTGGCGGTCCTGCAGAGCGCGGTCTGCAAAATGACCCTTCGCCTGCGGGAGCAGGCGGCTGCACTGGAGGCGGACAAGACTGCCCTCAGCCACGCCCTGGCCGACATCTCCCACCAGCTCCGTGTTCCCCTCACAACGCTTGGCCTGCTGGTACCCCGGCTGTGCAGTGAGGATACCGGCAGAGAAGCCCGCAGCCGCCTGGCCGCCGAGGCAGGCAGCCTGCTGGCCCGCATCCAGTGGCTTATCGACGCGCTGCTCAAGCTCTCCCGGCTGGAGGCCGGGACCGTGGGCTTTAAGCGCGAGCCCGTGCGGGTGTCTGAGCTCATCGCCAGGGCCGCCGCCCCTCTGGAGATCCCCATGGAGCTGAGAGAACAAACCCTCTGGGCGGAGGTGGACAGGGACATCACCTTCACCGGCGATTTTTACTGGTCAGCGGAGGCTGTGGGCAATATCCTGAAAAACTGCATGGAGCACACGCCCCGCGGCGGGCAGATCCGGGTGAGCGCTGAAGAAAACCCCCTGGCCACAGAGATCCTCATCGCAGACACTGGCCCCGGCATCGCGCCTGAGGACAGGCCACATCTCTTTGAGCGGTTCTACAAGGGAAAAGATTCCGGGGATGACAGCGCAGGCATTGGCCTGGCTTTGTCCCAGGCCATCTTCAGCCGCCAGCACGGCAGCATTACAGCCGAAAGTCCGGCGGGCGGCGGTGCGCTGTTCCGGATCAAGGTTTACAGGGGCTGGACGGACAGCGGGCGAAAGTGACATATTTGTCATTAACGGGTCACTGAGGTGTCATGAGAACTGTGCTATGCTTAGGAGGCGGAGAATACAAATGGAAATTTTAAGAACGGAAAACCTGAGTAAAATATACGGCAACGGAAACGCCAGAGTGGAGGCCCTGAAGGGCATCAGCTTCTCAGCCGGCAAGGGTGAGCTGGTGGCAGTCACTGGCCCATCGGGTTCAGGAAAGTCCACACTACTGCACCTTTTGGGTGGCGTGGAAGTCCCTACAGCGGGCACCGTCCGGATCGACGGCGTGGATATCCATACCAAGACAAGAGCCGGGCTGGCTGTTTTCAGGCGGCGGCAGATCGGGCTGGTCTATCAGTTTTACAACCTGATCCCAACCCTAAGTGTCGAGGATAATATCCTGCTGCCAATGCGTCTGGACGGGCGCAGAGTGAACAGGGATTACCTCGAGGAGCTGCTGTGCCTGCTAAAGCTTGAGGACCGCGCCAAGTGTCTGCCTAGGGAGCTGTCCGGCGGCGAGCAGCAGCGCGTGGCCATCGGCCGGGCCCTCATAGCCGCCCCGGCCCTGCTGCTGGCCGACGAGCCCACCGGCAGCCTTGACCGCAGAGGCAGCCAGGAAATCATGGCTCTCTTAAAAATTTCCAGAGAAAAATACAGGCAGACCATTGTCATCGTGACCCATGACAGGGACATTGCCAGACAGGCCGACCGCCGCGTCGAGCTACGCGACGGCCGCCTTGCAGGAGAGTGGTGATGGACTGAAAGTATAAGCACAGGAGGGAAAAAGTGGAAATTTTAAGATGTGAGGGAATTACAAAAGTCTACGGCGCCGGCGAAAACGCCGTGCACGCCCTGAGAGGCATTGATTTTACCGTCCGCAAGGGCGAATTCGTATCCATTATCGGAGCATCGGGCTCGGGGAAATCCACCCTGCTGCACATTGTCGGCGCGGTGGACAGCCCCACCGAGGGCAGGGTGTGGGTCGGCGGGGAGGAAATTTCTGCTCTGAGCAGAAAAGAAGCAGCTCTTTTCAGGCGCAGGAGCGTGGGGCTCATCTACCAGTTTTATAACCTGATCCCCACTCTCACGGTGGAGCGGAACATCAAGCTGCCCCTGCTTCTGGACAGGACCGAGCCCCAATCCCAGGACTTCGAGGCCATTGTCGGGGCCCTGGGGCTGGAGGATAAGCTGAACGCCCTGCCCAGCCAGCTGTCCGGCGGGCAGCAGCAGCGCACCGCCATTGCGCGGTCTCTGCTGTACCGGCCAGCCCTGCTGCTGGCCGACGAGCCCACCGGCAACCTGGATCAGGAAAACTCCAGGGAGATCATGGCAATGCTGAAGCGGTTTAACCAGACCCTCAAGCAGACCATTCTGGTCATCACCCATGACGAGCTGGTGGCCAGAGCGGCAGACCGCGTGATTTGGATTGAGGACGGCCGCATCGTCTCCAATGCGCCGGCGGCAGGGGAGGTCTGACCATGTGGAAAGCATACGCCGGGAGCGCAGTCCGGAACAACCGGGCCGCCGCGGCCGCCATCGTGGTGGCTGTGTTCATCGCCGCCACTCTGATCTCGACCATCACCGCTATCTTTTACAATCTGTGGACAGACAATATCCGAAGGATCGTCCGGGAGGAGGGCGACTGGCAGGGCAGACTAATCAGCGCTTTCACTGAGGAGGACGCCCGGCGGGCAGAGGAAACGCCCGGTGTGGCCCAGGCTGTGCTGGAAGAGGCCGGCCCCGGCCGCCAGGCCATGCTCATCCGCTTCGAAAATCCCAGGGCGGTCTACAGCGAGCTTCCCCTCCTGGCGGAGAGCTTTGGCCTCAGCAGCGCCGATGAGACAAGGGTCCAGTACCACACCGAGCTTCTCATTCAGTACTATATCTACTCCCCCGAGCAGCAAAAGCAACCGCCCCTGCTGCTGTCCTTTTATGTCTGCGTGATGCTTGTGGTGTGTTTTTCGCTGGTGCTCATGATCTATAACGCATTTGACGTTTCCATGAACGCCCGCATCCATCAGCTGGGCATCCTGCAGAGCGTGGGCGCCACGCCCGGCCAGATAAGAACCGCCCTGCTGGAGGAGGCCCTGGCCCTGAGCCTGGTTCCCCTGCTGGCAGGCATCGCCGCCGGGGTGGGGCTCAATATCCTGTTTGTGCGCGCCGCCAATGCCATCAGCACCGGCATGGGGACAGTGCCCACTGAGTTTGACTACAGCCTCTGGGTTTTTCTGGCGGGGTTTGCAGTCTGTCTCATCACAGTCGGCGTATCTGCTTGGGTGCCAGCCCGGCGCCTCAGCCGCATGACGCCCCTGGAGGCCATCCGCGGCGGGGACAGCCTGCCCGTGAAAAAAGTCCGGTCCTTCCGGTTTTTGTCAAAGCTCTTTGGCATAGAGGGCGAGCTGGCCCGGAAATCCCTTTACACCCGCAGAAAGGCCTTCCGCACCGCCACAGTGTCTCTGACCCTGTCCTTTCTGGTGTTCGGCGTCTTTCTCAATTTCATGACCCTTTCTGATATCAGCACACAGCTCACCTATTTTGAGCGCTATAAAGACCGCTGGGACCTGCTGGCAGCTGTGGAGGATACCCAGGGGCGTGAGGACGCCCTTCTCGGCGAAATCCGGGCCCTCCCAGAGGCTGCGGGCTGCACCGCCTACCGGAAGGCTACGGCTTACACCCAGCTCACAGAGGATATGCTCAGCCCAGAGCTGAGAGCCCTGGGCGGCCTTGAGGCCCTGAAGGATACGGGCATCACTGCCCAGAACGGCAGTTATCAGATCAAGGTGCCCATTGTCGTCCTGGATGACGCGAGCTTTGAGGACTACTGCGCCCAGGCAGGCATCACCGCGCCAGCCGGCGCGCCGCCTTCAGCAGTGACCGTTAACCAGATATGGGACAGCGCCCACAGTCATTTCAGAGAGCGGGCCTACCTGCCCTATATCAACCCACGGGAGGGCCAGTCTCTTAAGCTTTACGACTCGTCCGGCAACGCAGCGGCCAGCCTGGACATTGCCGCCTACACCGATAAAACCCCAGAACTCCGAGAGGAATATGACGATTTTGCCCTGCTTCAGATCATGGCGGAAAGCGCTTGGCAGCAGCTGGTGCCAGAGCTGGAGGCGGATACGGTGTACTTTAACATAAAGGCTGTATCAGAGGATCAGATCACTCCGGCTGAAGCTGCCGTTACCCGGGTTCTGGACACAGCGGGTGTAGACTTTACCATGGAAAACCGGCAGGCCGAGGCTGCCTATAACGTGGCCGCGCGCAAAGCCCTCAACATTTTTATGGGCATCCTCTGCGGGCTCTTGGCTCTCATCGGCATTGCCAATGTGTTTTCTAACATACTGGGGCACATCGGCCAGCGCAAAAGGGAATTTGCCCGTTATCAGTCCATTGGCATGACGCCTGAAAGCGTCAATAAGGTACTGCTCATGGAGGCCCTGATCATCGGCCTGCGGCCCATCCTCCTCAGCCTTCCCCTGAATGTGCTGTTCGTGATTTTTTCCGTGACAGCCAGCAAGCTTAAACTGACGATGTTTATCGGGCGGATGCCCCTGCTGCCCCTGCTGGCCGCCGCAGCTGCGGTGCTGGCCGCTGTCGGCCTGGCCTACCTGATCGGCGGGCGCATCATCTGCCGCGCCAACATCGCAGATACCCTCAGGGACGACACCCTGTTTTAGATAAATTAAAAAGCTGAAGCGACATCCTGTTTTTGTGGACAGCTTCAGCTTTTTTGGTATTCCTTTTACAGCTTCCATCAAAACCTCTTGACAATTAGCATGCAAAATATTAGTATTACAAAAGAAGCTTACCACTAAAGGTGCCCCTGCCAGGAAAAGGGGCATAAGGCCAGAGAGAGGGGTTTATTTTAAGCGAAGCTTCAAATTTCTGATGAAAGAGGGAAGCGTGAAATGATCCAATGTGTGGTGTGTATACGGCCATTCTCAGACAGTGTGCCTGTGCAGGCCGATCAGAAGGAGGGAAAGATGACAGCCCTGTCCGCACCGGGTGCCATGAACCCGGACGATAAGGCGGCGGTGGAGGCGGCTCTCCGGCTGAGGGAGGCCGGTGGCGGCACGGTTGCGGTCCTCTGCGCTGGCCCAGAAAAAGCAGAGGAAATCCTGCGGGAGGCTCTGGCCATGGGCTGTGACGAGGCAGTCCGGGCAGAGGTGCCATTTCCAGACGCTGCCTTCGCCGGGGCGGCGGCCAGCGCTTTAAAGGCCGCTCTTGAAAACCGGAGCTGGGACCTGATCCTGATGGGCGGGCAGGCCATTGACAGCGATGTGGCCCAGACCCCCGCGCTGCTGGCAGAGGCGCTAGGCATTCCCCAGCTCACCCAGGCCCAGAGGCTTTCTATGAGGGGAGGGCAGGTGCGCGCGCAGTGTCCTTTCGATGGCCGGGAGGTGCTTCTGGAAGCGCCGCTGCCCTGCCTGGCCACGGTGACGGATAAGCTGGCCGCGCCGCGCTACGCCACCTTTGCGGGCATCCGCGAAGCCTACGGCAAGCCGCTGCTGCACCTTGAAGATAAGGGAGAAGCCGCCGGGGAGGAAGCCCTCCGTGTAAAGACGGTCATGAACCGCCAGCGCGGCAGAAAAGGGAAAATCCTGAGGGGTCCGTCCCCCCAGGCGGCGGCAGACCAGCTGCTGTCCTTTATCCGGGGCGAGGGCCTGCTCTAGCGGGGCCGTCTGAAAAAATAAAAAGCCCTGCCGCACAGCCGGATGATGCTGTGCGGCAGGGTTTATGCTGTTTTACAGGCTTTTAGCCACGGTCCGGGCCCACTCGTCCACGTCCAGAATGTCCTCAAGGGTCGGCGCTTTAACCGGAACGTGCTGGTGCATGACCGCCTCGTTGATTCTCGGAATATCCAGGAAGGCGATTTCCTCCTTCAGGAAACGGGCGACTGCGACCTCATTGGCAGCGTTCAGGGCCGCGGGCATGGAGCCGCCGGCCTTCAGGGCTTCATAGGCCAGCGCCAGACAGCGGAAGGTATCCTTGTCCGGCTTTTCAAAGGTCAGGGTGCCCACCTCGGCGAGATCGAGAGACGGCTTGGTGTTTTCGACACGGCCGGGGTAGAAGAAAGCGATCTGGATGGGCAGGGCCATGTCCGGCAGGCCAAGCTGCGCCATGACCGCGCGGTCCTTATATTCCACCATGGAGTGGATAATGCTCTGGGGGTGGACCACCACGTCAATCTGGTCCGGCTCCAAGTCAAAGAGCCATTTGGCCTCGATCACCTCCAGCCCCTTGTTCATCAGGGTGGCGGAGTCGATGGTGATTTTCGGCCCCATGGACCAGCTGGGGTGCTTCAGCGCCTGGGCGAGGGTCACCTGCTCCAGATAAGCGCGGTCCTTGCCGCGGAAAGGGCCGCCGGAGGCTGTGATGATGACCTTTTTCAGCTCCTCATGCGCATTGCCCATGAGGCACTGGAAGATGGCGGAGTGCTCACTGTCCACAGGCAGCAGGGCCACGCCTTTTTTCGCCACAGCCTCCATGACAATGGAGCCGCCTGCCACCAGGGTTTCCTTGTTGGCCAGGGCGATGTCGATCCCGGCCTCAATGGCGGCCAGCGTGGGCCGCAGCCCGACCATGCCGGACACAGCGGTCAGCAGCATTTCCGCAGAGTCGCAGGTCGCTACAGCGATGAGCCCCTCCATGCCGGAGAGCACCTCGATGTCCGGAAACTCCGCCTGGATACGCTTTCTCAGGTCAAAAGCAGCGTCCGGGTCCATCACGCCCACCAGCTCAGGCTGGTATCGGCGGATCTGTTCCTCCAGGGCGTCAATTTCGTTGAAGCAGGAAATACTGACAACGTTCAGCTCCTCAGGAAATTCGTCCACCACCGACAGCGCCTGTGTGCCGATGGACCCCGTAGAGCCTATGATACTGATATTTTTCATCGTGTCACCTCGAATAATCTTTGTTTATCTCTTTATTATAGCATAATGTGGCCCCACTTAGTAAAAAAGATGTAAAATTCATCCTGCTAAGTGAGGCTGAATTGCTTGTGTTTCTCTTAAAATGTCGCCAGAGTCCATAAAAACCTTGAACCTCTGCGGGTTTAAGCGTATAATTATCATAGGATAATTTTTTGTTAGGAGGCATCGAATATGAGACCTTTTATAGGCAGAAAGCAGGAGCTTCAGCTTCTTGAAAACGCGTATACCAGTAAAAATGCCTTTGTCATGGTGAACGGACGGCGCCGTGTTGGCAAAACCGCCCTGGTCCGTCATTTTTTGAAAGGCAAGCGGGCGCTTTACTTTACCGCGAAAGAAGAGGTTGATGTTTTAAGCCGACGGCGCTTCCTTAAAACTTTTGCAGAATATTGCGGAGAAACCCTCAGCTCTTCGGCAAAGCTGCCGGACTGGAAGGAAATTTTCAAGGCCTTTGCCGAGCGGGTAGAGACCTCCAGAAAAGTGCTGGTCATCGATAATGTCGCTTACCTGATGCTGGCAGACCCTTCCTTTGCCAGAGCTTTAAAATACGCGTGGGAACGTTACTTCAAGCAGGCTTCCGTGATGCTGATCGTGGTAATGCCCAACAACAGCCTCTTAGTCAATCTTGAAGGCAAGAGCAACACCCTGATCGGCTGCGTGACCACCCAGCTGAAGCTGAAGCCCATCAGCTTTGTAGAGATGATCAAGGACTACCCCCATCAGGATTTTAACCAGCTCATGACCCTGTACGCCATTGCGGGAGGGGTTCCCAAATACTGGGAATTCTTTGCCGCCTGCGAGAAGACCATTGACTACATGGGCGTGGTCCGTGAGGATATGCTGGACCAAAACAGCCTTTTATACGAGGAGCCCATGAACCTGATCGAGCGGGATGTCTGGGAACCATCCTACTACAACGCGGTGTTAAAGGCTGTAGCCGACAACTACCACCGCCCGGCCGATATCGCCAGGTATCTGGAAATGAAGCCAGGCGCAGTGAACCACTGCCTGAGCAACCTGGCGGTCCTTGGCTACCTGGAGGCCAGAGTGCCCATCACCGAGAAAAAGGCTGGTCCTTCTAACCGCAAAGTCCAGTACTATTTCTCCGATCCCTTTATGGATTTCTGGTATACCTTCATTTTTGAGAATAAAGAACACCTGGAGGCAGGCCAGGAGCTTCAGATTTTTGAAGCCATCAAGCGCGCTTTTCCAGGTTATATCCAATTTTGGTTTAAAACAGCCTGCAAGGAGATTTTTGCTGCGGCCTGCAAGCAGGGGGGCATCCCCTTTAAAATTGACCGCATCGGCACATTTTGGAACAAAAATGAGGAAACCGTGGACATTGTGGCAGTGGATGAACAGCGCAAGCGCATCTTTCTAGGCGACTGTCTGTACAGCAACAAGCCCTATACCATGGAAGCCTACGATGATTTTGTGGAAAACTGCAGCGATATAAGAGAGTTTAAGGTCTTTAAGGACTATGACTGGACACACGGCGTCTTTACCGCCAACCCCTTTGACCCCGCCCTTATGGATTACGCCATGATCACCTCCGATGTCTATCTGTTTAACGGGATCACGGTTTATTCCAGAAAATAAAAAACACGCAGACAGCCCCAGGAGCTGCCTGCGTATTTTTTATTTGTTTATTATTTGGATTTGCCAAGGGCCACACAGCTGAGAACCAGACCGGTCGTGCCCGCCGCCAGTGCCACAATGCTGAGCACAAAGGATGCCACTTTCATTTTAACACCTCATTTCGATAAAGTAGATACCTCTATTATAACACGTTTAGGGCCTTTTTTCATAAAGACGGTCGTTCATTTTGGAAATTTTGTGCCGGATAATCAGGTACTGGACAATCCAGATAATCAGGTAGAGCGCCGCGAAAACCACGAAATAGATCAGTATGCTGATAAAACTGGGAGCTACCCAGCGGCAGGCAATGGAGATGGGCAGCAGGGTAAAGGTCAGCAGCAGAAAATGGATGAGCGTTTTCCTCAGAAGACTCCAACGCTCCACTGCCCAGATGGCAGACCCGAACCCGCAGATAAAGCCAAGGGCTACGCTGGCCAGGTACTGGAAAAGAGCCGCGTTCATCAGGCCGCCCATCAGGTCGATGAGCGGGGGGGATACCGGGGAGTAGCTGCCAAAGAACAGAGAAATCGCCAGCGCGATGGTCGTGGAGATGGCAATGCCGATGGGGATGCCCAGAAGTCCGAAGCCCAGTGCTTTTTTTACAGTCATTTTAATTACCTCACAATCCTAAGTATTTTTTGATTTTGGAGACATAGCGCCTTGACACATAAGCCTTGTCCCCGTTGGTCATCCGCAGGCTGATGGTGCCGCTGATGCTGGTGTCCAGGCTAGTGACATGGCCGAAATTGACAATTTCCGAGTTGGAAATCCGGACAAAGCTGCTGCCCGACAGCATTTCCTCCAGCGCGTACAGCCGGAGCTTTACCCGGTAGGTCTGCTGTGCGCAGCGGACAAAGGTTTTCTGCTCCTCCGTGTAAAAACGGAAAATCTCTTTTTTGTCCAGCAAATAAATCCGGTCGCCGGAAATTGCGGTGATCATGCTGGGGTGGTCAGCCGAAAGGCGCTCAGCCAGGGCAGTGATTTCAGCGGTCAGGGCGTTTGTGCAGATGATTATCCGGGGTTTTTGCAGCCCAGGGTCAATTTTTATTTCAACATCCATTTTGAGAAGCCTCCTTGGTGTTTCCGTTAACGGTTGATTTAATTATACGTGAAACCAGCCCGGACGCAAGGCTTTTTCGCTAAATGGTCGTAAACAGCCGGTAAGTGGCAGGTTGACGGCGGGCAGAGGGTAGGGTAAACTTTTAAGAGCAGATGTGCGCAGACTGCGCCTTTTATCCAGATAAGAAAGGCTTTGTTTTTTTGTCATACTGTATAGCGGCAGTGCCGCGGATAATGGATTCTGAGGTGAGAAATGAAAAGCGATGAAATATTAATGATTGGCGACAGCCTGATCGAATACGGCGACTGGGACGATCTGCTGGGAACAGAGGTTATCAACCGGGGCATGGGCGGCGATACCACAGAGGGCGTGCTCATGCGCGTCGGCAGAAGCCTGAAGCGGGAGCCGGGCAAAATCTTTCTGATGGTCGGCGTGAATGACATCATCAGCGGGGAGAGCACTGGCTTTATCGCCCGCAATTACGAGGCGATCCTGGAGAAAATAAGGGCACTCTCGCCTGAAAGCGCCGTCTTTGTGCACAAGGCGCTGCCCTGCAGTCCTGAAAAGCTTTTTTTTGTTTTTGACAACAGCCGGGTGACAGCTCTCAACCGGGAAATTGAAAGGCTGGCAAAAAAATACGGCGCGGAATGCGTCGATCTGTGGGATGTCCTGACAAAAAACGGAGAGCTGCTGCCCGAGTACACCACCGATGGTGTACACCTGACAGCGTCGGCCTACACGCTGTGGGCAGGCAGGCTTAAGCCTCTTCTTTAGGGGCTGGCAGCGCCTTTTTCTCAAGGGCATAGGCCGCAGAACCCAGCCCGATCCCCAGAGCGGTAGCCGCCGCAATATCCGAGGGATAGTGGACAAAAAGGTACATTCTGGAAAAGCTGATGAGTGCGGCCAGCGGAATGGCGCCAAGGCCAAAGGACTTTTTGTTCAGAGTCAGAATGGTGGCGGCAGTCACTGAGGTCAGTGTATGGCCGGAGGGGAAGGATGCGCCAAAGGGGCGCCGGATCTTCAGAGCTACTGTTTGGTCAACGTCACAGGGCCGAGCGCGGTGGAAAAGATTTTTAACCAGAATATTGTTGGCGAAAACGTCAAAGGATACCGCCGCTGCGAGCGTAAACCCGCAACGGCGGTATTTTTTTGAGAGCATCATCAGGCCGCCGATGCCAATCCAGACAGCGCCGGCAGTCCCGAGCCTTGTGGCCCCGATCATCACCTTGTCCAGCGTCGGCGAGCAGAGGTTTTTCTGTATTTTTTTTAGTATCTTAAGATCAAATTTCGTGATGTTTTTCATAGAGTGGTGTATTCTCCTTATATCGTAAAGCACATTATACCTGAAAATGGATAAGTTTTCATTAAAAGCAGAATGACGTTCGTTTTCAGATGTGCTATAATGAGAGAAAGGAAAGGGGTGAGCGGAATGAAAAAGCTGTTGATTGGAATGGCGGTGCTGGCTGTGTGCTTTGTTTCTACCGGGTGCGGGCAGGGCGGCGATATCGTCGGAACCTGGAAGGAAGAATATTTTGAGAAGACCTGCCCGATAAAGGATGATATGCAGAACCACCAAATCGTGTTCAACGACGACGGAACGTTTTCAGACGGACGGGGTGTTAATGTGGACGGGCACTACAAAGTTCTGTCCTTTGAAGGCAGCTACGGCAGCAATCCCGACTCCGGTTATCTGAAATTAAGCCGAATATCCTACCTGCCGTCTGAGGAAGCCCTGTTTATTGACAAGGACGCGACTGCGTTTTATGAAAAGCAGATGACAGGGTCAGACGATTGGGAGAAGAAGCCTCTGATCGACGCGCCTCCCGGTAAATTTGACGAGGGACTGGCCCTGACGAACTATGCCAGAAGAATGGATAATCGCGAATTTTACTATAAGCTGCTGGGCAATAAGCTCTACATTATGAGCAAAAAAGTAAATGTTGAGAAGGGCAGTATGGTCAATGGAATATATACGTTTGTGCGATAAGGGTATGGAGAGGAGGCAGGCTGAAATGAAACGAGGAATGCTAATCATGGTGATGGTGGGGCTCCTGGCCCTGCTTGCGGGTTGCGTGCCTGAGAAATCCCCCTTAGTGGGTGTCTGGCATAAGGATAACGCCGGCGAGCTGCCAGTGGAGAGTCTGGAAATTAAATTCAATGATGTTGGAAAGTACGACGCTGTCAGGAATTTTGTGTTTGGCAAACACGATTATTACGGTTACGGCCCTTCCGGCACCTACGCCATCGCCGATAACCACCTGGTCTTTACCGTCACGGGCGTCTCAGGCTATGCCAGTGACGACTCCTACAGCGATCTGTACCAGTCCGGAATGCGTGAAGCGTACCCCGACCGTACTCAGCGCTATTATGAAATCGACGGCGATACGCTGTATCTCTATGAATCAGAGGAAAAAAGAGAGACGCCAGGCGTCTTTCTGACCGGCACCTTCCACCGCGGAGAAATCAAAAAATGCAGCTTGTACGAAGCGTATTATCGCTATGACTGAGTTTGGTAAGGGGGATTAAAGCCCAAAAACAAGATTGCTCTAAAAAAAGAACAAAAACTTTAATCCATAAAAGCTTGACAGCATAAATCTTGAGTGCTAAAATAAATCACAATTAAAACAACAACTGAATACTTGCCTTAAAAACCATTGACGTGAAGATAAAAACAGTTCGTGCACTTACAGAGAGCCGGGAATGCTGAGAGCTTGGCAGAACGCAGCCTGTTAAATGGATCACCGAGGGCGCAGTGAACAGAGCGCAAGCTCCCATTACTCTGCGACGCACCTTCTGCGTTATTGAAGAGGCGGTTGATGGACCGCTGCAAAGAGCATGGGATCTTTTTGCGTCCCGTGAATAAAGGTGGCACCGCGGGTGTTTTCATAGAACTTACAACACTCGTCCTTTAATATAGAGCTTATATTACAGGGCGGGTGTTTTTTTGATGTTTTGTCCAATTTTTGAAAAAAATTGGCAGGGGGAGAGCGTTGGAGGAAAGTGGAAGTTTGATTCAAAGTCAAAGAAAGAGGATTTTTCAATGGAGAATTGAGAATTGAGAATGGAGAATTACAGGAACAAAATGCTGCGCATTTTGATTAGGATTGCGGCTGTAGGCCGCTGTTTAATCGCTTTTACGTGAGTAAAAGGGTTCAAAAATTCTCCATTCTGCATTCTCAATTCTCCATTAGCCAGCCTTCTTCACACCGCTTTGCCCGCTAATGACCAATCTTATCATCATCATAAAAGGAGTATCCCATGAAAATACCATCATTAGAAACAGTACAGCGACAATCCGAGGGCTTTGCGGCCTTTCCTGTCAGCTGCGAAATCTTTGCGGACATCAAGACACCGATTCAGGTGCTGAAAATATTAAAGAGTATCAGCTCACGCTGCTACCTGCTGGAGAGTGTCGAGGGTGTTGAGAAGTGGGGACGCTACTCCTTTCTCGGCTTTGACCCAGTGGTCGAGGTGAAGTGCAAGGACGGGCTCATGGAAATCAAAAACGGTACGGCGGTCAGGTTAGAGACCGATGATCCGGGACAGGAGATAAGACGCATCCTGTCCGAGTACAGAAGCCCTAAGGTGGCTGAGCTGCCGCCCTTTACCGGCGGCTTTGTCGGATATTTTTCCTACGACTATCTGAAGTACAGCGAGCCGTCCCTGCGATTTGACGGCGACGACAGCGCGGGCTTTAACGATCTGGACCTTATGCTGTTTGAGAAAGTCATTGCCTTTGACCAGCTGCGGCAGAAGATCGTGATTATGGTTACCATCAAAACCGATCATCTGGCGGTGAACTATAACCGGGCCGTCAGGGAGCTGGATTACCTGGTGGGCCTGATCCACAGCGACGTGCCGGCGAGCGGCCAGCTGCCAAGACTGCTCAGCGATTTCAAGCCCCATTTTGACAGGGAAGCCTACTGTGAGATCGTGAAGAAGACCAAGGGCTATATCCGCGAGGGCGATATTTTCCAGGCAGTGCCCTCCAACCGACTGACCGCTGAGATGGAGGGGAGCCTATTTAATACCTACCGTGTGCTGAGGACCATCAACCCTTCGCCCTACATGTATTATATCGCATGCGATGACCTCGAAATCGCCGGGGCATCCCCCGAGACGCTGGTAAAGCTTCAGGACGGTGAGCTCTCAACCTTTCCCATTGCCGGTACCAGCCCGAGGGGCAGAACCAGTGAGGAGGATGCTGAGCTTGAGGAGCGCCTGCTCAAAGATCCCAAGGAGCTGGCAGAGCACAATATGCTGGTAGACCTGGGGCGAAACGACCTCGGTAGGGTAAGCCGGTACGGCAGCGTTAAGGTGCAGGAATATCTGAAAGTCCAGAAATATTCCCATGTCATGCACATTACCTCTGTGGTAACCGGGCAGCTGAGAGAAAACATGGATCAGCTTGACGCGGTTACGGCAGTTCTCCCAGCGGGCACACTCTCGGGTGCGCCTAAGATAAGAGCCTGTGAGATCATCAACGAGCTTGAAGGGATACGGCGGGGCATTTACGGCGGTGCCATCGGCTATATCGACTTCACCGGAAACATGGATGTCTGCATTGCCATCCGGACAGCAGTGAAGAAGGACGGCCGGGTCTATGTCCAGTCGGGCGGCGGTGTGGTCGCAGACAGCGATCCGGAAAAGGAATACCAGGAGAGCATCAACAAAGCCATGGCTGTGGTTGAAGCGGTAAAACAATCGGTGGAGGTAATGGACTGATGATCTTAATCATAGATAACTACGACAGCTTTTCATACAATCTTGTGCAGCAGGTAGGCAGGGTAAACCCGGACCTGAAGGTCATCCGGAATGACGCTCTGAGCGTGGACGAAATCGAGGCGCTGCACCCATCCCACATCATTCTGTCCCCGGGCCCTGGGCGGCCTGCTGACGCGGGAGTCTGTGAGGCGGTGGTCCGGCGGTTTTCCGGAAAGCTTCCGGTTTTAGGTGTGTGCCTCGGGCATCAGGCCATCTGTGAGGCCTTCGGCGCAGAGGTCACCTACGCCAGTGAGCTGATCCACGGGAAAAGGAGCAGCATTCACATTGCCAACGGGAGCCCGCTGTTCAAAGGCCTGCCGCCCATTATGGACGCGGCCCGCTATCATTCGCTGGCAGTCAGTCGGAGCAGCCTGCCCGATGAGCTGCTCATCATCGCTGAGGACAATGCCGATGAGGTCATGGGCGTCAAGCACCGGGATTTTGATGTGTACGGGCTTCAGTTTCATCCGGAATCCATATTGACACCACAGGGAAATATCATCATTGAAAATTTTTTAGCGCTGGGAGGTAAAATACAATGATACAGGATGCGATCTATACGGTTTTAAACGGACATGATCTTGATCTGGACGCCACTAAAGAGGCCTTCAACCAGATTATGGAGGGGAAGGCCACCAACGCGCAGATCGGCTCCTTCCTTACCGCCATGCGGATGAAGGGCGAGACCATTGAGGAGATCACAGCCTGTGCAGCGGTGATGCGTGAAAAATGCACAAAGCTGGACCCGGGCATGGACGTGCTGGAAATTGTGGGCACCGGGGGCGATGAGGCCAACACCTTTAACATCTCCACCGTCTCCGGCATTGTGGTCTCAGCCGGCGGAGTGCCAGTCGCCAAGCACGGCAACCGGAGTGTTTCCAGCAAATGCGGCGCCGCGGACTGCCTGGAAGCCCTGGGCGTAAAGATTGACCTGAACGCAGAGCAGAACGCGCGGATGCTGAGAGAGGCAGGCATCTGCTTCATGTTTGCGCCGGTTTACCATGCCTCCATGAAGTATGCCGGCCCAGTCCGCAAGGAAATCGCAGTCCGCACTATTTTTAATATCCTGGGGCCTCTGGCCAACCCGGCCGGCGCAAATATGCAGCTGCTGGGCGTCTACGACGAGAATCTGGTAGAGCCCCTCGCCAGAGTGCTCTCAAACCTTGGCGTTAAACGGGGCATGGTGGTCCACGGACACGACGGGCTGGACGAGATTACCCTGTGCGATACAACTACCATCTGCGAGATAAACGATGGCCAGCTCAACAGCTTTTTCCTCTCACCGGAGCAGCTGGGGCTGGCGCGCTGCACAAAGGAGGCGCTGGTGGGCGGAGACCCTCAGGAAAATGCTGAGATCGCCCGGGAGATCCTGAGTGGTGTTCGCGGCCCCAAGCGCGACGTGGTGCTCTTAAACGCGGCGGTATGCCTGTATATGACCTATAACCAGATGACCCTCCGGGAATGTGTGCGCTATGGGGAGAACCTGATTGACAGCGGCAAGGCCATGGAACAGCTGAATCGTTTTATCGCTTTGTCCAACGAGGTGCAGCGTGATGATTTTAGATAAATTAGCGGCCAGCGCCAGGGTACGGGTCGACCGGTTAAAGGGAGAGCGGCCTTTGGAAAGCGTAAGAGAGGAAGCCCTGTCCATAAAGCCCGAAAAGCCCTTTTGCTTTGAAAAGGCGTTAAAAAAAGAGGACATTGCTTTTATCTGTGAGGTCAAGAAAGCGTCCCCCTCAAAGGGGCTTATCGCTCCGGATTTTCCCTATGTGCATATCGCCAGAGATTACGAGGCTGCCGGCGCAGACGCGATCTCAGTCCTCACCGAGCCCCAATACTTTTTAGGCAGTGACGATTATCTGAGCGCTGTCAAGAGGGCGGTGAGCATTCCGGTTATCCGAAAGGATTTTACCATTGACCCCTATCAGATTTACGAGGCCAGAATCATCGGGGCAGACGCTGTTTTGCTGATCTGCGCGCTCCTTGACACAGAAGCCCTGACGGAATATATCCGCATTGCCGACAGACTGGGCCTGTCCGCCCTGGTGGAGGCCCACGACGCGGCAGAGGTCTGCTCGGCCCTTGAGGCAGGCGCCCGGGTGATCGGCGTCAACAACCGGAACCTTAAAACCTTTGAGGTCGACATCGAAAACAGTGCGCGACTCAGGCAGCTGGTGCCAGAGCATATCACTTTTGTCTCTGAAAGCGGCATTAAAACCCCCGGGGATATTGACGCGCTCAGGAAAAACGGCACCGACGCAGTGCTCATCGGTGAGACTCTGATGCGCAGCAGCCGCAAGGCGGAGGAGCTGGCAAGGTTGCGGGGAGAGCGTCTGGCATGAAGACAAAGATTAAAATATGCGGCCTGACAAGGCCACAGGATGTCGAGGCCGTCAATGCGGCCCGGCCAGACTATATCGGCTTTGTATTTGCCGAGAGCAGACGCCGCCTCACACCACAGCAGGCCATCACGCTGAAAAGACAGCTCGACCCGGAAATCCAGAGTGTGGGTGTTTTTGTCAACCCCAGTCTGGAGACGGTTCTGGACATTACCAGCCGGGATATTCTTGACATTGTCCAGCTTCACGGCGATGAGCCCCCAGCCTTTGCCGAGAGGGTGCGCCGCGAGACCGGCTGCCCGGTGGTAAAGGCCTTTAGAATCAGGGGAGAAGAAAGCCTGGCGGCGCTTAAAGCCTATGACCAGGCGGATTACCTGCTGCTGGACACCTATAATAAGAACGCCTACGGCGGCACCGGCAGGGCTTTCAACTGGGCGCTGCTGAGAGGAAATACGAGCGGTAAGCCCTTTTTCCTGGCAGGCGGGCTGAATATTGAAAACATCGAAACGGCCATAAGGACCGTCCGGCCATATGGTGTGGATATCAGCAGCGGTGTGGAGACAAACGGGCGCAAAGACCCCGGTAAAATAGAGGAAATCATTAAAAAAATAAGGAGATTCGATCAATGACAAAAGGACGCTACGGACAGCACGGGGGCCAGTATATCCCTGAGACATTAATGAACGCGGTGATTGAGCTCGAGGAGGCCTACGAGCATTATAAAAAGGACCCGGCCTTCAATGCCGAGCTGAATGACCTGCTGAAAAATTACGCAGGCCGCCCTTCATTACTATACTATGCAGAAAAAATGACAAGGGATCTTGGAGGCGCAAAGATTTATCTGAAGCGTGAGGACCTGAACCATACAGGCTCACATAAAATTAACAATGTGCTGGGGCAGGTGCTTCTGGCAAAGAAAATGGGCAAAACCCGCGTGATCGCAGAGACAGGGGCCGGGCAGCACGGTGTCGCCACCGCCACCGCCGCGGCGCTCATGGATATGGAATGTGAAATCTTCATGGGGAAGGAGGACACCGACCGCCAGGCTCTGAATGTTTACCGGATGGAGCTGCTCGGCGCAAAGGTCCACGCGGTGACCAGCGGCACCATGACTTTAAAGGACGCCGTCAATGAAACCATGCGGGAATGGACCAGCCGGATCATTGATACCCACTATGTGCTGGGCTCAGTGATGGGACCGCACCCCTTTCCCATGATGGTGCGCGATTTTCAGTCTGTGATCAGCAGAGAGGCCAGAGAGCAGATTCTGGAAAGAGAAGGAAAACTGCCCGCGGCAGTTCTGGCCTGTGTGGGCGGCGGCAGCAACGCCATGGGGATGTTTTACCATTTTATAGAAGATCGGGATGTGCGGCTCATCGGCTGTGAGGCGGCAGGAAAGGGCGTGGACACCGACAAACACGCAGCCACCATCGCCAAGGGCACACCCGGCATTTTTCACGGCATGAAATCCTATTTCTGTCAGGATGTCTACGGCCAGATCGCCCCGGTATACTCCATCTCAGCCGGGCTGGATTATCCCGGTATCGGCCCGGAGCACGCTCACCTGCACGATCTTGGCAGGGCGGAGTATGTGCCAGTCACCGATGACGAGGCCATCAGCGCCTTTGAATACCTCTCGCGGACAGAAGGGATTATCCCGGCAGTTGAGAGCGCTCACGCTGTCGCTTACGCCAGAAAGCTGGCGCCGTCCATGTCAGCGGATGAGAGCATCATTATCTGTTTATCGGGCCGCGGAGATAAGGACGTGGCAGCCATCGCACGTTATAAGGGGGTAGATTTACATGAGTAACCATCGCATCGCAAAGACCTTTGACCACGGAAAAGCCTTCATTGGTTTTATTACAGCGGGTGACCCGACCCTTGAAAAAACAGAGGAGTTCATCACGCTCATGGAGCGGGCAGGGGCAGACCTCATTGAGCTGGGGATTCCTTTTTCTGACCCCATCGCTGAGGGACCGGTGATCCAGCGGGCAAATATCCGCGCGCTCAGCCAGGGCGCCACAACCGACAAAATTTTTGACATGGTGGCCCGGGTGCGTAAAAAGGTTCAGGTGCCGCTGGTTTTTTTGACCTATGTCAATCCGATCTTTACCTACGGCATTGACCGGTTCTGCGCCAGGTGTCAGGAGGCGGGAATCGACGGCCTCATCATTCCAGACCTGCCCTTTGAAGAAAACGGGGAGGTACGGCCCATCGCAGAGAAATACGATGTGGATGTCATCTCGCTGATCGCGCCGACCTCCGAACAGCGCATCGGACAAATTGCCAGGGAGGCTTCGGGCTTTATCTATACGGTATCCTCCCTCGGGGTTACCGGCGTCCGGTCTGAGATCACAACAGACCTTCAGTCGATGATCCGGGTTATACGGGAAAATACCAGCACACCGGCAGCTGTCGGCTTTGGCATCTCTGAGCCGGAGCAGGCAGAGAGCATCAGCGCATACGCAGACGGAGTGATTGTAGGGTCGGCCATTGTGAAGATGATCGAAGCGAACGGTGAAGCCGCAGGACCGGTTATCGAGGAGTACGTCCGGAAAATGAAAGCAGCCTGCATGAAAAATAACAATGATTTGAAGCGTTAAAATTTTTTAAATTTTATCATGAGAAGGCGAAACGTTAAAGAGAGGATTGTCAATGGAGAATTGAGAATGGAAAATGAAGAATTACAGGAGCAAAATGCTGCCGCATTTTTGATTGGATTTGCGGCCAAAGGCCGCTGTTTTAATCGCTTTTTAGGTAGAAAAGGATTCATATAATTCTCCATTCTCAATTCTGTATTCTCCATTTATAAAATCGCCTCTTATCTTAACTTTACAGCTTGCTTACAATATTCTCAATCATCTGAAGGTGTCATCCGGCTGTGACATCTTCTTTGTTTTTTGGAAAACTTGTGTTACAATAGAGCCGAAAATAGAGAACAGGAGGAACATAATAAGTGGAAGAATTCCCTAAGATACAAATGCAGTTTGATAAACTGGTGATGGTGGTCAACCACGCGGAGCGCAAGGAGACAGACCCTAATAAGGCAGAATATTTACATTGGCTGAGAACACAGCTGGAGGCCATCGCCATCGATGAAAGCCAGCACCGTGAGTTCTGAGGAGGCGAAAAATGCAGCTACCGGCATGGATGTGGGGCGTTGTGCTTTTGTGCTTTTGTGTTGCGATTTTTTACCGTAACAAGCATAAGGACGATGACAATGACGACAACGAAGACCGCCATCACCGTCACTGGTAAGGTGCCGGCAGGGGCTTTTACCAGCTAATATTAAGAATGAATCGATATACTGTAATGCAGAATTTAAAGGAGTAGCGGTTATATGGAAAAATTTAAACAAACATTTTTGAGCAAAAAGGGCCTGATCATCGTTGCTGGTGCAGCCGCAGCGGTATTGGTGGCAGTGGTCCTTTTCTTTGCGATTAACAGTGTGCGAAACAGCGGAAATCACGTAAAGGGTGTAGATGTTTCGGCCTATCAGGGTGATATTGACTGGAAAAAGCTGGCGGACCAGGACATATACTTTGCCTTTATTAAAGCTACAGAGGGAAAAGACCATGTGGACAAAAATTTTGAGAAGAACTGGAAGGAAGCGCGCAAGGCTCATCTGAAGGTCGGCGCTTACCATTTTGTGAATTTTGACCAGGATGGAAAAACACAGGCCGATCATTTTATCAATACAGTTCCCAAGGAAAACGACAGTCTGCCGCCGGTTATCGACCTTGAGCTTTATGGGGACTATCTGAATAAACCGATGGATAAGAACAAGGTACAGGCCATTGTCAATGATATGATCGTAAGGTTTAAGGATTATTATGAAAAGACACCGATCATCTATACCAATTACAATACCTACAATACCTATCTGTCCGACGCTTTCGCTGAGATTCCGATCTGGATCTGCGATATTTCGGACCAGGAGCCTGATCTGAAGGGCGGCCATGAGTGGCTGTTCTGGCAGTATTCCCAGAGAGAAATCCTCAACGGCTACAGCGGCGAGGAACGGTTTATTGATATGGACCTTTACAATGGTGACCTCCGTCAATTTAAAAAACAGTTTGAATAAAAAGAAAACAGGCGTCAAACGCCTGTTTTTTGTTTGGATAAGTAACAGAAAATAATATGGGTTACGTGTGCAAGATGTTTACAGAACAGCCAGATGGGTATAACAGTAAAGACAGATTTTATTACTGTGATCTCCTAACAAGTCTGATACCTCTTCTTGCTTACCCCCGGTCATTTCCCGCCGGGGGTATTTTCAATTCAGGTCGTAGGTGTCGGAATCCGGATGATAAGTGATTTTCTGAGTCTTTTTATCTTTCTTTACGGTATAGTCAATCTGAGAAATGTAGAGTTTTTCTTCATCCAGGGAATGCACATAGCTCTGGGTGACCTTTGAGAGGTCTCGGCTGGATTTGGAATTGACGCTGTCTGTGCTCTCCTCAATGGTGTGTGAAGAATCCTTAATGCCGTAGGTAACCTTCAGGTCTGTAATCTCATAGTCTGAATTGTTGACCGCTGTACTGATGATCTGCGTGTTCTTAGCATCGACGGGGACAAATCCATAGGTGATAAAAAGCCCACTGCCTTCATCGAATTTTACCAGAGGTTCGGACTGGCCGCAGCTGCTCACTGTAAACAGGGTAGTGAAAATCATTAACAATATCAATAATCGCTTTTTCATGTGTCCTCTCATCAAAAGTGTTTTATTTGTTTCTATTAATTATACCAGAAGTTTATTAAAAGAAAAAGAAAAAACAGGTTCTGTTCATGAACAATAAGGTTTTGATAAGCCTCTGAAACTTAAATTAAAAAAATTCTAAAAAATAGGGTTGACAAAGCAGACAGAAGGCACTATAATATAATTAAAGTTAGTTAAACATAACAAATTAATTTTTCTAACTCCAACTATACTCCTTGATTTTATGAATTTTTACCATTCATAACTTGTTCTAACCCGGAAAAGGCTCGCATCCCCAAGCGAGCCTTTTCTTTTGCTGCTTGTAAGATTGAAAGTTTCTGGCAAATCGGCTTTAAACCCACATAGGGTTATGTTATAATAAGGCCGTTATTTCATTACATAAATGTAGAAACCGGAGGAAAATATGGATTACAATAAAGAAGCGCTGAAAGCTCATGAAGCGTGCAGAGGCAAAGTAGAAGTCGTTTCTAAGATGAAACTTGAAAATAAAGATGATCTGAGCATCGCCTACACACCGGGTGTTGCAGAGCCCTGCCGCAAAATCGCGGAGAATAAAGAGGATGTTTATAAATATACCGCCAAGGGGAACCTGGTCGCGGTTTTATCTGACGGCTCGGCGGTTTTAGGCCTTGGCAATATCGGCGGTGAAGCCGCTATGCCGGTTATGGAGGGCAAGGCTGTGCTGTTTAAATCCTTTGGCAATGTCGATGCATTCCCGATCTGTGTGAGTACACAGGACGCTGATGAGATTATTCAGACAGGCATCAATATCGCGCCGACCTTTGGAGGAATTAACCTGGAGGATATCTCTGCGCCGAAATGCTTTGAAATTGAGGAAAAGCTTCAGGAAGCCCTGGATATTCCGGTTTTCCATGATGACCAGCACGGTACGGCCATTGTTGTCTCCTCTGGGCTCATCAACGCTCTTAAAATTGTTGGGAAGGATATTTCTGAGATCAAGGTAGCCATCAGCGGCCCGGGGGCTGCTGGAACAGCCATTGCAAAAATGCTGATGTCCTTAAATGTAAAAAATATCGTCATGTGTGACCGCACCGGCATCATTGATATCAGCCGTGACGGCCTGACCGGCCATAAGCTTTGGCTGGCTGAGCACACCAATCAGGAACACATTACCGGAAGCCTGGAGGATGCCATCAAGGGCGCGGATGTCTTAGTCGGCGTGTCTGGCCCTGGTATTGTCACAGAGGAAATGGTCGCTTCCATGAATAAAGACGCCATTCTTTTCGCCATGGCGAATCCTATTCCTGAAATTATGCCGGATCTGGCTAAAAAGGCGGGCGCGCGTGTCATTGGCACTGGCCGCTCTGATTTTCCAAACCAGATCAACAATGTCCTGGCGTTCCCGGGGATTTTCAGAGGCGCGCTGGACGCAAGAGCGTCACGCATCACTGAAAGCATGAAGGTAGCGGCAGCCTATGCCATTGCTGACCTCGTAAGCGCAGAGGAACTGAATGAAGACTATGTGATGCCGAGCCCGTTTGATAAACGTGTGGCTCCGGCGGTTGCAAAGGCTGTTTACGATGCCTGGATGAAGGAAGTAAAATAAAAAAATAAGAAAAAAGCTCTCTCAGGCTGAGGGAGCTTTTTGATTAAAGAGCGTATTTTCTGCCAGTCTGAGAATGGCTTGAGAAGTAGGATTTTATACGTGTTTTGACATTGTTTTGGAGATCGTAGTAGTAAAGCGGGTAATCGCCGGTGTGTAAAACACCGGTAGGGAAGGCATCCTCCTGGCCGATGACCCTAAAGGCATCGGGGTCTGCGGTGCTGCAGATCACTGTGCCGCGTTCCAGGTCAAGGGCCGCGTCGGCATAGTGGGGAAGGTCCTGCATGCCGACGAGCGCACCGGCGCTGTCACGTATGACGAGGCGCGAGCCAAGGCTCTGGGATGCTTCGGCTTTTTTGCCGGTAAGAGTCCAAGTGATGGGGTTGATGGATACCGCGTCTGGGAGCAGGGTGATGTTGTGGCCCGTGACACCTGGGGATTCTGTGTTGTATGAAATGATAACGCCTGTGTCTTCTGCTCTCTGCGCAAAGCTTAAATGAGGATTGTCCTTTAAATATCCCCGGGTGATGGAATAGCCGATCACATAGGCGGCGATCATACGCTCCTGAACCTCTGGATGTTCTTTTAAATAGAGACTGAGGATAAACTGGAGCAGCAGTGAGCCCTGGGAATGGCCGGCCAGAATAAAGGGGCGGCCGTTGTTATGGTGCTTAATGTAATAATCAAAGGCTGACAGCACGCAGGTGACAGGCCCTTTTGTGAAGAGCAGGTTGTTTTCCGGCGTATTGTCAAGAAGGCATTCGAGGGCAGCCTGGCGGTACGCGGGCGCGTAAAAATTGCCATAGGCTGAAAAGACAGAGGCCTTTGTCTGGAGATGCTCTGTGGCCCGGATACGCATGGCCTCGTTGTTTATCTCGCAGATACTGGGGCCATGCGGGGTTTTATAGTAGGCTGTGGGGTAGAGGTAAAAAATATCGACGGGCTTGTCGTCAGGCTTTGCTATTTTTTTAGGAAGACACAGCCAGTTTTGAGTGAGGCTGTAGTCGACCGGGGTATCTAAATCAGGGAGATATGGATGCTGTTTCATACGGACTCCTTTTATTTTATAGGATTGTATTATCAGCATCTATTATAGCTTAAATATTTTTTTACAGCAAATCAAAAAGGCCTTGACCTTTACGCGGCGTCAACGTCTATAATGGGTGGCAGGAGGAGCAGAATGATGGAATATACGGTTAAAAAGCTGGCGGCCCTGGCAAAGGTTTCGCCGAGAACACTGCGTTATTACGATGAGATTGGGCTGTTGAAGCCGGCGCGTATCAACAGTTCAGGCTACCGGATCTACGGGAAGAATGAGGTTGACCGCCTTCAGCAGATTTTATTTTACCGTGCGCTGGGGATTGAGCTGGCAGAAATCCTGCAGGTTTTGGACGCCCCGGGCTTTGACAGCCTGGCCGCTTTAAAAACCCACAGGGAACAGCTCCTTCTTAAAAAGAAGCAAATTGACGATTTGATCAATACTGTGACCAAAACGATTGAGAGCAGGGAAGGAAAAACGATAATGAAAGATCACGAAAAGTTCAAAGGCTTTATCCAGAATAAGATTGAAGAAAATGAGAACCGTTACGGTGAGGAGATCCGCAAAAAATATGGCGATGAGGCGATTGACAGAAGCAACGCCCAGTTTAAGAACATGTCACCTGAAAAATACAGTGAATTTGCCGGCCTGGAAGAAAAAATCCTCGACCTTTTAAAGGAAGTAACCCGGCTGGGAACCATTGATAATCTGGAAGGTGAGGAGATTGCCCGGCTTCATAAGCAGTGGATTACGCTGGCGTGGGGAAGCTACAGCCCGGACGCACACCGCGGGCTGGTCCAGATGTACACAGAAGATAAACGTTTTAAAGAATATTATGAAAATAAAGCAGGAAAGAACAGTGCAGAACTGCTTAAGCAAAGTGTGCTGAAGTTCATCCGGTAAACCCTTAAGTCTATGAGCAACAGGGCCCTGCAGAGAAGGTAAGTCTGCAGGCTCTTTTTATTTTTGCCTAAAAAAGGGTTTAAAACAAATAAACATAGTTTGTCAAAAAAAATCTCAGCCGATTTTGATCTCCGAATATAAAATGATATAGAAATTTTATTTATCAGGAGGAAATCATGAAAGAACAGAGAAGAAACATCTACAAGCGAAAAGACAACCGTTACGAGGGGCGTTACATTGTAGGGTATGAAAGCGTGTATGGAAAGGCCATATACCGGTCGGTCTACGCCCATACCTATGAGGAAGCGGTAGAAGTTTTGGAGGAGGCAGAGGAAAGGGTTCACGAGGAGGTTGAGCTTCAGCGTCTGCTGCGCAGACAGAAAACACAGCAGCAGACAACCGGGATTTTACAGAGAGCCTTCAGCCATGACGAAATGCTGAAGGTCGTCCGGACACTGACGCTTCAGGAATGGATGATTGAGTGGCTGGAGGGGCACAAGAGAAATACGATTCGGCCGACCTCCTACATGCGGTACTACAATGTGATTTACAAGCATATCATCCCGCAGATCGGCAGCTATAACCTGCTGGAGCTGACACCGGATATTATTCAGAAATTCGTCAAGTATTTGTGCGAGGACGGAAAAAATGATGATACAGGCCTGTCGCCTGCAACGGTCAGGAGCTATATGATGATTCTAAAGAGCGCGCTTGAGCTGGCTGTGGACCAGGAGCTGATGATCAAAAATCCCTGCAGAAAGGTGTCGCTGCCACCCAAAAGATTCCATAAGCCGGTTTATCTGGAGCCGGATGAGTGTAAACGGTTGGAATATGTGCTGCTGCACACGGATGACAACCCCAAGTCTGTCGCAATTCTGCTGGCATTAAAAACCGGGATGCGGCTCGGCGAGCTGGCGGCCCTCAAATGGGGAGATGTTGATTTCTCCAACCGGGTAATACATGTACGGCATTCGGTTCAGCGGGTTAAAACCTTTGAGCCGGAGGGACCAAAGACAAAGCTGGTCGTTTCAGAGACAAAGACAACAAACTCTGTGCGGGATATTCCCATGAATAATGGGCAGTACGAGTATTTAAAGGCTTATCACCGGATGGTCGTGGCCGACTCGTGGGGAAACATCAATGAAAACACCTTTGTTTTTCAAAATCAGTCGGGGAGCTTTATTGACCCGAGGGTGTACCAGCAGTATTTTAAAGTCGTTCTGAAAAAGGCAAAGGTCAAGGAGGTCAATTTTCATGCGCTCCGCCACACCTTTGCCACCATCGCAGCCAGCAAAAATATGCAGATATCTGTCTTGAGCAGGATATTAGGACATTCAAACGCAGCATTGACATTACAGTTATATATCCATTCCATCACAAATCAGGACAGGGCCGAAATGTCTAAAGTAGATTGGGAATATTCAGCCTGATCTTTTTTTACAGGCCAAAAAGACCGTGTAATGAGGACACTTGTACCCATAACTTGTGCACTAACATGAAATGTGGTAAAATGGACAGGTATATTTAGAAAAGGGAGGGAGAAAATGAGTTTTTCTGAAATTGTTGCTGCGGTCAATGACTTTGTGTGGGGCCCATACATGCTTGTACTGCTGGTGGGTACAGGTGTTTTTTTGACCATACGCCTGAAGTTTTTGCCGTGGCGGAATCTGGGATATGCCCTTAGATCGGTGTTTACCCGTGCGCCCAAGGATGAAAACACTAAGGAGCACAGCGGAGATATCTCGCCGTTTCAGTCTCTGATGACCGCTCTGGCCGCGACTATTGGCACCGGCAATATTGTCGGTGTTGCCACCGCCATGGTATTGGGCGGCCCAGGGGCTCTGGTGTGGATGTGGATCAGTGCGCTGTTTGGGCTTTCCACCAAATACGGCGAGAGTGTTCTGGCGGTCAAATACCGTGAGACCAACTCGTCTGGTGAGATGGCTGGCGGCCCCATGTACGCCATGAAAAAGGGCTTTAAGGTTAAATGGCTGGGGAGCCTGCTGGCATTTTTGTTTTCACTTTTTGCCGTTATAGCGTCCTTTGGGATCGGGAACCTGACACAGGCGAATTCCATCTCCGATGCGGTACAGAATACCTTTGGGGTACCAACCTGGATAACTGGTGTTGTCCTGACTGTTTTGGCGTTGATCGTTCTTTTGGGCGGTATCAAGAGTATTGGCCGTGTCTGCGGTTTTATTGTTCCGATCATGGCGGTGTTCTATTTTGCAGCCGGAATCCTTGTTATTATCATCAATTTTCACAACGTACCGGCTGGAATCGTTGAGATTTTCCGCATGGCCTTTTCACCTCAGGCAGTCGCCGGCGGCGTGGGCGGTTCCATCATTGCGAGCATGCTTTCAGCCATGCGCTGGGGCGTCGCGCGAGGGGTGTTTTCAAATGAAGCGGGTCTTGGCTCTGCGCCGATAGCAGCGGCAGCGGCTAAAACAGACCACCCCTCAAGACAGGGCTATATCAATATGACGGGTACCTTCTTTGACACACTGGTTGTCTGCACGATTACCGGCCTTGTTATCGCATCCTCAGGTGTTCTCGGGACAATCGATGCGGCGGGTGAGCTCTATACCGGAGCGAACCTGACCATCCGGGCGTTTGAGTCAGCCATTGGACCAGTGGGCGCTTTGATCGTCACCATTGGTATTATGCTGTTCGCCTTCTCGACCATACTGGGCTGGGAGTACTATGGCGAAAAGTCACTGGAATATTTGATCCCTTCAACTGCGGCGGTTAAAATTTACCGGTTTGTCTTTTCAGTCGTCACATTTTTTGGCGCGACAACGGCACTGCAGATTGTGTGGGATTTTTCCGATACCATGAATGGCCTGATGGCCATTCCAAATCTTATCTGTCTGTTGGTGCTCAACAAAGTGATCGCCCGGGAATGCTTTGATTATCAGGAAAATATCCTGATTCCTGAAAGGGAAATGCGCAAGCTCAAAAAGCAGAAGAATTGAAAAAAACGCCTGCACGTAGATGCAGGCGTTTTTTATTTAATTTTTCGGGCTGTGACAACCAGACGGCCATCATCCATGTCAAAAACACAGGTAGAAAGGGTCAGGATTTCATCGTCAGGCTCAAGAACCACATCGGTTTTGTAGAGGCTTCGGGCCTGGATACGCTGGAAGTAAGAGAGAAAATCCTCGTCGCCTGCAAAATCGGGGCGTCTGTAATCATAGTTGGCCTCGGTTTTATAGACAGAGAAGATTTCCCATTTCCCCGGGTCACCAATACGGTCATACTCGATGGTCTGGTGTGCCTTAAAAAAGCTCTCATCCAGATAGCTGTGAAGATCCCCGAAGGTGGAGGATTTCTGGATGTTGTGGCTGTGCCCATACAGAACGCTGTTCTGGGCCTTTGGCACACGGTTAAAGTTGTAGGTATAGTCGAGAAAGACCGCGCCCCATTGGGATTCCTCGCCCTCAAAGGTAGTGTATAAATACTTTTCGTTATTGTCGGTCTGGACAACCGGATAATCAATGGTGGTGCCCTCTATTTTTATCCAGCCGACTGTATCCGGATTAACGGCTTTGAGAGCATCGAAATCAATGCCAGCATCCTCTGCTGTTGGCTGGGCAATGCTCACAACCTCTTCTTTTTTAAAATACTGGCGGATATAGGGCAGGCTGTAGTAGATCAGGCCAGCCAGTGAGGCGATGATGACAATAATACAGATGCTGTTTATGATGCGGTTGTTTGTCTTTTTATTTTCAGTCTTTTGGTTTTTGCTCATTTTGGCTTCCTTTGTCAAAAATAGTAATGGGTCTATTTTAGCATAATTACATTAAAAAGAAAGTACCTGCGTTTTAAAAAGAAAAATTTTTTATTTGTGATTGACAAAGACTTTGAGCATGTGTTATGATTAACGAGTTATGAAGCCGCACATGTAAGGTTATAAGTCAGAAATGCACCTTTCGTGGCGAGACTGGTATGAGGAGGTGTTTTTATTATGTACGCAATCATTAAAACAGGTGGTAAACAGTACCGTGTTCAGCAGGACGATGTGATCGAAATTGAAAAAATCAATCTCGAAGACGGCGCAAAAGATATTGCTTTTGACGAAGTTTTAGCTGTAAACAAGGACGGTGAATTAACCGTTGGTACTCCGGTTGTTGAAAATGCAGTGGTTAAAGGCGAAGTTTTAGAAGTCGCTAAGGCTTCAAAGGTAATTGTTTATAAATACAAATCTAAAAAAGATTACCGTAAAAAACAGGGCCACAGACAGCCATTTATGAAAGTTAAAATTACAGCAATTGAAGCGTAATGATTACAGTAACTTTTGAGAGAGACCGGGATACAATACGAAAAGTAGAGGTATCCGGACATGGAGAATATGCGGATTCAGGCGAAGATATTGTATGTGCAGGGGTTTCGATCTTAACCATCAGCATATTGAATGGTCTGAGTGAGATCGTTGGTTTGAAAGATTTAAACCGCCAGGTGGAGGAAGGCTATACTTCCTTTGAAATTCCTGAGATCAAAGACCCAGTGCAGAAAATCCAGGCGGACGCCCTGATGGATACCTTCCATTTGGGGCTGTGTGCCACAGAAGCCGCTTACAGAGATTATGTTAAAATAATTGATAATTAACAGGAGGTGAAAATAATGATTAAAATGAACCTTCAACTGTTTGCCCACAAAAAAGGGGTAGGTAGTTCTAGAAACGGTCGTGACAGTGAATCCAAACGTCTTGGCGTTAAAAGAGGAGACGGTCAGTTCGTATTGGCTGGTAACATTTTAGTAAGACAGAGAGGAACTCATATTCATCCTGGCAAGAACGTAGGCCGCGGTGGCGATGATACTTTATTTGCGATGTGTGACGGTGTCGTAACTTTCGAACGTAAAGGCAAAGACAAGAAACAGGTCAGCATTTATCCTCGAGAAGCAATGTAGTTCTTTTAGGACGACAGTCGAATAAGTTCAAAAACCTCTTATTGTATTTTTATGATAAGAGGTTTTTCTTATATATGGGTATATAAACATTGGAAATGAGGTGCTATAATGTTTGTTGATCAAGCGCAGATATATGTAACTGCCGGCAACGGTGGTCATGGCGGAATGAGCTTCCGCCGTGAGAAATACGTCCCGAACGGCGGGCCAGACGGCGGAAACGGCGGCCGGGGAGGCAATGTTATTGTCCAGGCCAATAACGGCCTGAGAACGCTGCTGGCGTTTAAATACCGAAAAAAATACAAGGCGGAAAGCGGCGGCAATGGGACCGGAGGCCGCTCGACCGGTAAATCCGGTGAGGACCTGCTCATAAAGGTGCCGGTAGGCACAGTAGTCAAGGATAAGACAACTGGCCGGATTCTCTGTGATTTAAGCGAGGACGGCGAATCCTGTATCGTGGCCCAGGGCGGCCGGGGCGGACTTGGGAACATGAATTTCTCGACCTCCACCAGGCAGGCCCCGCGCTTTGCCCAGGGCGGTGTAAAGGGCCAGGAGAGAACCCTGGTGCTGGAATTAAAGCTTTTGGCAGACGTTGGACTGCTGGGCTTCCCAAATGTTGGGAAATCAACCTTTTTGTCCATGGTAACAGCCGCCAAGCCAAAAATCGCGAATTACCATTTCACGACCATTGTTCCAAACCTTGGCGTGGCAGCGTGGAAGGATTACGATCCCTTTGTCATCGCGGATATTCCGGGCATTATTGAGGGCGCCCATGAGGGCACCGGCCTGGGAATCCAGTTTTTGCGCCATGTTGAGCGGACGAAGCTTTTAATCCATATGCTGGATGCCTCGGGCAGTGAAGGCCGGGACCCTCTGGCGGATTTTAAAGCGATTAATGAAGAATTAAAAGAATACAATGAGCGCCTGGCACAGAGAATGCAGGTGGTGGCCCTGAATAAGACCGACCTGATCGCGGATCCTGAAGAGCTGGAGCTTTTGGTGTCAGAATTTGAAGCGATGGGCTATGAGGTATTCCCCATATCCGCCGCTACAGGAAAAGGCATTGACGCCCTGCTGAGCCGTGTGATTCAGCTGCTGGACGAAATTGGCGAGGTTGAGCCGATCTTTGAGGTGGAAGCCGACGAGGATGTGGTGTACAAGGCTGATTTTGATGAAGAACCCTTCACAGTACACAAGGAGGGCGATGTCTATGTGGTCGAAGGTGATTTTGAGCGGCTGATCAATTCCGTCAATTTTGAGGACTTTGACTCCATTGGATATTTTCAGAGAGTGCTTAAGGATAAGGGGATATTCAAAAAGCTTGAGGAAATGGGGATACAGGACGAGGACACTGTCCGGCTCCAGGATATTGAGTTTGAATATTTTAAATAAAATTGAGCGAGATATGCTATAATAGAAAGAGAGAAATATGCTAACAAGTAAACAGAGAAGCTATTTGAGAAAGCTTGCCATGGACATTCCCGATATTATTTTTATCGGAAAAGACGGGATTACCCCTGAGGTTATTCAGCAGACAAGAGACGCCATTGTGGCCAGAGAGCTGATAAAGGGGAAAATCCAGCAGAATTCCATGGAAGAGGTGGAAGATGCCGCCCGGAAACTGGCCGAGGCGACTAGGTCAGAGATTGTCTGCACCATCGGCAATAAATTCATATTATATAAAAAGAATCTTTTGAAAACAAAGATAGAAGTGCCGTCCAAAAATTCTAAGACACTGAAGAAGAAAAACAAACGGTAGCTTTTTAAAGAGGTAAGTATGGAAAAAATAGGCTTATTAGGCGGGAGCTTTAATCCGGTTCATACCGGACACCTTTTGCTGGCAGAATCGGCCAGAGACCAGTATGGTCTGGATAAGGTGCTGTTTATACCTGCCGGCAACAATCCTTTTAAAGAGATGGATAAGGAGATTGACCGCAGGCACCGCCTGAAAATGGTGGAGCTCGCGACCCGGTCCAACCCTTATTTTGAAGTGCTGTCCATTGAGATCGACCGGCCAGGAATGACCTACACCGTCGATACCATCGAGCAGATCAAGCAGACTTATCCGGAGAGTGCGTTTTATTTTATCACCGGCGCGGATATTATGTTTGAGATCACGCTTTGGAAGGGAGCACCAGAGTTGCTGGCCTCTGTCAATTTTATCACGACCTTCAGGCCGGGCTATTCACACAACAAGCTGGACGCGCGGATCGAGGAGCTCCAGGAAATTTACGGCGCCAGGATCTATAAACTATTTACCTCAGAAATGGACATCGCTTCCTCCGATATACGGGGAAGGGTGAAGAATGGTTATTCCATAAAATACCTTCTGCCAGAAACGGTGGAGCAGTATATTATTGAAAATCAGCTTTATTTGGCGAAGCCGTCTCAGGGAGATGCAGAATGAATGTTGCGGAAATTCAAAAAAAATTAAAAAAAGAACTAAAGCCCAAGCGTTATGAGCACACCTTAAACGTGGTGGACTCAGCCTTGAAGCTGGCAGAAATCTATCCCTGTGACGCGAACAAGGTGAAATACGCGGCCCTGCTGCACGACTGTGCCAAAAATTACAGTGACGCAGAGCTTCTGGCAACAGCGGAGCGGCATTACCTCAATGTGGATGAGATCACCCGGCGTGAGCCGCAGCTGCTGCACGGCCCCGTAGGGGCAGTGGTGGCCCGGACGGAATACGGCATTGAGAACAAGGAAATCCTCGGCGCCATCAAATACCACACAACCGGGCGCAAAAACATGAGTGTGCTCGAAAAAATTATCTATCTCGCTGATTTTATCGAGCCTGGGCGCAGTTACCCGGGCGTGGATAAGCTCAGGAAGATGGCTTTTGAAAATCTGGATGACGCGATGATCCAGGCGCTGACCAACACCATCCGCTATATCAGCGGAATTGGCGGCCTGATTCACGAAAGGACTGTCTCGGCACGTAATTATTTGATCCTGGAAAAAATGGATCGTGAGAAAAATGAAAAGGAGTGATTGATATCGAACCAAAAGAGTTTGCAGAAAAAGTAAAAGAGTGGATTGACGCTAAGAATGGAACCGACGTTGAAATCATTGATATTGCGGAGGTTTCGACCCTGGGCGATTATTTTGTCATCGCCAGCGGTAATTCGGAACGCCAGGTTAAGGCCATTGCCGACAACGTTGAATATGAAGCCGAAAAGCTTGGTATTGTCCCGAAAAGCATTGAGGGCGAACGGGAAGCCCGCTGGATTTTACTGGACTATTATGACGTGATCGTCCATATCTTCCACGCAGAGGAACGCCAGTTCTACAACCTGGAACGCCTCTGGAAAGACGGAACAAGACCTTCTGCCTTTGAATAAGCAAGGGGCCGGATATTTATTCGGTCCTTTTTCTTTGTTTATGGGGCGTGTCCGCTTGCGATTATGCTTTTCCTATTGTATAATTATAAAGTTAACAAACACCGAATTGTAAAAAGAGAGGTATACAGATGAAAATTGGAATTGTCGGATTACCCAACGTCGGTAAAAGTACAATTTTTAATGCGATAACAAAAGCCGGCGCAGAATCCGCCAACTATCCCTTTTGTACCATCGACCCCAATGTAGGGGTGGTGACCGTACCGGATGAACGGCTGGAAGTGCTTGAGAAAATGTATCAGTCCAAGAGAGTGGTGCCCACCACCATTGAATTTGTGGACATTGCGGGCCTGGTCCGAGGCGCCAGCAAGGGCGAGGGTCTGGGCAACAAGTTTTTGTCCCATATCCGTGAGGTCGATGCCATCGCCCATGTGGTCCGCTGCTTTGAGGACGAGAATGTCGTTCATGTCGAGGGAAAGATCGACCCTCTGGACGACCTTGAAACCATCAACCTTGAGCTGATTTTAGCCGACCTGGAAATGGTAGACCGCCGGGTTGAAAAAACGCGTAAAGCCGCAAAGGGCGATAAAGCTGAAAGGGCGAACCTCGAAATTCTGGAAAAGCTGAAGGCCATTCTGGAAGCGGGAAGAATGCCCCTGGATACGGATTTTTCGGAGGATGAATGGCAGTATGTTTCCGGGCTCCAGCTCATTTCGACAAAGCCGGTCCTGTACATCGCCAATGTGTCTGAGGATGATCTGATTTCAGATAACGCCATGGTCAAAGCCTTAAAAGAAAAGGTGTCCGGCGATAACCGTGAGGTCATCAAAATTTCCGCCAAGATCGAGGAAGAGATCGCTGAGCTCGACGATGAGGAAAAAGCCCTGTTCCTGACAGATCTGGGACTTGAAGCCTCTGGGCTGGATCAGGTTATCCGCGCGGGTTACAAGCTGCTGGGCCTGATCACCTTCCTGACTGCCGGGCCAGAGGAAACACGCGCCTGGACCATCCGAAAGGGCACAAAAGCGCCGCAGGCAGCCGGAAAGATCCATTCCGATATTGAGCGGGGCTTTATCCGGGCTGAGATTACAACCTATGAACAGCTGGTGGAAGCCGGCTCGGACGTCAAGGCCAAAGAACTTGGAGTGACCCGGATCGAGGGTAAGGACTACGTCATGCAGGATGGCGATGTCACATTTTTCAGGTTTAATGTATAATAAAATTGTCCCGAAACGTGTGCTGCATGTTTCGGGATTTTTCTGTAAAAGAGGAAACAAATGAGTAAATGTGTATTAGTGGGTGTCAATGCAAAATATGTGCACACCAATCTTGCCATAAGAGCCCTGAAAGCAGCCGCGCAGGCGGAAAATATCGAGCTCTGTGAGGTAACCATTAACGACCAGATTAACGTGGTGGTCGGCAGGCTTTTGAGGATGCAGGGAGATTATTATGGCTTTTCCTGTTATATCTGGAATATGGACTTTATTGCAAAAATCAGTGAGGTGCTGAAAAAGAGCAGGCCCAACTGCATTGTCTTCTGGGGAGGGCCTGAGGTTTCCTATGACAGCGGGCGCCTTCTGGAGGAGCATCCATTCGTGGATTATATTATTTCCGGCGAGGGGGAAACGGTTTTTCCTGAATTTGTAGAGACACTGCAGAGCCGGGATAAAACCCCGCTTCTGAAAATGGAAAACGTCAACTGGTTTGGGCGCAATGTGTCCCATTCGCATGTAAACGGCGAAAAGGTGGGGATTGTCGAGGATCTCGGCGCGCTGCCCTTCCCCTATGACGACCAAAATATCCAGCCGGTTTCAGACAAAATCATTTATTATGAAAGCATGCGCGGTTGCCCCTTTCAGTGCTCCTACTGCCTTTCTTCCACCCTGCAGAAGGTGCGCTTTCTGCCCCTTGAGCGTGTTTTCAGAGAGCTGGATTTTTTCATCCGTCACGATGTAAAGCAGGTGAAATTTGTGGACCGCACCTTCAATGTCGATATCCGGCGGACCAAGGCCATTATCGCTTACCTGGTCGAAAAAAAGTGCGCCACGAATTTTCATTTTGAGATCGCGGGGGATCTTCTGGACGACGAGCTCCTTGAGATAATTGCAAAAGCACCAAAGGGCCTGCTGCAGTTTGAGATCGGTATCCAGAGCACTCATGATGAAACGCTGGAGGCCATCACGCGAAAGACCGATCTGAAAAAGATCCGGAAATATGTGAAACGTCTCATCGGGTTTAAAAACTGCCATGTGCACGTGGACCTGATCGCCGGGCTGCCAAAGGAAACCTACGCGGTTTTTAAAAAATCCTTTGACGAGACCATTGCCATTGAGCCGGATATGCTGCAGCTGGGATTTTTAAAGCTGCTGAAGGGAACAAAAATCCGAAAAGAAGCGGATAAATTTTATTACCGCTATGCGAGCTTTCCGCCCTATGAGGTGATCAGTAATGATTTTATCTCCTCAGACGAGCTTATGCGCTTAAAGGACATTGAGGATCTGGTAGACCGCTATTACAATTCCGGCGCCTTTTATCTGAGTTTGAAGTATATTTTTGAAAACCAGTGCTGGGGCTCCCCTTTTGAGTTTTTTGAGGCTTTCTCGGACTATTGGCGGGAGGAAGGCTTCTATGAGCTGGGAAAATCAAAGGAGCAGCTCTACGGAATTATGCAGACATTTACGGCCTCAGGCGTCGAGGTGCCCCATAAAGAAATGCTCGGGGAGCTGATCAAAATGGATTATCTCAGGCAGGGGCACCGCTCCCTTCCCGGTTTTTTTGAAAACCGAACCCTCTCAAAAACAGAGGCCTTTGAGCAGCTGAAGGACGAAGCCTTTGTGGCTGCATGTCTGCCAGCGCTCTCAGGACAGCCTGCCAAGCAGGTGATCAAGCGCGTCTTTTTCCAGTATTTTGAAGAAAACGCCCTTGACCTTGCCCAGAGGTATCTGGGGACAGCGCCGGGCAGGGGAAGACTCTGCGTCTTTTATGAGGGTGCGATGGTCCGGGTGGCCGGGTAAGCACACACGCCATTTTACGGCATAAAAGCATGTGTGTCTGGACAGCAAACCGGATAGTAAACCGGACAAGGTTCCGGTTATGGTTCCGGATAGCAAACCGGACACATTATATAAACCAAACCAAATGAAACCAAACCAAAGAGAGAGGGCGCTGCCCTCCCTCTACCGGATTAAAATAATTTTCATATTCGTTCCCTGTCCCAGGGTGCTCTCGATCACGAGCTCTCCCCGGTGGAGTTTTACAATGCTCTCGATGATGGAGAGGCCAAGGCCTGTGCCGCCGGTTTCCCTTGAGCGGTCGCCGTCGACCCGGAAGAAACGCCGGCGGACATTTTCGAGTTCGCTCTCAGGAATGCCGATGCCTGTGTCGGTGACAGACAGGATGCACCTGTTTGCCGTCTCAGTGCAGCTGAAACAGATTTTTCCCTGTGCCGGGGTGTATTTCATGCTGTTGTCGGCAAGTGCCCTTAAAGCCTGCAATATGAGCGATTCATTGCATTTTACCAGACAGTGGTCGACCCGGGTCAGCTCAAAGGAATGGGTGGCGTCGATCATTTCGCATTCATTGTATACCTTTGTGACAAGCTCGCCTAGGTCCGCCGGCTCAAATTTCTGTGTGAAATAGTTGTTTTCAAGGCGGGTGATCAGGAGCAGCTCCTCCACCAGCTTTTTCATATTCTGTATCTCTTCGTTAATAGAATCCACAGATTCTTCCAGGAGCTGCGGGTTTTCCTTGCCCCAGGAGGAGAGGATGTCCGAGTAGCCCTGGATGACGGTCAGAGGAATCCGAAGCTCGTGCGACGCGTCTGAGACAAACTGCTTCTGAGCGTCAAAGGCTGATTCGAGCTGGCCGATCATCTGGTTGAGGGATTTGATGAGCTGATCCAGCTCGTCGTCGTTTCCGGTCTCTTTGATACGGGTATTCAGGTTGTTTTCTGTGATGTTTTTAGCGGTCTCGGCGATCTCGATCAGCGGCTTAAGAGAGCGCTTGGTGCCGTAAATCCCGATAAAGATAATGATCGCAAGGCAGACAATGCTGATGGCGATCTGAATACTGAACAGGGCAGTCATGTAGACAAAGCTGTCATTCAGATTTTTTACGACCTGGATGTAAATAGTGTAGTCGTCGCTGACAAGATAGCTTGAGCCGAGATAATAATACTCATTTTTGTTGTAGCGGAAGGAGTCCACGTCCACGTTGTCCTCGGTCTGGTCGGCGGGGTTGTCAATGTGCACTTTAAAGATGTCAATGTTGTATTCCGAAAAGTTATCCTGGTTCAGAAGCTCATCCACGCCTTCGGAGGACAGGTACACATCCCCGTAGTTATCCGAAATTTTATAAGAAATCAAGGTATTATCCTTGATATTGGGGTATATTTTTTCAGAGATAAAGTCCAGCCGGCTGCTGGTGGGAAGCGACAGCAGCGCCTCTTCGTTTTCCTTGATCACGTTGATGATATAGCTGTTGAATTTTATGAGATTGCTCCGGTTTTCGTTTAAAACGATTTGCTGGGAAAAATAAAACACCATTACAAAGGAAATGACCAGCAGAATGGAGAACGCCAGCACAAAAAACAGGACGATGCGCGTGTAGAGCTTCATCGGTTTTGGTTCCTGAACCCTATTTGATGACATAGCCACGCCCTCTCACTGTCTGGATCAGCTTTTTTTCAAAGGGCTTGTCAATTTTATCCCTCAGGTATTTTATATAAACGTCTACGATATTGTCATTTCCAAAATAGTCAAAGCCCCACACCTGGTCCAGAATTTGTTCCCGGGACTGGACCAGCCCGTGGTTGAGCACAAGGTAGTGCAGAAGGTCAAACTCTGTTTTTGAAAGCTCGATGCTCTCGCCCCCGCGGCTAACCATAAAAGTATCGAGGTCGATGGACAGGTCTTCAAAGGCAACTCTGTTCCTGGGCGAGACAGCGGCTTTTTTTCGGAGATTCGCCTTGATGCGCGCCAGAAGCTCATCAAAAATAAAGGGCTTGGTGATATAGTCGTCGGCTCCGAGATTGAGGCCGTTGACCACATCGCCGGTATCATCCTTCGCGGTAAGAAATATAACAGGCAGCTCGGGAGAACGCTCGCGTATATACTTTAAAACCTCGTAGCCGTTAAACTGGGGCAGCATGATGTCCAGCAGAACCAGGCCGATGTCCGGGGTGTTGTTGAAAACATCAATGGCCTCTCGTCCGTTAAACGCCTTGACCGTTTCAAAGCCTGCGTGGTTCAGCTGAAGCTCGATGATGCGGGAAATTTTTTTATCATCCTCAACAATAAGTATGCAATCCATGGGGTACCTCCTCCTTTTATCTTTCTTTATTATAAGGATTCTGGGGGTGGGTTGCAATGAATTTCGCTTGTTCAGGCGCTTTAGCTCTTGAATTTATCCAAATTTAAGGATTGGCCTATATACTTAATAATAATAAAATTCCAAAAAATAGGAGAATAAAATGCGCATATTATTTATAGAAGATGAAGTGAAAATTACAGACGCTCTCCAGGAGCTGTGTAAAATCCAAAATATAGATTGTGATGTGGCGAACGACGGTGAGGAGGGGCTTCTCTTTGCCCTGAATCCGATTTATGACGTCATTGTACTGGACATTATGCTGCCCATGAAGAGCGGACTTGAGATTCTCAAGGAGGTCCGGGACAGGGACATTACAACGCCTGTTTTAATGCTGACGGCCAAGGGGACGGTTGACGATAAGGTCAAGGGCCTTGACCTCGGCGCAGATGATTACCTGATCAAGCCGTTCTCTGCCAAGGAGCTCTTTGCCAGAATCCGCGCGCTGAGCAGACGCCCCGACCATGAAATAAAAGGGGAAATCATCTCCTTTGAGGATGTCAGCTTTAACACCAAGAAGAACATGATGCAGACGCCGGAAAATGAGTATAAGCTCTCTGTGAAGGAAGCGAAGATCCTTGAAATGCTGCTGAAGCGTCCGAACCAGGTATTTACAAGAGAACAGATTTTAGACCGGGTGTGGGGCTTTGACAAGGAAGTCAATGAAAACAACATTGAAATATATGTCCATAATCTCCGTAAGAAACTCGCCAATACAAACGTTAAGATTGACACAATCCGTGGTGTGGGTTACACTTTGAGTAAAAAATAATGTTTAAAGAGATCAAGAGGCAAATTACGCTGTTCAACACTTTGATTCTCATTGCTTTTCTTTTTTTATTTATCCTGCTGCTGGGCTTTCTCGTCCAGTGGAGTCTGGGCCTCACCGGGGAGGTTTACCTGATGGATACCGCCAAGGGCATCATCAATAATTCCATGGAGTCTGAAAAGGGCGACGGTATTTTCAACAATAATTCCATGCACGACAAAATGGGGTATGAATACATTGAATGGGATGAAAATAACCAGACCGTCAGCATGAAGGTCGAAGATAATGATTTGATTATGCATGGCTACGAACTGGCAATGGATCAAAGCTTTAACAATGATTTTAAGGTTTTTAATCTTAACGGGGCAGATTACAGAGTTTATGTCACGCGCTTCAGCCGTGATGATGAATCCCACACACTGGAGGTTTTTCAGCAGATCACGACCGAGCGCTCAATGATTACCTATGTTATTTCCTTTCTGCTGTTCATCGGCAGCGGGGGAATCCTTCTGCTGATCCCGATCAGCTATTTTCTGGCCGGGAAATCCTTACAGCCGATCAAGGAGACCTTTGAGAATCAGAAGAAATTCATTGCCGATGCTTCCCACGAGCTTAGGACACCGCTGACAGTGATCCAGACCAATGTGGAGGTCTTAAAACTGAAGGAGGATGAGGTGCTTAAGGATAATATCCGGTGGCTCAACAACATCAGCCTTGAGAGCGAGACCATGGCGCATCTGGTATCGGAATTGCTATTGATTGCCCAGGCGGACAATAAAAAGGTCATTATGAAAAAGGAAGTATTTGATCTGAGTGCGCTTTGCGCCGAGATTATCGACCTGATGTTTGATGTTGCCAGGGAAAATGAGATTGCGCTGAAGGGCAGCATCGCAGAGGGCATTGACTATAAAGGCGATGAGGAGCGGATAAAACAGGCGATTCGTATTCTGGTTGACAACGCCATTAAATATACGCCTGGAGAAGGGACAGTGACGCTCTCTCTGACAATGACAAAGCGGAATGTCTGTATCGCGGTTAAGGATACGGGCGTCGGGCTGACAGAGGAAGCGAAAAAGAAAATATTCAGCCGCTTTTACCGTGTGGATGACGCGCGGAACCGTGAAAAAGGCGGTGTGGGCCTGGGCTTAAGCATTGCGGATATGATTGTTAAGCAGCATAACGGCAAAATAAAAATCGACAGTGTGCCCGATCAGGGAAGCACCTTTACGATTGTACTGCCCAAGACCATTTTAAAATAGTAATAAAGATAAATTTCATGACGTTCTGAGTGTTCGGAATGAGATTTATCTTTTTTTATGGTTTTAACCTCCATAAAATGGACATTAAATAAGGAAAGAGAGTAACGAAGTAAAAATGAATGTTGTACTGTATCAACCGGAAATACCACAAAATACTGGAAACATCGCGCGTACCTGCGCGCTGACAAACACAAAGCTGCACCTGATAAAGCCACTGGGTTTTTCACTGGACGAGAAACACCTGAAACGCGCAGGGCTGGATTACTGGGATCTCCTGGATTTGGCTGTCTACGACGATTTTGAGGATTTTCTGGACAAAAATCCAGATCCCGAAATCTATGTGCTCACCACCCACGCCAAAGCGTTTTATTCGGACATTGAATACACCGGGGATGCCTACCTTTTGTTTGGCCGCGAGACTGCCGGCCTGCCGGATGAAATCCACAGCGCTTATCCAGACCACCGGTTTCGTATTCCCATGAGGAACCATGAGCGGGCCCGTTCGCTTAACCTGTCGAATTCGGTCAATATTGTTTTGTATGAGGCGCTCAGACAACTGGGCTTCCCTGAGCTGATTTAAGCTTTGTGCAGCGTATCATGAAAAACAATGAAAAAAACTGAAAAAATTTTCAAAAAGTGTTCTAAATTCCATTAATTATGTGTTATAATATTTGAATGAAAAAGTAAACGATTCGTCATTAGAGTGAGAAACGTTTACGGGTAGGTGACTATGAATGACAGCAACAGTGGAAAAGCGAAAAGCCGCTTTTCTGAGTTTTGGAAAAAGTATTCAAACTATATCTTTTTTGTTTTCTTAATCGGCGCGACCGTTATTGTAATCCTGACGCAGGTGGATCTCAAGGAGTTTGCAGATACCCTGCGCCGCGCGAATATCGGTTTTCTTCTGCTGGGAATCGTTTGCGTTTTTATTTACTGGCTTCTGGAAGGGTACATGCTCCTGAAGCTGATGCAGCGCGATTATCCCGAGGAGAAGCTGTCTTTTGCGATGATCGTCACCATTATAGGGCAATATTATAACCTGATAACACCCGGCTCCTCCGGCGGTCAGCCGCTCCAGCTCTACGAAATGTCCCGCAGGGGCTACAGTATGGGGACAGGAACCGCCGTGCTGGTCCAGAAATACGCGCTGTACCAGGTTACGGTCACACTCCTTGCCATTCTGGCCACACTGCTCAATCTTTCTGAGATTAACAGTGGCCTGGTTGCGGCGAGATGGCTGATCGCCTTTGGCCTCATCATTAATATCGCTGGGGTTATCCTTGTTTTTATCCTGGCTTTAAGCCCGAGGATGGCCCGCGGGATCATGAATGGCGTCGTTCGGTTTTTGCTGTTTATCCGTGTCTTTAAGGACCCGGATAAATATTATGCCAAGGTGGACCACTTTATCGGGGAATACTCAGAAGCCATCACTGCGCTCAAGGAGCACAAGCTGGAAACCTTTAAGCTTTTCATTGTCTCCATTGTGCAGATCATGATTTTTTACAGCATTAACTACTGGGTTTACTGTTCGCTGGGCTTAAGCGGCTCCAGTGCTTTTCTGGTCATATCCATGCAGGCGATCCTCTATGTAGCGGTTGCCTTTATCCCCACACCGGGGGCGGCAGGCGGCGCCGAAGCGGGCTTTGCTTTGCTGTTCGGGCCGATTTACGGCGCTGTTAACATGTCGGTAGCCCTGATTCTGTGGCGTATTATCACTTTTTACTTCATTATTTTATTTGGGGGTATCTTCCTTTCCCTGAGGTCTGTCATCATGGGGAAAAAGGAATACAAAAAAATCACGCGGACCGAGGCTTTGGACATTGAGCATGTCATCAAACAGGAAGAATTAGAAGAATCATTTAAGAAGAAAGAACAGCTGAAAGAAGGAGATAAATTTGAAGAAAATTGATGTTAAGTACATAAGAGACACTGTCGCAGAAATGTGTATTGAAGCAAACACTGTACTTACCGATGATATTCTCAAAGAAATGGAAGTCGCTCTGGCGCGGGAAGAATCGCCGAGCGCCATCGCCATTTTGGAAACGATGATTGAAAACTTTGAGGTAGCAGAAAAGAAAGAGATTCCCATCTGTCAGGATACGGGAATGGCGGTTATCTTTGTTACCATGGGACAGGACCTGCAGATAACCGGCGGCTCCCTGGAGGACGCCATTCAGGACGGCGTCGAAAAGGGCTACCGCGAGGGCTATCTGAGAAAATCGGTCGTGGACGACCCTTTTATCCGAAACAACACAAACACCAATACCCCGGCCATCATTCATTATAAGGTCGTCCCGGGGGATGATCTTCATATTAAGGTGATGCCAAAGGGCTTTGGTTCAGAAAATACCAGTGCCATGAAGATGCTTAAGCCATCGGACGGGATCAAAGGTGTTGAGGAATTTGTGCTGGAAACCGTTGAGAAGGGCGCGCCAAACGCCTGCGCACCGATCATTGTCGGTGTGGGGGTGGGCGGTACCTTTGAAAAGGCCGCGCTGTTAGCCAAGGAGGCTCTGAGCCGGCCCATCGGGGTGCGCAATGCCAGGCAGCACATTCAAGGCCTTGAGGAAATACTGATCGAACGGTGCAATAACCTGGGGATCGGGCCCATGGGGCTCGGCGGCATCAACACGGTTTTGAGTGTCAATGTGGACGTTTTCCCAACGCATATTGCCGGTTTGCCCGTTGCTGTCAATATCTGCTGTTATGTTAACCGTCATGTGGAACGGACACTTTAGGAGGCTTACATGAGTGTGATACGATTAACGACGCCGCTTTCAAAGGCCGACGCCGCAAAATTAAAAGCCGGGGATCAGGTTCTGATTTCAGGAGTCATCTATACGGCGAGGGACGCGGCGCACAAAAGAATGGTTGAAACCCTTGAATCCGGCGGCGCACTACCCGTCGATTTTACCGATCAGATTATCTACTATGTAGGGCCCTGTCCTGCCAAGCCGGGTGAGATCATTGGCTCAGCCGGGCCGACCACAAGCCACCGTATGGACGCTTATGCGCCTGTGCTGATGGAAAATGGCCTGCGCGGCATGATTGGCAAGGGAAACCGCGGGGAGCTGGTCATCAACAGCATGATGATCAACCAGTGTGTTTATTTTGGGTGTGTCGGCGGCGCAGGGGCACTGTTGCAGGATTGCATAAAATCTGTCGAGGTTCTGGCATACGAGGAGCTGGGGACAGAAGCGCTGCGCAAGCTGGTGGTAGAAGATTTTCCTGCCCTTGTTGTCATTGATTCCAAGGGCAACAATCTGTATGAAACGGAACGTCAGAAATACGCTAATAAATTTATTGATTAGGAGGAATAGGAAATGTCACGTATGGTTATCGAGAGTTCTGTCCGGGAGGCCGGGACAGATCCGATTTTTAGAGTTGCAGGCGAAGCTGCGCAGAGAACAAAGGAACTGGGAACCGAGGCAGTGATCAATTCAACGATTGGGGCATTGATGGATGATCATGGCGATCTGGTTGCCTTCAAATCAGTGTTTGATGTTCTGAAGGGGCTGCCAGATGAGCAGATCTGTGATTATGCCGGGATTCCGGGGATTCCAGAGTTTTTGGATAAGGTGGTGGACGCCTGCTTTAAGTCCTACAGACCAGAAGGCCATATTCGCGCAGTGGCAACACCGGGCGGAACCGGTGCTGTGCGCCACGCGGTGTGCAACTACACCGAGTTTGGTGACCAGATTCTGATTCCAGACTGGTATTGGGCGCCCTACAGCACCATTGCCGATGAAAACAGACGTGAGACCACAACCTTTGAGCTGTTTGATGAAGCGGGCAATTTTAATATGAAATCCTATAAAGCGGCGTTTACAGACCTGCTTAAAAAGCAGAACAGAGTGCTGAGCATTCTGAATACACCGGCGCATAACCCGACCGGCTACAGTATTTCGCTGGATGAATGGAAAGAGCTGACCGCGTTTTATACCGAAATGGCCGAGGCTAATCCTGATGCGAGAATCATTATTCTGTGTGATATCGCGTATATTGATTTTGCAGGAAAGGGTGAGGACGCGCGGGCTTTTATGCCGCTGCTTTCCGGACTGCCGGAAAATGTTCTGCCGCTGTACGCCTACAGCGCTTCAAAGGGCTTTACCATGTATGGCCTGAGAAACGGCGCTATTATCTGTGTCGCGCCGACGGAAGAAATTGCAGAGGAATTTGCAGCGGCCTGCGCCTATTCAAACCGCGGCACCTGGTCAAATGGAACCAGAGGCGCCATGCAGACGCTGGCAGACATTATGTCTGATGACAATCTGCGCGACCGCTTTATCGCAGAGCAGGATTTCCACAAGGGAATCTTACAGAAGCGCGCCAGGGCATTCCTTGACGAAGCAGACAAAATTGGTCTGAAGCTCTGCAATTATTGTGATGGATTCTTTATCAGCATTCCCTGTGAAAATCCAAAGGCTGTCAGCGATCTGCTGATGGAAAAAAATGTGTTCATTGTTGCGCTGGCAAAGGGATTGCGTTTTGCACCATGTGCCGTATCCGAAGAAAAATGCCGCAAAGCGCCGCAGCTCATTTTAGACGCCATTAAAGAAGTAGCAGGATGCTAAAAATAAATAAACGGAGGTGTTATTTTGAAAGTAAAAATTGTTGATGTTGCAAAAGAAGCAAACGTATCGGTGGCAACAGTATCGCGTGTTGTAAACAACATTCCCTTGGTCAACGAAGAGACAAAGGAGCGCGTGCTGGAGGCCATCAAGAAAACTGGATATAAGCCGAATGCCATTGCGCGAAGCCTGAAAATCCAGAAGACCAACACTCTGGGCATCATGATCCCGGATATTACCAACCCTTTCTATACAGAAATGGTGCGTGGTGCAGAGGATGTCTGTGGTATTTATAATTACAACATCATCCTGAGTAATACAGACTTTGACCACGAAAAGGAACAGAACTCCCTTGGCGTTCTTGTTGAAAAGCAGTGTGATGGAATTATCTATGTCGGCAAGCATCTGACCGATGAATTAAGAGACGACCTGATCGACGCTCCCAGCGAGATTGTTCTTGGCTGTGTACCGGACGAATCCGGACAGCTGAGCGGTGTCCTGATTGACAATGAAGCCGCTGCCTACGACCTGACCATTGAATGCCTGAAGATGGGGCACACCAAATTCGCGATTTTCTACGATGAGTACAAGGAAGGCTACATTAACCAGAAACGCCTTCAGGGGATTAAGAAAGCCCTTGGCGAATGGAATGTTGAGCTGGACGATGACCTGGTCTATTTTGGAAGCCAAAGCACACTGGGCGGCTATCATATGATGGAAGAAGCCCTGGCAAGCGGAAGAGAGTTCACCAATGTATTCTGCTTCAATGACCAGATCGCCCTGGGCGCAATGCGCGCGGCTGAGGATAACGGAAAGGTTATTCCGGACGATGTGAGTATCTGCGGCTTTAACAACTTCTGGATCGCAGAGTGGACCAGACCGCAGATCACAACCGTTGGCCAGCCAATGTATGATATTGGGGCTATCGCCACAAGAATGCTCATCAAGATGTGCGAAAAGGAAGAGCGTGAGACAAAAACCGTCTTTGTCCCTTACGAAATGCTGATGCGCAATTCTGTCAAAAATCTGAAAAGTGAATAAAAAAGAGCTGTCGGCTGTCTTTATGGCAGCCGATCCATGTATTTGAGGATATTAAAATGATTTTTATTAATAATACTTACAGCACAGACCCGACGTTTAATCTGGCATTTGAAGAATATGTCTTTGAATCCATGGACCAGGATGAAACTTATTTCATGTTGTGGCAGAACGACCATGCCATCATTGTTGGCAAGCATCAGAATACGATTGAGGAGATCAATCAGGATTTTGTCAAGGAGCAGGGCATTAAGGTGGTTCGCCGTTTAACCGGCGGCGGCGCGGTTTATCATGATCTGGGTAATTTGAATTTTACCTTCATTGTAAATAATGATTCCGGCAAGCCCTTTGATTTCCAGTCCTTTACCAGACCGGTTGTCAAAGCACTGCAGAGCCTGGGCGTCAATGCCGAGTTTAACGGGCGCAATGACATTACCATTGATGGAAAGAAATTTTCAGGCAATTCTCAGTACGCCAAGCGCGGCAGGGTCCTCCACCACGGAACCGTCCTCTTTAATTCAAAACTGGACACGGTTCAGAGCGCCCTGAAGGTAAAGAAGGATAAAATCGAATCAAAGGGCGTGAAATCCGTCAAGAGCCGGGTGACCAATATTGCCGACTATCTGGACCCGGACTTTACACTGGAGGATTTTAAAAAGGCCCTTGTCAGCTATATGTTTGAGGATGGCGAGCTTAAAGAGCGCAGTCTTACCCAAGAGGATATTGCGGCCATCAAAAAGCTGCAGGAAGAGAAGTACGCCACCTGGGAATGGAACTACGGCCGGTCTCCGGAATACAACCTGAGAAGAGAAAGAAAATACCCCTGCGGTCTTGTAACTGTTTTAATGACAGTCGATAGGGGTATTATTAAAGATATACACTTCTACGGTGATTTCTTTGGGAATGGTGATATTACAAAGCTTGAGGGGCAGCTGGTAGGATCAAAGCCCGAGGAAAGTGTTTTGCGCCGCCTGCTGCAGAATAATGATCTGTCGGATTACATCAATGGCATGACAGATGACGAGTTCATCGATCTGATGCTTTATTAGGGAGTGATGAACGATTGGAATCAGAAAACATAACGCGCCTGCAGGTAAATGACAAAGAGATTATTTTGATTGGCACAGCCCATGTATCCCCCACAAGCGTATCTGAGGTAAAGGATCTCATCGAGAGCGAGTGTCCCGATTCGGTCTGCATCGAGCTGGATGCCGGCAGATATGAGTCCATGAACCAAAAGGAGCAGTGGGCAGATACAGACATAGTAAAAGTAATAAAGGCTGGAAAGGCAGGCTTTTTATTTGCCAATATCATCTTGTCAAATTATCAGAGAAAGCTGGCCGAGCAGTTTGACATCCGCTCTGGCCAGGAGATGATGCAGGGAATTGAATCCGCTGAAAAATGCGGGGCCCAGCTGGTGCTGGCAGACCGCAGTATCCAGGTTACCTTTAACCGTATCTGGAAGGGCTGCAGCCTCTGGGAAAAGATGAAGCTGCTGACCACCATCATCATGAGCATCATTGATGATGAAGAAATTACCGAAGAAGAGCTTGAGGAGTTGAAAACAGAGGACATGCTGTCAGCGGCGCTGTCCGAACTTGGAAATTCCTTCAAGGGTGTAAAAAAATACCTGGTTGACGAGCGGGACCAGTATCTGGCGTATAAGATCAAAAACGCTCCGGGTAAAAAGGTGGTTGCGGTTCTGGGGGCGGCACATGTTCCGGGAATACGGGAAGAGCTCTACAAAGACCAGGATATTGCTGAGCTTGAGTCCTTACCGCCCAAGTCAAAGGCCGGTAAGATTATCGGCTGGTCCATCCCGATTTTGCTGGTGCTTCTGGTATTGGCCACCTTTACGGTCAACCCCGGGTCGGGCTGGGAGCAAACGCGCAACTGGCTTTTATGGACTACGTCTCTGGCGGGTATTGGCGCACTTCTGGCAGGAGGGCATATCCTTTCGATCCTCACCGCCATTGTTGCGGCTCCGATTTCCGCTTTAAGCCCTGTTTTGGCCGCCGGATGGTTTTCCGGCATCACCGAGGCTCATTTCAGAAAGCCCAAGGTGGAGGATTTTGAATCTCTGCCAAAGGATCTGGGCTCGCTAAAAGGCCTCTGGCATAATAAGGTGACCAAAATACTCCTGGTGGTAATTTTGACCAATGTCGGCTGTGCCATCGGCAACATTACAGGCAGCCTCAACATTATTGGTATTTTTATACAAACATTCTCCTGACAATCCCGATCTATCGCAGTAATAATTGTATAAACATGCAGAAAAATGAAAAAATAAGGTGTTTTTATAAAAAATACTTGTATATGTATACAATATGCGATATAATGCTTTTAATCAATTTTCGTATATAAAAGGAGGAAATGATGAAAAAGAAATTTTTGGTGTTGTCTTTGGCATTTATGCTGGTGTTCTCCGTGACGTTGGCTGGTTGTAGTGGTAACGGTAAAGGCGATTCTGCTTCAAATGACGATCCGATCGCAGACGGTACATTATCCGTTGCTGTTGATGATACCTATCTTCCAATGGAATTCAGGGATGATCAGAACAATCTGGTGGGCTTTGACGTGGATCTCGCAAAGGCGATCGGTGAAGACCTGGGTGTAAAGGTTGACTTTACAACTGTGGCCTGGGATGGTATTTTCAATGGCTTAAACGCAAAGCAGTATGACGCGATTATCTCCAGTACCAGTATCACACCGGAACGACAGGAAGGTTTCAATCAGACAAATCCTTATGTATCCAACGGTATTGTCATCGTATCCCGCAAGGATGCCACACCTGTAAAAACCTTTGAAGAGCTCGCTGGTAAAACCGTCGGCGTACAGCTGGCCACAACCGCTGATAACGGCGCCCAGAAGTTGAAAGAACAGACTGGAACCAATGTGGAAATCAAACAGTATGACGGCATGTTAGACGCTTTCGCCGCGCTTGAAGGTAAACAGATTAATAATGTCATGACCGATGTGGGCGTTGCCATGTACTATGTGGCTCAGAAGCCAGAGCTGTTTGAAGTAACATCTGAAGTTTTAACCAATGAACCAATTGCGGTTACTGTACGTAAAGGTGAAGATGCATTTACCGAAAAATTAAATGAAACATTGAAAAAATTACAAGAAAATGGTACAATGACAGAGATTTCTATGAAATGGTTTGGAGAAGATATGACCAATAATATCAACTCCGAAATCAAAGTCATTGAATAATCCATAGAAAAAAACGGTTATAAGTTCGGCAAACCACTTTGCCGGACTTATTACTTAAGAAGGAGCGATTAATTTGTTAAACCAAACCCAGTTGTGGGCGATTTTTGACGGAACGATTGTTACCCTTGAGATTGCGGTTGTCGCGATTATCTTTGGTGCAATTTTTGGGGTAGTCATAGCCCTGGGACGAATCTCAAAGAATAAGATTTTTAATGGACTTTCATGGTTCTATATCTGGTTCTTCAGAGGAACACCACTCTTACTGCAATTATTCATTATCTTTTATGCGGTACCGATTGTTTATCTGGATATGACCGGCGCGACCTTTGAAATTGATCCGATGATCTGTGCGTTCATTACTTTTTCCTTGAACTCCACAGCTTACCTGGCAGAAATTATCCGTGCGGCCATCGAATCCATTGACCATGGACAAATGGAAGCTGCCAAAGCCTTGGGAATGAGCTATAAACAGGCGATGGGTAAGATCATTATTCCCCAGACCTTTAAACGTCTGGTAGCCCCGGTGGGCAACGAGCTGATCATGCTTTTAAAGGATACCTCCCTTGTCTCCACGATCGCATTGTTTGATTTACTCAGGACAGTCAAAACAATGGCCAGTGCCACAGGCAGTTGGGTCTACTATATCTATGCGGCCGTCATTTATCTTTTCCTGACAACCATCCTTCAGGTGGTATTCGACAAATTGGAAAATAAGCTTGGCGCATATGAAAAGAGATAGGTGGTAACAACAATGAGTATGGTAAAATTAGTCAATGTAAAAAAATCTTTCGGCGCCCTTGAGGTTTTAAAGGGAATCGATTTTGAAGTAGCATCCGGTGAAGTGGTCTGTATCATCGGGCCAAGCGGCTCTGGCAAGAGTACAATGCTGCGCTGCCTTAACCGCCTGGAACGCATCACAGAAGGCGAAATCTATATTGAAGACGAGCTGATGGAAAAACGCAAAAACGGAAAAGATCTGGAAAAAATTGACCCTGGAAAATTACAGAATCTCTGCTGCGATTTAGGGATGGTATTCCAGAACTTTAACCTTTTCCCACACTTATCTGTTTTAGATAATATTACGATAGCCCCCAGAATTGTGCGCAAGGCCGATTCGGCTGAGACAGAAAAGCGGGCCCTGGAGCTGCTCGACATGGTTGGACTTGCCGATAAGCGGGATGAATACCCGGTGCGCCTGTCCGGCGGACAGCAGCAGCGTGTGGCCATCGCGAGAGCGCTGGCGATGAACCCGAAGATTATGCTGTTCGATGAGCCGACCTCAGCCCTTGACCCTGAGCTGGTCGGGGAAGTGCTTGCCACCATGCAGGAACTCGCCAATGACGGGATGACAATGCTGATCGTAACCCACGAAATTGGGTTTGCCCGTGAAGTGGCAGACCGCGTCATTTTTATGGACGAAGGTGTGATCTGCGAGCAGGGAACACCGCAGGAGGTTATTCTTAATCCACAGGAAGAACGTACACAGAGCTTCCTGAATAAGATTCTTTAGTGGTGTAATGTATTTCAAAAAATGCCCTCAGGGGCTTTTTTTTATACATCTTTTTATGCTACAATAATAAAGATGTCGCATTTCAGATATGTCTTCTAAAGGAGGAGCTATGGTACATTCAAATTATCATATTCATTCGAACTATTGTGACGGCAAAAATTCATTGGAAGAAATGGTGCAGGCAGCCATTCAAGAGGGGCTCACAAGCATTGGCTTTACAGGCCACGCGCCGCTTCCCTATGAGAACGACTGGACCATGAAAAAGGAAACAGTCCGCAGCTATATGGACGAGGTCCGGACTCTGGCAGAAAAGTATCAGGAACACATCGACATCAGCCTGGGCATGGAAATCGACTATTTTATGGATACTGAAGACATCAGCAGCGATTCAAAGGCACTGATTCCGGAACTGGATTTCTTTATCGGCTCGATCCACACCATCGGAAAGATGAGAAACGGATTGATGGCTGATATTGACTACACGCCCGAGATTTTTGAAGCGGGGATAAAAGACTGCTTTGACGGCTCGGTTTCGGCCTTTGTCCGGCGTTATTATGAGTCGCTTGGAAATATGGCCCTCACGATTCAGCCTGGTATTATCGGACATATGGATATCATCAAGAAAAACAATGCGGATAACCGTTTTTTTGACGACCAGGAAGCCTGGTACCAGGAAGCCGCAGGCACCTGCCTTGATAAAATTAAGGCTTCAGGCTCAATCATCGAGGTGAATACCGGCGGCATGATTCGCTATGGAGACCGCTGTCTTTATCCGGAACGCTGGCTGATGGAAACGATTTTGGAAAAAGAGATCCCCATCACCCTAAACGGCGATTCGCATACGACAGAGGGAATTTGCTATGCGTATGAGGAAGTTTTAACGCTCCTGAAAAAAGTCGGCTTTAAAGCCATTATGGTGCGAAAAAAGGGCAGCTGGGCTCAGGAAAGTATCTGAGCGCCATGGAAAAGTCTAAGAACCTGAAAAGGTGGATTTATATCAGTATTATAACAGCAGCTCTGGTGATCTTTGCCCTGTGGCTTTTCCTTCAGGAGGACAGCCGGCAGAAAGCAGTCTTAAAGACCTCCGATACAGAAGTTGTTAATGCCGAAAACGGCCAGGAAAACGCCGCGGAGATCTACGTGCATATTACCGGGGCCGTCAATAACCCCGGCGTCATCAAGCTGGCCCAGGGCTCAAGACTGATCGACGCCATTGAAAAACTGGGCGGCCTGGCAGAAAACGCAGATACCGACAGCGTCAACCTCGCGTCAGTGCTGGAAGACGAGGATAAAATCCACATTTACACCAAAGATGAAACCGCAGAGACAGGCGTCGGCAGTGCGTCTGCTGCATCTGGTACGGGCAGAGTCAATATCAATACAGCCAGTCTGGAGGATCTGAAAACCCTGCCGGGAATCGGTGACGCCATCGGGAAGAGCATCATCGACTACCGGGAGAAAAACGGCGCTTTCAGATCCCTTGAAGATTTGAAGGAGGTTGACCGCATCGGTGACAAGGTTTTTGAGAAGCTGAAGGATTCAATTACACTATAAAAATTATTTTTTTACGAGTTTGTGAAAAGGTTGACAAAGTTTTAACAAAATAATAAGATGAAATGACAGAAAAGTATCAGGATTAGTTATTTACTTTTTGGCCATATGTGTTATACTTTATATTATAAAAGTTACATGAATGGTAGGTGGTTGAATGGAGCTATCAGAAAGACAGAATCAGATTGTGGAAATTGTTAAGGCCAGAGAACCCGTGAAAAGTGTCGAAATTGCAGAGCAGCTCGGCGTTAACAGAGCGACGATCCGGCCTGATTTAAAGGTGCTTACCATGATGGGCATCCTGGAAGCAAAGCGAAAAGTCGGGTATAATTATACGGGGCGTTCGCTGCTGCATGTTATGGGCAGCTACATTAAAACCATCAGCGTCATGGACATCCAGTCTGAGCCGACCACCGTCGAAGAAGACACAACCATTTATGACGGAATAATCACCATGTTTACGAAAGACGCCGGAACACTCTATGTGGTGAAGGACAAATACCTGTCTGGCATTGTCTCACGTAAGGATTTCATCAAGTCGATGATTGGCCGGAAGGATGTTGAAACCCTGCCGATTCCGATTATCATGACCCGAATGCCCAATATAGTCTATCTGGAGGAGCACGAATCGGTTTATGACGCTGCGGTTAAAACCATGGAGTACGAAGTCGAATCGCTGCCCATTGTGAAAAAAGAAATGGATGAAAAAAACAACCTGCGTTTAATCTTGCTCGGAAAGGTTTCCCGTACCAATATTACACGTTATGTTGTGAATTTAGGTAAAGACGATGATACGAATGAATGACAACAAGCCTTTAACCCTATATGTTGTCTCCGATTCCCTTGGCGAGCCGGGTGAAGTGCTGGCAAAGGCGGGGAGAGGCCATTTTGAGGACTCGATTGAGGATGTTAAGGTTTTTTCCTTTGTCCATGAAAAGAGAGAGATTGATCAGATTTTAGCTGAGGCGAAGGGAAAAAACGCCCTGCTTGTCTGTACGATCACAACGCCGGAGTTATTAAAATGTGTTAAAGAAAGAGCAAAAGAAAAACAGGTGCCGGTTTACGATGTGCTGGATCCCTTTCTGGATGAACTGAGGATTTTAACAGGCGTTAAACCGAATCTTGACCCTTTCAGCAGAAGCAAGCTGGATGAGGATTATTTTAAAAAGGTGGAAGCCATTGAGTTTGCCGTCAAATATGATGACGGAAAACGCATGGACCATCTTAACAAGGCAGACATTATTCTGCTTGGGGTTTCACGAACCTCAAAGACGCCGATCAGTGTTTATCTGGCGAACAATAACTTCAAGGTTGCCAACATACCGGTCATGCCTGAGGTAGAACCGCCAAGAGAACTTTTTGAGATATCCAGTCAAAAGATATTCGGATTGATTTTAAATCCCAATAAGCTTGTCAGCATCAGAGAAGAGCGTTTAAAAACCATGAAGCTTACCGGAGATTCAAATTATGCTAGTTTAAAAAGAGTGGAATATGAGCTTGACAAGGCTCAGGAGCTCTTTGATAAATTAGGATGTACGGTTATCGACGTTACATCCAAAGCAATTGAAGAAATTGCGAATTTCATACTTGCAACCATTATGAGGAGGTAGTCAATATGGATAAAAAATGGGTTTATTTATTTAGTGATGGCAATGCGGACATGCGGAACCTGTTAGGTGGAAAGGGCGCGAATCTGGCGGAAATGACGCGAATCGGCCTGCCTGTACCACAGGGCTTTACCGTTTCGACCGAAGCGTGTATCGAGTATCTGAAGGAAAACAAGCTGACCTATGAAATGATCGGCCAGATCAACAGCCATATGTCGGTTCTGGAAGATATTACCAAGAAAAAATTTGGCAATAAAGACAATCCTTTGCTGGTATCAGTACGCTCCGGCGCAAGAATCTCAATGCCGGGTATGATGGACACCATCTTAAACCTTGGCCTTAATGATGAAACCGTTGTAGGTCTGGCTGAAAAGACAGCAAATGAACGTTTTGCCTATGACAGCTACCGTCGCTTTATCCAGATGTTCGGTGATGTTGTGCAGGAAATTGACAAAAACAAATTTGAAAACGTTCTGGATGAAATCAAAGAGCGCGAAGGCTTCCAGATTGACACACAGCTCACGACCGATCACCTGCAGGAAGTTGTAGGGCGTTATAAAGAAATTGTTTTAGCCGAAACAGGTAAACCTTTTCCACAGGACCCGAACGTACAGCTGCTCATGGCTGTTGAAGCAGTATTCAGATCTTGGAACAACCCACGCGCGTTTGTCTACCGTGACATGAATGATATTCCGCATGACATTGGTACAGCTGTCAATGTACAGTCAATGGTATTCGGCAACATGGGTGATGACTCCGGTACTGGCGTTGCCTTCACAAGAAACCCAGCAACAGGTGAAAACAAGCTCTTCGGAGAATTCCTGGTAAATGCCCAGGGCGAAGATGTTGTTGCAGGTATCCGTACTCCTCGTGAAATCGATGAACTCCGGAAAATTATGCCTTTAGTCTACAAGCAGTTCCACGATACCGCAGAGCTCCTTGAAAAACATTATAAAGACATGCAGGATATGGAATTTACCGTTGAAAAGGGCCAGCTGTACATGCTCCAGACCCGTAATGGTAAACGAACCGCCCCGGCTGCGCTCAGAATTGCTGTAGAAATGGAAGAAGAAGGCCTCATCACCAAGGAAGAAGCCGTTATGCGCATTGAACCGTTATCCTTAGACCAGCTGCTCCACCCGACCTTTGACGAAACCGCCCTGAAGGAAGCAGTCGTTCTGGCCAGCGGCCTGCCCGCCTCTCCCGGCGCTGCCACCGGTAAGGTTTATTTTACAGCGGAAGAAGCAAAGACCGCTGCAGAAAATGGCGAGGAAGTGATCCTGGTCAGAAAAGAAACCTCTCCCGAAGATATTGAAGGCATGTACGCCGCCAATGGTATCCTGACCGCACGCGGTGGTATGACCTCACACGCGGCGGTTGTTGCGCGCGGCATGGGTAAGTGCTGTGTTGCAGGCTGTGAGGACGCAAAGGTCGATGAGGACGCCAAGCAGTTCCGCGTCGGTAAAGAATATATTTACGAGGGCGATTATATCTCTTTAGACGGCTCCGCCGGTAAGGTTTATAAGGGAAGCATCGGAACAAAGGAACCTGAGCTCTCCGGACATTTCGGACAGCTCATGGAATGGGCAGACGCCTGCAGAACCATGAACGTGCGCACAAACGCCGACACCCCGAGAGACGCCGCTGTAGCGGTAGGCTTTGGTGCAGAAGGGATTGGGCTCTGCCGTACAGAGCACATGTTCTTCAACGAAGACAGAATCCCGAGTGTACGCCGTATGATCTTGTCAAAGACCAAAGAACAGCGCGAAAAATATCTGGCCGAGCTGCTGCCAATGCAGAAGGAAGACTTTATGGGTATCTACAAAGCCATGAAGGATCTGCCGGTAACCGTCCGTCTGCTGGACCCGCCACTGCATGAATTCCTGCCAACTGAACCGGAAGATATCGAAGCTTTAGCGGGAGATATGGATATGAGTATGGATGAAATGATGAGCACGATCCATGGCCTCGAAGAATTCAACCCGATGCTCGGACACCGGGGCTGCCGTCTTGCAGTCACCTTCCCGGAAATTGCGGTGATGCAGACAAGAGCCATTATGGAAGCTGCCATCGAAGTGAAAAAAGAAGATGGCTATAACATTGTCCCAGAAATCATGATTCCGTTGATCGGCATGAAAGAAGAGCTGGACTATGTCGAAAATGTTGTCAGAGAAACCGCAGAAAAGATCAAGGCAGAAAAGGGCTCCGACATTGACTATAAAGTAGGGACCATGATGGAAATCCCAAGAGCGACCCTGATCGCGGATGAAATTGCCGAAAGAGCAGAATTCTTCTCCTTTGGTACCAATGACTTAACCCAGATGACCTACGGCTTCTCCAGAGATGACGCAGGCAAATTCATTGGTGAATACAAAGAAAAAGGCATCCTGCCAAACGACCCATTCCAGAGCATTGACGTAGGTGGCGTTGGTAAACTGGTCGAAATGGGCGTCAAGCTTGGCCGCACAACAAAACCTGACCTCAAGATCGGTGTCTGCGGCGAGCACGGCGGAGATCCCAAGTCCATCCACTTCTTCCAGCGCGCAGGACTTAACTATGTCTCCTGCTCACCATACCGTGTGCCCATCGCGCGCTTAGCCGCTGCACAGGCCGCACTGGAAATGAAAGAAAAATAGAATGATGAATTGACAAAAACGCTGGCCTGCTATTTTATAACAGGCCAGCGTTTTTAAAGGAGGAACCCATGGCTTATGGAAAACAGACAGAAAAAAACAAACCAACCTTAAAAGACTTTGAAGAACAAACCTCACCCCAGGAAAAGAAGCTGTGGAACGAGTACCTTAAAACCTATCCCGAACCCTTTAAGCGCAGCGCGCTGCCGGGCTTTGACGGCTTTCTTTTCTTCTGCCCCTCTGCCAGACTGGTGGTGGAGCTGGAGAAATTTAAACAGTTTGGGGACACCAGCAGCGGCTCGCTGGGGAAAAAGGGCGACGCCCTCAGGGATTTAGGCTTAAAACGCATTGCCTACACCTACCGTGAAATTGACACCGACTTTGAAGGCACCTGCGCCGCCATCGACCGGGCCGTCAAGCGGGAGATCAGCCAGATGAGCCTGGTAGAGATCAAAAAGCCCGTACGGCTGTCACTGGATGATGAGGACGAGCCCGTGAAGAAAGGGTATAAGATAACCGTCTCCGGTGAGGATGAGGAGTGATGGGATAATCGGTAAGCAATAAAATGGGAATTATTTCCTGAGGCAGAGTGGATGGGTGGCTCATTATGAAAGCTTTGCGTTTAAAACAAAGGTTTTATAGTTGGGCTTGGCCCATCCGTAGACCTGAAATCCTTCCTGGCTGAGGAGATCAATGATTTCAGATTTATGGTAGATGTGGTGGTCACCGGAATTGCTGTGGGCCATAGTGCTGTTTAAAAAGCCAGTCAGCAATTTGAAGGGAACCGTTGGGTCGCCCAGTATGAGGGTCCCGTCTTTTTTCAAAACACGCTGTATTTCACGGATAACCGCTTTTGGATGGGGGTAGTGGTGAAAGGAAGCGTTGCAGACAATCGCGTCAAATTTATTATCCTCATAGGGCAGTTTTTCGGCGTCACCTACCATAAAATGAACGTTGAGCAGCCGTTTTTCAGCCTGAGCGATCATTGCCTCTGAAATGTCCAATCCATAATAATCAGCGTTCAGACGTTTTTGAAGGCGGGCGATAATATTGCCATTGCCACAGCCAAGATCTAAAATTGTTTTAGGATTTAAATCAAGGACGCGGTTCACGATAGTGTCATACATACACTGGACAAATTTTCCATCGTGACTTTTGTCATAATCCTCCGCGGTGCTGTTAAAATAGTCTATAGTGGTCTGTTTAGTGTTTCTGGTGTTTTTCATAATAATCCCTCCATTGATTCAGATTCATTGATAAATATTCAATGAATGGCTATTTTTAACCCCGCCCGTAAAGGCGGGGTTAATTGTGGTGTTATTTTAAAATTAAGGTAAGCATCTGCCGTATAAAAAAATTTTTTTCTTTAACAGAGCCAGCGGCATTGTTCGTGACGGCCATCTGTCCGCCCCATATAAAGCGCGATAGCATGTGTGCATCCCTTTTTTCGATTTCTCCGCGCGCCATCAGGCTTTTAATATAGGTTTCAAGATGTGGAAAAATTTCTTTTGACATATATACTTCCAGCTGGGCATGGAAGAGTTCATTTCCGTCTTTATCGAAAAAGTCACGGTATTTATAGTTTTCTGCTTCGTTTTCGGATGTTGTTTCCAATATTTTGATACACTTGGCTAACGATAGCTCGGTCTGTTTAAAAATATCTACAAAGGGCTTGCTGCACGCCCTAGCGTACTGCGTGAGGGCTTCCTGGTACAGCACATGCTTGTTTTGAAAATAGTGATAACACAAACCGGCTACAACACCGGCCTCTTTGGCAATATCCTTCATCGTTGTGGTCTCATAGCCTTTTTCTGCAAAAACACGCATGGCAACATCTAAAATTTCTTGTTTTCGGATATCCGGGTCCTTTGATACTCGCATTTCATCACCTCACATATATGATAGCATAGTGATTGAATAAGTGTCAATGATTGAAATTCAACAAAAGAGAAGCCTTAAGGAATTGTTGGATGACAAAGTGCAGATGAGTTTGGAGAGGATGTTTGAGCGTTTGTGATGGTGCAGAATGCCTAATGCTGTTCTCAGTCAAAAACCATAAAAAGCTGAGCGGCGAGCCCCGAAAAGGTCTCGCTGCTCAGCTTTAAAGTTTAATGGTGGAATAAGCGGACTCCGGTCATGGCCATGGCGATATTGTATTTATCACAGGCTTCAATGACAAGGTCGTCTCTGATCGAGCCACCGGACTGGGCGATACAGGTGACACCGCTTTTGTGCGCGCGTTCAATGTTGTCGCCAAAGGGGAAAAAGGCATCACTTCCAAGCGCGACACCGCTTATCTGGGACAGCCAGGCTTTCTTTTCCTCCCGAGATAAGGGCTCAGGTTTGCTTGTGAAAAACTCTGGCCATACATCATCAGCCAAAATGTCCTCAGCGTCGTCTGATATATAGACATCAATAGCATTGTCCCGGTTAGCCCGCTGCATATTTTCCTTAAAAGGCAGGTTCAGCACTTTTTCGTGGTAACGCAGCGCCCAGTTATCTGCTTTGTTACCTGCCAGGCGGGTGCAGTGGACACGGGACTGCTGCCCGGCGCCGATGCCGATGGCCTGTCCATCCTTGACATAGCAGACGGAATTTGACTGAGTGTATTTTAGAGTGACCAGTGCAATCAGGAGATTGACGCGGTCCGAAGCGCTGAGCGTCTGGTTCTTGGTTGGAATGTTCTGAAACAGGTCCTCGGTGATGGCCTGGTTGTTTCTGGCCTGTTCAAAGGTTATGCCAAAAACATCCTTATATTCCAGTGGAGCGGGCTCATAATCGGCATCGATCTGGAGAATAACATAATTTCCTTTTTTCTTTTCGGATAACAGCGCTAAAGCCTCTTCTGAGAATGAAGGGGCGATGATACCATCGCTGACTTCCATCGAAATATAGCGGGCGCAGGCCGCGTCACATTCGTCGCTCAGGGCGATAAAGTCGCCGTAGCTTGACATACGGTCACTGCCTCTTGCCCGGATATAGGCTGTGGCGGCAGGTGTGAGCTCCGTGTCCTCGACAAAGTACATTTTCTTTTCAATGTCGGTCAGGGGAACATACACAGCGGCGCCGGCAGGGCTGACGTGTTTAAAGCTTGTGGCGCTCGGCAGGCCTGTGGCTTCCTTTAATTCCCTGACGAGCTGCCAGCTGTTAAAGGCATCCAGCAGGTTGATGAAGCCGGGCTTTCCGTTTAGCACCTGAAGGGGAAGCTCACCATCCTTCATAAAAATTCGGGCAGGCTTCTGATTGGGATTGCAGCCATACTTTAATTCCAGTTCTTTCATTTTTTTCATCCTCCATGTCATATAAAAAGAGCCGACAGATCCGGACTCTTTTGCCCAGACGGTCGGCTCTTGATTATTATACTTCATGTGGTTTATTCCACTTCCGTCAGTCGTATAACTATAAAAACTTTATCATACTCTTAATCTGGTGTCAATGCATTTGTCAGTAATCGTATAAAACCTGTCGTGTCAAGTAGCACTCCCTGGCTCTTTTTCCTGACAAAGACAACAGAAGAAGGCCACGGAGCTGGACAATCCAGACGCGCTCTGCCATTTCTGCAGCGCCCGATGCAGGGAACACTGCGGACCGGGGTCTGTTTCACTGGGCAGAAGCGCATCGGCGTATAAGCCCGTGTTTGATTTGAGGCATTTTAGCTTTATTCTTTTTTAAGACAAGCATAAAATCCTTTTTGTTATCATTTAAGTCTTTATCAATTTAGAAAGATTTGATATAATGAATAACCATAAAAGGAGGTGGAAAGCCTTTGGGTTTTAAAACTATGGATGACAAAATATGGGTGCGCAAGGCCCGAAGGCTATAGAGCATAAATATGACAAAAAAGAAAGTAAAGAAAAAAAGAAGCGCAGTGCGCATTGTTGGAGACATCGTCATTATTCTGATCATCCTGTCCCTTTTGGGGGCGGCAGGATGGATGCTTTATAAGGAGTTTTTTCCCAACAATACGCCGATTCTTAAAATGCAGGTTACAAACCGCGAAGATAACAGCATCGACTGGGCGGCGCTGCGTGAGGTGAACCCCGAAACCGTTGGCTGGCTGAGTATTGAAGGGACAAATATTGATACCCCTGTGGTACAGACAACCGATAATGACAAATATCTGTACACCTCATTTAACGGAGAGTCGGATGAAAGGGGCGTGCCCTTTTTAGATATGAATTATAAATGGCAGCCTAAAAGCCAGAACTCTCTGATTTATGGGCACAGCACCATGCGCAGCGGTGTGCACGTCATGTTTGACGATCTGCTTTATTACTATAAAGACCCCAATTTTATCACAGAGCACAATAAAATTGTGTACAGAAGACCGCCAGAGCTGGGCGGTGATGGCGTTTGGGAAATTTTTGCCGTGCTGGTGGTTGAGCAGGATTATGATTACAGACAGTTGGAATTTGCCGACGATGAGAGCTTTCTGAACTATTACCAAAATATAAAGAATCAGAGCATTGTCGCAAGCAATGTGAGTGTACAGCCGGGTGACGAGATCCTCACGCTGTCCACCTGTATCTTTAATGTCGGACTCAATGACGGCCGCTTAGCCGTTATTGCCCGCCGGGTTTCATAAAAAATCGCCTGGCAGAAGATTGCAAAAGCCGTATCCACAGAGATACGGCTTTTTATTTTGCTTTTTCAGTCCCATTTCTCAAAGGCTTTTATTTTTTCAGTCAGGACTTTTATGTATTTTTCGCCGATCGCGCTTAAGCCGTGCTCGTTTCTGAGAATATATCCGGCGTGGAGCCGCTGGTCATTATCCAAAAGACGGATAGCCCTTACTTCGCTCATGTTGGAATGCATACGGTCAGCGTCGCTGTTGGTCAGGTCCGGTCCGATACTGAAACAGTTTGTGCCGCGAACCAGGGCAATTTTGGAGCAGCGGTCAATCACATGGATATTTTTATCCCAGATTTCATTGAACAGGATCTCCTCAGAGAAATGCATCATGCTGTCCTCCCCCTGGTCGTAAGTTACAAAAGGGTATTCCCTGAGCATATCCAGCGTCAGGGAGGTATTGCCGCTCAGAGGGTGTTTTTTCCGCAGGAAAACATAGGTGGTGAGCTGTCCCAGCTCATAAAAGCCCAGATTGCTGGAATCAAGGAGCTTTTGCATGGTATTGAGATAATGCTCGTTGATACACAGGATGCCGAGCTCACTGCGCCTGGACGCCACATCGTGTATGACCTCATGGGTCGGGCACTCGCGGATGGCAATGTCATAATGCCTGAGCTCAAGATCCTCGACAATCTGTATAAAGGACATGACCGAGAAGGGAAGGCGCTGGGTGGAAACGGAAAAGCGCATAGGCAGTGTTTTCCGATGCTTGTACCGCCTTTCAAGGTACTCGCTTTGCTCAACAATATCCTTGGCGTGGTTTAAGAAGTCCTGTCCCTCAAAGGTGACCTCAATGCCACGGTTGTTTCGTTTAAAAATTGAGATGCCGAGCTGCTGCTCGACCTCACGCACTGCGGTGGAGAGCGTTGACTGTGAGACAAAAAGCGACTTGGCGGCAGACGAGATCGAGTGGTGCTTTGCGATCTCGACGATGTATTTCATGTTCTGCATGGAGATCATATTGATACGATTCCTTTCCTCTGTTTTAATTATACTATCAAAAAATACGATAGCTGGCAATCAAAAATTGAGTTAATTGCAGTGGTTGTGAATTATCAGATATCGTGATATAATATAGCAAAATTACATAGAAGACTTGTTGCATGAAAACCGGTGAGAATCCGGTACGGTGCCGCCACTGTAAGGGGGAGCCGCTGTAAGTTTTATCAACACTGGAGAGCAGTCTCTGGGAAGTTGTTACAGCTGGCAATGAACCCAAGTCAGGATACTTCAACATTTCTTGTTTATACCTAACCTAACGGATCATTGGGAGAGGGTGTTGCTTGTGTTGAGGAACTCTTCTGATGAATCGGTCAGAAGAGTTTTTTTAATGGGAGAAATTATGGAAAAAAGCAGTAAAAGAATTGCGTTTTATGGAAAGGGCGGCATTGGAAAGTCGACCATTGCGGCCAATGTATCCGCCGCCTTCGCCAAAATGGGAAAAAGGGTGCTGCACATAGGCTGTGACCCCAAAGCTGATTCAACGCGGTGTCTGATGAAAAAGCGGATTCCCACAGTCATTCAAAGGCTGAATGAAAAAGGGGAACAGGTGACAACTCAGGATATTCTGTTTACGAGTGAGACAGGTGTGGCGTGTGTAGAGGCCGGAGGGCCGGAGGCAGGTATTGGCTGCGCAGGAATGGGGATCGCCACTACTCTGGAGACATTGGAAAAGCTTGGGATATTTGAAGCGGGCTGGGACTTAATCACCTATGATGTGCTGGGCGATGTGGTCTGCGGTGGGTTTTCAATGCCTATGAGAAAAAAGTGTGTGGATCAGGTATATATTGTCACCTCCTCTGAGCTGATGTCGCTTTACGCCGCCAACAATATCATGAAGAGCATTGTCCGGTACTCTGCCGGGACACAGCCGTTGTTTGGAGGACTGATCCACAACCGGGCACGTCCCGGTACGGATCACCAGGTTGTTGAGTGCTTTGGCAGCAAGACAGGCAGCCCGATTACGGCTTCTGTCTGCCAAAGTGACACGCTTCGCCTTGCGGACTATCGGAGGACAACTGTTTTTGAACAGCGAGAGGGTGAGGTGCTTCAAAAAAGCTTTATGGCATTGGCCAAAGCCATAGCCAGCCAGAAAGGGAAGCTATGGCCGAAGCCGCTTTCCGACGCGGATATGGATAACCTGGGTGAGACACTCTATCAGCTTGAGAAGGAGGACCGTCATGGGCGCAGCAGCTGTTGAGAAGGCGCAGCCAGGCATGGGAGATGAAGCGCTGTCCAGACTTCTTTTCCAGACCGAGGGTGTGCGTGTTCTGGCAGTGGGGCCGCCGGCCTGTCTCCGAATTCTTTATTTCAGAGCGATGGAGAAGGAAGCGCTCAGCCGTCTGAGGCTCTGTCCTGTTTCCAGGCTGGAGTACACACTTGGCAGTTATGTACCCAGGGTTCGTAGGATGATTGAGGAGCTTGTCATGACCAGTGGGACAAAAGGGGTGGTGCTTTATGTCTCCTGTCCAGACCTGCTCACACAGACCGATTTTGAGGCCATGATGTCGGAGGCAGATAACCCTCATAATGTGCCGGTCGCTGTTTTCAGGCGAGGCCCCATGGAAAAACGGAAGAGGAAGCCTGTGGAGCGGCTTGAAGAAATACTTCGGGGCTTTGAGACGGCTCGGGAAAACCACTGGGTTGGAAAGGATGCGTGCCTTTGTCCACCGCCGCCTCTGGCAGCAGATTACAGCGGTGCGATGACGGCTTTTGAAAAGGACCGCGCCCTCTGTACCTGCCTGGTAACAGGCTCAGGCTGTGCCTCCTGCCCCAGATCCATTGACAGTTTCAGCGGGAAGCCCTTCTGGTATTCAAAGATGAATGACCTTCAGATAACATTGGGTGCGGCTGAGAGCATTGAGAAGGGCATCGGGGCTGTCATGCAGGAAGAAAAAAGGCGCTCGGCGTTCATTGTCGGCACGCCGCTGACTGCCATGACAGGTATTGATGACAGTTCTTTCCCAGTGCTGAAGGAAAAAATATTCATACAGACCGACGGGTTTCAAGATGCCCTTGACGGCACCCGGCAAGCACTGTCTACCGTTTCAAGACAGGAGATGCGGCGCTGTGAATACACCGAAAAGCGCATTAATCTTGTGGGATATACGCCCTTTCTTTTTGGAAACCAGCGGCAATTTGAGACGATTGCGCACGATCTGGAGCGATTGGGCTATGCTGTTTACTGGCTGGGAGGCGGAACGCTCGCGGACTTTAGAGACGCGCCAAAAGCAAAGGCCAACTGGGTTATCTCAGAAGCAGGCCTTGATCTGGCAAAATGGATGGAAAAGCAGTATGGTACGCCGTGGTTTTATCAGATGCCTGTCAGCGTAAGCGGCGTCCGGACAGCTTATCAATACCTGGAAAGCATAACCGGGGACGCTGTGTTTCAGGGCTGCACCGAAGATCCGGCGCCTTCAGAGCAGCCGGTAAGAACCGCTGTGATGATCGGCAGCCATGAACTGAACCGCCAGGTAAGTGTGGCCCTGAGAAATGAATTTATTGTTGAGTGCACCATAGTTGAGGCTCGTTCTTTTGGGTGGCCTTTGGATAGAGAAACGGATTATGTCATCGCAGATCCGCTGTATTTTCAGTATCTTCCTGAAGGTGCAGCGCTCAGGGTTCCCTTACCCTTTCCGGCACTTAGCGGAAACCGTTATGTGAAACGGGACTATTGTATCATTGGCCGAAAAGGACACCAGTATTTAAAACAGTTTTTTATGTAATCTAAAAATAAAGGAGTTTAAAATGAAAAAAAAATGGTTAAAAGCAGCAGGCCTGTGCCTGGCTGTCAGTTTGATTTTTGGAGGCTGCGCCAGCAGCGGAAATACCGCAGAAAATGCAGACAAAGTGGAGGCGCATGTCATAACCGATGAGGGCGGTAATCAGGTAGAGCTGCCGGAAAAGATCACCAAGGTGGCCATTACCCCGATTCCGTGGGCATCGGCAGTGTGGACGATTGACGGGGGAAGCGACCGGATTGTGTCCATTAACCCCAGCGCGATGGCCCAGTATAAAAAGAGCTTTATGACTAAGCTGGCGCCGGAATTTGCGGATATTTCCACAGGAGAAATCTCTCAGGATTTTTCCATTAACATCGAAGAGCTTATGAAGCTTTCACCAGAGGTGGCATTTATCTGGAATGACCAGGAGGCTGAGGCCGAAAAGCTGAAGGCTGTTGGCATTACCCCTGTGATGCTGAACTACGCCGAAAACCTTGAGAACCTCAAAAAAGATTTAACACTGGTGGGCAGGGTTCTGAACAAGGAGGATTTTACCCAGGAGCTCATTGATTACCACAATGATACCGAGACATACTTTATTAACAAAAAAGATCAAGTTGCCGCGGCAGACCAAAAGAGCGTTCTCTATCTGCAGAATAAAAAGCTGAGCGTCGCAGGGTCCAAAAATATTAACAACTACCTCCTTGAACTGACAGGTGGGCGCAATGTTGCCGCCGGCTTAGAGAAAAAGTGGGCAGAGGTTAATATGGAGCAGATCATGGAATGGAACCCTGAGATCATCTACCTCTCAAATTTTGACGACACCATGCCAGAGGATTTATATGAAAATAAAATTGAAGGCCAGGACTGGAGTAATATTGACGCAGTCAAAAACCACCGTGTTTACAAAACCCCGGTAGGGACTCTGCGCTGGGATGCCCCATGTGTGGAAACACCGCTGATGCTTAAGTGGATGGGCAGCATCCAGCAGCCTGAAATCTTTTCGGATTATGATATCCGGAGCGACATTAAAGATTTCTACAAGAAGTTTTTTAATCACGATTTAGCCGAAGAAGAGATCGACACCATTTATAATGTGAAAGCAAACCAGTAAAGCTTGAAGAGGAGAGAATATGGATACAGCGGGACTTAAAAAGAAAATCAACCAGAAATACGATGCTGTTTTCGCTGGACTGATCCTCGTTTTGATTTTGGCCGGGATTCTGGCCTTGTGCCTGGGGCGTTACTGGATACCCTTTCCCGATGTGGTTAAAGTGCTTTTATCCAGAGTTTTTCCGGTTTCGGGAAGCTGGGACGCCAATACAGAGAGCGTGGTCATGACCCTTCGTCTGCCGCGTGTAGCGGCAGCGGTACTGGTTGGCGGCTCTCTGGCTTTATCTGGCGCGGTTTATCAGGGCGTTTTTCAAAATCCTCTGGTGGCGCCGGATTTGCTGGGGGTATCCTCTGGGGCCTGTATTGGCGCGGCCCTTGCCATTCTTTTCAGTGTCGGTACCTTTGGTGTGCAGGTTGGCGCTTTTATCGGGGGCATTATCGCAGTCATGATCACAACCGCCATCCCCAGAGTCATCAAAAACAATTCCAATATGATGCTGGTGCTGGCTGGTATCATTGTTACAGGGCTTATGAACTCCATTATGGGGATCATCAAGTATATTGCTGACCCCGAGACGCAGCTGGCAGAGATTACCTACTGGCAGATGGGCAGCATTGCAAAGGTACTGCCAAACAGTCTTCTGATGATCTGCCCTGCGGTGCTTATCTCCACAGTGGTATTGATGGCAATGCGATGGCGGATTAACGTGCTGTCCCTCGGAGAGACAGAGGCCAAAAGTCTTGGGATCACCATCAAAACAACACGGATGATCGTGATTGTCTGCGCGACACTGCTGACAGCCTGCTCCGTCTGTATCTGTGGGACCATCGGCTGGGTCGGGCTGGTTGTGCCGCATCTCGGCAGGCTTTTGGTAGGGCCAGATAATATGAAACTGCTGCCAGTCTCTTTTGTAGTCGGCGGGATTTTTCTGCTGGTGGTGGATACCATTGCCCGGACACTCACAAGCGCCGAGCTGCCCCTGAGCATTTTAACCGGACTGATCGGCGCGCCCTTTTATTTTTATCTGCTTAAGAAGCAAAGGATGAACCTCTCATGAAGCTGGAAGTCAATAATCTTAGTTTTAAATATTTAAACAGCCGCGTTATCTTTGATCAGGTGAATTTCGAACTTGAAAAAGGTCAGATATTATCTGTTTTAGGGCCAAACGGAGCGGGAAAATCGACATTGCTGAACTGCATTGGAAATCTAATGACACCGCAGAAGGGAAAAATTCGGCTGAACGGGGAAGCCGTCGATAAAATGCCGCCCAAAAAAGTGGCACAGAGAATTGGCTATGTGCCGCAAATTCATATTCCCACCTACGAGTACACCGTCAGAGAGTTTGTAGTCATGGGGCGCACCCCTTATCTGGGAAAAATGCGTTCACCGGGCGACGCCGACTACGAGCAGGTGGAGCGGGCGCTGGATATGGTAGGCATAAAGCATCTTATTGAAAAGCCCTATACACAGATCAGCGGCGGAGAGAGACAGCTTGTAACCATTGCCAGAGCCATTGTGCAGGAGCCGGATTTTATCCTTCTGGATGAGCCGACAGCCCATCTGGACTTTGGCAACCAGATTAAGACCATGCGCCTTGTCAAAAAATTGGCTGAAAATGGATTTGGTATTATCATGACAACGCACAATCCCGACCAGGTGTTTTATACCGGTGGTTTTGTTGCCTTGTTAGACCGGCAGGGAAAACTGCACTGCGGAGTGCCTGAGGATATCCTCACAGAGCCAGCTCTCACACAACTCTATCAGGAAAGAGTCTGTGTGTTTTATTCGGATGAGCTGAAACGCCAGGTGTGTATATCGGGGATTTAATGGATGAAAAAATGTAAATTAAAAAAACGCGGCGGATACCCAGTGACAGGTACCCGCTGCGTTTTTTATTTATTTAAACTGGCTCAGATATTCCCGGCCCATGGCTTCTGCCGCAGCAATGAGGGCAGCGGCGCTTTTTAAAGCGACATGGTAGTGTGTCTGGACGCCAACCTTTTCACTCTCAATGATGCCAGCTTCCTTCAGTATTTTCAGGTGTTGGGAAAGATTGGGCTGGCTGAACTCAAGGTTCTCTTTCAGCTCACAGACACAGTGGGGCTTGTCCAGTAAAAATTTAACGATTTTTAAGCGGATGGGGTGGCCCATCGCTTTTAATATTTTGACGGATAACGCTTCAATATCCATATTAAGCCTCTTTTCTATAATAATATAATTGATCTATTATATAATGATTATATAGGATGTATGGTTAAAAAACAAGAGACCTAGCGGATTAATAAAAAGGAATTGACAAATTCCCGATATAAAATGCCTTGACTTTCCCCTGAAAACGTAATATTATAAATATATAATTAAATAATTATATAAAGAGGTGCTAATGTGAATGGAGAATTGCCGGGTTTTATAATGTGTGTGTGTACGGGAAAATGTCCGGGATTTCAGGCGATGGATATATGGGATTTTATCAATCAGGTGCGTGTGGAGCTGCCTGTGGAGTATGCCGTCATTCATCCGCAGCTGTGTGAGGAGGATGGGGACCGTTTTTGGGCAGATTTTTTAAAAACACATCGAAAACTTATAATTGGCGCCTGTGCGCCGAATATGCAGCGAAAAATGTTTAAGGATGCCTTTAGGGAGGCTGGGATGGATATTGAAAAGGATGCGGTTATGCTGGATATCCGGGATATGACAAACGAGCAGGCTTTTGAAAAGCTTGAAAAAGCCCTTGAAGCTATGGGACTGGAGGTTTAAGTATGAGTGACACAACATTTATGGGCGTGGAAAGAAACCGGATTGACTGGTTCCCCCGCATTGATTACAGCAAATGCAGCGATTGTATGGACTGCGTGGATTTCTGTCCGCACCGGGTATTTGAAGTGCAGGAGGGCAGCGTGCACCAGCTGGTGGTAAAAAATCCGGTAAACTGCGTGGTTTTTTGCCGTGCCTGCGGAAAGACCTGCGGTCCGGAGGCCATCACATTTCCAGATAAAGCAGCGACAACCCAGGCCATCAAAGCAATGCGGAGAGAGGATAAAAAATCATGAAGAAGGATTTTTGCGTGCTTCCCTGTAACGGGCTGGATAAATTCGTGGGCTCGCTGACCCGCGAAGTCGCCCTTAAGCTTTTGGAAAATGGCGATCATGAGATGATCTGTCCGGTGCTGTACCACACCGCAGAGAAACAATACAGGAAGGCACTGGCTGAAAAGCCGCTGCTGGTCATTGACGGCTGTAATACGAAATGTGCCAGCAAACTGGCTGCCGAAAAAAATTTAAAGGTATCTGAACGGATCAATGTGAGTGAGAGCGCCAGGGAAAGGGGCTTTCCATTAATCGATTATCTGGAAATGGATGAATCCGTTGAAGACTTTGTAAATGCCCTCGCCGACGGTTTTGAGACAAAGCCCGACGAGGGTGAAGCCTCTGTCTTTGAGATGCCAAATCCCATCCATTACAGGTCCTTTTCCAAGGGGAAATTTATTTTCAAAGTCCCTGAGAGCGATTATTACTTCAATGAGAATGACTGCTGGGCTCTTGTGAAAAATGGCATTGCCCGTGTAGGTATAACAGATTTTGTCCAGCAGAACCTGTCCGATATTTTGTTTGTAGATTTTCCAGAGGTTGGACGGGAGCTTGCTCAGTTTGACGATGTGGGCTCAGTAGAATCCGGGAAATCAATTTTTGAGCTGGTTTCACCGGTCAGCGGTGTGGTTACAGCCATCAATACAGCCCTGGAGGAAGCCCCTGAGCTTGTCAACGAAAGCCCTTATGAAGCGGGCTGGATCGCGGAGATAAGGCTGGAGCAATGGGAGGAGGACACCGAAATGCTTATCCGTGATGAGGCGTATTATGAAATCATGAAGAGGAAGGTGGAAGAAATTGAAATCTAAGGTAAAGGTTATTCCATGCAGCGGTATTGGAAAGGTGCTTGGGCTGATTGCCCGTGAATCAGCCTTGAGGGTGACGGGTGAGCTGCTGCCCGAGACAACCGAGAGCCTGTGCCTGGCCCACATTGTCACCGGCGATGATGAAATTGTCGCGAAAATAGAAGGGCAGCCCTGTATCACCATCGACGGCTGTGCCAAATGCTGCGCGCAGAAAAGTGTGGAGGCCGCGGGAGGAAACATCTGTAATAAGCACCGTGTGATTGATTTTATGAAACCGCACCGGGGCGAGGAACATGGCAACGGAACCCGTCTGACAGAGGACGGCTGGAAATTCGCTGATGAGCTGGCCGAAGTTATGGCAGAAGAAGCAAAAGCAGTGCTGGAAGGAGAGTAGGCAATGGGCGAACAGAATATTGGGATTATCGCGTGCAGTGGTGAGGAATGTCTGGGCGGAACCCTTTCACGGCTGGCAGTCCGCAAGATGATGGAGGAGCTGAGGCCTGGAGAAGTCAGCACCCTGTGCCTGCCCCTGTTCATCGCAGGCGGCGAGCAGGAACGGGCCTTTGCCCAGAACCATCCAACTATATCAGTGGATGGCTGCAGCCTGTGCTGTGCCAGACGCGCCATTGAAAAATACAGCGGTCCGGTATCAGGAATGGTCGATGTGGAGACGCTTCTGGAAAAAAAGACAGCGCTGAAGGACAGCGTGGTTTCGACAAAAAACTTAACACCTGAGCAGTTTAAGCTTGTGGACGTGGTAGCAAAAGAAATTGTCCGGATTTTTGACACGCTGTGAGAATGTACGGTACTCTGGGCAAAAGGCCTTTCATGATTGGATGAGGATCATGAAAGGCCTTTTTTTAATGGCGCTTTTCAAGAAGAGTCTTAAGGAAAGTTTAAAGTAAAAAGCCTGTAAAATCCCAATAGTTTCCATTTGGAAACTACCCCACAATATTGTGCCTTCTTCACAGCTGGCACGCGCTGTTTTATGATAGAAGTGTGAAAAAAAATCATGAACCACGAATCGAGGTGAGCCGGTTGTCTTTTAAAAATATGATGACAAAAGAAGACGGTATAGGCCGAAAGATCCGCTGGCTGAAAAAAGCCATTGAAACAGCGGAGGCGGTATTGATCGGCGCTGGGGCCGGCTTGTCGTCCTCCGCGGGCATGACCTATTCTGGTGATCGCTTTAAATGGCTTTTTCCGGATTTTATCAGGGCTTACCATTTTCCGGATATGTATTCGGCAGGCTTTTATCCCTACGACACGCCGGAGGAGCACTGGGGCTACTGGAGCCGGTATATCTACCATAACCGCTACGAAGAGAATGACCGCAAGCCCTATGAAATACTCCTTGGGCTTGTCGGACATAAGGATTATTTTGTGCTTACGACCAATGTTGACCATCAGTTCCAGCTGTCAGGCTTTGATAAGAAAAGGCTGTTTTATACGCAGGGGGACTATGGTCTGTGGCAGTGTTCAAGGCCCTGCTGTGATAAAACATGGGACAATGAGGCCGCAGTCAGGAGAATGGTCACATCGCAGAAGGACCGGCGGATTCCATCAGCATTTTTACCGCATTGCCCGGTATGCGGCGCGCCGATGACAATGAATCTCCGCTGCGACAATAACTTTGTCCAGGATGAGGGCTGGTATGCGGCGCACAGCCGATATGAGGATTTCTTCCGCCGACATAAAAGCTCGAGGCTTTTGCTTTTGGAGCTCGGGGTAGGCGGAAAGACACCGGTGATCATTAAATATCCATTTTGGCAGATGACTGCTGAAAATCCAAGGGCCGCTTTCGCTTGTATCAATCTGGGAGAGGCAGTATGTCCACAGGATATTGCGAAGCAGTCTGTCTGTATCGACGGTGATATTGGGAAGGTGCTCCTGGAGCTCAAAAACGACAGGGGGAGTGACGCTGAGGCTGTAGCGTCTCTAGCGTGCTCAGAGAATAAAAAAAGTAAGGAGTAAGACAATGAAAAAGATAACAGGTGTGTTTGTGAGTATTTTGATGGCGGTTTTGATTTTGGCCGGCTGTTCCGGCCAGGGAGGCAGCGCCCAGAGCGGAGAAGCTCCGCTTAAGGTTGCCATGGACCTGAAATTTCCGCCTTTTACAGAGATGGATGAAAATGGCAATCCCAAAGGGATCGAGGTGGATATCGCCAAAGCCTTTGGCGATTACCTCGGACGAGAGGTCGAGATAATCAATACAGATTTTTCCATGCTTATTCCAGCGCTGGAAACAGGAGAAGCTGACATTATCATCTGTGACATGACAGTCAATGAGGAGCGAAAAGAAGTGGTTGATTTTTCAGAGCCTTATCTGTATGGGCGGACTCTGGCGCTGGTGGGCAAAGATTTTGCTGTACGGAACAATGTTACAGATGAAATGAAGCCAGAGGACTTCTTTGCCATTAAGGACGCCAGATATGTCGGGCTGGCAGGCACGATCTCCGTGTCGGTTCCCCAGAGCTATGGTATCCCGGTTGAGGAGATCACAGATGTGGCCAGCGGTTTAATGGAGATAAACAACGGAACCGCAGATGTGTTTGTGGGAGCAAACACGATCATCGGTAATCATGATGCTTATCCGGATACCACAGAAATTTACTGGGGCATTAAAGAATACAGCCAGTCCGCAATGGCGGTTAAAAAGGGCAATACCGAGCTGCTGGACCAGGCCAACGCTTTTGTAAAAACCATGTATGAGGACGGCGGATTCTACAAGACAGCCGGCGATAAATACGATGAGGCGATCCATAATTATTTGAAGGATGACAGCCTTGGCCTTGATTTTATCATTTATCCGCCAAAGCAATAGGAAGGACGTGCGGATTATGGTAAGAAAGTACAGCAGGCCGCTTCAATACCTGGCGGCAGGCGTTCTGTTTTTTCTTTTGATCCTTTATGTTCTGGGCCATACCACCGATCACCCGCGGTACCACCTGATTCTTGACCAGTGGCCTTTACTTCTGAGCGGCGTAGGCTATACGCTGCTGGTAAGCGCCATCACCCTGGTTCTGAGCGCTGTGCTTGGATTTGTTATTTACCTGATGATGAAAAGCCGCATTCCTTTTATCAAAGGGATCGCGGTTGTTTTCAGAGAGATCATCATGGGAACGCCGCTCTTAGTTATGGTTTTTCTGGCGGTCTATGTGCTGGGAGAGGCCGTGCATATAAACAACAAGTTTGTACTTGGCATTGCGGCCTTAACCCTGTACACAGCCCCCTATGTGGCCAACTCCTACCAGAGCGCAGCGGAGGTGATTGATGAGGACCAGTATGTGGTTATGCAGCTCTACCATTTCACAGGTTTTCAGAAGTATTTTTATGTGATTCTGCCTCAGATGGTAAAGCCTCTGCTGCCGGCGTTCATCAATCACCTCTCAGGGATCATTAAGGGTTCTGCGCTGCTGAAGGTCGTTTCCTTTCCGGAAATCGCCTATGTGATCACCGTGATCGCAGCCAAAAACTGGGCTTCGGTAGAGGGCTATCTGGTAATGTGGATCGCGTATCTGGCTGTGACAATCCCGCTGTCGCTTTTGGCTCAGGTTATTGGAAGGAGGCTTTCACAGTGAGAATAGAGCTGCAACAGGTTACAAAGAAGTATGACACCTGTGTATTAAAAAATTTGAATCTTCTAATTGAAGATAAAAAGGCCGTTGGTATTATGGGCGCTTCGGGCTGCGGCAAATCAACCCTGCTGCGCCAGCTGGCAGGGATCGAGTTTCCAGAGGAGGGAACCATCAAGGTGAATGATACAGTGGTTAACCGGGAAACCGTTCAGGCATACCAGCGGGAGATCGGTGTTGTGTTTCAAAAGCACAGCCTTTTTCCCCATCTGACCCTCAGGAAAAATATTCTGCTGATCCTTGAAACGATTAAGCGTGTGAGCCCAGATGCGGCTGAGCTTAAGGCCAGCGGGCTCCTTGACCAGTTTCATCTCACGGAGCAGGCTGATAAGCTGCCCCGCCATGTGTCCGGTGGCCAGGCCCAGAGGGCGTCCATTGCCAGAGCGCTGTGCACAGAGCCAGAGCTTCTGTTTCTGGATGAACCAACAGCAGCCCTTGACCCGATTCTGACTGGCGAGGTTCTGGAGGCCATCACTGAGCTTAAGCATCTGGGAAAAGACTGTATTTTTGTCACGCATGAGATTGACTTTCTCAAAAAGTTTGCCGACTATTTTGTGTTCATGGACGAGGGAGAAATCGTTGAGCATGGGCCGGCAGGGCTGCTTGAGTCGCCTGAGACAAAGAAGCTGGCTGCATTTCTGAGAAGGGAGGAATAGAAAATGGTTGGGATTTTATACGAGTCAGAGGAATGGTCAAGCTATAAGCTCCTTGAAGAAATCCAGTCCTTTGGAATTGAGGCCTGTCTCATCAGCCTTGAAGAGGACCATGCCTTTGATCGGGTTAACGGCTGTGATCTGCTTGTCAGCCGGATATTTGCCAGCGCGCAGTTCAGAGGGCATCACAAATCGCTTGAGCGCATGCCGGGGGTTATAAAGCAGGCAGAGCGTAAAGGTATTCCGATACTCAATTCGCCCAGGGCGCATTTTTATGAAACCAGCAAAGCCCTCAGTACAGCCCTTCTCAGGGAGAAGGGCATCGCGGTTCCAGAGGTCTACGGCGTGTTTCTGCCCGATGAGATTGACCTGGGAAGCCTCCGGTATCCCTGCGTCATCAAGCCAGACTGCGGAGGAAGGACCAACTGCACAGCCATCATCAGCGAGGCCGAAACGATGGCAGAGACTCTGTCGGAGATGCCGGCGATCAGCATGATTGCGGAGGAATACATCCGTCCTGTTTATGGTTATATCACACGGGTCGAGGTGATTGGCGGAGAATGCCGTCTCATTTTAAAGCGCAGTGTGACATCGGATGGATTGTCAGCCTATCACCTGGGCTCTGTCTACGCCCACTATGCAGACTGCCCCGAAAAGCTCAGGCAGACAGCCGTAAGGGCAATGGCGCTTCTGGACATTGAGTTCGGCAGCCTTGATATTATTGAAACAGAAAGGGATTTTTATATTATTGATGTGAACGCTGTCTCCAACGCGTCAGAGGACAATACCGAGATGTTTGGTTTTGACCTGATGAGGGAGACCGCAGCTTATATTGCAGGACGTTTTAGAGAAATGGAGAAAAGAAATGATGACGATAAAAGAAATATATGAAAATTTTGATCAGATTGGCTGTGTGACTTTTTCAACCCTGGCGGAGAACGGTTATGTGGAATCGCGGATCGCCCATTTTTTCGCCTTTGATGAAGACGGGCTGTACTTTCGAACCATGGACGTTAAGCCGTTTTACAGAGAGCTGAAGCAGACGGGCAAGGTCAGTGTGTGTGGCATGTACCCCAGCAGTCAGGTGAGCCATGATGAAAACAATCTGCCCTCCTTTGTGCCGGGCTATACCATGCGGATCACCGGGGACGTGCGGGAGCTCACAATGGATGAGGTGGAGGAAAAGGCCAGGGGAAGCCGGGATTTTAACGTGGCGGTCTATGACATCCAAAAATATCCCAGGACACGCATTTTTGTGCTCTATCGGGCCTGGGGAGAACGCTATGACTTTGATTACGCAAAAGAAAAGCGGGATCATAAGCTGGAGCGTGCGCGTTTTGCCTATGGCGGCATGTCCTTTGAAAAGCCCGGCCTGACCATAACAGACGCCTGCATCTCCTGTGGAAAATGCACGGAACTCTGTTATTTTGACGCCGTTGAGGAAGGTGAACCCTATAAAATTAACGGAAACCGGTGCGATGAGTGCGGCAACTGCTATCACCACTGCCCAGTAAACGCCATTATTAAAAAATGGTAAATGACTGAAGATCCGCTTTATTGATGCGGGTTTAAAAGTGAGCTTTCAAATAATGACCCTTTGGACAGGCTTCTCATCCATAGGGCCATTATATTTATCTTAAAAGCGGCATGCTGCCAGTAAGCTTATTCACTTTCTTTTTGGAGCCGCAGATGGCAACGCCCATATACTGAAGATCAGCCTCCGGCGCGCCTGCCATGAGGTCAATAAATTCCTCGTAATCATTACAGCCCTGCGCTAAATCTGAAAAATCCACAACGGTCACATCGCTGAAATCGGATGTGTAGAGCCTTTGGCGGATTTCCCGGATGCTGTCTTTAGTTCCCTTCAAAACAGGAATGGGGAAGGCGATAATGCCGAGGTGCACGTTTCCATTTTGGTCTGTTACATCACAGCCCACAATGTCCGGCCTTTTTTTACCGAGCGTAATACCCAGGATAGCGGCGGTATTGGTGATGATGCCAAGGGGAAGCGCTTCATCAATAATCATGACACTTTTTTCATTTTCCAAGTTCATTTTCAGTCTCCTTTTTTGGTTGCTGAAATTCATTTTACACGTTAAAAAGAAAAAAGGCTTGAACGATATTCCTTTAATGGGTGGATTAATTTTAAGGATTAAGAAGCTGATAAGCCAGCTGATTTTTCGAGGCGTCCTCATCCCAATAGGCTGAGAAATCGGCTTGAAAGGCGTCTCTGTCCAGAGGAACGTTTTTAACGATGTCCACTGTTAATGGCAATGAGGCGCTAAAGCTGCCAGACGCCTGAATGCGGACTGTCATCTGCCCGGTCTGGCTCAGGTAGTGGCTCGTCTGAACCGCGTTATAATACTGCTCGAATTTTTCAACAAAAGCCTCCTTTCCTTCAGAAGGGCTGTAATAAAGGTGGCACAGGTTGGTAAAGCTGGTGTCTAGCATGGCCCACTGTCCCTTGGGGTCAATGCTGCACTGGGCAGCGAAATAATCAGAGGTTTCCCGTGCATAGGTATCGGACAGAAGATCAATTTCAGGATTGTTATTTTTCCAGAGCGCCTCAAAGCCAGTGGCATCCTGAAGACTCTGGTCAGCCGTTTTGACCGTATACAGCCGGCCATCAGGATAAAGGCTTCGGGTTGGGTCCTTTTCAGGATTAACGCTCTTGGGCTCATCCACGGTTAAATCAATCTGATATAAATCCTCCAGATAGGCTTCGACGTTTGCGGCGCTGTATTTTTCAGCATCACGGGCGGATTGGGTGAAATGATAAACCATCATTGCCCCGAGTGCAATAAGGACGATTCCAAAGGTGATAAAAGAGCGTGTCTGGCTGTCACGCTTAATGCGTTTATCCAAAAAGTCGAATAGAGGCTGACAGGGCAATTCGCTGTCAGCAGTAAAAAAGGTGGATGTGTAAGCGCTTTTGATCAGATGGTTTACTGTGGCGTCGATGGGGCATCTTTTCAAAATATGGATAAACTGACTGATAAAATAAGGGTCTTGGTGAAATTCGGCAAAAAAATCGGACTGTAAAAATGAATTGAGCGTTTTCAACCGCTGTTTTTTTGTTTTCAGATAAAGATTTTTCACACAGGAAAGGCCTGCGTCGATTTCACGGCGGCTTGCCTCCTGAGCTTTTTTCTGACCCTGCTCAATCAGCTGTTCAAAATCAGGCTCGTCTTTCTCCTGAGCCTGGTTTGGAATATTTTTTTCATTTTCAGAGACAGGAAAGACCGATGCTGGTGACGGCCCGGGGATGGTCTGTGCTGTAAGACTGCCCTTTGCGTATTTAACCGCTGCCTTGTAGGCGTCGTTGAGCTGCCTGAATTCCTCAGGGTGCTCCTCAGGATGATATTTTACTGACAGACGGGCATAGGCTTTTTTGATGGCTTTGAGATCCCGGGTTGGGTTGATATCAAGTATCTTCCAGATATCCATTTAGTCATCCCTCTTTTTTCGGTTCAACTGCCAGTTCAGGAACAGATTTTTCAAGTCCTCTTCTGAAGGGATTCCTGTCTTGTCGCCTGTATCCTCAGTCTTGAATGTCTGATACCAGTTTTCATCCGGGTTTGTGAGTGACGGCCCAAAGCCGCCATTTTCAAGCTCCCAGCTAACCTGATCAAGAAAATAAGAAAAGCGCTCCCGGGCCTTTGATATTGCGTGCGTTTTCTGGCTTTCCAGAGCGTGGGAAAACAGGAAAAGCTCAAATTCCACGGCTTTTCTGAGTTCGCCCACTGTCTGAGTAAACAGCCGGTCACCTCTGGCGAGAAGAAGTCTGTTTTCATCTTTATCCTTTGGATGAATTTTATATTTCTGCAGCGCCGCAACCTTTTTTTCGATTTCATGTTTATCCATGGTGTTGGAATCGCTGATGAGCAGAAGGCTTTTGGTGTTTTTTGTTGAGAGGGCAGTGGCTTCCACTACCAAAATGCCGTTGATATCATAGGTGAAACGGACATCAACGGTCTCCTGGCCCTTTGGCTTTCTGGGCACGGGCAGATCAAGCTTGCCGAGAAAGCTGTTTTCATCTGCGTAGCGCCCTTCGCCCTGGTAGACTTTAAGTTCGATTTTTGACTGGAAATCGCTGGCTGTGCAGTAGATACCCGTGCGGCTGGCAGGAAGCGTCGTGTTGCGCTCAATAAGGACAGACATCAAATCTCTGGAGTGCTCCAGAGGGTTAACAATATTAACGCCGAGAGAAAAAGGACAGATATCTGTCAGGAGAATATCCCGAATATCCTGGTGGCGCGCCTTGATACCAGCATAAGCACCGGTACCCAAAGCCACAATGGTATCTGGCGAGCCAATACTGTCCGCCTCCTTGCCGAGGACATAATTCACATAGAGCTTGACCACAGGCATCTTGCAGGAGCCGCCAACCAGAACGACCTGGTCAATTTCATCGAGGGAGAGACTGCCGTCAATGAGCACTTTTTTTATGGGCTCTGTAAGGCGCGTGAAAAGCGGCGCGGCAATTTCAATAAACTGCTCACGGCTGATTGGAAGTGTGTCGTGAAGCTCCTCGGCAGAAACCGTCATCTTTGCCGTTTCGGCGTCAGTGAGGTCAAATTTGCATTTTTCCGCACTCTGCAGGAGCACCCCTTTGGTATTTTCGTTGAGCGCCTCAAAATCAAGTCGTTTTTCCTGGCAGAAATAACGGGCCAGCAGCCGGTCAAAATCGCTGCCCCCAAGACGATTATCGCCGCTGACAGCCAGAACGTTGATAACATTGTCAAAACACTCGACAAGGGACACATCAAGGGTACCGCCGCCAAAATCAAAAACAAGGAGATTTGCGTCCTCCTCGGCATTCATTAGCTGGCAGGCAAGAGCGGCAGCCGAGGGCTCATTGACCAGCCGTTCCACCTTCAGGCCAGCCAGCTCTCCAGCCCGCTTTGTGGCAGAGCGCTGAGCGTCGTTAAAGTAAGCGGGGACACTGACGACGGCTTCCGCCACCGGCTCCTTTAAAAAAGCTTCTGCGTCTTCCTTCAGCTTTTTAAGAATAAAGGCCGAGAGCTCTTCTGGTCTGAAACGCCGCTTTCCCAGGGTATAGATTTTGTCTGAGCCCATAAAACGTTTAAAAATACCGGCCGTTTCCTTTGGATGGGTGATCAGGCGTTCCTTTGCAATCTCGCCCACATAAATGGTTTCATGGTCAATGCTGACTACGCTTGGTGTCAGAAAATGGCCGAAAGTGTTTGGAATCAATATACTTTGTCCATTTTTCCACACGGTGACAAGACTGTTTGTCGTCCCTAAATCAATACCTATAATCGCCAAGATGCGCCTCCTTTTTGTCGAATAGACAGATTGAGATAATATGATTATAACATAAACAGACCGTTTTGAAGTCACATAATGCCATTTAACTCTTTCTTTTACAGATGAAAAAGGATAAAATAGTGGAGTAAAAGTTATTATGGATTAGGGAGGAAAGTATGCCCATTGTTATGACTGCGCTGTTGTCCTTTGCGGGGACAAATATTGATGATATTTTAATCCTGACCCTGCTTTTTTCAAGGGCAGAGACAGCGGCGGATAAGTGGAGAATTATCCTTGGCCAGTACCTGGCAGTTTTGACACTGACCTTTTTCAGCCTTTTCTTTGGCTACAGCATTTCCTTTGTGCCCCACGCGTATATCGGCCTGTTCGGCTTGGTTCCGATTTTGCTTGGGCTGGGCGCAGTGCGGCAGCTCAGAAATAAAGGGCGTGATCAAAGCCAGCAGACAGACAAAGCGCAAAGGGAACCCGGAAGGCTAAGACAGTTTCTCGAGAAAATATTTCCGGCAGATATTTTGTACGTTTACTTTTTAACTCTGGCAAACGGTGCAGACAATGTGAGTGTTTATATCCCCTTGTTCACGAATCTGGGGGCTGGAGAAATCATAACAATTATCGTGATTTTTGTGGTTTTGATTGGCGTATGGTGTTTTCTGGGAATGAAAATAGGCCAGTATCCCCTGATTAAGGTGTTTCTTGAAAAATATAAGGATATGCTGATCCCCCTTGTCTTTATCGGGCTGGGGCTTTATATTTTGTTGAAGAGCGGCACTTTTGGACTGCTGCTGGCGGGGTGAAAATGCGGTTAAAAGAACTGCCCCCAACCTCAGACTTGAAATTTTGAGGTTGGGGGCAGATTTTTATATCAAAAGAATATCTTAGAGAGCCGCAAGTCCTGCCTGGGCAACGCTCTCGTCTTCAGCGACACTGCCGCCGCTGACACCAATGGCGCCAATGATGCGATCTCCGTCTATAATCGGGAATCCACCACCAAATGTCACAATTCTGCCTTCACAGCAATTACCAAGACCAAAGAGTTCTCCGGCTTCCTTTGCAGCATCCCCTGCAACAGAGCTCGGCATTTTTAATGAAGCGGCTGTGTAGGCCTTGTTTTGAGCAATACTGATACTTGCCAGTAAAGAATCCTCCATGCGGTGGACTAAAACGGTGTTTCCGCCCATATCGCATACTGCAATTACCATGGGTACATCAATTTCAACAGCCTTTTTTTCGGCTGCTTCGGCCATTTTTTTGGCCATTTCCAATAGTTTACCTGTCTGAGTCATTTTAATCTCCTTTTCTAATATAATCTACCAATTTGCCAAACAGATACTAACAATTATATTATACATGGTTTGCCATACGATTACAATTAATTTCATCACAATTTTGTTCCTTCTAAAGTAAAACATCTTGCTCTTAAGAATAAGATGCGGGTACTTACGAAGTAAAGTTTTGAAGGGGTCATATTAAATTGCCGGCGGCTTTTCTATAAATCCTTTAAAGCCTCTTTCCGGAACAGTTTTGGGTCTTTGTTGAACTGATCCTTTTTGCCTTTCAGAAAGCTCTTGAATTCGGCCCAGGTGCCCTGGGTCATGTCATTTTCATGGATCACAAAGTTCTGGTATTTTGTCTGCAGTGTGATAAGGCTTTCGGTCATGTCGCATTTAATGATTTCGCCATAGGCAAAGATCACCTTTTTATCGCGAAAGAGAATTTCAAGCTTTTTGGGTGTAAAGGTAAAGGTTCTTACTGAAAAGTAACGGTCTGGCCAGAAATGAGCCAAGAGCCTGATGAGCAGCGGGTTGAATTTTCCGAGGAAGAACAAAGCGCCAAGCACACCGCTGATCAGGCGAAAAGCAAACAGGCCGAGATAGACAAAATAACCGCCTGCAAAAAGCTTGATCTGCAGATAGACCATAAAGAGGGCATAGACAGTATAGATAAGAACAAAATAGCTCACAATGCGCAGCGGCTCGGAAGGCCCCATGCTGAAACGGTTATATTTCTTATTGAGCAGTAACAGATCCTGGAGATCGTTCGATACAGATGCTTTAAAAGACTTCATTTAAAAGGCTCCTGTCAATAATTTCAAATTTAGACTTGTACACTATTTTAACACAGCCGATGATGGAATAACAGCAAAAATTAAGACATACAAAGCATCAGAATCGTTTTAACTTTATTTTGAGGGTTATTTATACTATAATATAATTAATATTTGAAATTTATTGGCATGATGGACGCCGGGGGTAAAGTAATGATTGGTAAGACAGTTTTAGTTGTCGATGAAAATCCTGCTGAAAACACTTTGCTGGACAATGTTTTAAACAAGAGCTACCAAGTTGTTGTCTCAAAAGAAAACGATGCCGCTTTGAGGTTTCTCCAACAGAATAAGTCAACGGTGGCAGTGATTATTTTTAGTTATGCTTTGTTTAATGAAATGCCGACGGCGCTTCGGACTGTTCTATGGGACATACAGGCATCGCGGGGGACAGGTGTTTTAGTGCTGACAGATGCGGACAATCCCATCATGGAGGAGCAGGCCCTCAAACTTGGCGCGACGGATATTTTGCCCAGGCCCCTTGATCCGCGTATGATCAGGCAGCGTGTCCGAAATACCTCGCTTCAAAGTAATTTAAAAACTCTGGAAGAATATGATTCTCTGACAGGGCTGTTGAACAAAGATACCTTTTACAAAAATGTCCATGAAATTTTAATGGGTTTTCCTGAAAAAGCATACAGCATTATCTGTTTTGACATTGAGCGTTTCAAGGTTATCAATGACCTGTTCGGTGCAGAGGAGGGGGATCGTCTGCTCCAGTATATTGGCGATGAGCTGAATACCTGGGCAGCGGAAAAGGCAGGCTGTGCCGGGCGCATTGTGGCAGATGTATTTGCTATCCTGCTGCCGGATATGGAGGGTGATGCAGACAGTACTGCGCAGAGGCTGACGGATAGTCTGGAGCAATACCCATTGGATATGGAGATATCCATAGCTGCAGGCCTATATCATATTGATGATGTGAACCTCCCAGTCAGCAGGATGTGTGACCGGGCGATCCTTGCGCTCAACTCTGTAAAGGGAAACTACCTGAAACGTGCGGCCGTTTATGACAATCATCTGAGAAGCTCGCTGATTGAGGAACAGGAAATTGTTAACGAGATGGCTCATGCTCTGGCAGAACGCCAGTTTCAGGTGTACATACAGCCAAAATGCGATATGCGCACCAATAAAATTGTCGGCTGTGAAGCCCTCGTCCGGTGGATTCATCCGGAAAAGGGCATTATCAGTCCTGCGGCCTTTATTCCTGTTTTTGAACGGAATGGTTTTATTTTAAAGCTCGATGCTTATGTATGGGAAGAAGTCTGCCGTTTAATGAGAAACTGGATTGATAATGGACACCAGCCCATACCAACCTCGGTAAATGTTTCGAGGGTTAATCTGTACCATCAGGGGCTGAGCGACCTGCTGGCAAATATGGTGAAGAAGTATAATCTGCCTCCATATCTGCTGGAGCTGGAGATTACCGAAAGTGCTTACACCAAAAATCTGGATCAGCTGCTGAGCCTTGTGAACAGGCTTCGCGACCTGGGCTTTACCATTTTGATGGATGATTTTGGCAGCGGTTATTCTTCACTCAACATTTTGAAGGATATCAATGTCGATGTGCTGAAGATCGACATGCGCTTTCTCTCCGACATGGAACATTTAAAGGGCCGTGCCGGCAATATTCTGGAATCGGTGGTCCGGATGACAAAATGGCTTGACCTCAGTGTGATTGCAGAAGGGGTAGAGACAAAAGAGCAGGTTGATTTTCTTTTGGATATTGGCTGTCACTATGCCCAGGGATATTACTACTATAAGCCCATGCCCACAGATGAATTTGAAGCGCTGTTATTACAGGATGCCGATAAACTTGATTTTTCGGGAATGGAACGTGAAAAGAGCAATACGATCAGCTATGATGAGCTGGTGCATTCGGACAGTATGACCCGATCGCTTTTAAATAATCTGATAGGCGGTGTGGCTTTTTATGAGTACTTCCAGGGCAATCTTGAGGTTTTAAGAGTCAATGAGGGGTATTACCAGGCGACGGGCTGTAATGCGGAGGCTTTAAAAACGAACGGACGTCACATTCTGGACCGCGTACCTGATGAGGATAAGCCCATTGTCCTCGACGCGCTGCAGAGAGCGCCAAAAACGCCTGAAAAGGGAATAGATATTCAGTTCAGGCGGAAACGGCTGAACGGTGAATACATGTGGATGTACATGCGCCTCTTTTTCCTGGCGGATCGGGGAGATCGCCAGCTCTTTTATGCGTCGATTATTGATGTGACAAAGCAGAAGCAGTCTGAGGAGGCGCTCCGCCTTTCGGAGCAGCGGTTCCGGATCGCCATGGAGGCGACCAACAATACGATTTTTGATTTTGATATTGAGAAAAGAACCATTGATTATTCAGATTATTTTGCGAAAAAATACGGGTTGAAGCCACACCTTGTCAATGTGCCGAACAGCCTGGTCGATGAAGGTGTGATCCATCCGGATTCAAAAGTGTGCTTTTTGGAGATGTACCGTAAGATATTTAAAGGCGCTCCCAAAGCAAGCTGCGAGGTGCGGGTTAAACTATATGACAGCAGTTATCTCTGGAACAGGATCACGCTGACCAATATCTATGATTCAACGCAAAAGCCAGTGAGGGCAGTTGGCCTGGTTGAGGATATTTCCAGAGAAAAGGAAATGGAAAACCAAATTCTTCAAAAAGAAAAATCCCTTTCAAATTTAAAAAAGGAAAATCAGCAGGCTGTTCTCTCTTTGTTGGGCGAGTCATCACCAAATGGACTTATCGGCGGCTATTGTGAGCCTGGCTTTCCGCTCTACTTCATCAATAAGGAAATGCTTGAGATCATGGGCTATGATTCCTATGATGATTTTATAGAGGGTACTGGCGGCTTTGTCAACAATACGATTCATCCCGATGATCACGAGTATGTTGCACAGATAGTCGGGCCAAAAGATAAGGAAGGCGACGAGTATACTGTCCGCTACCGCACGCTGCGCAAGGACGGCAGTTATTTCTGGGTTATTGACCGGGGGCGGGTGGTGCGCGCGGAGGATGGCCGGCTGGCTATCGTGAGCGCCTGTATCGACATTACCGAGCAGGTTGAGCTTCAGAATGAGTTTGAAACTGTGCTGAACAGTACGCCAGGTGATGTTGTCGTCTTAAAAATTAATGGGGAAAATATTGAAACAAAGTACATGAGCTTTGGACTCGCAAAGGTTCTGGGCTATGAGGAAAAGGAGTACCAGAGGCTGCTGACCTGTGAGGACGGTTTGAAACTGATATATGCCAAGGACAGGGCGTACTATTTTAACGCAGTTTATAAAAGCGCAGCGGAGCGGCTGCCCATCAACATTGATTTCAGATCAGTAAATAGAGGCGGTGGATTTGGCTGGATCAATTTTTCGGCTGAGTTTTACGGAACCGATGAAGGCTGTATGGTCTACCATGGTATTTTTACTGATATTTCTGAGCTCAAGAAAAAAGAAGAAAAGCTGAAGCTTTCTGAAGAACGCTTTAAAGCCGCCATTGAGCATCTGGATATAAGCATTTGGGAATATGATATAAAGACAAAGTGCCTGATAAAGGAAACTAAGTGGAACAAAGAAGGAAGCCGGCGCCTGGTGTATCCCAATATGCCTGACGAAAGCGTGACAAAGGGCTATGTGTCCCCTGAATCCCTCGGTGAGTATCTGCGGCTTTATGAGGATATCAGCGGGGGCAAGCTCAAAACCTCGGCGGAGGTACAGATTCAGGAACCAGACGGCAAGTACTGCTGGTACCGCATTACCTATACGGTGGTGCTGGACGAGGACGGACAGCCCATGAAAGCCATCGGTACCTCCGAAAATATTGAGGAGGAAAAACGAAAACAAAAACGTATTGACAAACTTTTACTCAAAGCACAGAAGGATTTTTTGACAGGGCTTTATAACAGAGAAACCATTGAAGAAATGGTAAAGCAGAGCTTAGAGATCAGCGTTTTGGACAAGGGTGTGTCGGCTATACTCATAGCGGATATTGATAATTTTAAACAGATTAATGATTTTTACGGACATACAGAGGGGGATCACGTTTTAAAGGAAATTGGACGGATAATCCCAGAGGTTTTTGGTGACAAGGCACTTACAGGGCGCCTTGGTGGTGATGAATTCCTTGTTTTTGTGACGGGCGAGGATTATGAAAGTGATATCTGCAGTCTGACGCAAAAGTTTTGCGATCGTCTTAGCGAGCTGGAGGTTCAGGATAAAAAGATTACGGTATCTGTGGGGATTGCTTTTGTAGAGGAAGCGATAAGGGACTTTAAAACGCTTTACCAAAACGCAGATGCGGCTCTGTATGTGGCGAAATGCAGAGGTAAAAACACCTATGCAGTTTATCATGCGTTGCAGTTTCAAAAGCAGCATGCTTATTTTAATATGGACACAGCTATCCTGGACGAATTAGACAGCTTTGTTTATATCATCAATGCGGAGACTTACGACATTATCTATTGTAATACAGCATTACTGCGAGCACTGGGGGTAGATGAAGTTGAAGCGAAAAGGCATAAATGCTACGAGCTCTTGGCGCAGTGCTCACAGCTCTGTCAAGGATGTGAGCAGCGGGAGCTATTTTATGATCGGTTTATTTCCAGAGACATGTCTTTTTTCAATGGAAAGGTACCGGTAACACTGAGAGAAAAGCTTTTTAAATGGGGAAGCCTTACCCTGCGGCTTGGTCTTGCACGTTTTAAAAAGGAAAGTTAATAAATATTAAAAGAACCCACTGGAGGGATGATCTGGTGGGTTCTTTTTTGATGAGGTATTGTTGGAGAATGAATGGTAAAAAAGGATTTACATCAGAGCTTTGTACAGTTCAACAATGTCTTCCAGGCTGGCATCTTTTGGATTGCCAGGTTTACAGGCATCATCAAATGCGGACTGTGCGAGGAAAGGAATATCTTCTTCCTTGACGATTTCCTTTAAATCCTGAGGAATACCGACGTCGATTGACAACTGGCGAACCGCATCCACAGCAGCTTTTCGGTATTCTTCCTGGGACATGCTCTCAGTGCCTTCAACACCCATGGCCTGCGCGATGTATCTGTATTTTTCGCCGGTTTCAGGCGCGTTATATTCCATGATGGAGGGTAAAAGGATCGCGTTGGCAACACCGTGTGGCGTGTCATAAACAGCGCCCAAGGCATGGGCCATGGAGTGGACAATGCCGAGACCAACATTGGAAAAGCCCATTCCCGCGACGTACTGGCCGAGTGCCATGTCTTCGCGTCCTTCAGGAGTGTTTTCGACAGCACCCCTTAAGGAACGTGCGATGATCTCAATGGCTTTTAAGTGGAACATATCTGAAAGCTCCCAGGCACCCAAGGTTGTATAGCCTTCGATGGCGTGTGTGAGGGCGTCCATACCTGTGGAAGCGGTCAAACCCTTTGGCATACTGGACATCATGTCCGGATCTACAAAGGCAACGACCGGGATGTCATGTACGTCGACACAGACAAATTTACGTTTCTTTTCGACATCGGTAATAACGTAGTTAATGGTGACTTCTGCTGCGGTACCGGCAGTGGTTGGAACGGCAAAAATCGGAACACAGGGATTCTTTGTCGGGGCAACACCTTCCAGACTGCGGACATCTTCAAATTCAGGATTGGTAATGATAATACCAATGGCTTTTGCGGTATCCATGGAGGAGCCGCCACCGATGGCGATCAGATAGTCTGCGCCGGAAGCCTTAAAGGCTGCAACACCAGTCTGTACGTTTTCGATGGTGGGATTCGGCTTGATTTCAGAGTAAACTTCATAATCAAGTCCTGCTTCGTCAAGAATATCCGTTACCTTTTTTGTCACATTAAATTTCACCAAATCAGGGTCAGAACAGACAAAGGCCTTTTTAAAGCCGCGCGCCTTTGCTTCGGTTGCAATTTCATTGATTGCGCCGCTGCCGTGATATGATGTTTCATTTAGAACGAATCGATTTGCCATAATAGTAATCTCCCTTAACTAATAAAATTAATATTATTTTATTCAATTTTCGTAAAATTCTCAAGATAGATTAATGTTCATTTGATGCAAATATTTATTAACGTTTTCATCAACAGAAGAAAGGTGTTTTTACAAAAGACAATAAAGGAAAATATTTTGTTCTCAAATGAAAGAAAAACAGAAAGAAAAATCAGGGTCGTTAAAAATTGATAATTTAATGACCGTAAACGTGCACAAATTCAAACCGAAAGCTTTATCCGACCCTTGTTTATGCTATAATAACAAAGCAATTTATTATATGACAGGAGTAAAAATGACCACAACTTTTCCGGAAAATACAAAAAAAGAATCCTTATTCAAGCTGACATGGCCCATTTTTGTGGAGCTTTTTCTGCAGATGCTGGTGGGGAATACGGACCAGATGATGGTAGGACAGGTGTCGCAGACCGGTGTGGGCGCCATCGGGAACGCTAACCAGATTATCAATGTCCTGTTGATTTCCTTCAGTATCATCTCCCTTGCGACCACGATTCTGGTTTCTCAGAACATGGGCGCAAAAAATTATAAAAATGTGTCGACAATCTATACATTGGCATTGATCGTCAACCTGGTTTTCTCAGTGATCATCAGCGCGATTCTGCTGTTTTTTACAGAGTCCATCTATCATATGCTGCAGGTGCCAGACGCCATTATGCCCGAAACGGTTGCCTACACGCGGATTATTGGCGCGGGCCTTTTTCTGCAGGCTGTATTTCTGACCTTTTCGGCTATTTTCAGGAGTAATCGTCTGATGAAAGAAACCATGTTTGTCTCCATTATTATGAATGTGCTCAACATTGGGGGGAACTACATTCTGATCAACGGCATTGGCCTGCCGGCACCTCTTGGTGTAACTGGAGCCGCCATCTCAAGCAACATCGCCAAGCTTGTTGGGGTGGTGATTGTTGTCTGCCTGTTCGTTAAAAAAATCAAACCGGGAATGTCCTTAAAAACATTGCGGCCTTTCCCGTCCGCCATGCTTAAAAGGCTTCTGTTTATCGGGATCCCTTCGGGTGGTGAGACACTTTCCTGGACGCTGAGCCAGACAGTGACAATGGGATTTGTGAATCTCTGCGGCGCGGTGGTCATTACAACTCGTGTGTATGCGGTGATGTTTGCCATGATCACTTATCTGTACAGCAATGCAATTTCCCAGTCCTCCCAGGTTTTAGTGGGCTATATGATTGGAGCGAGGGAGTATGACAATGCGGACAGGCGTGTAAAGGCCACACTCCGGTCATCTGTGCTGGTATCCTTCTGCGTGGCGCTTCTGCTCTTTGTGTTCAGTGATCAGATTTTTGGTTTTTTCACCTCTGACCCGGAAGTTATTGCCCTCGGTAAGCAGGTGATGTTCATTGATATTTTTCTGGAGCTTGGCCGTGCGGTAAATATGGTGATGGTCCGCTCACTTCAGGCGGCCAATGACATTCTGTTTCCCATCGCCCTTGGTATTGGCTCACAATGGTTTGTATCGGTGGTTCTGTGTTATGTTTTAGGCATTATACTGGGGTGGGGACTGATCGGGATATGGATCGCCATGGCCTGTGATGAAATCCTGAGAGCTGCCATGTTTTTAGTCCGTTGGAAACGCAGGAAATGGATGGATTTAAGCATTAAGAACGCAGTGAAGGCCTGATAAAAAGGAGGTACGCCGTTTCGGCGCACCTCCTTTTTGGTTTAACAGTCATCACTGTCTATTTTTTTGCTTTTTTGAAGATTCATGGAAAAGATGCAGCACAGTGTGCTCTGCAGTCCCCATAAAATACCAATGATCATAAAAGGAAACGCGCCAATGGGGGTGGTCAGGGCCGCAAACATGAGCAGCACCATGACAATGAGAAAGGCCATCTGCATAATTTGAAAGGTTTTATAGGCAGCCTTGTAGAGAATGAATTTTTCCGCCTCATCATTGCTGTTCATCCAGATCTTTTTAAAATTTAAATCCAGCGGGTTTCCCTGTTTTTCCGGATTCATCTTTTTGGTCAGATTCACAAAGAGAATCTGGAAGATAACGCAGAAGATAACTGGCAGTAAAAATGCCGCGAGTGCCCATAAAAGGGAAGTGGAGCTGTTATTGTGTATGCCGCTGACATTGATACCGTAAAAAGCAAAGGTGAAAATCAGCGTGATGTTGCCAAAGATTATCCCTGTATCACAGAGGTGGTCGGCTTTTTCATAAAGTGCATCCGAATCGTTTGTTTCCAGCTGTCTGTAGGTATTTCTTGCGGAAAGGTAAAACAGAGCGGTGATGAGCATTAAAACAACAGAACCGGCAGAAGATATATATAGGCCGTAGTCCAGAATGTTGTTTTGAAGCAGCTGTACGCTATCGACAATGTCAAAGCCTGGATAGTTCAGCAGGAAGCCAGCCAGCCCGCCTAAAAAGCCGCATATGATGATCAGGGTAAAAAATTTCAGGTAAATGTGTTTGCTTTCTTTTGCTTTCATGTCATTTTTCCTCCTCGAGGGTATGGGTAAAAAGGGAATCGATGGTAGTATTGAAAATATCTGCGAATTTTGCGGCAAGCCGGACAGAGGGAGAATAAAGGTTTTCCTCGATCAAAAAGATGGTTTGCCTGGATACGCCAGCCAGCTCGCCAAGCTGTGCGGGCGTAAGCTTTTGTTTGATTCTGTAATCTTTCAGGTGGTTTTTGTGCGTGTTCATTCTGAGTCCTCCTCATCTGAATAGGTAAAAATGTCCTCAACGGAGGTATTAAAAATCCGGGCAATTTTAAGCGCCAGCGTTACGGAAGGAGAATAATCTCCGCGTTCAATTAAACTGATGGTTTGCCTGGATACACCGGCCAGCTTACCAAGCTCTGACTGATTGATTTTATCTCGGGCCCGGAACTCTTTTAATCGGTTTTTGAGGGGCATGCTCAGGCCTCCTTTGTATATGATTTTTGTCATCTTGACAAATATTCTTGTCAAAAATAGTTTAACATTGACAAAAATATTTGTCAAACAAAAATTTGATAAAAAAGAAAAAATAAATCTTTAGAAAATTTTAAGACGTTTACAAGAATTTAAAAATGTGCTATGATAATGATAACAATAGAATTGCTCTGAAGCTGGAAAGACCCTTCCGGGGCCTTTCCAGCCAATGGGTAACAGGGGCAACCCTGTTGTCTGCCATCTTTGCAAAGGAGCCCGTAGAAACTGCTTTTACTATGTATAAAGCTATTTCTGCGGGCTTTGTGTTTTCCTGAATTCCAGGACACAAAGCGATTCTCATTTTGTAAACTTACCACAAAGGAGGTGTGAGGGTACTGCGTCGGCAGTATCCAGAAGCGTATGAGCAAACAACTCATGATTAAACCTGAAAAGTGCATAAGCTGCAGAACCTGCGAACTGGTCTGTTCTTTTGGACACTATCAGGAATTTAATCCATCATTGTCAAATGTAACAGTGATGGATTATGAAAAAGCAGCCGTAACCATTCCTGTGATGTGTATGCAATGTGAGGAACCAGCTTGCATGAAGGTGTGTCCGGTGGGCGCGATCTCAAGGAATGAAAACGGTGCATTTGTTATGGATGAAGCAAAATGTATCGTGTGTAAAATGTGTATGAACGCCTGCCCGCTCGGCAACATCAGCTTTAATCCGGTTAAGAGAAAAGTGTTTAAATGCGATCTGTGTGACGGCGATCCAAAATGTGCCAAGTTTTGTCCGTCTGGCGCCATTGTCTATGGCGAAGCGGTTGAAATGGAACGTAAAAAGGCCATTGCGGATCAGCTGAAAGACGTTTATGGATTGGAGGGATAACGATGAATGGATGGATGGGACAATTAATCCGCGTTGATCTGGAAGCAGGAACCATCAAAAAGGAACCGCTTAACATGCAGGCCGCCCATGATTTTATTGGCGCGCGTGGCCTGGGAACAAAATATTTCTGTGACGAGGTAGACCCGCAGGTAGACCCGCTTGGTCCGGATAATAAAATGATTTTTATGACAGGACCGTTGACCGGTACGGCTGCTTCCTGCAGCGGGCGGTATGAGGTCGTGGCAAAGGCGCCTTTGACAGGAACCATCGGCGCTTCAAACTCCGGCGGTCATTTTGGCCCCGAACTGAAATTTGCAGGCTATGACGGAATTATTTTTGAAAACCAGAGTGACCGTCCGGTTTACCTGTATATCAATGACGACACAGTGGAGCTCAGAGATGCCTCAGACCTCTGGGGGAAGGACGTTTATGAAACGACCGAAGCACTGGAGGAAGCTTGCGGAGAAGGCGCGCGTGTCGCCTGTATTGGCCCGACCGGTGAACAGGGCTGCCTGTATTCTGCCATCATGAATGACAAGCACCGCGCAGCAGGCCGTGGTGGTATGGGCGCTGTGATGGGCAGCAAAAAGCTAAAGGCTGTAGTGGTTCGCGGAAGCGGCGGGGTAACAGTGGCGCGGCCTGAAGGTTTTATGGCAGCGATGACCGATGCCCGTACCAAGCTCAAGGAACACCCCGTTACGGGTGGAGGACTGCCGACCTATGGCACTGAGGTTCTGGTCAATATGATCAACGAAGTCGGTGGCCTGCCGCTTCGCAACTGGCGTGACGGCGGTGTCTATGATAAGGCAGATGATACCTCTGGTGAAGCGCTGGTCGATTCTTATCTGGTTAAAAACAAGGGCTGCTTTGGCTGCTCCATTGGCTGCGGCCGCGTGACCAGAATCCCGGACGGGCCGTTTAAGTCCATGGGTGAAGGCCCAGAATACGAGGCCGGCTGGTCCTATGGTGCAGACTGTGGTGTCAATGATCTGGCTGCTATCTGCAAAGCCAATTTCCTCTGTAACCAGTATGGCATGGACCCGATCACACTTGGTTCTACCATTGCCTGTGCCATGGAGCTTTACGAAAAGGGGCTTCTGAGTGAGGAAGAAATTGGCCGTCCGCTGCCCTTTGGCGACGCACAGGCCATGGTTGATCTGACAGAGCTCACAGGAAAAATGGAAGGCTTTGGTGTTGAGCTGGCTCAGGGCTCGTACCGCCTGGCAGAAAAACACGGTGCGCCAGAGTTGTCCATGTCCGTTAAAAAACAGGAAATGCCCGCTTATGATGGACGCGCTGTCCAGGGGATGGCCCTTGAATATGCGACCTCCAACCGTGGAGGCTGCCATGTCCGTGGTTACCTGACCTCACCTGAGGTTCTGGGGATTCCGTTAAAGACCGATCCGCTTGTGACTGAAGGCAAGGCGCCGCTTCTCAAGACCTTCCAGGATCTCACAGCAGCGGTAGATTCCAGCGGCATCTGCCTGTTCACAACCTTTGGCATCGGCCTGCCTGAGATTGCGGCGCAGTACCGCGAGGCTGTAGGCTCAGATGAGACGGATGAGGAATTCCTGTTAAAGGGAGAACGGATCTGGAACATTGAAAAGCAGTTTAATATTGCAGCAGGTGTTGAGAAAGATACTCTGCCGCCAAGACTACTGCGCGAAGCCCTGCCGGAAGGCCCGGCAAAGGGCAAAGTGGCTGAGCTTGACGTCATGCTGAAAGAATACTATGAAGTGCGCGGCTGGAGCACAGAAGGTGTGCCAACCGAGGAAAAAGTTCAGGAGCTTGGACTTTAAACGACAGATATCGGAGATGGGGCACAGCCCTGTCTCCTTTCATGCATCATAACGCAAAGAGGAGATTAAGATGAAAGTAAAATTTTTCGCTACCATCCGGAATTATACAGGCTGCCGTCAGGCAGATGTACCGGTCTGTAAGGATATGTACACGCTTTTGCATATCCTCTCTGAAACCTATGGCGATGCTTTCAGGAATCACGTTTTAAGTCCAGATGGAGAGGCGCCCGGAGCAGAGATTATCCTGATGGTCGACGGACGCCATATCGAGCATTTGCAGGGGCTTAAGACACCTCTGAACGAAAACAGTGCTGTGGCAATTTTTCCCGTTGTTGCGGGAGGATGAGGAAGGGGAGTGAGCCCATGCAGGAAATAACAAAAGAATCAATCGACAAAATCTTATCAGCGTATCCCAGGGATAGACGGCATTCTCTGGCAATGATGCAGGATATGCAGCATCATTTTAACTATATTCCAGAGCAGGGAATGAAAGCGTTGGCCGAATATCTGGATTGCCCGTTATCGTCATTATATTCAATGGCAACCTTTTACCGGGCATTGAGCTTAAAGCCAAAAGGAAAACATATCATTAAGCTCTGTGACGGAACCGCATGCCATATTCGTGGGTCTGTCAATCTGATCACCGGCATTAAGCGTGAGCTGGACATCAGTCCGGGTGAAACCTCGGGGGATGGGCTTTTCTCGCTGGAAACCGTGAATTGTCTCGGTTCCTGTGCGCTGGCGCCGGTAATGGTGATCGACGGTGTATATTACGGAAAGGTAACGCTTGAAAAGCTGCCCGAGATATTGAACCAGTACAGGGAGCTTTCGGAAGGGGGCGCAGAAGCATGAAGCAAAACGTTTTAGTCTGCTGCGGTACCGGCTGCCGGGCCAATGGGAGTCTGCTGGTTTTAGAGGCGCTTCAAAAAGCTGCCAGAAAGCATAAATCCGATATTGAGGTATCCCCTCTGATCAAGTCCACGGGCTGCAACGGCTTTTGTGAAAATGGCCCCATCGTTAAAATTGAGCCGGCGGATATCTCCTATTATAAGGTTAAACCAGAGGACGCGGACAGCATCATAAAGGATACAGTGCTTGGCGGAAAGATCATTGAGAAGCTTTTGTATAAAGGAAATGATGGAAAACGCGTGCGCTCGCAGCATGAAAATCCATTCTACGCGCCACAGAAAAAGTGGGTACTGCATAACATCGGGGAGATTGACCCGACCAATATCGACGATTATATCGCCAGAGGAGGCTACAGTGCTTTAAAAAAAGCCTTATCCATGGATGCGGACAGGATCATTGGGGAGGTAGAAGCCTCCGGTATCCGGGGCCGCGGCGGTGCAGGGTTCCCGACTGGAACCAAATGGCGCCAGGCGTTAAAATATGATTCGGATGTAAAATATGTGGCATGTAATGGCGATGAGGGTGATCCTGGGGCCTTTATGGACCGGTCAATACTGGAGGGCGACCCGCACTCTGTTATTGAAGGCATGATTATCTGTGCCTGCGCCATTGATGCGCAGGAAGGCTATATGTATATCCGTGATGAGTACGGCCTGGCAGTAGAAAACTGTAAAATCGCGCTGCAGCAGGCCAGAGAAAAAGGATTCCTGGGAGATTCTGTCATGGGAACAGGCAAATCCTTTGATATTCAGATCGTTCGGGGCGGCGGTGCCTTTGTCTGCGGCGAATCCACTGCGCTGATGGCGTCGGTAGAGGGCCGGGTAGGTGAGCCGAGAGCAAAATATATCCGTTCTGTTCAGAGAGGGCTGTGGAACAAGCCGACCGTATTGAATAATGTTGAAACCCTGGCGAATATTCCGAGAATTATCCAGGACGGCGGCGCGAAATTTAAGGAATTAGGAACAGAAAAGAGCAGCGGTACAAAGGTCTTTGCCCTGGTTGGCAAGGTCAAGCGTACCGGCCTGGTTGAAATACCAATGGGGAGTACCCTGAGGCATTTGATCTATGACATTGGCGGAGGGATTCCGGGAGACCGGCCCTTTAAAGCGGTGCAGACTGGCGGCCCGTCGGGCGGCTGTATCCCTGCCGAGCTTTTAGACCTGCCCATGGATTTTGATACCCTCACCAGCTATGGCGCTATGATGGGGTCAGGCGGTGTGATTGTCATGGATGACCGAAGCTATATGGTCGAGGTTGCCCGCTATTATATTGAATTCCTGTGTGATGAATCCTGTGGTAAGTGTACGCCGTGCCGTGAAGGACTGCGTCATCTCTTAACCATACTGACCGATATCTGTGAAGGCAGAGGACAGGAAGGCGATATTGAGCTGATGGAAAAAATCTGCCATACCATGCAGGACGCATCCCTGTGCAGTTTGGGAAAAAGCGCTGCGAATCCAGTTTTGACAACCATAAAATATTTCCGGGACGAGTATGAGGCGCATATCCATGAAAAACGATGCCCTGCTGGTGTCTGTCCAAAACTGACAGCCTTCGTGATCGATGAGGAAGCCTGCAGAGGATGTATGCGTTGCTCTAAAGCCTGTCCTGCTGGAGCGGTGAGCGGCGAGGTCAAAAAGCCGCATCACATTGATCCGGTTAAATGTATTGCTTGCGGCAGCTGCCGTGAGGCCTGTAATTTTGATGCGGTGGTTGCAGTGAAAAGGGGTGAAGCATAATGGAAATCAGCATCAATGGTAAAGAGTGTACCTGCGAAAAGGGTGAATTTCTGTTAGAAGTTGCGAAACGTAATGGATTTGATATTCCAACGCTGTGCCATCACCCTGGTCTTGCGGAACAGGGGTGCTGCAGGGTCTGTATTGTAGAAGTAGTGGAAAATGGAAGAAGCAAGGTGGTTGTCTCCTGTGTTTACCCGTTAGAGCGTCCCTGTGAGGTTTACACTGACAGTGAAAGGATAAAAGAGGAACGCTCAGTAATTCTGATGCTGCTCAAAACAAGGGCGCCTGCCAGCTCTGAAATACAGGCCATGTGTGACAAGTACGGGGCCTTTGAAACATCAAGACTGAAACCTGTGGATGGTGAAAAGTGTATTTTATGCGGGCTTTGTACAAAAGCCTGTGATGCCCTTGGCACTGGCGCGATCTCAACCATTAACCGTGGAGTCACTAAAAAAGTTGCGACACCCTACGAAAATCCTTCAGTTGATTGCATAGGCTGCACAAGCTGTGCTCAGGTTTGCCCTACCGGCGCAATTGAATGGTCTGAAGATGGCGAAACAAGGACGATTTGGGGAAAAAATTTTGCATTGGCAAAATGCGAATCTTGTGGCAGTATTATAAGTACAGAAGCTGAGCTTCGTTTTGCGGGAGAAAGGGCAGGTGTGGAGACCAATTCCCTTTGTGAGAGCTGCCGTAAGAAGAGCATGGCTGATGTGCTTGCCCATACATATGGGATTGAGTAGGAGATCTTAACCAGAAAAGCCTTCGGTACCAAGGTGCCGGGGGCTTTTCTGTCGCATGCTTTTTAAAATTTTAATGAATTAATTTTTGGGGTATGTTATACTGTGCACATTATGTAATAGAGAAGGAAGCAGCATGGATTATTTTTACGAACATTACTTTGCACCACAGAACGTTGAGCCGCACAATCGCATTTTTTCACCGGAGCATCTTATCCTGTCATCATTGCTGATGATTTTTATCGTGACCGTTATGGTCATACAGACCAAAAAACATGACCGGCGCTTCAGCCAGAAGCTGATCCGGGTTCTCGCCGCCGTTATGCTGGCCCTGGAGATTTTCAGAATCAGCTGGAGAACCTGCTATTTTGGTTTTGACCTCAGGAATATCCGCTTTGACTGGTGTAACCAGGTGTGTATCGCCCTGCCGCTGATCGTATTGTTTAAGCGGGAGAAGGCTTACCCTTACATTGACGTTTTGGCTGTGATGGGCGGGCTCATGGTACTTATCTACCCATTGTGGGTTTTCTATGATTATGGCGGTATTCACACTATGGCAGTACAGAGCATGGTGTCTCATGGCCTCATGGTTTTAATTGCCCTGACCATGCCTTTTGCGGCGGATTACAGGCCGGAAGTGCGGAGGGCATGGAAGCCGATGATCGGACTTGGCATCATTGCGGTTATCGCTTTTATCATGTCACATGCTTTGAACGAAAATTATCTTCTGATGCTGGGAGCACATGGTGTCCCGGTGATCGACCAGATTCCCTATCCCTGGTACTGGCTTCTTGTGGCGCCGGCCTTGATCGGCCTGGTTACGCTGGTGACCAAGGGATTGAGCCTGCTGGACAACAGGCTTCTTGGAAAGGTACAGCCGGATACAGCGCTCAATGCATTAATGAACGAAAAGATTTAGACACAGAGCAGAAAGGTGCGGCGTTATGCCGCATCTTTTTTACGCAGGAAGAAAATAAATTTTACAGAGAAAGCATATTTTTAAAGCTGAACTTATGTTATAATGGTTCGGGTTATGGGTAAAGCGATGCTTTTAAATATGGATAAAGGAGCTTAAGATGAAAATATTGATCGCATATCACAGCAAAAACGGAACCTCTGAGAAATGCGCCCAGCTTTTATTAAAGCAGGTGGGGGCTGCAGACCTGGCCGATCTTAAGAAAAAGACACCTGATTTTGAGTCCTATGATCTTATTGTTATTGGCGGCTCCATCCGCATGGGAATGTATACGCGTCCGGTGCGAAAGGCTCTCAAGAAGTATGAAGATGTTCTGGAACGGAAAAAGGTGATCTATTTCATCAACTGCGCTTTTCCGGGAAACAGGGAAAAATATTATAAGGATAATATTTCTGAAAAGCTCAGGAAGCGTACGCTGGGCTGTTTTAACTTCGGCGGTGAAATGGATCTTGCGCGGTTAACAGGCTCGGACCGCATGATTGCGGCAACCGTAGCCCGCCAGTCACAGGGAAGCGGTCATCCTCTCGCGTCTATTGATGAGCGGACCATTGAGCAGTGTGCTGGCAGAATAGCAGCAATTAAAGAAAATATATAATGGAATGAGGGCGTTTCTGTCATCACCATGTTTTTTAAACACCGTTTTTGGGTATATCAAAACGGTGTTTTATTTAGTTTAAGGACTTTTTAAAAAGTAGGATAAAAATGATACGTGGAAAGGAGTATTCACGATGAATTTTAAGGTGGATCAGAAACAAATGCTGCGTGATCTCAAGGGGCTGCTAAGCATCGCAAGTACAAACGGAGATGCCGGCGCCATCGATGAAATGACACCGCTCGGCAAAAATATTAACGACGCCATTGATTATATGCTGGCTGTTGGAAAGCGTTTTGGTTTTGAAACCCAGAATCTGGACGGCTGCTGCGGCATTATTGATATGGGAGAAGGAGAGGAAATGGTTGGCGTTCTTGTGCACATTGATACAGTTCCTGTCGGTGAAGGCTGGCGTGTTGACCCCTTCGACGGAACGGTGATTGATGGCAAGGTTTATGGCAGAGGAACCAATGATGACAAAGGGCCAGCCATGGTGGCGCTGTATGCTATGAAGGCGTTGAAGGACAGTGGTGTGCCGGTAAATAAGCGTATTCGCCTGATCATTGGCGGTGACGAGGAAAGCGGAACCTGGCGCTGTATGGATCGTTATAAAGAAACCGAGATTATACCGGATTACGCCTTTTCACCAGATGCGTCCTATCCGGTTATTTTTGCCGAAAAGGGCATTCTCAAGGTTCAGATTCATAACAAGACTGATGTTACAGGAGAGGATATGACCTTAAAAGCCGGAAAACAGATTAATATTGTACCAGACTTCGCAGAGGCAGAAGTCCAAGGGCGAAGGTTTACAGCAAAGGGCAGGCCTGCACACGCCATGGAACCGCAAAATGGCGTCAATGCTCTTTTAAAGCTGGGGTGTGAGCTTAAAGATGCTGGAATTGTGCATCCATTTTTAGATTTGCTGGATAAAGCAAATGTGGAGGGCTTTAATATTGCTGTTTCAGACGAGGTCTCCGGTGAGCTGACCATTAACCCGGCCATTGGAAGGGTCGATGCGCAGGGCTCAAGGCTGGAGTGTGACATCCGCTATCCGGTAACCGCAGATGCTGATGATATTATCAGGCGTATCCGACAGTCTGTAGACCCTGTCGGATACGAGGTGGATACAATGCAGATGGTTCCGCCGCTCTACGTTAAGAAGGACAGCCCGCTGGTACAGACACTGCTGGGGGTGTACCGGGATATTACCGGTGACAGGACAGAGCCCATCGCCATTGGAGGCGGCACCTATGCCCGGGCCTTTGATAATGCTGTGGCCTTTGGTGTACTGTTCCCAGGTGAACCGGATATGTGTCATCAGGTGGATGAATACTGGAGCATAGAGGATATGATGATAAATCTTCAGATTATTGCGGGTGCTCTGGCGGCTCTGGGTGTATCGAAAAGAGGCCTGTAATGAAGGAGGAATCATCATTTAAGCCTTTTATTTCAGCGGACCGGATCATGCCAGAGTTTACAGCGACCTCCATTATCCTCGGTTTGATACTGGCAGTGGTCTTTGGAGCAGCCAATGCATACCTTGGCCTGCGCGTTGGACTGACCATTTCGGCGTCAATTCCGGCAGCTGTTATCTCAATGGGGGTTATCCGTCTCATTCTTAAAAAGGATTCTATTCTGGAGAATAACATTGTGCAGACCATTGGATCGGCGGGCGAATCGGTGGCTTCGGGGGCGATCTTCACGCTGCCTGCCCTGTTTATGTGGAGCCAGGAATGGGGAACCGCCAGCCCCTCGCTGCTTGAGATCGCCCTCATTGCTGTCTGCGGCGGCTTCCTTGGGATATTGTTCATGATTCCGCTGCGCAGGGCTTTGATCGTCAAAGAGCACGGTGTTTTACCATATCCGGAAGGCACTGCCTGCGCCGAGGTTTTACTTGCCGGTGAGGAGGGAGGCTCCAAAGCGTCCATCGTCTTTGCTGGTCTTGGCATCGCGGGTGTCTATAAATTTATCACAGATGGACTGAAGCTGTTTCCATCTGAAATCTCATGGGAGATTAAGGGCTACAAGGGTGCAGCCTTTGGATGTGATGTGCTGCCGGCGCTTTTGGGCGTGGGCTATATCTGTGGCCCGAAGATCGCATCCTATATGTTTTCCGGCGGCGTTTTAAGCTGGCTGGTCATTATGCCCCTTATCAGTATGTTTGCCGGTGATGCGGTGATTTTCCCGGGGACAGTGCCCATTTCAACACTGGATTCCTTTGGAATCTGGAGTAACTATGTCCGTTACATTGGCGCTGGTGCGGTGGCAGCCGGTGGGATAATCAGCCTGGTGAAATCGCTGCCCCTCATTGTCAGCACTTTTAAGCAGGCTATGAAAAGCTATTCGGGCAACAACGGTCCAGAGGTACAGATCCGGACAGATCGTGATTTGAATATGAAGCTGGTTGCAGCCATGGTTTTAGTCATTATTTTAGTTATCTGGCTGGTGCCTGTGATTCCAGTCGATATTTTTGGCGCGCTGATCATTACCGTTTTCGGCTTTTTCTTTGCAACGGTTGCCTCTCGAATCGTAGGTCTGGTGGGCAGCAGCAACAATCCGGTTTCTGGGATGACCATTGCCACACTGCTTATCGCGACGGTTATCTTTAAAGCCATTGGGATGACCGGACAGTCTGGAATGACTGGCGCTATTGCCGTGGGCTCGATTATTGCCATTATCGCAGCGATTTCCGGTGACACCTCGCAGGATTTAAAAACCGGCTATATTGTGGGGTCGACGCCTCAGAAGCAGCAGATCGGCGAGCTGCTGGGCGTGATCATTTCAGCCTTGGCCATCGGTGGGATTCTTTATCTGCTCAACGCGGCCTGGGGCTACGGTTCTGCCGAGCTTCCCGCGCCGCAGGCTGTTTTAATGAAAATGGTGGTTGAGGGTGTTATGGATGGGAATCTTCCGTGGACCCTTGTCTTTATCGGCGCGGGTATCGCAGTGGTGGTTGAAATCCTTGGTATTCCTGTACTGCCTTTTGCTGTTGGGCTGTACCTGCCGGTACACTTAAACACAGCCATTATGATCGGTGGGCTGGTGCGCCTGTTTTTTGAAAAGAAAAAAAAGGTGACCGAGGATCAGCGAAAAGAATTCTTAAACAAAGGTCTGCTTTACACCTCAGGCATGATCGCGGGGGAAGGCCTTGTGGGGATTTTGCTGGCTGTTTTTGCTGTGGTTCCCTTTGGCGCCGGCTACCTTGGCGATGTTTTAAACATTTCTGGCCGCTTCTCGCTGGGGAGCGCAGGCTCCATTGCCTTTTTTATCCTCCTGATTTTATCTGTTTTTAAGTTCTCAATCTGGAATAAGGATAAAAAAGCAGTACAATAAAAATAAATTGGAGGTGTTTGAAATAAAACGCAGACATTTACATAAAAAAGCAAATTATCTGGATTATATTCCAGTACACAATGCCGCATATACCTATACTAAAAACAAGCGTGGACTCATAACCATTCGTGTGCCAAATACCGGATGGATTAACCGGGTGGCGCAGCGGTTCTTTGGTATGCCGGAAGTCAGTACTATTCGCCTGGACACCTATGGCAGTTATGTCTGGGAGCAGATAGACGGCAAGAGGGATGTGCAGGCCCTGGCCTGTGTAATGAAAGAGCGCTTTGGGCAAAATGCAGAGCCTCTCTATGAACGGCTGATCCGTTTTCTTGAAACGCTCAGGGAAAATAAATACATTCATCTGAACAAAGATGGAGAAGAGGCACAAAAGGCAGGCTCTGCGTCGAAGCAGTGCTGCCGTGAAGCCTGAAAAGAGTTGTTTTAAACAGCTCTTTTTTTGACCGTTGAAATGGAAATTTGGTATAATAGCAATATGCTAAAGAAACAAGGTGATCCCCAATGAATAATTTAGTGACGCATACCATCGAGCCCTTTTGCCAGCCAGACGCGCGGATATTGATTTTAGGCACCATACCTTCGCCTAAATCCAGAGAGTTTGGTTTTTATTACGGACATCCCCAAAACCGTTTCTGGCGGGTGCTGTCCGATATTCTAAACCAGCCCAGGCCAGAGACCAACGAAGAAAAGAAGGATTTTCTGAAGCGAAATAACATCGCCCTCTGGGATGTGCTGGCTTCCTGTAATATCGACGGAGCCAGTGACAGCAGCATTAAAAATCCTGTTCCCAATGATTTTACAGAGGTATTGGGCAGGGGAAAGATAAAAGCTGTTTTTACAACCGGGGCAAAGGCAACGTCGCTCTATAAAAAATATTGCTATCCCACAACGGGTGTGCCTTCCATTTTGCTGCCATCCACCAGCCCGGCCAACTGCCGCTTAAAATATGAAGATCTAAAGCAGGCCTATCGTGTGATTTTAGAGCCGCTGAGGGGAGAAAACGGATGGATAAAATGATTGCCAAAACCTTTGAGGGAGTATGCAGTGATACGCTTAGATCCCTGATGCAGCCTGGAAAGGTGCGCTGCTACCGAAAGGGGGAGCATCTTTTCAGAGACCGTGAGGCAACGCCCTTTGTGTTTGTGATTTTATCGGGCAAGGCGTCCCTTTATAAAATTGGAGAGAGCGGGCAGAAAAAGGTTGCTTTTATTTTGGGGCCGGGTGAGCTCATCAATGAGGATATCCACCCCGAGACCACCTCCTCTGTGAGCTGTGAGGCTTTTGAGAACCTGGAGGTTCTGTGCATTGAAAAAACAGAGCTGAAAGAGTGGATGAAGCGGGATTTTGGACTGACAGAGATCATACTGAACGCGGGCAACCGAAAGATCCGGCGGCTGTACCGCCAGTTGAAAAACACAACCGGTGTACTGAAAATGGAGAGACGTGTAGCCGCAAAGCTGTGGAAGCTAGCCAATGACTACGGCGTGGATACCCCGCAGGGCCGTACAATTGACCTGGATATCAGCATCACTTATCTGGCCGATTTAATGGGCTCGCCCAGAGAAACAATCTCAAGAGCCTTAAAGCTTTTGAATACACAAAAGCTTATCCGGCAGGATAAAGGCCGGATTACAATTGTGGATATGGACATTCTATCCGATTATTTTAAGCAGTAAAAGGCAGGCTTTAGCCTGCCTTTTCTGTCTTTCAGACTGAAAATCCGTCTGTCAGGCAAACCTTATTGCTTTCACAGATAAAATGACTTATAATGAAATTACATCGAAGGGAGAAGAATGCATCATGCTGAGGATAGCGGTTTGTGACGATGAAAAAGAAATGCGGGAAATAATCTGTGGGTTTTTAAAAAATTACCCCAAGGTGGAAGCCATCGATTGCTTTGAATGCGGAGAAGCCTTTCTTCAGAAGCGGGGTCATTATGATCTGGTGTTTTTAGACATTGATATGAGCGGCATGGACGGGCTCGAGACTGGCCGCAGAATCCGAAAATGGGATAAGCAGGTGTATATTGTCTATGTGACGCATCTGCCCGATTACCAGAAATATGCCATGAGTGTGCATGCTTTTGGCTATCTTGAAAAGCCTGTGACTCAAAGTGATATTAAAACCATTCTCCAGGAGGTGGAGGCGTACAAGCAGGAAACCGAGCAGCCTTTATTTCTTGAGTTTAAGACAGAGGAAGGAATTGTGCGGTTCGATACAAGGGATATTTTTTATTTCGAGTACACAGAACGCAGGGTACGCATGTGCACCCAGAGGGGCACCTTTTATCTGCGCCGTAAAATGGGTGAGGTTGCAGAAATGATGAAGCCTTATGCTTTCTGCCAGCCCCACAAAAGCTTCTGTGTGAATCTTTTCCACGTCAAAGCCATCAAGGGCTATGATATCCAGATGACAAACAGCGATGTGGTACCGCTGTCGCAAAAGAAGTCTGCGGTGTTTAGGGAGCAGCTCAATGTTTATCTGGAGCATTTGATCGGATAGGAGGAGAATTCAAAATGTCAGAAACGGATGCATTTATTTTTATGTGCTTTGCGGTCGTTATTAATTTTTTTACGGTTTATATGACCTTCGATTTTATGCGCTGGCTCCTGGGCCCCTTTGACCGTTCCCAGAGTGTTCAGATAGCGCTGGCCGCCGCCTATGAAATTGTTCTGACTGCTGCCAGCTATTTTATTTATCCTTTTGTCAAGATTGCAGCCATGCCTGTTTTCAGTGTCCTGCTTGGAGCAGCCCTGTATCAGAATCGAAAAAAAGTAAAGCTCTATTATATATTTGCCTTCAGCTGCTTTTTAGGTTTGTTTGACTTTCTGTTGTGTATTGTCATGCCCATTTTATTGAGTATGTTTATCACGTTCATTCCATTTAATCCATGGCAGAACGGATTGGGAATACTTCTGAATCAGGTGATAATCTTTCTCCTTTACCGCATGTTTGTCACGCGTTTCCACAAGGAAAAAATCCTGGTAAATGGTAGTATCAAAATATTTGGCTTTATCATCTTGCCAGTATTCAGTGTGATGAACATTGTGTTGATGTACTTTCTGGCAGCCTATCTCTTGCCGCCGCTGATCACCTTTTTCCTGATTTGTGATATCTTTATGGTGCCGTTTTTAAACCTGTATTTATTCTATCTTTTTAACAAGGTGGTTCAAAATAACGAGATGAAAAAGCAGCTGGCCCTGTATGATCAGGCGTCGGGCCTCCAGTACCGTTACTATCAGGAAATGGAGCAAAAGCTGGCGGATTCCAGAAAAACAGTGCACGATATGAAAAACCACCTCCAGGCCATGGAGCGGCTGTACCAGACCGGCGAGGCGGAAAAAGGCAGACAATACGGCGATGATTTAAGACAGCTTTTAAACAGCTTCAGCCAGGATTATTATACGGACAACCGCGTTCTGAATATTGTGATCAACGACAAGGCAAAGCGCGGCAAAATGTCATCTGTCCCGGTAGACTGTGCCCTGAACCAGATCGATCTGTCGTTTATGAAAGAGATGGATATCACAACGATTTTTGCTAACCTGTTAGATAATGCCATTGAGGCGGCCTGTGAGGCCAGAGAGCCCTGGACAAAGCTGAAGGCCGATAATGTGCGGGATTTTATTGTGATTTCTGTCGAGAACAGTATGAAAAAAAGCCCGGCTTTAAACGAAAGCTGGCTGAACTCAAACAAGGAGGGGCATCAGGGCTATGGCCTTGAAAATGTAAAACGCGCCCTGGAAAAGTACAATGGACATTTGCGTATCGAGACAGGCGAGAATACCTTTAAAGTAAGCCTGTTCATTCCAGTTCAAACAGAGGTGAAAAATGATGGTTGATTCAGGGATTATTGCCAGTCTGATCGTATTGATTTTTTTATGCTTTGCCATTCCTGTCGGAGGATTTATTTATCTAAGTGTCAAGAAAAAGCGTGTCGCTAAGCCTTTCTTTATCGGTATGCTGGTGTTCTTTATTTTTCAGATGGTGATCCGTCTGCCGATTATACAGATTGTACTGCCGCAGACAGCATGGTTTTTATCCATGAGCCACAATCCCTGGCTTTACGGCCTTTTTATGGGCGGTACAGCGGCCATTGCGGAGGAATTCGGGCGTTATATTGCTGTTCGGTTTTTATTAAAAAAGAACCGGCGCTATGCAGACGGCATTGCCTATGGGCTGGGGCATGGCGGTATAGAGGCAATGCTGCTCATCGGTGTGAATAATATTGCGAATTTGATTGTTTTGCTGGATGGCCAATCGTTTTTAGCGCCAGTCATTGCTGCACAGCTGAGCTATGCGGCTGTTTTTACAGCGGTCTTTGAGCGTGTCTGTGCCATGGCTCTGCAGGTCGGCCTTTCAATGCTGGTATTTTACTCTGTGCGGTCGAAAGAATGGCGTTATCTTGTGTATGCTCTGGTCATACATACCGTTGTAGACGCCGCCATTGTCATTCTACCAGGCGCCTTTGGCTTATCGAGCGTCTGGATAGAAGTGGTGCTATTCTTTGCGGCGGCAGGGTTAATGATCTGGACAGTAAAAATACGTCCGGTGTTTATAAATGGAGAGGAGAATTTATGATGAAAAAGAAGATAATTGCTATCGGTTTGGCTGTATTAATGCTTTTGACCGTGTTGTCGGCCTGTTCAGGCGGGTCAGCCTCCAATCAGAAGCTCGACCCTGCCTTCAGTGAGGATACCTTGAAGCAGTCGGCAGAAAAGGTTATTGACGAGTGGAACAGCCAGGAGTTTGATGCCATAGCGGCTGAAGTGTCCGAGAATTTTAAAGATAAACTAAATGCCAATGTCTTGAAGGACGCCTGGAATCAAACCATGCCTAAGCTGGGGGAATTCAGAAGCATCAAACAGACAGAAACAGCGCCGAATAACAAAAGCGCTTTGGTGGTAGCTGTTGCGGAGTACGAAAATGGCAAAGCCCAGTTTACCATCGGTTTTGATCAAAACATGAAAATTGACAATTTTTTCATCAAGTAGCAAAGGAGAATTTCATGGATCTGACACCTTTCACCTTTTTAATTCCCGCAGTCTGTATTGTCTTTGGCGCGCTCTTTCTGTGGCATCCGCCTAAAGACATCAATGGCCTGTATGGCTACCGCACTTCCCGCTCCATGAAGAATGAGGACACCTGGGCCTTTGCCCACGCGGTCTGCGGCAAAATCTGGCTGATCATGGGCCTGGTCATGCTGGCGGTGCTCGGACTGGCCCTGTTGCTTTTTAGGGAACAGTACGCAGAAGCATCGCTCTATATCCAGATTTCACAGGATGTATTGCTGATTTTATCGTTTTTTCCCGTAGAAAAAGCGTTGAAAGATACCTTTGACGAGAATGGAAAGCGAAAATAGGGGTATAAATTTAAGGCATCGTGATAATTGTCACGGTGTCTTTTTTGATTTCGTTATAAAATTAACGTAAAGAACGAGTTGATCCAAAGGAGGTTGCTATGGGTTATCAGATCAAAACAGAAGATTTTGATGCGGTTTTAAAAGACCTGTCTCAGAATTACCGGATTTTTGCGCCGCGCCTGTATGCGGGAGCCGGGGCTTTTTCGGACACAGACCGCGTGGAGTACGGTGAGATTGGCAGTATTGGGGACATTGAATTTGACAAAAAGAGCGATTTTTCATTTAAGGAGGTACTGTTTCCTCAGTCAGAGGTGTTGTTTTACTTTACAGAGGATGAGGTGAAAACAGCCAGCGAGGAGCCAAAGGGAAATATTATTTTCCTGAGAAGCTGCGATCTGCACGCCGTGCGCCGGTTTGACGAAATCTATTTAAAAAATGACTTTGAGGATTTATACTACGCAAGACTGCGTAATAAGACAAAATTTATACTCATGGGCTGCCCAAAGAGCTTTGAAAACTGCTTCTGTGTGGATATGGGCACCAATACCTGCGACGCCTATGACGCCTATGTCAAAGCAGACGAAGATTTTGTGTTTGTGGACAGCGGCTGGGAAGCGCTTACTGAAAAACTGGAGGGCAAATCCAAAGTGGTTTCGGTTACTCCGGAGTTCGTTCAGGAAAATCCTGTGCATGTTGAAATCCCGGAAGGCATCGAGCTAAAGGATGTGCTGGGACTGCCTATGTGGGAAGAATACAACAACCGCTGCATTGCCTGCGGGCGCTGTAATTTTGTCTGCCCAACCTGCACCTGCTTTACCATGCAGGATATCTTCTATCAGGAAAACGGCAAGGTCGGTGAGCGCCGCCGCGTATGGGCTTCCTGTCATGTGGACGGCTATACCGATATGGCGGGCGGGCACTGCTTCAGAAACAGCAAAGCGGAACGAATGCGCTTTAAGGTCATGCATAAGGTGAATGATTATAAAAAACGGTTTGGTTATCACATGTGTGTCGGCTGCGGACGCTGTGATGATATCTGCCCGGAATATATTTCTTTTTCGGGCTGTATTAACAAGCTGAACAATGCAATAAAAGAGAAGGAGACCGATGACAATGAAGAATGAGTATATCCCGTTTTTATCGGAAATTGTAGAGGTGATTAAACACACCGAAATCGAGTATACCTTTCGGATGCGTTATACCGGCGATGTAAAGCCAGGACAGTTTTTTGAGGTATCTCTGCCTAAATTTGGTGAAGCGCCTATTTCTGTCAGCGGCATTGGTGAGGACACTGTGGATCTGACCATCCGTAAGGTTGGGAAAGTCACAGGTGAGATTTTCAAAAACTATGTGGGCTCAAAACTCTTTTTAAGAGGCCCCTACGGCAATGGTTTTGATCTTGATGAATACCGCGGCAAGGATATCATCGTGGTCGCGGGCGGTACTGGCCTTTCACCAGTACGCGGTGTGGTCGATTATTTTGCCGCACACCCTGAGGAAGCCGCCTCTGTGACGCTGATCGCGGGCTTTAAAACGCCGTCGGATGTGCTTTTTAAAGATGATATCGAACGCTGGAAAAAGACCATTAACGTCGTGTTGACCGTAGACTGTGACAGTGATGACTATGTGTGCAATGTGGGTCTGGTTACAGAGTACATTCCAGGACTTGTACTCGGTGATAAGGATAATCTGGCGGTTATCGCGGTAGGGCCGCCGATTATGATGAAATTTACAGTGGCGGAATTCCTGAAACGGGAAGTCTCTGAGGATAAAATCTGGATATCCCAGGAACGTAAAATGTGCTGCGGTTTGGGAAAATGCGGACACTGTAAGATCGACTCCACCTACGTCTGTCTGGACGGTCCGGTTTTCAATTACAGTTTTGGAAAAAATCTTGTGGATTAGGAGGCTTTCATGGATATCAACACTAAAAAACTAAAAAAGAACGCTTTTCGTGTGTCAAAGCACCGCGGTGAAACCGCATCACGTGTGCGTGTGCCAGGCGGTTACCTGAATGCTGAGCTTCTTTCGCAAATTCAGGAGATTGCACAAACCTACGGTAATGGAACCGTCCATCTGACCACCCGCCAGGGCTTTGAGATTCCAGGGATCGATCTGAAGGATATGGAAGAGGTCAATACCCTGCTCCAGCCGATCATTGAAAAGCTGGATATCAACCAGACCGACCCGGGCACAGGTTATCCAGCATCCGGTACGCGCAATGTGTCGGCCTGCATCGGGAATAATGTCTGCCCTTACGCCTGCTACAATACCACTAATTTTGCCAAAAAGATTGAAAAAGCCATTTTCCCGAACGATCTGCATTTCAAAGTTGCCCTGACAGGCTGTCCCAATGACTGTATGAAGGTGCGTATGCACGACTTTGGAATTATGGGCATGACGGAGCCGCAGTACAACAAGGATAAATGTGTGTCCTGCAATGCCTGTGTCAAGGCATGTAGCAGGAAATCCACAGGCGCGCTGCGCATGGAAAATTATAAGATTGTCCGCGACGAGAGCAAGTGTATCGGCTGCGGCGAATGCGTGCTGGCCTGCCCGGTAGGCGCGTGGCGCAGAAGCGAAAAGAAATATTACCGTCTGACCCTCATGGGCCGTACAGGCAAGAAAAATCCAAGATTGGGCGAAGATTTTATTATCTGGGCCGATGAGGAAAGCATTATCAGGATCATCCTGAACACTTATGATTACGTGAAGGAATACATTGACCTGGACGCGCCGGGCGGAAAGGAACACATCGGCTACATCATCGACCGTACCGGGTTTGAAAAGTGGAAAAAGTGGGCCTTTAAGGATGTCGTCCTTCCAGACAAGGCCGTGGTGCGAGACCGTGTATACTGGGATGGCGTAAGGTATGCCATTGATAATACAAAATAAAGAAAAGGGAGATACGTGGAAACGACGTATCTCCCTTTTTATTGCTTTGAAAGCGGCTGTTTTGGGTATAACTTTTTCTAGTTTAATGAAAGTTGTATTTTGCAATGAAAGGAGCAGACAATGCAAGCTAAAACAGCAACTAATCCAAAGCCTTTGCATTTTGGGCTGATCATGGTCATCTATCTGTGCGGTATTTTTATGGGGGCCATTGATACCAGCGTGGTGACCCCGGCAAGAACCGTTATCCAGAACGGCCTGGGGGTAGGCGACCAGACAGGCATTTGGATGATCACTATTTATACGCTGGCTTACGCCTCCAGCATCCCTATTATGGGTAAACTGGCGGACCGGCTGGGGCGTAAAACCATTTATCTGATCTGTATTATTTTATTCGGTACCGGCTCACTGCTGGCGGGCCTGTCTCAGTATATCGGTCATTTTGGATTCTTTTTAATGGCCCGGGCCATACAGGCCATCGGCGGCGGGGGTATTATGCCTATTGCCTCAGCCGAGTTTGGGACGACTTTTCCCGAGGATAAGCGGGGCATGGCCCTGGGCATGGTCGGGGGTGTCTATGGGATCGCCACTGTTGTCGGCGGTTCTCTGGGCAGCGCCATATTAGGCGCCTTTGGGCTTCAGAACTGGGGCTTTATCTTTTTTATCAATATACCGATATCCCTCTTTATTATTATCTGCGGGTTCATATTTTTGCCCAATACCAAGATTGATGATGTGAAACCAATTGACAAATGGGGTACATTATTTTTAGTCATGATGATTTTATCCCTTTTGTATGGGCTTCGCAATATTGATTTCTTTGACTTTGTCAAATCCTTTACCAGCACAGATGTGTATCCTTTCCTGATTATTTTTATTGTGCTGCTGCCCTTTTTCATTTTTGCCGAAAAGAAGGCGGCCGATCCCATTATGAATCTTGACTATTTCAGGGAAGCGCCCATTGTTATCACACTGATCATTTCCTTTATTACGGGTGTTATTATGATGGGGATGGTCTTTGTCCCGCAGTTTGCCGAAAATGCGCTGCGCATGCAGCAGGGGAGCGGCGGATATTTTGTTATGGTGCTTGGGATTTTCGCAGGAGTCGGCGCGCCGGTTTCAGGGCGGCTCATCGACCGCTATGGACCGAAGCTGATTATGGGAGCGGGATTTTTACTCTCCATCATCGGCTCGCTGTTCCTGGTGCTTATCACTACTAGCTATCCCAATCTGCTGACAGTGGCCATCTGTCTGATTCTCATCGGCCTTGGCATGGGCTTTACCATGGGGACACCGCTCAATTATATGATGCTCGACAATACGAAAAAAGCCGATTCCAACTCAGCGCTGGCGACACTTTCCCTGATCCGTTCGGTGGGGACAGCCATTGCCCCGGCAGTTATGGTCGGGTTTATCGCCCACGCAGGTGTAACCGCAGAGGCCAATATCACCGCCCAGCTGCCAAAGGAACTGGTATTGCCCTCTCTGCCCTATGTCACACAGCTGGATGAGGAAACCACAGCCCTGAAGGATTCGGATTTTGGAAAGACCTATCTCTCATCCGTACAATTTCCGGATTTCGAGGCTATGGAAAAAATCTCATTGGATGCACATGGCGGCGTCAGCGATATGAAGCTGCCCGCAAATCTGACAAAAGAGCTTTCGGATGCCGACGTCACGAACATCGACCATGCAGTGGATAACATGGTGTCCTACATGGCAGACACCATGAAGCCCATGGTCACAGAAAAGGCAGAGTCCGGTGTGCAGAGCGGTATTGACGGTCTTAACCGGATTACAGCCTCGCCAGAGGTTCCAGCTCAGGTAACACAGGGTGTCAGCACCATGGTGACACAGATGACAGCGCTGAAAAACGCACTTCCTGACGCAGTGAACCAGGGCTTCCAGAACTATCTGGGTAAAGTGAAGGCCATGGGGGCTCAGATTCAGAATATCTACCAGAAAACCATGGAAACAGGCTTTAAGCAGGTATACATGACCACGGCCATCGCTTCAGCCTTTGCCCTTGTGGTGCTGTTGTTTTACAAGGATAAGCATGAGCGTGTAAAAAAAGAAAAGAAAAAAGGATAAGATAAATTTAAAGAGCCAGCGTTTATCGTTAAAACGCTGGCTCTTTTGTGCTTTGGTGGGCAGTGCAGGCGAGCTTTTGATTCATCTTCCGCCTTAAATAGGCATAGCAGCCAATCAGCGCCGCGAGGGTGATGATCCAGGTGATGGGGTAAGAGTAGTAAATAACTGCCGGCGAGTGATACTGCGGTATCTGAAAGACTGTGGCGATCCACAGAAGCCGCAGGCCACAGGCGCCGATGAGACTGATCACCATTGGAACAACCGAGTAACCGATCCCTCTGAGCGCTCCGACCATGACATCCATCATCCCGCAGATGGCGTAGGCAGTCCCAATGACCAGGAGACGCTGCATGCCTGCCTGAATGACCTCAGGGCTGGAGGAATAAATGCCGAGAAGGCTGTTTCCAAAGAACACAGCCAGGTTGCCGAGAACAAGCCCGACCACCAGAACACAGACCTCTCCGGTGATGACGATACGGTCAAGCCGCTTGTACTGTCCGGCGCCCAGATTTTGGCTGGTAAAGGAGATGGTAGCCTGGTGCAGAGCGTTCATGGCAATGTAGATAAAGCCCTCGATATTGGCCGAGGCCGAGTTGCCAGCGACCACCACAGGCCCGAACAGATTGATGGAGGACTGGATAACCACATTGGACAGCGAGAAGATCACACCCTGAAACCCGGCAGGCAAGCCAATCTGTAAAATCTTGATGAAGCTGCCGCGGTCGATACGAAGTTTTCCCGGAATCAGGCGGATACCGCTCTGTTCACGCATGAGGCAGCGGATTACCAGTGTCGCAGCAATACACTCAGCGATGGCGGTAGCCGCAGCGACACCTGCCACATCCATTTTAAAACCAATGACAAAGATAAGATTTAAAACAACATTGACAACACCAGCGCCCATAAGGTAATATAACGGCCGTTTGGTGTCACCAACGGCCCGAAGAATGGCCGCGCCAAAGTTATAGAGCATGGTGCCGGTCATGCCGATAAAGTAAATCCGCAGATAAAGCACCGCAAGATCGAGAACCTCCGCCGGGGTCTGCATCCAGATCAAAATTTGTTTTGCCCCGAATATGCCCAGAAAGGTCAGGATCACACCGCTTCCAATGCTGAGCACAATGGCGGTGTGAACGGTTTTTGACAGCTGGCTCTGCTGATTTGCCCCGTAGTAGCGGGCGACCAGTACATTCGCCCCGATGGACATACCCAGAAATAGATTGGTCAGAAGATTGATAAGCGAGGTGTTTGCCCCCACTGCCGCCAGAGAGTTGCTACCGGCGAACTGACCAACCACTACAATATCCGCAGCATTAAAAAGCAGCTGTAACACCCCTGAGCACATTAAAGGCACTGCGAAAATCAGCATTTTTTTCAGGATGGAACCGCTGCACATATCCATTTCATATTTTTTTGTCTGTTCCTCTTTCTTTTCCATAGCTTTTACTGGCCCGGCGCTGCACAGCCGGACTCAGAACCTCCTTAACATCATACATTTTCCTCAATTATTTTTAAAGCATCACAATTTAATAGGATAACCCTTAAAAAGGCTTATGTCAAGGTTTCGGGAAAAATATAAAAGGCGTTTGGAAGCTAAAAGCAGAAAAGACAGTTCTTCTGTCTTTTCTGTCTGATAATCATTATTGTACAGGGATATCCACACCACCGATATTGACGGATACAATTTTTTCGAGGGGAATGATTTCGTCAAATACACCGCTGCGGATACAGATGGTCTTATCGCCAGTGGTGTCAATACTACCACCGCCCTCAGATAAATCATAGACGGTGCCGTCGGACAGGTTAAGAGATCTTGGCACATCGAATTTTGCCCACTCCTGTCCGTGCTGGTCTGGCGATTTTCCGTTTGGCGCTTCATCAAAACGGGCTTTATCATTGAGGGTGTATTCAAAACGATAGCCGAGGGGAGAGACCATAACGGAGTTGATGGTCCCGACCATACTATTCAGTTCAAAGGATTGTCCGGCCGGTAGTTCTGCCGAAAGGGTTTCAAAATTCATCTCAAATTTCAGGGTCCAGGTGCCTTGGGCGATTGTGCGGAAGCTGTCGCTGTTATCACCTGTGCCCGCAGAGGTTTTAAGATCGTTAAATGTGACCTTCACGGTTTTTCCAGGATTAACCGGCTCGTCATAAGACCACTTTTCAACATACTGGATAGTGTGGTCGCCTGGATCTGCGTCATAAAAATATGAGCTGCCGTGTGAACCGCTGAAAGTACCAAAATTTGTGTTTTCCATCCCGAAGAACACATCCAGCAGACCGCTGTTGCCATCTACTTGGGCAATGTCAAAGGCGGTTCCGTCATCCCTGGCAATGGAGTAGGTGATTGCGAAATTATACCCATCACACATAACAGCGTCGGCGGTAATTGTCACCCCGTTGTCTGTAGCAGATGCACCGATGGGGCGGCCAATTTTGTCGATGATTTCAGTGTCTGCAGTTGGACCAAACACACCGCGCAACGCCTCGCTGGCATCCATTATACCGTAGGCGCTGGCGCTGACAAACAGCACCAGAGCTGCCGCCAGGCCAGCTACTGCCAGCTTTGGAAGGCGATGTGTATGTTGTTTGTGTTTTTTGGTACCGCCTGATATTTCTTCTTTTATCAGTTTTTCAGCCAGGCGTTCCTTTATTTCTTTTGAAAAATGAAGCGCGTTTAAAGCTTCGGTGTATTCTTTTTCATATTCAAATGGTTTTTTCATAATACTCGCCTCCTAATATGGTGCGTAATTTTTTACGGCCCCGGCTCAGATGTGCGTTGACAGTGGCAACACTCTGGCCAAGTGCCTTTCCGATTTCGCGTGCTGTATAGTCTTCGTAATAATACAGATAGATGGCCTCACGGTATTTTAGCGGCAGTGCCATTACCGCCTCCAGCACATCACTTTCAGGCACCTGTGGCGCAGGAATTTCAGCGACGTCCTCAAGGCAGACTGTGTGGCAGCGCTGAAGCCTCCGCAGCAGATCCTTACAGGCATTGGCAGTGACCCGGATGATCCATGCGCGTTCATGCTCAGGGCTGTCAAAGGCTTTTTCGTTTGTCATAAACTTTAGTAAGACGGTCTGGCAGATATCCTCTGCGTCATGTGTCGATTTAAGATAAGTATAGCTAAGCCTGAGGATTAAATCGGAATAAGCATTTACAATCCGTTCGGCCTCGTCCGTGTCAAATGATTTCATGGGTTTTTCAACTCCTTTAAATCGGCCGGTTGGCCGTGTCAGTAACGTTACTTACCTACAATACGATTATAATGCCTAAATTCTGACAAAGCGACAAAAAATTTTATGATCAAATACTTTGTTGTAATTGACGGTGTAACCCACACCCATATTTAGCATTGACAATTTTTTTGAGCATGTGGTTAAATGTACAGAATGTCTCGATAAAGGGTGCGATAGTGGGTTCAGGCTTTGAAAAAGAAAACAGGAGAAACCAGTATCGCGTAGAAATGAGGACATAAAGTGGTATAAACAGCGATATTGGCAGGAGAGACTATGATTTTATACAATAACATACAATAGCGTATAATAACATACATTTTCATTGACAAAACAACGGAATAAAGCTATAATTTAGTAAAAGAAATAAAATTACGAAAAATAAAGGAGGGAGAAAACAGTTTGTCGTCGTATGGTACGTATTCATAGAATGCCTGTAGAGGCAGAAAGAAGGAATAATGATGTACGAAGAAAAACTTAGACGACTTGAAGATTGTGCAGACCTGAAGTCTGTGGACCGAGTCCCTATTGGGGTTGCGGAACTTTATTTTCCAGCGAAATACACAGGATTTACTTACCAGGATATGTACTATGACAATGAAAAATACACTCGAGCAGCGATAAAGTTTGCTGAAGATTTTGATTGGGATGCGGTGTGCTTTCTTCGCTCCTTTGAAACGATTCCCCTTGGACTATCTTTGGTACCAGTAGATGCTGAAATGGCAGTCAATGTTGCCATTGCATCGGTTATGGGCGGTGGCAGCACCCATGATATTTTAAGGGATCGCTACATTTCGCATCCAGGCAGGGAGTTGCCTGAAAACAATGAATCCCATTTTATTATTCAAGATACATTTATGGATGCGTGTGAGTATGAGAGCTTTGCCAAAGATCCATTTTGTTTCCTGTCCGAAAAAATTGTACCAAGAGTTTATGAAAATCTGCAAAAACCCGGGAGCAATCTTGCAAATGAGACCTTTTTAAAACTGGGATTTGAATTGAACGACATTTTGGAGAGGGTTGCAGGTTTTACAGAAACCATGAAAAAGGCAAACTGTCCACCATGGTATCTGGCGCTTGCGCCAAATCCATTGGATTTCATCGGAGCTTTTGTACGAAATTTTGACAAGGTACTTATGGATATTCACCGAAATCCAGATGAAATACTGACAATCTGTGAAAAACTGACTCCGGTTTTTATGGCTGTCGGAAAGGCTACGGGACAGTTGTCCCATGCGCTTACAGGTTCTAAAAGAGTATTTATGCCCGTGTGGTACAATAGCTTTTTATCGAAAAAAGAATACCTTAAGTTTCAGTGGCCCTATATTAAGACCATTGCGGAAGGACTCATCGCGGAAGGCTTTACACCCCTGCTTTCCCTCCAGGGAGAGTATGATCATTTACTGGATACGCTATTGGAGCTGCCGAAGGGAAAATTTATTGCATGGTTTGACAGAACAGACCCTATAGAGGCTAAGAAAGTGATTGGAGAGCATTGCTGCATTGCAGGAGGAATTTCAGCTGCCGCTTTAATCAGTAAGCAGCCTGAAGATATTGATGAGTATGTAAAGAAACTGCTTGAAGAGATGAAAAAGAGCAGCGGATTCATTTATACTCTGCCTTTCAATGGTATTGGTCCAGCGAAAATCGAAAACGTCAAGGCAATGACAGCGGCTGTCAGAAAATATGGAAAGTACTAAGCTTTTAATTAATTAGGTTGTTTGTAGACATTGTGCCTATAAGAGAAATGCGCTGCCATTGTATTATGAGGAGAATAAAATAATGAATGAATTATTAACGGTGCAGGAGGTAGCAGATTTTCTAAGAACAACTTCAACAACCATATACCGGTGGCTAAAGAATGGGAAGCTTCAGGGAGTAAAAATCGGCAAGGAATGGCGGATTTCGAGGGTAGCGTTGTGCGGTTTTGGATTTGATTTTAATGAGGATATAAAAGCCTCGCCGAAGGTTTGGGAGGCATTGTCGCAAAAGGAGCATTTACTGGGGATCGCCTCATCGCGAAAACTGGTTTTTGAATTGGAGGCCTCGTTTTTCAACTATGCCTTTTCCAGGGGGAATTTTCTCTTTAAAGGCTGTTGGTGGCAGGAACGGGACGAGGTGTTAGAGGCTTATGCCCGTTGGGGGTTTGACGCCGAGAGCCTTGTAAAGGAAGGTCTGCTTGAAATAGCCGATCTCAGCCGCGCTTATGCCAAAGAGGGGATTGCTGGCCCTCTAAATCTCTGGAACAATGCCGCGCATAAGACAGATAAAATCTTATGGGCTTCGGGCGCTCCGACCATTAACTGTTGTAATTCCCGGGGAGACCCCATATCCTTTGAAGCCCGTCTTAACCAGCTCATAAAAGACAACAGAGTCGTTGGTATCTGCCCCTATGCCGAGGAGGATCTTGGGGGAGACTGCTGCGCTGCCCTTGTATCATTGATGGCACACCACAGCGGAACGGTTTTGATCTCGGAGAGGGGCCAGGTATTGCTCAGACGGGAGAACGGTGTGACCTTGTAAAAGATAGACTTTATTGCACAGCAGATAAAATCTGCTATGTTTTTTATGGAAAGCGAAAGCACCATTGAGATGGTCGTACATTGATAAAATAAAACTAAAGATTATGATCATGAAGATAAATAATGGTTTGAACGGGGTGCAGCCTATGAAACTTTCAGCCCGGATTAATGGATTTTAAAATATAGAAAAAATGAAAACTAAATATCAAAAAACCCCTTAAGAAATCTTTTTTTGTATAATCATTGCATATGCAACATACATTTTCGTTGCAGATGGGTATACTTGATAACAAGTCAAAGAAATAAGTTATCAAGGAGGAATACAAATGTCTGATGGCATGAGTTATTTGGTAAACCTTCCTGAATTGACATGTTATTTTATAATACAAGTAACCTGTGTAAAAAGCGCAGTTTTAAAAGGGTTTTTAGAAGAATAATTCTGAAGCCCTTCTTTTTTATGCCAATATTTAGGCAGTATAAATTTGAGCGCAAAAAAATTATTTGGGCAGAAGATTGGGCAGAAAAACGAATAAGATACTTGTTAATGAAATATTGATTAAGGAAAAGATTAATATGCGAAGAGAAAAAAAGTATAGTGACGAATGTTTGCTGAATATTTTGAGATTTAAAACTGAAGAGTTAGGTCGAACGCCAAAATGCCGAGAGGTTGCAAGATATTGGACAATTATTCGACGGTTTGGTTCGTGGAATGGTGCCTTAGAATGTGCAGGTGTTCAAGTTTGTTCGATTAATCAAAGAAAGGTTAGGCAATAAGAAAGAAATAATATAATGGAGGTGAACAAATAGGAATTAGAAATACTAGAAAAACCATATAAAAAAGAAAGCCGCTGCTGGAACAGCGGCGACAACTTAATATTTGTTTTATCACACAGAAAAAAACAAATACGCTATAGTTACATGTAATTATAGCGTATGTATAAATCTGTCAATAGAGTGCAAGCCGATTTTAAGAAAATCGGCTTGCACCGGGCATTTCTGTGTGGCGAACCCGGGTTCCAGAGCAATGCTGTTGCCGGGATAAAAAGAACAGCCATCGGGGTTTGGCAAGCCCATGCAGAGAATTGCCCGTCACTCAGTCCGTACATTGGTTTTCTCTTTTTTATGTACGTATCATCCTTTTGACATGAGTTTTCTTTTTAAACAAAGAATGACGTAGGAGAATGCATCCAAATCTGAAATGATTCAAAAGTATGGGCGGGATCTCGAGTGGGTTGCTGATGTGGAGTATAGTGGAGAGATGCTATTACAATGAAGCAAGGCGGATGTTAGAATAGAAACATTTAACCAGATATAAGTAAAAAATATACGATAATTTCTGATGTAATATCAGAATTAGTTAAAAAACAATTTAAAAATAAAGTTATAATTTATATTTTGCTTTATCTGGGGGGGATGTTTTTGATTAAAAAGAAAAAAACATCGTTGGGACATCTAATCAAAGAAATTTGAGTGAAACGAAAATTTTATCCAAAAGAAAGCTTTTGAATATATATACAGTATATACAGGGATTGTTACAATCCTTAAAGAAGAAGGGAAAGGTTGGACAAGTCTTTACAGTAGGGAGAAATAGGCTATAATGAAAGTAGAGCAAAAAGGGCGCCGAAAAGGCGGAGAGGAGGAAAAATGGAAGAATATACGCTAAGGCCATACCAAAAGGAATGCATCGAAGCGCTGCCTGAAGCGGGAGCTGTTTTAGTCCGAATGGCAACAGGGTTGGGCAAGACGGTCATGTTCTCGCAGATTCCACGCCAAGGGCGCATGTTGATTCTTTCCCATCGAAAAGAGCTCGTACAGCAACCCCAAAAATATTTTAATTGCTCCTTTGGGATAGAGCAGGGTTCCAGGCATAGCCATGGGGAGGAAGTTATTTCCGCTTCCGTTCAATCCTTAGTTCGGCGCTTGGAACATTTTGCCCCTGATGCTTTTGATTTGATTGTAACGGATGAAGCCCATCATGCCGCGGCACTAAGTTATAAGAAGATCTTTGATTACTTTAAACCACGTCTGCACGTGGGGGTTACCGCGACACCTAATCGGGGAGACCATCAGCGGCTGGATGACATTTATGAACGGATTGTGTTTGATCGCGACTTGAAATGGGGGATAGAGAACCATTATTTGAGCGACATTAACTGTTACCGATCCAAAATGACCTGTGATTTACGTCATTTGCGTACCAGTATGGGAGATTTTCAGATAAACGATTTAGAAGCCGCTATGACTAAAGAAAAAATCATCCAGGAAATTGCGGACGTGTATCACAACATGGCGAAAGGAAAAACGCTGATCTTCGCAGTTTCCGTTAAACATGCTGAAGCCATTGCCGAAGCGATACCAGGCGCGGTTTCTGTAACTGGCAATACCGAAAATCGGCAGAAAATTATTGATCAGTTTCAAACCGATCCAGAATGTAACTGCATGGTAAACTGCATGATCTTCACAGAAGGAACGGATATTCCTAATATCGAGACGATCATTGTTGCCAGGCCAACACAGAGTGAAACTTTATATACTCAAATGGTAGGGAGAGGAACCCGTTTGTATCCTGGTAAAGAAGCCCTGACGCTTATTGATATGATCGGCGTTTCGGGAGAGCTTAACTTATGCTCAGCACCTTCACTTTTAGGGATAAACCTTGAGGAAATTCCAGAAAAGCAAAGGATGCTGATGGAGGGGGATCTGCTGGATTTGCCAGAAAAGGCCTTGGCACTTGCCGACACACCCCTACAGTGGCGGCACAATGCTGAATTGGTTGATCTATGGGCACAACAGCAGCAAATTAATCTTCGAAACATTAATTTTTTCCGAATGCCCGATGGCAGCCTATTGCTGACATTGCCAGAAGAAAGGTACTTGATCCCTCCTCCTGACGAATGTGGCCAGGTCGAATGTGGACATCAAAGAGTGCCTTTCCAGGAAGCAATTGATTCCTTATACACTTTTCTCATCAATGAGTATGCTAAAGATGAAGCCATCTGGAATTTGAAAAGAGTGAATACCTGGGGAAAAGCTCCGGCCAGTGAGAAACAAGTCCAATGGATTCAAAAGAGTTACCCAGCTTTTGATACGAAAGGATTGACAAAAGCCCAGGCATCCAGTATTTTAAATCGAATTTTTAGTCAGAAATCCCAAATCAAAACCTGGGATAAACCAAACTACCAACCTCAGGCGTTTGATGCCCCCAAAGAAGTAGCACAAGAAGCCAGCATACCGGAGCCTAAAGCCCAAAAACGTAAGAAAAAAGGTTACTATGTGGTCTTTGAGGGACGAAAAACGGGCGTTTTTCGGGATTGGAAGACTTGTAAGGACCAGGTGAACGGTTATCCCGGTGCCGTTCATAAAAAATATGCGTCAAAAGGAGATGCAGACCAGGCATTAAAAAGTTATCGCCAAAAGAAAAAAGCTGTACGCCAAATGAAGTTTGACGATTTTTAGTGGAAAATATAAGATTAAATCGATGAAATTTTTAACAATAAATCGAGTGTTGAGCATAAAGAAAATTTTGTTTTTTAATTGAATTCAAGATATGAAAAAATGCGATGTATTGTAATAATGCTGATAAAGCATAAAAAAATATATGCTGTCGCAGTTGGACGAGAAATATGGCGGTTTTAAGTATGGAAGCCTATGAAAATTTACAATTTAAAAGTGATGTATATTTTAAATTGCAGGAGGCGGAACAGGAAGCGGAGATGACCGATCAGCGCTACTCTTCAAAAGAGGTGCTGAAGGCCATGAAAGGGGCTATTGGGGGAGAATAGACTGTATAAATGAGTATTTGCCTGTTGCTCAGAAGGATATGCTTGAAATTGTACGATATATCAGTAAAACGCTAAACAATTCGGATGCTGCGGATCGATTGGCAACGGAATTAATTGTAGCGGCAGAAAGTGTGTTGCCTTTTCCATATGCAAGTCCAGTTTATACGTCGGTACGCCCATTAAAGCATGAGTATAGAAAACAATTCGTTCAGAATTATATTATGTTTTATTGGGTGGATGAAAAGAAAAAGAGGGTTACAATTGCCCGGGTGGTATATGCCAAAAGCGACTATAAGCAGCTTTTGGAGTGATGGAAGATCAGGCGCTATAATTTTAAAAATAAAACATGAAACCCGACGACTCGATTTTGAGTTGCCGGGTTTTTCTCTGACCATTCGCTATAGTCAGTGATCAGAAATAAAGGGGCACAAAGTTCATGAGAGACATTTGCAATTGCTTTTTTCTGAGGACATCAATTTTATTGATAAGTGCGTTCCTTTTCCACGGCTCCCAATCTACGAGGGAATGGCGGGACGGCATGAAGTCAAGAGAACGAACTTCTTTCCGGATGCGGTTCACCTGTTTTTTGGCAGTCTCCGGAACAAGAAGGGAGAAAGCGATGTAAGCGTAGATTTCCCTCAAGTCATCCATTGCTTCCGGGGAATAGGAAACGGAATAGGCATCGCTCATATTCCAAACTCTCGTTCAAATTCGGCATCGACCTCATCTACCGTATAGATCCTGCCAGATTTTAAGGATTCCACGCCTTTTGTCAGTTCAGCATCCAGTTCGGCGCGGCTCATGGCGCCGATGGATGTCGGTTTTGTGCGTGGAAGATGCAGGTCAAGAGGCAGCCCTTTTTCCAGGACGATCTGGCTGTAGAGCATCTGAATCGCACTGGACGGGGAAATGCCAAGCTGAGAGAGGATGCTCTCGGCGTTTTCTTTTAGGTTTGTATCAATGCGGGCATAAACTGCGGATGTATTTGCCATTCGTATCACTCTCCTTTTTTCTTTAGTATATTCAATATTGTTGGCAAATACAAGCAAATGCAAGCAAAATCTAAAAATTGTATAGAGAGATGAGTGCGAGAAGATGAAAAAAATCAGATCATTACCAATAGTCAAAAGTGTGGATTAAGCGTTTCCGAATACATGCGGATGCTGGCCAGAGGGTACGAACCGAAGCCATTGCCTCCATCTAATACAATGAAATGATGGAACTTTTATACGATATACACTATACCTTAGGCGATTATGACGCCCCAGAAGCCATCGCTGTCTTAGAAGAAACCCTGCTTGAAATGCACGCTGTCTTAGCCCCGGAAAGGAGAAAAGACAATGGCCATCACCAAAATCTGGCCCGTCAAGGACAGCTTGAAGCGCGTCATTGAGCATGCCAAAAACGTTGATAAAACCGAAAATCTCGAATTCCTAAACTCTGATTTATACCAGGTGCTGCACTACGCAGTCGATGAAAACAAGACCAAATTTGAGCGACAATACTACGTAACTGGCATCAATTGCGCTGTGGAAACCGCTGACCAGAAGATGCAAATTACTAAAGAAAGGTTTGGAAAAACAGGTGGAACCCTTGCCCATCACGCCTGTCAGAACTTCAAACCCAACGAGCTTCCCCCTAAAGCGTGTCACGCAATCGGTGTCAAGCTTGCACAAAAAATATAGGGCGACAAGTATGAAGTGATCGTGAGCACCCACCTTAATACCCACTGGCTGCACAACCATTTCGTCATCAATTCCGTCTCTTTTATTGATAGAAAGAAGTACAATGAACGCAAAGCAGAAGACCAGCGGCTGCGGAATACCTCCGACGCTCTCTGCCGAGAGTACCATCTATCCGTGATTGAAAACCCCGCGAAACACAAACCGAGTCAAGGTCTTTACCAAGCAGAAAAGCGAGGAGAGCTGATACGCCACGCGCTTTATCGTTCTGATATCAACGAAGCCATTGAACGTTCAATGAAGATGAAGGAATTCTACGACTACCTGAGACGAAAAGGCTATCGGATTAAAGGAAAAATTGATTCCTGTGCGCTGAAGCTGCCATATCATCCACGCTTCACATGCTTTAAAACACTCGGAGAAGCCTACTCTGTGCTGCAAATTCAGGATCAGATTTACAGACAAAGAGGGCCGGAAGTTCGGGAAAAAAGCAGAGAACCCATTTTATTCTTTGTACCCACACCAAAGAAATTACAGATTGAAGACATATTGGGGGTTGGTGAGGAGTTTCGAAAACTCCGCAACCTTTATCTGTTTTTCTGCTACCAATTAGGGATCTACCCAAAAACAAAAGACAGGTTTCAATGTGTCCCTTGATCAAAGAAGAAGTACGTCGCATGGAAGAAATATCCCAGCAGACCATCTTTCTATGTGAAAATCAGATTGATACCTATGAACAGCTCAAGGAAAAACAGGCAGAAATGGATGATTTAATCAGCCAAAGAAAGAAACTTACAAACAAGATGCGGCGGGCTGCATTTGATGAAAAAGAGACTTTAAGTCAGCAGAAAAAAGGTTTGTCGGATCAGATTTCAGTACTTCGGAAAGATTTGAAATGGTCACTCGGTGTGGAAAAACGTTCACTAGACATGGTTGATCGGATTATTATATTATTCAAAAAATTAGATAGAATAGCAAAAAAGCGAGTTCAGATGAGCTCGCTTTTTTATTGAAATTAAGTAAAAAAAGCTCGCAGACCTTTGATAGTCTGCGAACGAATCGCCAGAGTGTTGAAAACATAAGTGTTTGAATGAATTATGACCAGAGTTTTGACCATAATGAAAAATAAAAATAAAAATTGAAAAGATCCGAAATGCTCATAAGTACTTACTTTCCAAAAGAAAATCGACCATATTTTGACCAAATCATTTTTTTAAAAACAATGCTTTAAAAAAACAATAATATTGTAAAAATAAAAACATAAAATGATTTTAAAGAAAATTATTTAAATTTTTAAAAAAGGGGATGGATTTTTAATGAGGAAATGTTATAATAGATAACGCAGTTGAAAGATAAATCATTTTCTTAAAGGATTTTTTTGAAAAAGTTCGCAGACTATCAAAGGTCTGCGAATAAAAATGAGGTAAATTATGAGTGCCGGATACGCCATTACGACGTACAAAATACAGCTGAATTACAAGCATTTAGACTGGTTTAAACAGACCCAGTCTTTGTTTGATGCCGTTTTAGCTTTCTATTATCACTTACTTGAAGAGCAGTCTGAGCTTCTGGGACTGTCAAATCAGAATTTGCTGCGTCATCTGGAACTTCAGACCATAAAACAGCGTAATGGTAACCTACCTGAGATTCCCTTACCCTATGAAAAAGTACCGTTGTATTTTAGACGTGCGGCCATTAATTCTGCGATCAGCATGTTCCGAAGTTATCAAGGGAAATTAAAAGCTTGGGAAGAGGGAAAGATCAAGGGGAGTAAACCAAGCGCACCTAAACAACTGCATATGTCCATGCTCTATTATAAAGGCATGTACAAGGAGTTTAATGAAAAAAGCATCATTCTTAAATTATTCACAGGAAATTCCTGGGCTTGGGTGAAACATCCCTACACAGTCAGGCCATTTCCAGAAGATGCTGAATTGATGAGTCCAAGAATTGTAATGAATAAAAAAAAAGTTATGATGCACGTACCGGTAAAAGTGTCTGTGGAAGATATTCGAACAGCCAAAGAGCGAGTGGAACAAAACGAAAAATTTGTGTCCGTAGCTTTTACCATGTCTGACGCATTAGCAGTCTGTACAACTTTTGAAGCTAACGGTAGAGCCATGCATCCTTATTTTATTAAGGGCGGTAAAGTTTTGGCACACCGTAGGAAGCAGCTTTTAGGTTATATAAAACGTGGAGGTCAGCATCAGAATAGCAATAATGAAAAAGCCTATGCAAAATATTATGAAAAAATTACACGTCTAACAGATCACTTTGCACATGATGTTAGCCGGAAAATTGTGGATTATGCGCTCAAAGAAGGCGCCAAGCTTATTGTAATGCCTAGTTATGGAGATACCTTTGAAAAAGGCTCCTTGTATTATCTTAAAACCAACAGCATGGAATTTATCGGGCGAAGAATCATCCGTTATACAACCTATAAAGCATGGCAAGCTGGAATCATTGTTCAGCATAACAGTGTAGGCAATGCTAAAAAAGTTTGCTATCAATGCGGCGCACCGATATATAGATTTAATACAGAATATCAAACGCCGAGCTTAAATTTTATAGGTGGGAAAAACTTTCAATGCCCCAATAAACACTGTGGCAGCACGGCACTGAACACGGCCCGAAATATCGGAAAAAGTTTTTACCAGACATTTTATAAAGAAGTAGCTCAAACATAAATTTAGATGAATGATAATATATAACAGAATTTAAGTATACACTCAAATCCTATGGAGAAATTCATAGGTGTGCTTTTCGTCTATAGGGCCAAAAGTACGGGTATAGCACCACCTATCTTTACTTTTCTAACATAAATACCGCTTGTCTAACGATGTGTAATGTCTAGAGAGTAAGGATAAAAGGATCACAGTCTGGTCAAGAGTGCTACGAGTTTTAAATAAAAATATAGATTTAACTAAGATTAAAAAATAGGGAGTTAAAACTATGAATTACATTGATCTAGATCATAAAACAATATTGATCACAGGCGCTGCGGGTTTTATCGGCTCAAATTTAGTGATAGAGCTGCTTCGTACAGTTCCGTCTGTATCCATTATCGGCATTGACAATATGAATGATTACTATGATGTGAGTATAAAAGCGTGGCGATTGGAACAGATTGAGGCATTAGGCGGCAGCTGGACTTTTGTAAGAGGAAATATTGCGGATAAGGAACTAATTGTTAATCTGTTTGAAAAATACAAACCAGAAATTGTGGTAAACCTTGCCGCCCAAGCGGGCGTACGCTACAGCATTACAAATCCAGATGTATATATCGAGAGTAACCTGATTGGATTTTATAACATTCTTGAGGCATGCCGTCACTATCCAGTGGAACATCTGGTTTATGCTTCATCTTCATCCGTTTATGGTGTAAATAAAAAAGTCCCTTATAGTACTGAAGATAAGGTAGATAATCCGGTTTCTCTGTATGCTGCAACAAAGAAATCCAATGAGTTGATGGCACATGCATATTCAAAGCTCTATAACATTCCGTCTACAGGACTTCGGTTTTTTACCGTTTACGGCCCCGCCGGCAGACCGGATATGGCTTATTTCAGCTTCACAAATAAACTGAGAGCAGGAGAAACCATCAAGATCTTCAACTATGGAAATTGCCTGAGGGATTTTACATATATAGATGATATCGTCGAAGGTGTAAAAAGAGTGATTCAGGGTGCGCCAGACAAAAAGACAGGTGAAGATGGCCTGCCAATTCCGCCGTATGCTGTCTATAATATCGGAAATTCAAAACCCGAAAATCTTTTAGATTTTGTACAAATTTTGTCCGAAGAATTGGTGAAAGCAGAAGTATTACCAGATGATTATAACTTTGAAAATCATAAAGAGCTCGTGGCAATGCAGCCCGGTGATGTGACAGTTACATACGCGGATACGAGTGAATTAGAGAGCACTTTTGAATTCAAACCGAATACCGATTTGCGTACTGGTCTGAGAAGATTCGCAGAATGGTACAAAGTCTTTTATAAAGTATGACGAACAAACAAAGAAATAAAAGGAACAGATAGAATATGAAAAAGAAAATTGCGGTTGCTGGAACAGGGTATGTAGGGCTCTCAATTGCCACACTGCTGGCACAACATAATGAAGTTACGGCCGTAGATATTATTCCCGAAAAGGTAGATCAGATTAATGCGGGCATAAGCCCAATTCATGATGAATATATTGAAAAATTTTTAAAAGAAGAAAAGCTTAATCTGACAGCAACACTGGATGGAGAAAACGCCTATAAAAATGCTGAAATTGTGGTGATTGCGGCTCCGACGAATTATGACAGCAAAAAGAACTTTTTTGATACTTCTGCTGTCGAAGCAGTGATTGAAATGGTTTTGAGCGTGAACCCTGAGGCAATGATGGTCATTAAGTCCACTATTCCTGTTGGTTATACAGAAAGCATCCGAGATAAATACAGAACTAAAAATATCATCTTTAGCCCAGAGTTCCTCAGGGAATCAAAGGCACTATACGATAATCTTTACCCATCACGCATTATTGTAGGCTGCGATCATGAGAGTAAAGAAAAAGCCGAGTCCTTTGCCCAACTGTTAGCAGAAGGTGCGATAAAAGATAATATTGATGTATTATTCATGGGATTTACGGAAGCGGAAGCAGTCAAACTCTTTGCCAATACCTATCTGGCTTTACGGGTCTCCTATTTCAATGAGCTTGATACCTACGCAGAAATGAAGGGATTAGATACCAAAAAGATTATTGAAGGTATTTGCCTGGACCCGCGAATTGGCACACATTATAACAATCCATCTTTCGGATACGGTGGCTATTGTCTGCCGAAAGACACAAAGCAGCTTCTCGCAAACTATCAGGATGTACCGCAGAACATGATCTCTGCAATTGTAGAAAGCAATCGAACCCGGAAAGATTTTATAGCAGACCGGGTTTTAGAGATCGCCGGAGCCTATGAAGCGAATGACAATTGGAACAGAGGTAAAGAGAAAGAAGTCATTGTGGGCATTTATCGCCTGACCATGAAAAGTAACTCAGACAATTTTCGCCAGAGTTCTATTCAGGGAATCATGAAGCGTATTAAGGCAAAAGGCGCCACTGTAATAATTTATGAACCGGTTCTTAAAGATGGAGAAACTTTCTTTGGTTCCATTGTAATCAATGATTTAGAGGATTTTAAAACCAAAAGTTCCTGCATCCTTGCGAACCGTTATGATCCTTGTCTGGATGATGTGATTGGAAAAGTTTATACAAGAGATCAATTCAGAAGAGATTAGCAGGCACAATCAAGAAAAATCTTGAATTTATACGGGGTACGAGAGTCTGGGTTATGCCCCGATTATAAATTTTTTTATGGATTGTACATTTGGTTCGAGAATAAAAGTGGCTAAGATAACTTCTTGAGTACGCTAAATTGACACACAATATAGAGTGGAAAACTGGATGGAGGAAATTAACAAATTGACCTGGCTCGGTGTAAATGCTATCACGGAGGGCTAATGGTCATTTTTTATTCTTCATGAGCATATAAATATTTGCATAAAAGTTAGAATAGTTTTTAAATAAAAATTATTAATAATTATATAAAAGGGACAACAAGTAAAAACTGTTATCTGCAAAAGTTTGGTGGCTTAGTCGTTTCCTCTCTCATACATGGAGATGAACTTAGGTAAGTCACGGTGGCTTACGAAATCAACTGAATGAAGTACAGTGGGGGAAAGCATAAATGAGTTAGAAAAGATCGCAAAGGAAAAGGATGAAGTGAAGTATGCGGTTGGACTGTCAGCGTGCATAGCTTCTTTTGCTTGCACATTAGCTCTGTATTTTGTACAGAGCAAGTTATTAGCTGTAGAGCGTTTTTTTAGTTTTGATGATTATTTTTTAACCGGAAGAATAATCAGAGATAAAAAGCTCTAGTGTCTGTTATAAAGAAAAGTGCCTCCAAAACGAAGTGATGGGTAGTATGACAGAGTAAGAAATACTTATGGTGATATTGACAGTTCTGATTTATGCCAATTCTACCGGAATATTGCTGGTTACTATGCTTGATAATAAAAATAGTTAGATGACAATCTGACTGATGCGTAAAGATTAATAGGAAGGAGCACTGGAATTTTTAATGTGCACTTAAAGAAAGAAGCTTTCTATGATTTTGAGAAATTAAGTAAAAGGAGAAGTAAAAGGAATGAGTTTGATCTTGATGTATATAACAAATAGCCCTGAAGTTGCACAAATTGCACAAAAGAGTGGTGTAGACCGAATCTGGATAGATTTGGAAACATTCGGAAAAGAAGAACGCCAAAAGGGCATGAACACAGTAAAGTCGCAGCATACTGTAGATGACATCAAAAAAATAAAGCCCATCCTGACTAAATCGGAAATGCTTGTGAGAGTTAATCCTTGGAACGATAATTCTGTCCAAGAGATTGATCAGGTTGTTAGTGCAGGAGCAGATATTATCATGCTCCCGATGTGGAAATCTGCTGCTGAAGTGACAAACTTCATTAATTCTGTTGGGGGTCGGTGTAAAACAACATTACTACTCGAAACAAAGGAAGCCGTGGAGTGTTTAGATGAGGTATTGAAAAATGATGGTGTGGATGAAATACATATTGGGCTAAATGATCTCCATTTGTCATATGGTCTGACATTTATGTTTGAATTATTGGCGAACGGCACGGTAGAGAAGTTAACTAAGAAAATAGCTGGTGCTGGCTTACCGTATGGATTTGGGGGAATAGCAAGACTAGGAGAAGGTTTATTACCTTCTAAAAAAGTTATCATGGAACACTATCGATTGGGTTCCACAAGAGCAATTTTGAGCAGAAGTTTCTGCGACAATGCAATTATTACTGATATTAAAGAGGTTGAACATGTATTCACGGAGAATATGAAGGAACTACGTGACTACGAAGGAGTAGTGGCAGAAAATATTGAGAGCTATGAAAAAAATAGAATAGTGGTTCAGCAGGAAGTAGCTAAAATTGTTGAAATAATTCGGAGGAAAAGAAATGCAGATTAATTCTAAAGTGATTAGTAGATTGAGAAGTCAGTATGGTGAGGCTTTTTACTTATTGGATTCAGAGCAATTTAAAAATAATTTTACAGAGCTGAAAAATATATTTTCTGCTATTTATCCGAATTTCAATATTGCTTATTCATATAAAACGAATTACACTCCGAAGTTCTGTAAAATTGTTAATGAGCTTGGGGGATACGCAGAGGTTGTTTCTGAAATGGAGATGGAGCTCGCTTTAAAGTGTGGAGTTGAGCCGAAGCGTATTATTTGGAATGGGCCTATTAAAGATTCAGAGAAGATGAGAGAATTCCTTGTTGCCGGGGGAACTGTAAATAGCGATTCAATCGATGAAACTAAAGAGATTAGAGATTTTGCTAATTCAGTGGAAACTATACTGAATGTAGGCATTCGTTGTAACTATGATGTACATGATGGTGTTGTATCAAGGTTTGGTTTTGATATCACTGGTGATGATTTTAAGCGAGCACTTGAAATTGTAACTACATCAAAAAATCTTCATTTCATCAACTTTCACTGTCATTTTGCTAAGAGACAAATTGAGTATTGGCCAGCAAGAGCAAAGGGAATGATTAATGTCTTAGATCAATTTGGAGTGATTCCTGAGAGAATTGACATTGGTGGTGGTTTGTTTGGTAAGATGCCAGAATCATTAAAAGCACAATTCACAGCAGATATTCCAGACTATCAAGCATATGCCGAAGTGGCTGCAGCAGTATTCGCAGAATACTTTAATGATAAAGAGATTAAGCCTGAACTTGTAATCGAACCTGGTTCTGCATTAGTAGGTGATTGTATGAAATTTGTTGGGAGTGTTAAGACAATAAAGAATGTCAGAGGTAAGTATATTGCTACAGTTCTTGGTAGTCAGAAAAATATCAGTATGGCAGGTATAAATCCTCCAATGGAGGTAATCCATATGAATGAAGGAAAACAATATGAAAACCTAGATATGGTTGGGTTTACTTGTATTGAAGGGGATGTTTTGAATAAGGACTACTGCGGAGAACTTGCCGCTGGCGATGTAATAATAATCAATAATTGTGGATCTTATTCATTAGTAATGAAACCACCATTTATTCTTCCGAATTTTCCAGTTGTAGATATTTGCAATATGAATATAGAGACTGGAGAAGGTGTTGAGCTAATTAAGCGTGGAGAAACATTTGATGATATTTTCCACACATTTAATTTTTAAAGTTGGAGGATGACTATGGAAAAGATAAGTCTAGGAATAAAAAGAGCATTTGATATTGTGTCTTCCGGTATATTAATTGTTCTTCTTACACCATTTTGGATTGGGATCTCAATTGCTATAAAAAAAGATTCAGAAGGTCCTATATTATTTAAACAAGAAAGAAGAACCAAGGAAGGAAGGGTATTTCAAATGTATAAGTTCCGTTCAATGGTCGTAAATGCCGAAAAAATGGGAGCTGGATTATTCAATTATGAAAATGATCCAAGAGTAACCAAAGTGGGAAGAATGCTTCGGGACAGTAGTCTTGATGAGCTGCCACAACTTTTCAATATTTTTAAAGGCGATATGTCAGTAGTTGGTCCGAGACCTTGTGTTACATATGAACTGGGCGATTTTGAAACACTAAATAAAAAATATAGAAAGCGCTTTGAGGTTAAGGCAGGACTAACTGGCTGGGCGCAGATTAAAGGCAGAAACGACATTTCATGGGATAAAAAGGTTACATATGATAATGAATATGTTGATTTATTTAGAAAATATGGTTTTCTAATTGATATCAAAGTAGGTCTTATGTCTCTCTTTAAAGCATTCAAGAAAGAAAAGATTTATGAAAACAAAGTCGATGAATCATTAAATGATGAGGAAGCTGCAAAAGCAGAAGAAGCAGAAATTATTAGACTGGCTCATTTGGCTGATTAATACGATTCATATCGAAGGAGAATAGAGAATGAAATACGATGTAGCAAATAGAAGAATTTGGTTTAAGGGTAAAATACTGAATGTGAATGATGCTAAAGTTAACATTCTAGCACCAACATCTCAATTTGGATTAAATGTTTTTGAGGGTATTCCTTGCTATTGGAATGATGAGGAAAAACAGCTTTATGCCTTTAGACTAGAAGATCACTATAATCGTCTTATTCGGTCTGCAAAGCTTATTCAGCTTGATTGTAAGTATACAAAGGAAGATTTCAAAAAGGCATTAATAGATGTTATCAAAGCAAATGAATACGATGAAAATCTCTCTGTACGTCAGACACTGTTTGTTGATGGTTTCGGGTCTTGGGGTTCTGAAGGACCAGTAGAAATGTTTGTTGCTCCGATTTCGAGAGGAAGAACAAGTACTGAATACAATAAAAAAGGTCTGAATGTTTGTGTTACTTCATGGAGAAGAATTAGCGATGAAAACCTTTCTCCGCGAATTAAGTGTGGAGCTAACTATATTAACAGCCGTGTAGGACAGAGAGAAGCGCTTCGAAATGGTTATGACACCTGCCTTTTCCTGAACGAGGCTGGAAAAGTTGCAGAAGGTCCTGGCTCTTGCTTCTTTATAATTAAAGATGGCGCAGTTATTACACCGATGCTCACGGATAGTGTTCTTGAGAGTATTACCAGAGATACTGTTATTCTGCTTGCAAAGGATAAAGGCTATAAGGTTGTGGAGAGAACAATCGACAGAACTGAACTTTATACATGTGATGAAGCATTTCTTTGCGGGTCTGCAATGGAAATAACACCTGTATTAAGCATCGATAAATATATTATCGGAACCGAAGATACAGGTGTAATTACGAAGGATTTGCATTTGGCATATCTTGATGCGGTTAGGGGGAAATCAGAAGAATTTAAAGATTGGGTAACACCGATTTACTAAGAGGGAGTTATGATGGAGAACTATAGTGTCTTAATGACAGTCTATAAAAAAGATAATCCAAGTTTTGTGAAACAAGGCATAGATAGTATGTTGGAACAAACTGTTGTAACAAATGATTTTGTACTAGTGTGTGATGGATCTCTGACAGATGAACTCGACGCGCTTATAGATAAATATGAAACTGATAACAAGGAGTTCTTTCATGTTGTAAGGCTAGAAAAGAACATCGGGCTTGGAGCTGCTTTAAGACAAGGTCTTCCACTTTGTATAAATAGACTGGTTGCACGAATGGATAATGACGATATTGCGTATCCGGATAGATGCGAGAAGGAACTCAAGTATTATGAAATACATCCAGAAACATCTATTTTAGGCACGTATGTGACTGAGTTTGATGGTGATATTAGCAATATAATTAGAGAAAAAGAAGTTCCGACAGATATGCCGAGCATTATGTCATTCTCAAAACGTCGAAATCCATTTAATCATTCCACGGTAATGCTAGATAAGGAGAAAATAATGTCTGTTGGAAATTACAGTGAGATGAGAACGAACCAAGATGTTGAGTTGTGGGTTAGATCATTGAATAATGGATTACAAGGAGCTAATCTTCCAGAACCACTTGTATATTTCAGATTTGGCAATGATACTTATCAGAGACGTAAGGACATTAAAAACATTAGACTGATGGTGAAGGTCTGGGAAGATTTTTATAAAAATAAGTATTGTAGGCTTAAAGATTATTTGTTTGTAGCTGTAACGCAGTATACAATAGCGTTAGCTCCTACTAAGCTAATTCAATGGGTGTATAATAATTTTAGATAATAAAACTGAGGAATGAATATGAAGACATCAAGGATTAGTAGTATTCTATATAAAGTAATATATAAAATTAAACGTTTGTTATGGTTATTCTTTCATCCATATTTGTGGAAAATGGATGCTCAAATAAATGGAATTCCGGTTATTCAAATTCCTGATAAATTGGTAATAGGAAAGCACGTATCGATTAACGAAAGAGTTTTTATTCAAGCTAAGGGGGGCGTTTCTATAGGCAACAATGTAACTTTAAGTTATGGAACTACAATACTAACTGAGGGATTAGATACTATGCATTATCAAGTCGAATGCAAAAATCAGCATAGAAAACATGTTTATAATTCAGTAAGAATCGGTGATGGGACATGGATAGCTGCAAATGTAATAATTCTTCCAGGTGCAAGTGTTGCAAAAGGATGTATTGTTGCAGCTGGATCAGTAGTAAAGGGAAATCTGGATAAGGATAATGCATTGTATGGAGGCGTACCAGCAACTTTCATACGTGATTTAGTTTAATATAATATTCCATGCACTCAATTTTATTTATGTGTTTCAATTGAACGTATTTATTTATAGCGTTTATCATATATTGAGGATGTACTTAAAACTAGAATCAGGGAAGTTATATTTTATATCATATAAAAGAAAGTGAGAAGTGAATTATATGGAATGTGTAATTGTATTAATGACACACAGTTCCTATGTTGACATTTGCGATAATTTTGTATCGCTATTACATAAAAATTGGCCAGATTGTCCTTTCAAAGTTGTTGGAGCAGTTATTGGTGAAAATAGATGTATCCAAGGAATTGATACAATATATGTGGATACTAATGAAAAGTTGACAGACTGTATTAAAGCCGTTATGAAGGAACACGAGGCAGATTATTATATGTGTTTTTTAGGGGATGCGTTTATTTCTTCAAGAGTATGCAATGATCAAGTGTTTGCTTTGTTGAATGAGATAAAAGAAAAAGAGGCAAACTATTGTAAAATTATTCCAATGAAAAAAGATTCTAATAATCATTATCCTAACAATATTAGGAATATTAGGAAGAAAGATGTTTATGCGCATACGTTTGTGGCTTTTATTGCGACTCGAATATTTGTAGAAACTGAACTAATAGGTACAACAGATTTTGAATTTGAAAAAAAATATTTAGAAATTGCAGCATCTTCTATGGATAATGGGGTGTTTCCTGACCACTTTGTAGTTGTGAAAAATATTTTTCATATTATACCGGCAATTGTTAAGGGAAAATGGGACAGACTTGCATTGAAATCCTTAGAACATAATAACCCAGAAATATTTTTTTCAAACCGTGATAAGCTTGGATTAAGGGATCAATGTAAATTAATAGTAATAAGTATGATTGAAGGGATGGTTCCAAGTAAATCGAGAAAAAAATTAAAAAAATTTCTTTCGAGTATTGGAATTAAATTTGTAACTGATAAGTAGGGAGTAAGATGAAGAATTGTTGCGTGATAATATCTTCTTATAATGGAGAAAAGTATATTTCTCATCAATTGGATACAATTATAAATCAGTCAGATGTTACTGTCGATATATTTGTACGCGATGATGGATCAAATGATAGAACAGTTTCTATAGTAGAGCAGTATTGCCAAAAGTGTAATAATGTGCATCTTATAAAAGGAATTAATGTTGGAGTAATTGAGAGCTTTAGAGTTTGTTCAGCATATGTTTTAGAAAATAAAAAGAGATATGACTATTATTGTTTTGCAGATCAAGATGATGAATGGTTGCCCCAAAAATTGCTTTCTGCCATAAAAAAAATAGAAGAATCAAATAAAGATGAGTTACTTCCAATTTTATATTATTCTAATTTGAAAGTGTCCGATAACAATTTGAACTATTTATATGATAGATTTGATAAAAATTATGTCCTTAATACAAAAAAACAAATATTATCAGAAATATGTGTCTTAGGTTGTACTTGCGTATTTAATGAAAAATTATTGAAGGAATATGTTAGAACAAATTTGAATCATAGAATTCCTCACGATGCTTGGATTGCGGTGCTTGCTACTTTTCTTGGAAACATAATTTATGATGAAAATGCTTATATTCTTTATCGGCAACATGGTAACAATCAAAGTGGAAGTATAAAAAAAGGTGTTTCTATGTATTGGAATAAATTAAATAGATTTAAGCACTTATTTGACATGGATGGTGACTATGAGGCAATAGCGCGCGAGATGATTAACAATTATGAAAATCGCCTAAACGAAAGCGATAAAGAAATGTTGAAAACAATTGCTGACTATAGAATAAATCTGAAGTATAGATTTAAATTGCTTTTCACTGGCTATATTAGCTCAGGGCATATCTGGAAGGAAGCATCAAGAAGAATTCGTATTATATGTAATAGATTATAAAAAAGGAGGAAATAAAATGGGATATGTTTGCTCTATCTTATGCCTTGGAATATGTCTGTTTTCGTACGTAAGACATAGAAAAATATATCATCCAGTGGTGAGTTTTTCTTTTCTCTACTTTTTGATTACATTTCTTAGTAGTATTCGTTTGTTCAATTTCTATGCAGCTCCCGATAGCGCATATTTAATTATCATTTGCGGTGTATTATTTTATGCTTTGGGATCAGTTTTTATGGAAAAGAAAACATTTGTTTTTCGAAAAAAATGCGTTGGAAATTTTTATGAATTTAATAAGAGAGCATATTATTTTATGTTAGCTCTTTGTTTGCTAATTATTATCCCGCGTTTCGTGACAATTGGTTTGTATTTATTGCAGGGAAATTCAATTGGAGATGTTTATGTTACGCTTGCAGGATCAGCTGGAGATGCATCTGAGGAGTTAGCTCAATCAAGTATACAAGAGGTGCTAATGCAGTTTATTGGATATCCGATTTTATACTTATTAGTACCAACATCTATACTTCAGTTTTTTAGGACATTCGAAAAAAAATACTTGTTGATTGCTACTTCGCTATGTATGATGAGAGTCCTATTAGATTCTAGGAGAACATATCTAATTTCTTTTTTTGTTTTTATTCTTGTAGCATTCATGCTTTATCAAGATAAAACGGGTTTTCTTAGTGAAAAGAATCGTAGACGATTAAAAAAGATAGCAAAGTGGATACCGTTTTTTTTGATTGCAATACTTCTAATGTTTATATTTGTATCCAATAGCCGATCAGGTACCATTGGTCAAGAAACATCTTTCCTTGGCACATTCTATAACTATTATGCGGGATGTGTTCAATATTTAGGAGCATGTATAGAGGAATACTCTTTTGGTTATACATATGGATTTACAACGTTCAGAGGTCTCTTTGTGCCGATTTTTGGTGTGCTAAAGCTTATTGGAATTACTCCGGTGGCTCCATACCAAGAAGCAACTGAGATTGTGAATGGAATGAAGTATGTAGTTTTAAATGTTGCACCTGGGACACGTTTTAACTCGTTTACAACATGTTTTTATCAGTTCTATTGTGATGGTGGATACATTGGTATTATTTTGCTGTCATTTATATTTGGAGCATTTTCACAATCATTATATAAAAAATTTAATAATGATAGCCAGCTAAGATTTGAAGTTCTCTATCTTTATTTTTATGGAACGATTCTAATGCTTTCATTCACAAATATGTTAACTATCTTGGCTTTTATTACTTGGCCTATGATTATTGAACGCTTCATATATAAAAAAGCAACGAAACCAGAAGTAATAAAAGGAGAGTAAAGGTATGTACAAGGAAAGTCAGGAAAGCATTCAGAAGATGATTGAGAATAAGAAAAGAATCGATTATGAATTTCAACATCCGGATGTTTATACAAAGGGGCAGATAGTCAGAAAAGCTGTCAAGGAAATAGTTACAACAATCAGAAAGACAGGGCTTAAAAGAGCTTTATTTAAGATTGACTGTAGACTTCATAAAGAAAAAATCTTCGACAAAAAGATTACATATGATACTAATGATTTATCAGAAATTAATTATTGCTGTAATTCAGATTGTGGAGACAAAAGAATAGCTGTGTATACCGCTATTTTTGGGGAGTATGATACACTAAAAGAGCCTGAATACATTGCGCCTAGTTGTGATTATTATATTTTTACGGATTGTAAAGTGCCTAGTGAGAGCGTTTGGAAAAAACTTGATTATGATCATATTGAAGAGATGAAAGGAATGGATTCGTATCATCTATCTAAATTTGTAAAAATCTTTCCAAACTTATTCTTCAAGGATTATGACTATTCTATTTGGGTTGACGGAGCAACAATAATTATAGCTGATTTATATCCATTTATTGATAGATTAAGGGAGAATCCAATCGGAATGTTCGATAATCCGGTTCATGATTGTATTTATACAGAGGCAAATTTTCTTGTATATTACAATAGAGTACAAAACGAGGTAATTAAATCACAAATTTCACATTACAGGAAAGAAGGCTACCCAAAACATAGAGGTATGTTTGAATGCACAATTATTGCCAGACAACATCATAATGATAAATGTGTACATATCATGAATGAATGGTGGAAGCAAATAGTTACTTTTTCTATGCGTGATCAGATTAGCTTTCCATATGTTCTATGGAAAGAAAACGCAGAGGATTTGGTTACTATTTTAGGAAAAAATCGCAATTTTAATCCAAGACTTCGATTTGATAAGCATACGAAAACACATACGTATAAATAAGAAATAAAATATTTAAAGTAAGTATAGTTCTTTACTTGCTAGTAAACACTTAAAGGATAAGCATGTAATATGGTAAAATTAAATAGGGGGTAAAAATTGAAATCAGATAGCATAAAGAAGAATATGACATTTCAATTTGCCTATCAAATTGTGATTCTAATAGTGCCATTGATAATGGCACCGTACTTGACACGAAGTTTAGGAGAGACATCAATTGGTGTTTATTCTTATACCTACTCGATAGCATACTATTACGTGTTGTTTTGTATGTTGGGCATTGCAAGGTATGGTCAACGTATAATAGCAGAACGAAAAGATGACACAATAGCTTTAAGAAAGACTTTTTGGTCTTTATATGTTTTGCACGCCATAGTTTCAGTTGTTGGTTTTCTATTTTATCTTCTGTTTTGTGAATTGTTTTGCAATGACAATATTATTATTTATTTGTCTCAGTCATTATATGTTTTATCGGCTTTATTTGATATAACCTGGCTATTTTATGGAATAGAAAAATTTAAAATAGTAGTAATTCGTAATGCGGTTGTAAAGGTACTGGAGTTGATTTTTGTTTTTGTATTTGTTAAGAATCCAAATGATTTGATTAAGTATACTTTTATCATGGCTATATCTGCATTAATTAGTCAAGCTTCACTATTTCCGACAGTAATTAATAAAATAAAACCAATTAAATTCGGAAAAAAAGACATCTTAGAGCATATTAAGCCGCTGTTTGTCTTATCAGTATCAGTATTAGCAATAAGTATGTTCACAGTGTTCGACAAGACATTACTGGGTATTATGACCACAAAGGACAATGTCGCATTTTATGAATATGCAAATAAAATCATTAATATTCCTAAAATGTTTATTGTTGTGATAGGGACCGTCCTTTTTCCAAGAGCATGTAGTTGTATTGCAAATAACGACATTGATGGTGTAAAAAAATACTACAAATATTCAATTTTAGTAGTTTACTTTATAGGATTTGCTTCTATGTTTGGATTGCTAGGAATTGCCGATTTATTTGCAACAGTCTATTTTGGAGAAAGTTTTGCAATTTGTGGAACTGTGATTAAATCGTTGACTCCGATTATTTTAATCATAGGGTTAGGAGATGTTTTTCGTACACAATTTCTGATACCGTTAAAAAAAGATTTTTCGTACACATTTTGCGTAATAATAAATGCGGTAATTAACATTGTATTATCACTTTTACTTATTCCGAAATTGGGAATTTATGGGGCAGTTATAGGTACACTTTCGGCTGAAATGTTTGGAGTTATATACCAAGGGTACCTAATTAGAAATTATATTAATATTAAGCAAACAATTATCGCAGCTATACCGTTTTTTGTTGCAGGTGCAGGAATGTTAATTTTGGTAAATAGCATAAAAACTATTTATAATTTAACGATTTTTGATTTATTAATACAAGTTATTTTTGGTGCTACAGTTTATATTGTCATACTATATATTTGGTTTCTAGTTTTGGATCATAACCGAATGGAATATAGAAAAATAGTTAAAAGTGTTCTTAAAAAGTCTGCAAATAAAACGTCAAGCAGAAAATGAAAAAGATAATGCTGAAAAAATCATGCTAAAAAGGCTGGTCTGAAAAAGAGATAAAAAACAAGGTGCTTATTCCAAGGGATCAACAAGGGTGACCAGGTACGCCCGAACTTTTCCGTAATAAATACGCAGAAACTTATTAGCACCAGCAGTCATGTAGACAGGGTACGGTTTGCTCTCAGCCCGTTTTTTATCTATGAACTGAAAAACTGAATCATCAAGAGTTGACTTTTTAATCAAGGTCTCCATCACTAAGAAAAGCGTTTTTCGAAGTTTCAGGCAACCACTCTTCATGGCCGCATTGCTTTTAATCTTGTGGGTTCCCGATTGATTGACCTTTGGATCATTACAGAAGACATTATGTTAGGGGAGATTCCGCCGAAATAAAGCATAACGATCTTTATGGGATACTTAAAAAGTAAATCCACCTTTTAATGATTTTTGAGTGACATGCGCATTTGAAATACAAATATGGGAACCGTAAATTTTAGACAAGAGAGTAAAATGCAAAAACCTCTTTAATAAAGCTTTTATGAGTTATTTAGAGTTCAATATAAATCAATGGAAAACCCCTTAAACAGCTGAATTAAGAGTATTTACATGAAGCTGGTTACTGGAAAATGAGAAGGTTTTTAAGAAATGTATAAGCGAAATTTTAGGCATGTTTGGCAGAAACTAGGACAGAAAATAAAGAAATAAAGGAAAAAGGATAAATGGATACAGTATAGGAAAGGGAGATGATGTGTAATTAAAATAAACCCAAATAATGTCACTACGGTAACAGTGGCAGATAATTAAATACTCATTTTACCTAGAAAAATAAATATGCTATAGATATTTATTTTATAACAGTATATGTAATGCTATATCAAGTGGTTAAAGCGTTTAAGCAATGTTTTAACCACTTGGCCGGGCATTCGCATGGGTAAACCCGGCTTCCAGAGCAATGCGGCACCGGGATACAAATAACCGCCATCGGGGTTTGGCAAGACCATGCAGAGAATTGCCCGTCTCTCAGTCCGCATCTTGGTTTTCTCTTTTTTATGATGCGTATCGCACGTCTGACATGAGTATTCTTTTTTGATCAAAAAGAAAGACGTAGGAGAATGCATCCATTGACCTGAAATGGTCCAAAAGCATGGGCGGGATCTCGAGTGGGAAGCTGATACAGAGGGTAGTTTAGAGATGCTATCCCGATGAAGCAAGGCGGGTGTGAAATTTAATACATCTTACCAGACAATAAGTAAAAAGTTATAAAAAGCAAGAAATTGCAATAAAATATAACTTTTTTTATTTTTACTTATGTCTGGGGGGTTCAAAAGAAAAACACTGTTGGGAATATCTAATCATAAAAAAATTGAGCATAGCGAAAATTTTATCCTATTTGTTTTTGTATATCTTTGTATATATATGCAAAGAAGTATAATGTATTATTTAAAGTAATACATTATAAAGCAATATATAAATAATAACTATATAAATTAAATAGAATATTGATTTTAATTGCTGGTTGGTATATATTATGTATATACGAAAGGGAGTGAAAATAATGATAACAAAATTACGGAGTTGGGGTAATAGTCAAGGAATATGTATTTCAAAGGATATGTTGAAATCCCTGGATTGGGTAAATGGGGAATCTGTTGAAGCAGTCGCAGATAAGGATCAAATCATCATTAAGAAATGGGCTCCTAAAAAATATCGCAAAAATATTAAGCAACTTTTTTACGGATACGAGGGAGAGTATCATGATGAAGAAATTGATTGGGGAAAGCCCGAAGGTAAGGAAGTATGGTAAAACAAGGCAGCATCATCAAAATTAATTTCAATCCACAGTCTGACCATGAGCAAGCTGGATATCGACCTGGGCTTGTTGTCAGCAATGATTTTTTTAATCAAAAAACGAATATGACAATTGTTTGTCCAATAACGAATACCAATAGTAAATTCCCTTTGCACATTCCGCTTGATCGTCGAACTCAGACGACTAGCGTTATCTTATGTGAACAGTTAAGATCGTTAGACATTGAAGCGTGTGGTTATCATTTTATTGAAATGGTACCCGGTGATATTCTTGAAAATGTGATTGATATTGTTTTTGCAGAAATTGAGATTTCGGTTTGACTGGAAAAGAAGGCGAGTAAGCCTTCTTTTTTACGGAAATAATGCTCTTTTTTAGCCAATAAAATGAGTTTGGTATATATATTTGGGCTTTAAACGATTTAAATAGGGAATATGGGCCTATTCTTGAGATGTGTATGTTTTTATACTGTGTTTGTTCAAATATCTAACTATACTTGAATGATTTAAATAATTTAAATTAATTTTTAAAATAAAATTAAATGTTTTACCATTCTCCGCCATTTAAAAAACACGGAAGAACAAAACCTTACAAGTTGTCCTACCGTGTTTTAAACTTATAAATAATCCTTTATATCCCTTAGGATAGTTCTGCTGTGTTGAAGTGGAAACGGAACATATCTGTTACTTCGAAATTCTTAATTGCAGGATTTTGTAAATAGTATTTGGTTTCGTTAAAAAGTGGAATTGCACCGTAATCCTGGCGAGTTAAGATATTGTCAGCTTTGCTGTATAACTCCTGGCGTTTTGCTTCATCCGTGATCTGTCTTGCTTCATCGATTAAAGCATTGAATTCAGGATTATTATAACGGCTACTGGAGTTGTTCATTGTTGTTGTGCTAGAGAATCTCTGATAAATCATTCCATCAGGATCAATATAATCAACATACCAGTTGCTCGTAGACAGTGGCACATTTGCGCTTTTAGCCATATCGGAATAAGCCGCACCATCCATCTGCTGTACATTAATTGTAAATCCGGCTTCTCTCGCTTGATCCTGTATGGCAGTTGCAACTTTTACCAAGAAGGAATACTTAGCGGATACTGGAAGATCCACCGTGTAGCCGTCAGGATATCCTGCTTCGGCTAATAACTGTTTTGCTTTTTGAGGATTATATTCATAAGCAGGAACAGAATCGTCATAACCAATTAAACCCTCAGGAATAAAAGTTTTAGCAGGTGTAGCCGTTCCATTCATCAAGTTATTGCAAATATCTTCTCGATTAATTGCATAACTTAAAGCTTCTCTTACCTTAGGTTCAGTAATCTTATCCATGTTTGGAGCCAGATAAACAAGGCCAACTGGATTGAAAGAGTGGATTGCATCTTTAATATCAGCGTTATCTTTATACTGTGGGTATAAAGTAGCATCTAACTGTAAAACGTCAACGTTACCCTTCTGGAATTCCATAACCTGTGTATTCATATCTTCGATAAATTTGAAAGAAACACCAGCATTTTTGGCTGCTTCACCATGATATTCATCAAATTTTGAAATTTCGATGCCCTGACCAGCTGTATAACTATCCAATTTGTATGGGCCTGTGCCATAAAGTACAGTTCTACCCCAGTCATCGCCCGCTTCTTCACAGGCCTTCTGTGGGAATACACATACATAAGGTGTTGCTAAAGCTGATGGGAATGGGCTATATGGCTGTTCCAGTACTAAATCAAACTTCTGATCATCAATGATTTTAAAACCTTCTAAAGAAGTAGCAGAGCCATCGATTAAATTTTGGGCGCCCTGTACCTGGTCAATCATAGCCCCCATAACACCTTTTGTCAGTAAACGTTCAAAAGAATACTTGACGTCTGATGATTTTACAGTATCTCCGTTATGGAATTTAATATCATCTTTTAACTCGAAAGAATAGGTTAAACCATCATCGGAAATCTTAGGCATCTCCTTGATCAATAATGGTGATAACTGACCATCGTTATCAAGGTTGATCAGAGGTTCTGTAATCTGATCAGCAACCATCATTAAATAGCTATTCGTCTGTTTCTGCATGTCAATCGGCACATTAGGATCCTGCATTGCTACACGGATCTTACCATCTGAAGATGTTCCCCCAGGAGAACTTCCTCCGGTTCCACAGCCTGCAATACCGATGGCAAGTACGGTTACAAGCAGCAGAGCAAAAAGTTTTTTTACACTCTTCATTTCTTTGTCCTTTCTCTTTTTTTATTTTGAGTATTGTGGATATGCAGCATCCTTAAAAATTGATTAAAAAATGCTATAAAGTACCCGATAACATAATAATACAAAAGAAAAGATATTTCAATTTTCTGGGCTAAAGCTGAGTATGAAAATTGTGTAAGGTTACAATACCAATTAACAGGAGGCAAAGAATCATGTCTGTTTTTTGAAATTGAATTTATAAATTTATTATACGCTTGTCGACGAATAAACTAGTATCAGATTGAAGGAATATAGATCACTTTTATCGCCTCTTTAGTATTGCTTTTGTGTTAACGCACAGGGGGATTTTTGGCGTAATTGTATTGTGCTTTTATTGTCTTAAAACTTCGCGTTTAACGTTGAGGTAATCTAACAACGACGCCTCAAGAAGTTTTGAATAATTGACATGATGAGATTCAGCCTCCTCTTTAAGCTAGGCCGGGATCGTTACGTTTGTTTTTATTTTTCGGTTATCCATCGCATTTTTCATCAAATCGGGTAAAATAGTAACCGCCGTGACGATACACTCTTCAATGTCGTCAGCTTCAAGTTTTTTCGAAGGTTTTGAGATCGGATCACCGTCTTTTTCCATTCCGTAGATATGTAACGCTAGCACTTCTTTTGCCATTTGGTGGGCTTTTTCAATATCTTTGCCAAAACTAATACAACTTTTGCCATTTGGTGGGCTTTTTCAATATCTTTGCCAAAACTAATACAACAGGAAGATCAGGGTAAAAAACGTCGTAACCATCGACAGATGGTTCTAATATAGGTAAATAGGTTAATTTGCGCATTGCTTTCACTCCTTTATATATGATTGTATTGGCAGGGCTATTTAGGCCCTGCTTGTTTGAGGATACTTTTTAACGCACCTTTTTATATCACCGCCATGTTTAGGAACGAGGCTTTATCGGGTGTTTATATTGAATATGAGAACCGTTAAAATCAATATCTTTCAAGCCATCCTGTTTAAGGATTTTAATAATTTCCCTTACTGTCATTTTCTATCCTTCTCACAATTATGTCGTACGCTTTTTTCATGCGTATATTAAGCGCGTGCGTAAATTTTATGCGTATATGTAGTTTTCAACAAGGAAACAAGTATGACGATTATTTGCCCAATTACAAACACTAATAACAAGTTTCATCTTCATGTTCTGCTTGACGGTCGTACAAAAACGTTTGGAGTAGCTTTATTTAAACAGTCAAAAGCATTGGATGTTGAGGTTTGTGATTATCGTTTTGTAGAAATGGTACCAGGTGATATTCTTGAAAATGTGATAGATATTGTTTTTACTGAATTGAAATTTTAGAATAAACGGAAAAGAAAGCCAAGTGAGTTTTCTTTTTTTGTGAAATAATGCCCTTTTTAGCTAATTAATTGATTTGACCTTGAAATATACTTTTATGTCTATAGGTATTCCTTGAAAATCTAGATACATTATATAAGGAAATATGGCCAGAACATAAATAAAAGCAAAGGAGAATCCAAAACTCTTAAAAAATCGGATATGAAGTAATGTGTGTTGAAAACCCATAAGGAAGCGGATGATGAAGTGTAATAATTTATTTCAAGAAACTGAAGGGAAAACCAAGAGACAAGCAAAAATAGTAGGACTGAACAAGTTTCTGTAGATTCATTACGAAAAGTGAAAAAATATCAATAGTAATAAAAGCTTGAACACTGTAGGTTGTCAGGAGTTAGTATATTTGTTGTGAAATAAAAACAGAAAAAGGTGAAAAGATTCGTAGACTTTTAATAGTCTGCGAGTATTTAGCCATTAGATGAGGATCTGATGGCTTATTTTTTTAATTTTAAATCACTTGGATTAAAAGAATAAAGGTAGAAAAGATACATGTTTTACCGATTTGTTTTTATTGCACAGAAAAAAACGATAACTTAAAAAATGCAGTGATTTAATCATCGGCCCGATGCGCAGAAAAATCGCAAATAAGAAAGGAGAATCGTTGACAATGAAAACCCAAAAATGGTGCTTTGCTTTTTTATTAGTAGGTGTGGTGCTGATATTTTTAACAGGGAGGATGGTTTTTGCAAGGGAAGCCATTTTTTCGTATCCTGGCGGTCAGACTGTAGAGAATCAACAAGAGAACACAGTCGAAGAAAAGGAACAAGGGACGTCCGCTGAGGAAGGAGAAAATGCGCATCCGCCAGAAGGGGGCCAAGAGAAAGCCAATGAAAAGACAGAGGTTACGGAAGAGCAGGTCCCTTTGGAGGTTTTATCATGGACATGGAGAGGGGATGCGCTGGAATGGTCTGAGGAAAATAAACGATGGGAAATGATCCTTCCCGGAGCCAGTAAAGAGCAGGTAGTCAGTAGGGATCTGCTTAAAACATATCTGCCGGGAACAATTAGGGCTGAAATGAATGCCGGGGAACAGGAAATTGCGCTCAACTGGGAGCTGGATGACTGGCCAGAAAATGCTTATGAGGGAGAATATTCGTTAAAAGCTTCTCTGCCGGAAGGATATGTTATGAGGGAAGAGGCTGGAGTTTTGGAAGTAACCGTGCGTCTTGGTGGCGCCGTGACAAAAGATAGCCAAGCGATTTATGATGATCTTTCCTTTGAAGGAGTCAGCCCAAAAGGCACGACAATCAACGTATTTGATTACTGGCAATGGGGAAGAGATGATTCGGATAATAAGGATCATAATCCGATCAGGGTTGGCATTAACGGCAGCAGAAGATCGGGAAATGAAGACCATTTATTGCTGTTTAGGCAGGCAAATAAAAACACCTATAATCCCGTAAATCAATGGACTAAAAGCGCCAAACCAAGACAAGGAATAGTTAAATCGGTATTGGAAAATGGTTTTCCTGAAACAACCCAAAATGAGGAATCCCTGGCGTATCTTTTTGATCGTAATGAGGATATTGGAAACACAAAAAACGAAGGTCAAGGTGGAAAGAAAGCCTTCATGAATGTTGGTGGTCTGCTCCAAGTAGATAATGAAGGCTATTATTATTATGATTGTCAAAAAAATTATGCTTATTTCAATGAAGAGACAGAGAGGTTCCAGCTTTATAATACACCAGGCATAAAAATGACTTCCGAAGGGAATCAGAACACATATGGACAGTTCTTTCCATTTACCAAGCCTGGAGTGGTTTTTAATCGAGACAATGACAACAAGCTTGTACCAAAAGAGATTGGCCCAAGAGATGCTCAATTAAACCATTACTTTGGCCTCTCCATGACTACCCGTTTTGTTCAGCAGGACGGAGGAGAAATAAACCAAAATGGTAGTAAAAAACCAGTTACCTATGAATTTAGCGGTGATGACGATGTGTGGATTTTTATTGATGATGTGCTGGTGGCAGACCTCGGAGGCATTCATGATGCTGCTGCTGTAGAGATTGACTTCTCAACAGGGGAGGTTGTGATTAATGAGGGGAAAAATCATGAAGGAAATAGTATTGAGCAGAGAAGTACTTTAAAAGAACAATTCGAGGACGCCGGGCGCGATAAGCGTGTGAAATGGTCAGGGAATACTTTTGCAGATGGTAGCTATCACACACTGAAATTCTTCTATCTGGAAAGAGGCAACAGTGAATCCAACATGTCTTTAAAATATAATCTGGTTACTGTTCCTGAAAGCGACATCATCAAGGTGGATCAATTAGGTGACCCTGTAGCTGGCGCAGCGTTTACCTTATATGCGGCTGATGAAAATTATGAAATTCAACAAGAAGGTGATGACCAGGTGATCGCAACGGGTACCACAGATGAAGATGGGACTTTTGTACTGGTTGATGAAGAAGGGTTCATTATTAGCTTAAAGGATTTAAAAGATCGAGACATCGACCATTTTATCCTTCGTGAAACCAAAGTACCGGAGGGCTACCGTTTTGCGGGCGATGTAAAATTATATCTGGAGACAGGTGGAAATGAGGATACCCTGTTGCTCTGTGCCAATCCTTGGGAATCTGGCAGCTATGCCAGTCCGAAGCTGACTGTTTCAACGGATTCGGCGGTGACAGATACAAATGGAAACCTGTATGATTTAAAAGGTGGAACCATGTTTGCCGTGGTGCTGAAGTATAAAGGCGACGGAAATGAAGGCATATCAGATTCTAAAAACTGGCAAGTGGTATCTGGGGATCCCATGACGGGATGGAAGACAGCCCCCGCTGATATGGCGAACGTGTTAACAGCAGCCAGAGAAAACCCCTATGTTTTTGAACTCGATAGCAGCGGCAGCTATAAAGCCGAACTGGAAAACATGCCAGGCGATATCATGACCTATTATTTTATGCTTCCAGAAAATGAAAGAAATGAGAAAGTAAAATATGTGGTGAATTATTATTATACTACGGCAGATAGCTTGGAGAGCGCGAATGACCAGAACACGGTTCGATTAAAAAATGATGAGGGGGATTATACAAGGGAGTTTTCCGCAAGGCTTTATGTACCCAATGTCCAAAACCGGTTGTTGGTGCAAAAATTTGCAGATGATGGCGTAACGCCTGTTACAGGAGCCACCTTTGCGCTTTATGAGGAAGAGAATATCAAGGTTGATTCCGATGGGAGTTATACGATTAATGAAGGAAGCACGCCTTACTGCGAAGTGACGACCGCTGACTTAAGTAAGGAGAACGGCGATGGTATCAACTTGGATGGCGGCGGGGTACTTCCGACAAAAGCACAGGTCGAACAGGGTAAAAGAGGTCTTATAACAGGAAAAACGTATTATCTGGTCGAGACAAATGCGCCTATGGGCTATAAAGTAAATCCCAAAGCCGTTCAGGTGACGGTAGATAATAGTGGAATTTACGCAGACGCGGGTGACATAATGGATGGAATCTCTGTAGCACGCGGGGTAGGCTCAGTTGTTAAGAGCATGATTCAGTTTGTTGCAGAGGATGAAATTGATACGACACTCCATGATATCAAAGTTAAACAACAGACCAGTGATACGTACCCGGTGGGGGAAAACGACTGGAATCTTCAGAGTGGGCCGGAACTACACCTTCAGTATGATGCGGAAGGGGCCGCTTTGGAATATAAGCCGACGGAATTTTCGGATGGAACAAAGACTTCGGATCGGCTGGTGGTAGATCAAGGATGGTCAAAGTTAAAGATTCAGCAATGCCTGGAACATTCAAATGAAAAATATAAGCAGGATTTGGGAGAGACGGATTTGACCAATCTTTTTTCCCGAACCGCCATTGTTCAGGTAACCAACCAGCGGGTGGGATCCCTTAAAATTGAGAAAAAAGTAACCGGAGATTTTCTGCCAACGGACAGTGCCTTTACATTTAACCTGACCTTGAAGGATAAAGCGGGTAATCTGTTAGACGTTGAAGGCGAAAAGCACTGTGGAGGTGGAGAGACAGAAAAAGTTCAAATAGAAAAGGGCAGCGGAACATTTACTTTAAAAGCAGGAGAATGGGTATCCTTCACAGAGCTTCCAGCAGACGCAAAATTTACAGTGAAAGAAGTGGAAGTTCCGGCAGCCTATACCCCATCCATAACAATGGATGGACAATCAGCTGATGTTCAAGAGAATGGCGTGACCGGGACAATTGAGCAGAGCACAGAGCCAAAACCGGAGACCACGGTTACCTTTACCAATGCTTATAACGGAGACGTTCAAACGGCTATTCAAGGGCAGAAAACCCTGTTGGGGAGAAACCTGGAAGAGCGTGACGTGTTCACCTTTGTTCTGGAGCCAGGAGATAAAGAGACAACCCAAGCGATTGAGCATAGCAAAGTCCTATTGGAAGATACCCGCAAGGAAGTAAAAGGAGCGGGCAATCATTCCACGCAATCATTCGAGTTCAGCCCAATTACTTTTAAAACAGAGGGACACTACACATTTAGCGTGAAAGAAGAACTTCCGGACAACCTGACCGGAAGCCGAGATGAACAGTATGTTTATGACTCACATATAGCAGTGGTTCAGGTAGATGTTAAAAGAAATCCAAAAACGCAAAAACTTCAGGCCACGCTGATTTACGATAACACGGCGGCATTGACTGAAGATGACAGGGAGAGCAGCAAAGCCGCTTTTACCAACACTATAATGGCAGATTTTCAGTTTACTAAAATCAATCGGGAAGGAATGCCGCTTTCCGGCGCAACTTTTGGTTTGTATCAATTAGAGTGTCAGAATGCAGAACACAACCATGACCAGGGGAAGATCGAAGTCAATGCAGATGGAGAACCAATAGGAAGCTCGGCAGAATGCTGGAAGCAGGTAGACAAAGTGTCTTCCGAGGTATCGGGCGTCGTTTCGTTTAGCAAATTACCAGTTGACGGAACCTATCGACTTGTGGAGTTGAAAGCACCAGATGGCTACGGCTTACCGAATGGACAGTGGAAAGTGGTTTATGAGCAGACAGGATTTACAATTCCTGAAGGCAGTGCTGTGGGAAATCCACCGGCAGTGTATGAAAAGAATGGAATATACAAGATTCTGAATGAACCGCCAGTTGAGCTTCCACTTTCCGGAAGCCAAGGGACGACCATGTTTCTTTCCGTGGGTGCAGTGTTGATGCTGGCTGGAATGACAGGAATACTTTTATTTAAAAATAGGAGGAAAAGTTAAATGAGAAAAAGTCGAAAAGTGCGGATGTGGGCACTGGCGCTTGTGTTGGCAATGGCCATTCAACTGCCAGTATTTGCGGAAGAAGTTAGGCATGATACGACCGGAGCGTTCACCGTCAGTGGACTGGAAGACAATGTGGAAGTGTCTGCTTATCAGATTATTACCGTCAACATCGATCCAGTATCCGATCAGCCCATGAATCCCATGTATGAATGGGATGCTTCTGTGGCAGATTGGCTGAGGGCACAGGAAAATTTTAAAGCTTATGTAGGAAAAGCAGGCGATGATTCTGTAACCGAGGCGTTTCGGGATGATCAGGGCCAATCCACTAAATACAAAGAATTTTTAGAGTGTTTAGCCGCAGCGATCAAAAAAGGAAGCAATGCGGGTGGTGTTGAATTAACGCCAAAAAAGCAGAATTCTATAAATGGGAAGGCTGAGTTTACAAAGATGGCAATGGGAGAATATCTCCTGACCGCCCAGGGGACAGACAGCGTGAAGGTTTATCAACCGACAACTGCGTTGCTTGTACCCAAATATGAAGATGGAAGTTGGGTGCTGAACACGCAGGTTGGAGTAGAAGGTTCGATGAAATCAGCAGAGCCATCTATTACTAAAGATGTAATGGGTAAAGCGGATGATCTGAGCGTAGGAATTGGGGATACGGTTGATTATAAACTGAATGTTCTTACGCCATCTTACCCGGCAGAGGCTACAGCGCTTCATTTTGAAGTTGGGGATAAAATGATGACCGGATTAGCGCTTCAGGAAGACTCGATTACTGTGTGGGATCGAAATGACCAAAAAATAGAAGCAGCGGAAAATTTTGAGATAAAAACAGAGGCGGGTTTAACCGTTGGAGAGGACACAAAAACCTTCCGCATTTTGTTTACGGAAAACTTTGTTAAAAAATATGGTGGTCAGAACATTAAGATCACTTATCGGGCGACCGTAACATCAAATGCCTTTGAAAAGAATACGCTGGAGAATACAGCCTATATCGTTTATAATAATGATCCCTATACTGAGGAAAGCTTAAAAGAGCTAACAGACATGAAAAATGTTTATACCTATGGGATTTGGCTTAAAAAAGTTGATGCGGAAGGAAATCCTTTAAGCGGGGCGATATTCACACTGGCGGAGGAAGGAGAAGATGAGACACCACTAAACTTTTCAGGTTCGGATGGAACGTATGTTTATAATCCGGAAAATGGATCGACAACATTAACCGCTAGTAATGATGGTAGCTTATTTCTCAAAGGGGTGGATGCAGGGACTTATATCCTAAAAGAAACAAGGGCTCCTGATGGATATGTCCTGCCCGAAGGTAAACTTACGATCACCATTGAGGATAAAAATGTTCCAAAAGACAAGGCGGATGGTACGATTGATGATGCTTCCCAAATTCAAGCAGAAGGTACCATCAAGTTAAAGCCAATAAAAGACAAAGCGTTTTCTATTGAAGGAAACATTATTTCATTCCAGGTGGAAAATACCCGTGCCGAGGACGCTGGCTTTACACTTCCTGCCACTGGTGGTACAGGAACAATGTTTTTTGCCATTACAGGCATTTTCCTGATGGGCTGTGCTGTGTTAATGATGGTATTGTTTATTAAAAGGAAAAAGTGCAGTCACTAAGCGATGGAGATAAGTGGGTACTGCTTGAATGAAACGGAACAAGACAAGCTCTTGGCTGTTTTTGACAGCGATGATTATTTTTGTAATAGGGGTTGGAATATTCCTTTATCCTGTGATCAGTCAGTATCTGGAAAAGCAAAAACAAAAAGAGGTTATCCGGACTTACCGGGCAACCGTGGAGAACCAGGGTAAAGCGGCCATAGTGCAAGCTTGGGAGGAAGCAGAAGTTTATAATGAAAATTTAACAGGAGATCCGGTAAGTGACCCGTTTATTGCAGGAAGTGGCTACGTGCTGCCAGATAATTATGGAAATGTACTGAATCCCAATGGAGATGGTGTCATGGGTTATGTGGAGATACCAAAGATTTCGGTTTATCTTCCCATTTACCATGGAACAGATGAAACCGTGCTTGAAAAAGGAGCAGGTCATTTAGAGATGACGGCGCTTCCCATTGGAGGAAAAAATCGCCATTCCGTCATCAGCGCCCATCGGGGACTGCCGGGGGCTGAGCTGTTTACCCGATTGGATGAAGTGGAGAAAGGTGATCAATTTTATATTCATGTGCTGGACAAGACTTTGGCCTATGAAGTAGACCAGATCGAAATCGTCTTGCCTGAAAAGCTAGCATTTTTGAGCCCAGAGGAAAATAAGGATCGCGTGACACTATTGACTTGTACACCTTATGCGGTAAATACTCACCGATTATTGGTGCGTGGAGAACGGGTTCCCTATGAAAAAAAAGACAACGGTGAGGAACAAAATAAATGGGCTTCAGAAAACGCACAAAGAAAACTTCTAGCTGGGATAGGACTGTTAGGAATGATGTCCTTTACCGTTTTAACTATCTGTAAGCATGTATTTAGAAAGAAAGATTAGAGCAATTCTTGGAAATGAAAGGGAATAAAATCACATATAAAAAGTTTAGTCAGTAAGACGCAGGGGATTTAAGGACCAGTGGATAAATGATTGATCGCTATTATCTTTAGGGAAATAGCGATCTTTTTTATAAAGAAAACTACTCGTTTTGCAAGTGGTAAGAAAAAGCTAAAGCGTAGGTTTAAAAAGTCTCCTGTCAATATGAAAGAAAAAAGTTTATCACATACAGTATAACCAATGCAAATATCACATATGATTTCGAAATATAGGCGAATGGTGACCTACAACAAGTTAAGAAAGGCTATTGGACAAATATTGAGAACATTGGTCGAAAGAAAGCCAGGGGTCGAAATCATCAAAGCAAAAGCCTGTTCGGACCATAGTCGTATGTTGGTGGAGATTCCACTGAAACACAGAATATCGACTTTTATGGAATACTTAAAAAGCAAATCGACCTTAATGATTTTTGTCGACACGCGCATTTGAAATACGAATACGGAAACTGCCAATTTGAGGCGAGAAGATATTGTTTTGATAGGGCTGGAAAAAACGAAAAAAGAATTGAAGAGTATATACAATAAACAATTATCAGAAGATAAGTTGAGTGATCAAATAAGTATGAAAGAATATATTGACCCGTTCACAGTTAAAATGGTGAAATAGAGAAAAAGAAAAAAGCCCCTTTAAGGGCGCTGCCTGTAAAAGGGTTATGTCTGACAAATCTTCACAGCCCGAAAGGGCATCACCGCATAACGCCCTTTCAGAACCGGTCCATACCACTGGTTTTTCTGTTGGTAAATGATTTCGGAGACAGATTTATTTTAGAATACCAAGATACATATCTCTGAAAATGCCATCCCGGGAAGTCAACGTATCATAATCCCCTTCCTGAACAATCTGCCCTTTATCAAAGACGATAATGCGGTCACAGTTTTTAAGCGTCGATAATCGATGCGCAATGGAAATAATGGTAGTACCAGTTTCAGCTTTCAACTTTTCAATTTCAGTTTGTATATGTTTTTCTGAAGTGTTGTCGAGAGCAGAAGTAGCTTCATCTAAGATTAAAAGCTGTGGTTTTCTCAGGAAAATGCGGGCTAAGGCAATGCGTTGACGCTGCCCGCCAGACAAATTGTTTCCGGATTCGGAAACCAAAAAATCATATCCACCTGGAAGATTTTCGATCACGTTGTTTATGTATGCTTTGCGGGCAGCCTCTTTAACAAGTGCCAAATCCGGTTTGTCATCCAGGCCGTAGACGATATTATCATAAATTGTTCCTGCTACCAAAAAGGGATTTTGAGGAACCAGAGCAATAATTTTGCTTAATTCCTTACGGTTATACATAAGGAGATTTTTTCCATTTAAGAAAACACATCCCTCAGCTGCTTCTAATTTTGAAATGATTTTAATAAACGAAGATTTGCCGCAGCCGCTCGGTCCAGCAATCCCTAAAAATTCACCGTTTTCAATGGTAAGATTCAGCCCGTCAATAATCGGTTCATTGGGCGTTTCTTCATAGTGAAAATGCAGGTCATTTATGTTGATGATACCATTTGAATGATCCAATTCATCAGAAACGTTAGATGGAAGCGCATAAGAAAAATCTTTTGGCATCGAAATGATTTTAAAGTATTCTTCGGCCAAGACAGTCGACTCAGAGAGTTCATCCAGAATCCGGTGCAATTCTTGAAGTGGTCCTAAAAGTTGCGTAAAACATAAATAAGCGGTTAATACCGTTCCGATACTGATGATTCCTTTAGAGGCCATGAAAACAGATGCCCCGATAATAATCACAGAAAAGAGTGCTTCGTTAATAAACTTAAAACAATCGTATTTTGCCATCGCTTTATGATGTTTCATCTCTTTTTTTCTTAAGTACTCGGATTTATCCTCAAAGCGTCCACATTCAAAATCAACACTGTCTGAAATACGGATGACATCAACACCGCCAGTTAGTTCAACCATCGTTCCGTCCATTGCAGACTTTGTCTCTAAAAGATCGACCCGTATTCCCCGTTGTGTCGATATTTGTCTTAAGACAATGCCAATACCAATCGGGATGACAAGCATCATGATCAAAGCTAAAAGAAAGGGAAGCTTTATAAAGATTACAGTAATGGCAGCAATACTGGTAAAGATAGAAGGTGCAAAATCCATAAATATTAATTTTAACATATTGGTGGTTCCTTCAAGGCTGCGGTTCAGACGGCCGTGTATATTACCGCGCATATTGAGACGAAAGTACGACAATGGTGCCATAAGTAAAGAGCGGATAGCTTTAACCCGTGCCATTTTTTCCACACTGGTACTGGTATCCTCTACGATTAAGCGGCGAATCACCTTAATGGCTTCATTAAAAATGGTAACGGCTAAAATGAAAATGAGTATGGGTAGGGTCGATATAAAGTGGATGTTTGCAGTATTCAAAACATCATCCGTTAAATAGCCGATCGCCAGTGGTGTCATCTGACTAAGAATGGCAGAAATTATCATAATTAAAAGAATGAAGAAAAAGCTGATTTTTTGCTTTCGTTGAAGTAATTGATAAAGATTATGGACGGTTTGTTTAAAATGTGCTTTTTGATCCATGATTAACCTCGTTCTTTGTAATGTTTATACAATACTTTGCAAAACTTAGTATACACTTTACATGTATCGAGTGCAATAAAATTTGAAGTGGAACAGTGCTAAGTTTTCTAAATAATAGAATATAAATTTAGTTTTAAATAGATTTCTTGGGGTTTTTTTATTATCGATTTTTATAGAGTTTTAGGGATAAAAAATTAGCGCTTTAGAAATATTCCAAAAGCGCTAATAAAGAAATTCATTATGTTTAAAACTTTTATTTTCTAAGAAAATTTGTAATTATACTGCGAACTTCTGCGGTTTTCTGTAGTATTAACATATAAGAATTATTCGTTATAACTATCAAGAATTGCTAAGCTTGCAGAAACACCGAGTCTATCAGCCCCGGCTTCAATATTTGCTTTTGCATCATCCCATGAATGCATTCCACCGGATGCCTTCACAGACATGCTAGCCGGAATGCTTTTTTTCATCAGAGCAACATCATGTGGATTTGCTCCGCCTGTTCCAAATCCTGTGGACGTTTTAACAAAATCTGCACCAGCCTTTGCGGCCATTTTACAGGCTGTGACTTTTTCGTCATCTGTTAAATAGCAGGTCTCAATAATAACCTTCACCAATACACCGCAAGCCGCTTCGACAACAGCTCTAATATCCTTATAAACTTCTTCATTATTACCAGCTTTTAACGCCCCGATATTGATAACCATATCAACTTCTTGTGCTCCATTTTTGATGGCGTTTTCTGTTTCAAAAGCTTTTACAACAGAGGTGTTAGCGCCAAGAGGAAAACCAATAACCGTACAAACTTTTACATTACTATTTTTTAAGTATTCAGCTGCTTGTCTTACATTACAGGGATTTACACAAACAGATGCCGCGCCAATTTCGATTGCTTCTTTACAGATGCCCTCAATTTGATCGGGAGTTGCAACGGCTTTTAATAAAGTGTGGTCCATCATTCCTGCTAACTGTGTTTTATTCATCTTTATTTATCCTCCTAAATTAGATTTAAATTTTTTAAGTTTGTTTTTATTTTTTCTTTTTCTTGTTCATTTAATTCTGCTAAAGGTTTGCGCATATATCCTAAAGGTACATTGATTAATTCGGAAGCGTACTTGTATCCGGCTACAAAAGGACCTGTTTTCAATGCTTCGCGAATCATAAGGATTCTATCTTGAGCCTTACGGGCTTTTTCAAAATCACCATCTTCCATAGCGTCTGTTAACTGCTTGACTTCTTTTGGGAAAACAGCTGATATGAGGGATACAACGCCAATACCACCTAATTGCATGACTGAAAAAGTTGTAGCATCACTACCGTTTGTAAATTCCATTCGGTCTTTTTCGACTAAACGCATAGTGTTTTGGATATGAACAAAATCAATGGTACTTTCTTTGTAATACTTCACGTTTGGCGAATTGTTAAAAATTTGAGCGACTGAATCCGGCGTTAGTGTGTTGCTTGTTTGTGGCGCATTGTAAACACCAACGGGCAGTTTTGTTGCGTTTGCGAGCTCACAAAAATAGTCAATCAGAGCGCTTTGTGGAAAAGCATATACACATGGTTGTTCAATACAGATAGCATCAACACCTGCAGCTTCATAACCCTTTAAAACTTTCATTGCTTCCTGTAAAGTCTGACATGCGATATTTCCCATGGTCAATGCTCTGCCATTAGCTGTATTTACAACAACTTCTGTTGTCTTGATCAGTTCATCGGTTGTAAGTGACAAAGCCTCGCTTGCAAGGCCATTGGTAAAGAGAGCGACAATATCATTTTTAATTTGATATTCCACTTCACCTTTTAAAAGCTCATAATCAACAGAACCATCTTTTTTAAAAGGTGTAATTAATTCTGTCACAACACCACGAAAATTTTTGCTTTGTTCCATATTTATACCTCCTCAAAACAATATAACCCTTCGCGATGAACATATGATCAATATAATATATTTAAATCATATGTTCAAATAAATCATAACACCATTGTCAAATAAATGCAATATATTTTAGCAAAAAAAGTATTTAACGTTTTCTTGCTTGATTTTTCAAAAATAATATGATAATATTTCAATTGAACATAATTTCATAAATATCATAAAATGAATTATGCTCACCCTTCGCGTTGAAATTCACTATTAGAACTATGCTTTTTCGTTTTTTATGTATTCTGCAAATATAATGTTGCAGAGAAGGATAAGAGGAGAGAACAATGAAGAACAAAATCATGGCATTGGATTTAGGGTCAAGTGGAATCAAAGTGACGATATTTGATGATCAATCAAATATTTTGGGTTCCTGCTATAAAGAATACAATACTTGGTATCCTGGGCTAAATATGACCCTCCAGAGCCCTTCTGAATGGTGGGAATATTTTTGTACGGCATCAAAGGAATTGCTTGAAACTGCTCACATTGCGCCTGAAGAAATTGCTTGCGTTGCCCCGAGTGGCCAAATGTCTGCATTAATTCCAATAGACGCGTCTGGAAAATTGTTAATGGATCCATGTCTTATTTGGGCAGATATGCGAACAACTGAACAGGTTAAGCGTATTGCGGATGAAATGGGGGGACAAGACAAGGTCTATAATCTTACGGGTATTGGATTAACCGAAGAGACTTTTACTGGCTATAAGATAGCTTGGTATAAAGAAAATATGCCGGATGAGTTTTGTCAGACATCGATGTATTTACAGCCTAAAGAATTTATTGGATTTAAATTAACAGGTAACATTGCAACGGACTTCTCGGATGCTTCTGAGACAGCAATGATGGATATTGAAAATAGAACATGGTCAGAAAAAATGTTAGAACATATTGGCATTACAAAAGAGGTTCTTCCAGAAATAAAAAAAGCTACAGATCTTCTTGGACATGTTACCCAGGAAGCTGCTGCTGCCTCGGGGCTAAAAGAAGGTACGCCTGTTTGTGTCGGTGGAGGTGATGTAAGTATAGCCGCCGCCGGTGCTGGGATTGGAGCTCCGGGATCTGCATACTTGTATATTGGATCAGGTTCTTGGGTAGGTGTTTCTTCAAAAGAACCATTACTTGATTATCAAAATAAAATTGCATGTCTTTGCAGTCTTCCAGGGGATTCATACGTACCACATCTTGTCGGATTTTCCGGAGGCTTAAGTCACTTATGGATTCGGGACATCATTAACGGTCTTGATTGCTTTGAAGAAAAAATAAGTTATGATGAAATTGAAAGGCTTGTAGAAGAATCTGGCATTGGTGCACATGGTCTAGTATTTCTTCCTTATCTAAGAGGAGGCGGAGCACCAACACAAAATATTAATGCAAGAGGCAGCTTTATTGGTTTAGAAATAAGCCATAATTATGGCGATATGTGTCGTTCTATTATGGAAGGTGTTGCATTTATTTTAAGAGAAATGCTAGAAATTTTAGACAGGATTAACGCAGATAAAATTACCGATATAAAACTAATTGGCGGTGGTGCCAAGAGTAAAATTTGGCGTCAAATTATTTCAGATGTTATACAGAAGCCCGTTTATTGCACGAGCATGAAACAGGAAGCTAATACATGGGGTGCTGCTATGTGCGGTGGTATTTGTGTCGGCCTATGGAAAGATTTTGATGAAGCGCAAAATCTTGTAACGGTTGAGAGTGTAAATGAGCCAAATCCAGGTGCAAAGGAAGTATATGATCAACTTTATCAGACCTTCTTGAAATCATATGATGCTCTAACACCGATATTTGATGATTTGGCAGAAAGCCGAGTTTTAATCGATCAACAATCAAAGGAGGACTAAAATGAAAAAAACTGTAGTAATTACTGGAGGCGCTCAAGGGCAGGGATTGAGCCATGCTTTAACATTTGCAAAAAAAGGATTTAATATCGTTATTGGTGACCGTCTTGATACTTGTTCGGATATTGTGCAGGAAGCCGTAGCTAAAATTAAAGAAGAGGGTGGCGATGCTCTCGCAGTAAAATGCGATGTTACCAAAACAGATGAAGTTGAAAAAATGTTTAAAGAAGCTGATGAAAAGTATCATTCAATTGATATTGTCATCAGTAATGCCGGAATTATGACCTTTGGAGCGACTTGGGAATTAACAGATGAGGTTGTGCTTCAAACAATTGACATCAATTTACTTGGAACATGGCGGGTTAACAAGGAAGCGGTAAAATATATGATGAAACAAAATAGCGGACGTATCATTAATATTTCGTCAACCGCAGGTCTCAAAGGCACACCTAACCTTTGTCATTATACCATGTCAAAATTTGGTGTTTTAGGGTTAACCAAAACACTTGCAAAAGAAGTAGCTAAATATGGTATCACAGTGAATGCGCTTTGTCCTACAATGGTTAAAACGCCAATGACAGAACGCCCAGAATTTCTCAAATATATTAATAATATGAACGGAAAGAACTGGGAAAGTTTTGAAGAAGCTAATGAAGAACTCAGCCAAAAACGTGCGATGGGAGTAGCCTTTATCTCGCCAGAGGACGTTTCAAAAATGGTAGACTGGATTGCGACATCAGATGAAGCACGGCTTATCACAGGAGCCACATTACCTTTAGATGCCGGTTCAATGCTTTAATAAATCTTTGTCTTCTGAATCCTCTCCTGAATATTTCTTTTAATAATTCAGGGGGGATTCGAAACAAAATACATGTATACATATTTCGATATTAAGAACCACTGATTTTAAGTGGTTCTTTTTCGTTTTGTGATGAGTATGAATATCAGTTATTTGAAGAAAAACGTGAACGAAAAAGAGAAAAATCTAGAAAAGTTTGGGGCCCCTTTTACAGCATTGAAAGTAAAAAGTAAAACGATAAAAAAGAGTTGTTTTTTAAGAAAGTTGACGTTTTCTGTTTTTTAGTGTATACTAAACATATATTTAAGAGAGTTTCAAAAGATTTCACATATTTTTGCAAGTCATTTTGTTTTTACTTTTCGAGATGATTTACAAAAATATGTGTTTTTTTATTTGCAATCCTAAGTATAGCTTGATTTTTAGGAGGTACCAGAGAATGAGTAACGGTACAGTAAAGTGGTTTAACAGTAACAAAGGCTTTGGATTTATTGAAGGAGAAAATGGAGAAGACATCTTTGTGCTTTTTTCTTCGATTGTTGGAGGGAACTGTGAATCACTGAGAGATGGCGATAAAGTTATTTATGAAACGGAACAAGGCGATCGACAGCTTCGGGCAAAAAGTGTACAGCTTGTATGATTGTTATATGCCTGCTGTTTTACATATTGAAACAAAAAAGAGCAGTGCAATAACATGCACGACAGCGGATTCCAGATAGGTAGATCGATAGAAAAGCATGTTTCCCATCGATCATTCATCTCCAAACTTATTACTATTTTTGTAAGGGATTTTTGTCCTAACTTATTGACGAGATAGAGTAAAAGTTTTATAATATGCGTGTAACTTATCCTTAAAACCTAACAAAAAGTTACACACCAAAGCCGCCCAGAATGATCTGAACCCCAAAAGTTAGACAAAAGAATTAAATCAAGCAGCTTCGAGGGCTTGCTTCCTGTGAACAGCAGGAGGTAAGCCCTTTAGCTTGGCTTTGATACGACGGTTATTGTAGTAGTCAAGG
>NZ_VUMP01000004.1:0-456817 GCF_009696115.1 Eubacterium sp. BL-380-WT-2B
TTGATCTCGTGATGATGGCGAAGGGGAAACACCTGTTTACATACCGAACACAGAAGTAAAGTCCTTCAGCGCTGAAAGTACTTGGTGGGCAACTGCCTGGGAGGATAGGACATCGCGGGGTCTTTTTTTTTATTTCTGGCTTTCTCAACAAAAAAGTTCTATAATGAAATCAGATAAAATCTTTTTTAGTGATACAATTGATCAAATACCATAAAAAGGAGATGATCATGATGCTGATATGGGAACTTGAATTATTTACCCGAGTGGTTGTCGCAGGGATTTGCGGCGCTGCCATTGGTTATGAACGTCAAAACCGCCTGAAAGAGGCGGGGATAAGAACACATCTGATTGTAGCCCTGGGGGCGGCGTTGATGATGGTTGTTTCAAAATATGGTTTTTCGGATATTATCGGGCAGGATGGTATTGCGCTGGACCCTTCGCGAATTGCGGCTCAGATTGTCACTGGTGTTGGATTTTTGGGCGCGGGGATTATTTTTGTCCATAAACAGTCTGTCAGCGGGCTGACAACGGCAGCTGGAATTTGGGCGACTGCAGGCGTTGGCATGGCCATTGGCGCGGGGCTTTACCTCATCGGGGTGGCGTCGGCTTTACTGATCATTATTCTTCAGATTATCCTGCACAAGAATTTCCGCTGGCTCAATGTTTATGTGGGTGAGATGATCCATGTGCATCTGGTACCGAGTGAAGCGGCGCTGGAGCGTTTTAAGGAAAAAATCACTCAGGAATGCGTGGAGATTATCAATTTTAAAATTAAACGAAATGCGGAGGACTGTATTTCCATGGAGCTGTATGTAAAGCTGCCTGAAAATTATCCGGCGGCGCATCTGCTGGCTTTGTTTAAGGACGATCCGGATATTATCAGCATTGAATTATAGAAGAAAAAAGCAAAGAATCATTCTTTTGATTCTTTGCTTTTTTCTTTTTTGCTGCCTTTGTCCACATATTTGCTGACCAGGCGGTAGGCGGTTGCCTGGCTGAGGCCCAGGGCTGAGGCCATCTCATTGACGTTGGAATAGCTTTTGTAATAACTTTGGATAATTTCGCGCTTGTATTCCTCAACCATATCGTCAAAAATGACAGTCTTCTTTTTCGTCTGGTTTTTCTTGAGAAAATCAAGGATTTGCTCGGGCAGTTTATCGGTGCTGACAATATTTCCGATGCTCATAACAGCCATGTACTCCACGGCATTTTTGAGCTGGCGGACATTGCCGGGCCAGTCATATTGGATGAGGGCTTCGATGACCGGGCTTGCGAACATCTTGTCCTTGTCGTATTTTTTATTGTGCTTATCCAGATAATACTGGGCAATGGGCAGAATATCGCTGCGGCGGTCCCGGAGGGAGGGGATGGTCTGGGTGATGCCGTTGATACGCCAGAACAGATCCTCACGAAATTTGTTTTTCTGGACGAGCTTTTGAAGATTTTTATTGGTAGCGGTAATGATACGGGTATCCACGGTTTTGATTTCCAGTCCGCCGACAGAGGTAAACCGCTGGTTTTCGAGAAAGTCCAGAAGCTTTACCTGAATATTTGGCTGGAGCTCGCCGATTTCATCGAGAAACAGGGTACCGCCGTCTGCCAGCTCCACCAGGCCTTTTTTACCCTTGGGACTGGCGCCGGTAAAGGCGTAGGGGACATAGCCGAAGAGCTCGCTCTCGATGAGATTATCCGGGATGGAGGCACAGTTGATGGAGACAAAAGGCTTGTCGCTGCGCAGGCTGGAATCGTGGATGTATTTGGCAAAGAGGCTTTTTCCGACCCCGCTCTCACCGAGGAGGAGAACGGGAATATCCGATTTTGCGCCTTTTCGCAGCTTGTTGAGGGTGGCGTAAAGATTGTAGCTGCGGCCAACGATGTTGTTGCTTTCTTTAGTTTCTTCGCTGCTGCTGTATTTTGCTTTTTCGCTGGATTCATTTTTTTCGCAGTCGAGGTCAAAAGAGTTGATGGGTTTTTCCTTGAAGGAAGTAAAGACGACCATGACCAGGTTTTCGTTTTTATCATATATAGGGGTGGTGATGGTGATATGGGTCTCGTTGGTCATCAGATACCGCTGCCTGGCAAAAACGGTCCGCTTATTTTCGATGGCATAATCCACAGACGGCGGGGTCCACAACCCGTTGAAGGAAGTAAAAAAATTGAGCTTGCACATATCCTCTGACGACATGCCGTGGTACTGCAGGCTGGCTGGATTGGCGTAGATCACATAGCCTTCGGCGTCGGTGACGGTAATTTCGGCAAAGCAGTGTTCTAAAATATCAATGTAGGTGTCTTTTGACAGGGACCTCAGATATTCCTGAAAATATTCACTGTAGCGGTCAATTGAACTCATGGTGATTCCTCCTCAAGGAAATTTCTCCCCTTATTATAGCGAATCTTAGATAAAATTGCAAAATTATTAAATATAAGAAAAATAACGGGGTTTTCTCAAAATTGACAAAGAAAAACTGGAGAGAAATCGTAAATAATGGCGGAATTATGCTGAAAATGGAAAATCAAAAAGTTGGCACGGGTCTTGCAATAGTATAATGGCATAAGCTAGCTAAGAAAAAATTAAAAAAGTGAGGAGAAGGGTTATGTTAAAAGGCAATTTATTTACTACATTTTATTCAAAGGATGATATCGAACTGATTCACGAAAGTGTGCTGAGAGTATTCAATGAAGTAGGCGTTAAGTTTGAATATGAGGAAGCACTGGAACTTTTCAAAAAACACGGCGCACGGGTTGAAGGGGACCTGGTATTCATTCCGGAAGAATTACTCAATAAAGCACTGAGCACCATTCCAGAATCATTTGAAATCGTTGGACCAGAAAGCAAACTGGAAATCGGGATTGGCAAGGGTTTGGTGGTTGCACCGACCAACGGCTGCCCGAATTTGGAAGACTGGGACGGAAACTATCGCCAGACCAACGCAGACGACCTGGAAAACTTCTACAAAATCATTAACACCAGTGATGTTTACGGCATTTCCAGCCAGGTTGCCGCGGATATTCCAGGCTTTGAAAACTGCCCGACCGAATCTGCGCTGGCGCAGATGGCCATGATGGCGAAATACTCCAGAAAGCCCATGTACAATATCTTAGGGATCACCCCTCACAACTACAAACGCGGCAATGCCCGAGAAGGCGCCCGTGAATGTGTTCAGCTGATCAAGAAATACATGGATAACTTCGATGATTATGTCTGCTACTCCGGTATGTGCGTGCTGCCGCCGTTGACAGTAGGGACAGATGCGCTGGAACATTACTTCGCTTTCGCCGAAGAAAAACAGCCGATCACCATTACCACCTGCTCCATGACCAATATGACCGCGCCACCGTCACTGATGGGCTCCATCGTTGCCGACTTCGCCAACATGCTGGCCGTTGCGGTCATGATCCAGCTGATCGAACCGGGTTTACCGGTGATCTTAAGCCCGTTCTCATCCGTTTCCGATATGCGTGAAGTCCGTCTGATGACCGGCGCACCGGAATTCCTGATGATCATGTCCGGCCACATCGCCATGGGCGATTTCTACCGGATTCCGGTACGCTGCTCCGGCGCTCTGGCCGATGGCTTCACCTATGACTACCAGGCCGGCGTTGAAAGTACCCTGGGCGCATTGGCCGTCTCCCTGTCCAATGCCTGTATCCTACCCCATGCTTCCGGCGACTTATCAAATTTTAACCTGTTAAGCTTCCCGAAATTCATGATGGACGAAGAAATGCTGCGCTACATGAAGCGTCTCCACGATGGTGTTGCCATTTCCGAAAAGAAAGCCAATGTTGAGCTGATCAAGAAGGTTGGGCCACGCGGCGTTTACCTGAAGGGCAGAACACCAAAGGACTACCGCGAAGAAACCTACCTCACCAGCCCAGTTTTCAACAGAGGCACCTGCAACGAAGAAGGCCGCGCAGCAACACCACCGATCCAGGAACGCGCTTACAAGGTATACAAAGAAAGAATCGAAAGCTTCGAATTACCGGATATGACCCAGGCTCAGAAGGACCTGCTGAACGAACACCTTCCGGAAAAATTCAAGATCAAATAAAACGGCATATCAAAGGATTCAGCGGATTGGCAAAGCAGGGGCTCTGCCAGTCCGTTTCTAAATCTATGGAATTGTAACCTGATGTAAAATCCGGCGGTTTTTGTGAAATAAACTAAGCCGGATTTGGTTTTATATGATTTTTATTCTGTAAAGGGGGCAGGCCCGGCCCTTTGGCCGTGTCAAGCAAAGATGAAAAAACAAGAGATTACCTACCAACAATTGTCCAAATTCAGGCGCGCGCTGCTCATCTTTTTATCCGGCGCCGGCAGCGGGATTATTTATGTTCCGATCTATTTGAAAAATGTATTCTACGAACCACTTTTGATGGGGCTTGACATCACCAACGCCCAGCTCGGCTTTTTGTCTGGGATGTATGGGATCATGGCGACGATTCTCTATATTCCCTGCGGCATTATCGCGGATAAGCTGAGGCTGAGAACCATGGCGGCCGGCGGTTTTATCAGCACGGCGGCAGTGGTCTACTGGTATGCGACGCTGCCGTCTTATCCGGTGCTGGTCTTAATTTTTGCCGTGCTGGCTGTGACCACCATCCTTATTTTCTGGGGATGCCGTTATAAATTACTGCGCTTTGCCGCGGCCGAAGCCGATTATCCGGCGGTTGTCGGTGTGAGCTACGCGCTGTACGGTCTTGGCGGCCTGGCGATCAACGCTGTGACCCTGGCTTTATTTAACGCAATGCCTGACTACCGCGTTGGTGTCAGCGCTTCGCTGATCTTTTTGGCAAGCGTTATCCTGGTTCTGGGGATCATCTCACTGTTCGCGATTCCGCATTTCAAAGGTGAGGTCACCAATGACCCCGACAAAAAGTTCAATATCAATGAATTCATTGAGGCACTCAAGCATCCGGGCGTCTGGCTGGCCAGCGGCACGCTGTTCTTTGTCATGATCGTCTATATGGGGATGAACTACACCACCCCGTACCTCACAGACGCCTTTTTAGCTCCGCTGACCTTAGTCAGCATTGTCGGGATGATCCGTTACTATGGGATTGCCATTATCTCTGCACCACTGCTGGGCGGGATTGCCAAAAAGGTAAACTCTCCCTCCAAAACCATTTTGGTGGTCATGGCCGCCTGCGCGGTCTGCTGCTTCGCCTACTTAATTTTGCCGCAGACAGCCGGCTTCCTGATGGCTGCGATTGTCATTACCCTGGTGCTGGGCTTCCTGGCCAACGGCGCTTATGGCGTTGCGTCCTCGGTATTAACAGAAACCCATGTGCCGGCCCATATCTTTGGGGCAGCCTCTGGCCTTCTGTCCGTCATTGGATTCTTGCCGGAAAGCTTTATGCACCAGCTGTTCGGGAGCTTTATTGACAATTATGAGCTCAAAGGCTACACCTATATTTTCATTTGTCTGACCGTCAGCGCGGTTATTGCCATCGGCGGCTGTATCGCGACTCAGATTTACATGAAGAAAAAATACCCGAAGGAGGAAACACCTTCACCTGCTGTAGAAGAATAAACCCATCACGGGACCCGGTTTACCCATAAATCCGGCCTCCGTAAAGGCCCTTTGAAAGATAAAGGGCCTTTAATATTTATTGACTTCGAAAGATACCCTTTATCTCTGAGAGGGTATCTTTTATTAATTTTAGAGGAATGATGAAGATAAGGAAGCTTTAATAATAATTAAGATTTTTAGAGGCGCTTGTAACAGGAAAAATAAAGTGATAAAATACTAAAAACAAGAAAATAGATAAATTGATAGATAAAATAAATCAAATGAAGCATCGGAGTATCTATTGGGAGGTGTAAAGCGAATGAGAGGCGCAAAAAACGATTTGGAGGAAGGCTTTTCCACCCGGGCAAAAACCTATTTCAGAAAAGGGGGCCTGTTTTCCAAGGATAAAACCTTTGACGGCGAGCTTAAATCTCTCAGACGGGTGGTCCGCAAAAATGCGGAGAACTCGGGGAGCAAAAAACATTATTCTTACCACACCTTTGTCATAAAAAAGGGCGGCAAGGAGATGACCTATGTCTTTAAAGGCCATCCGGAGATAGACTTTACCCAGTATTTTAAAAAAGGCGAGCTGGTACGCCACCATGCCGGATATGAAATACCTGAAAAGTATGACAAAACAGAGGATGACGAGATCCTGTGTATTATCTGCGGCGAATTTTCACCGGTGGATAAAAACCAGTGCCCCTACTGCGGCGGTGTTTTGCTCAAATAAAAGGACAATAAAAATCCCGGTTTTCGGAGGACGAAAGCCGGGATTTTTTTAATGCTTTTTATTTTTTATATAAAATACGGATGGAATTGAGCACACAGAGGATGGCAACACCGGTATCAGCAAAGACAGCCATCCACATATTGGCAAAGCCCAGCAGGCCCAGAACCATGACCAGCGCCTTGATGATCAGGGCAAAAACCACGTTCTGCCAGGCGATACGGCTGGTTTTGCGGCCGATTTCGATGGCTTCGGGAATGGCCTCGACGCTGGAATTCATGAACACAACGTCTGCCGCCTCAATAGCCGCATCGGCCCCGCTGCCCATGGCCGCGCCGACATCCGCCCCGGCTAGTACCGGCGCGTCGTTGATGCCGTCGCCGACAAACATGACGCCGCCCTGGGCTTTACGAATAGCCTGGAGCTCGCTCAGCTTGTCTTCGGGCAGCAGCTTGGCGTGAACTTCGTCGATGCCTGTGGACTTTGCGACCGCTTCGGCGCTTTCCTGTGCGTCGCCGGTCAGCATGGCAGTGCGGATGCCGAGGCGCTTGATCTTGGCGATGGCGTCCACCGCGTCGGCCTTGATGGTGTCTGATATGACCAGATAGCCGATGAATTTGCCGTCAAGGGCCAGGAGCACCTCGGTGCCGTAATGGTCGTTCTTATAGCCGTCCAGGTCAATGTTCTGGGATTCGAGCAGCGAGCGGTTGCCGCAGAGCACAGTGCCGTCCTTTAACACAGCTTCGACGCCTTTGCCGGCAATTTCTCTGGCAGAGTCAGGCCGTTCCACAGACAGTCCCCGTTCTTCGGCGGCAGTTACAATGCTGTTGCCGATGGGGTGGGTAGAGGTGAGCTCACAGCTGGCCGCCAGGGCCAGAAGCCTGGCCTCGCCCATGCCGTTTGCCGGGACAGCCTGCTGTACCACGAAGTTCCCTTCGGTGATGGTGCCGGTTTTATCCATAACCACAGCAGCGATGTTTTTGATTCCTTCGATGGAGACGCCGCCCTTAAACAGGATGCCCCGTTTGGAGCCGGCGCCAATGCCTGAGAAAAAGGCCAGGGGTACGCTGAGCACCAGCGCGCAGGGGCAGCTGATGACCAGGAAGGTGATGGCCGTGTAAATCCAGTAATACCAGTCGCCGGTCACAAGGGACGGCACCACGGCGGTCAGGATAGCCAGACCGACTACAAAAGGAGTATAAATCCGTGAGAAACGGGTAATAAACCGGTCGATTTTTGGCTTGCTGGCCGCTGCGTTTTCCACAGAATCCAGAATACGGGTGACCATGGATTCTTCCAGAACCTTTTCAACCCGCATTTTTAAGAGGCCGGAGGTGTTGACACAGCCCGAAACAACCTCGTCGCCGTAGCCGGCCTTGACTGGGACAGGCTCGCCGGTCACCGGGGAGGTGTCGATTCGGCTCTCACCCTCGACAATGACGCCGTCCAGGGGAATACGGTCGCCGGGGCGCACCAGTAGGATGTCGCCGACGGCGGCGTCCTCTGCGTCGATAACCCGCACCTCGTCGCCGACCAGCAGGCTGACGACTTCAGGGCGCATATCCACCGCGTCCATGATCTGTTTACGGCTCTTTTCAACCGCGCGGTCTTCAAAGTATTCGCCGACACGGTAGAACAGCATGACGCCCACGGCTTCAGGGTAGTCCTGAATGGCGAAGGCCGCCAACGTGGCCACACTCATCAGGAAGTTTTCGTCAAAGACCTGACCCTTCATCAGGTTTTTGGCCGCTGTGACGACAATACGGCCGCCGAGAATGATGTAGGCCAGCACAAAAACCGGAATATTGTAAACCGGGGGCAGGGTACGCTCCATGATCTCACCGATGACAAACAGCGCCGCGCCGATGATAATACCAATGAGGGTTTTGGTCTCAGCCGGCATTTTTTTCTTGACAGCCTTCCCGGCAGTGGCCGGAGCCTCTGGAATCAAGGCTTTGGGCCGGGTTTCCTTAGGGATAACCTGCACATCTGACTCGATGGACTGGCAGATGTCACGAAGCTGCGGGAGCAGGCTGTCCGGGTCTTTCCCGGTAACCTTCAGCTGCTTGGTGGTATAGGTGATGGTGGCGCTGGAGACATCGTCCAGGGCGTTGATTTTGGCCTCCATTTTGGCCGCGCAGTTGGCGCAGCCCAGGTTTTCAAGGGTATAAACCTGAGTAGTGCCCTTACCCACTGACTTTTTGCGGGGAATAACCCTGACGTCTGGCTCGATGGCGGCGCAGATCTTCTGAATGTCTGGCAGCAGGGCTGCGGCGTTGTCCGCAGACAGGCGCAGCTGCCTGGTGGCGTAGGTGATGGTGGCATACTCAACGCCGGGCAGCTCTTTGATTTTGTGCTCCATCTTGGCCGCGCAGTTGGCGCAGCCCAGATTCTCAAGAATGAAAACCGCCTTTTCCACGTCCGCGTCCGGCATTTTGCAGGTGCAGTTAGCCAAGCTCTCGCCGCAGATATGACAGTATTCCTCGCCGTGGCGGCAGAGCTCGCATTGGCAGTCCGCCGGATGTCCGGGAACGTGATAATGCGCATGGTGATCGTGATGGTCATGGCCGCAGCCGCAATCAGTGTCGTGGTGGTGTTCCTCGTGATCGTGATGGCCACAGCCGCAATCTGCGTCATGAGGATGTTCCTTGTGAGCATGAGTAGCACGCCCGACGGCCGCGGGGGCTTTTTTCAGGGAACGGCGCTTTTGCTCGGTAATGAGAATATCGGGCTCGTAGGAAACCGCGATTTTCTGCATTTCCGGCAAAAGCCCGTCTGGGTCTTCGGCGGTGAGACGAAGCTGCTTGGTCGCGTAGACGATGTTGGCCTCGCTGACACCAGGCAGGGAAGCGATTTTGCGCTCGATTTTTGAAGCGCAGTTGGCGCACCCCAGGTGCTCAAGTATATAAGTTTTTGTTGCCATAATGGCCTCCTCGGAAAGTTAGATTAAAATATGATGAATAAAACATATGAATCATTGTTCATATGTTAATATTAACTGTCCCGAGGCGGTTTGTCAAGGGGTAAAACAAAAATTAACGCACCATTCCAGTTGTTTCTGCAAATTTGCCGTAGGTGATGAGCTCGCAGAAATCATCGGTCCAGAGGGTGGCGGACTGGTACAGGACCACGCCGTCGTATTCGGCGCAGTAGGTATCGAGTACCCGGCCGAAATAATCCTTGACCACGCCGAGACGCTGGCCTCTGGCGATAAGGTCGCCGGCCTTTACCTCAGGATACCAGAGGCCGTGGCGTGCAGGCATGAGGTAGACCAGGTCGGTGAGGTCGACCGGGCGGTGGCGCAGCTCGGGAACGCCCTGCAGCACGCCCAGGTGCTTCAGGATATTGACGACATCCTTTTTATCCGCGTCCACCTCTGCCTGGGTAAAACGACCCGCGCAGCCACGCTCCAGCAGAATGCTGGGAATGCCGAGTACGCCGGCGTAATTGTAGGCGCCGGTGGTGGCGGAGGATTTGACCATGTAGGGCACATCGACGTGAAGGGCGGCCTGGCGCGCGGCCTCGGACACGGCGTTGTCCGCTGCGCCTACGTAATACACGTAGGGAGTCAGGTCTTCAAAAATTTCGCCGCAGTGCAGGTCAATGTAGAAATCAATCTGGGAATAAAGGCTGTACTCAAAAAAATGGGCGACGCGGTCAGCCAGGGTGCCCTCCCGGGTGCCGGGAAAAACACGGTTGAGGTTTTTATTGTCCTGTGGCATGAGCGTAGGGTAGCGGGACTCAAAGCCCGGGACATTGACCGGGTGTATGAGGATGAGCCTTCCGCTCAGGCTCTCAGGCTCCAGCTCACCGGCCAGCTGGATGGCGGCCTCGATGCCGACGTATTCGCAGCTGTGGATGCCGCTGGTGATGAGGACGGTTTTTCCGCTGCCCGCGCCGTTGATCAGGGTGACGGGCACCTCGATTTCTGTATGGGGGATGGGCAGCAGGCCCTGGACCTTCTCGCCGGGGGCGGCGGCCAGTGTACCGATTGACAGGTTTTTTTCCATTGCGGACTCCTTTCGTTTTTGAAATGATTTGATTTAAGCCGATTGCCTTGAGTATAAGGCATGATGAAAACCAATGTCAAGCAGAAAAAAATAAAAGTAAAAACATACCGGGTGGGGGTATGCGTTTAAGATTATTGCTGAAATTTTTAAAAAAGACTGGACAAGTGCGTAAAATGCCAGTATAATTTAAGCAATTTCACAGTTTACCACAGTGAAATCTTTGTTTAAAAAATTTAATCATGCCAGATACAAGTTCCCGATCGGGGATTAAAAGAGAAACCGGTGCGAATCCGGTACGATCCCGTCACTGTAATAGGGAGTTGTCCGCAAAATGTCACTGAGGCGCAGCCTTGGGAAGGCGTGGACATACAAAGAACTTAAGTCAGGAGACCTGCTTGTATTTTTGTTTTAAGTATTCTTACGGTAGATAGGAGGGCTTTATTTTCATGTCCTTTTCCTTTCATTCTCCGTTTCGGTTTTTTACCCGTATTGCCATTTTGACAGAGGAGGATTTTTTTCTTGAACACGAAACAGCTTGTTAACCGTTTGCTGCAAATCGTACTGGTGCTTTTTGGCATCAGCTTTCTGACCTTTTGCCTGACCTATTTATCGCCCGGCGACCCGGCGGAGCTGATGCTGGTGGAGGGCGGCACGGTGCCGTCTGAGGAGCTGCTGGCAGAAACCCGGGAGCAGATGGGCCTTAATGATCCATTTCTGGTGCAGTATGGAAATTGGCTTAAGGGGTTTGTGACCGGGGATATGGGAACATCCTATTCTTCAAAGGCTCCGGTGAGCGCGGTGCTGCTCGACTGCCTTGGCCCGACCCTGGAGCTGGCGGCCGCGTCGCTGATCCTCATGCTTGTGATCTCCATCCCCCTTGGAATTCTGGCAGCGGTTTATCAGAATAAATTTCCGGATTACCTGGTGCGGGGGCTTTCCTTTGCCGGTGTGTCCTTCCCGGGGTTCTGGATCGGTCTGGTGCTGCTGTACGTGTTTGGCCTTAAACTGAACTGGTTTCCCATTGCCACCTCGGGCACAGGCTTTATGAAGCTGGTGCTGCCGGCAGTCACACTGGCCATTGCCATGTCGGCCAAATATACAAGGCAGGTGCGCACCGCGGTGCTGGAGGAGCTCCGGCAGGACTACGTGGCCGGCGCCCGGGCCCGGGGCCTTAAGGAGTCGGCCATCCTGTGGCGGGAGGTGCTGCCAAACGCCATGCTGCCCCTGGTCACGCTGCTGGGCCTGTCGTTGGGCTCGCTGCTCGGCGGCACAGCGGTGGTGGAGATTATTTTTTCCTGGCCCGGCCTGGGCAAGATGGCAGTCAACGCCATTGCCACTCGGGATTACCCTCTGGTTCAGGGCTATGTAATCTGGATTGCTCTGATTTACATGGTCATTAACCTGCTGGTGGATTTCTCCTACGGCTATCTGGACCCCAGACTGCGGGAGCGGCACCGCGAGGCTAAAAGAAAGGTGGTGAAGGCGTAGATGAAGGCTTTTTTCAGGCAGAACAGGCTTTTTGCCATCTGCGGCATTCTGGCAGCGGCCATTGTGCTGACCGCAGTGTTTGCGCCGTGGATCGCGCCCCATGACCCCTATGAGGCTGTGATGCAGAACGCCCTCCGGGCACCGTCAGCCGAGTACCCCTGCGGAACAGACCAGCTGGGCCGCTGCGAGCTGTCCAGAATTATCTACGGGACACGGGTGTCTCTGGAAATGACGGTGACGCTGGTGGTCATTGTCTTTGCGGCCGGGACCCTTCTCGGTATGATCGCCGGTTATTTCGGCGGCGCGGCGGACGCGGTGATCATGCGGCTTTCGGATATGATGATCGCCTTCCCGGGCATGGTTTTAGCCATTGCCATTGCCGGGATGCTGGGCCCGAGCCTGTTTAACACGGTCATTGCCCTGGCTGTGGTGAGCTGGACAAAATACGCCAGGCTCAGCCGGAGCCTGGTGCTCAAGATCAAAAACAGCACGTATATCTCTGCGGCGGTGGTCACAGGGGCGAGGACTGGCCATATTCTGGGCGGTTATGTGGTGCCAAACATTATTCCGACCATGATCGTAACTGCGGCACTGGACGTGGGCACCATGATGCTTGAGCTGGCAGCGCTCTCTTTTCTGGGGCTGGGGGCACAGCTGCCCACGCCGGAATGGGGCTTGATGCTCAACGAGGGGAGGCAGTATTTGCAGACCGCGCCCTGGCTCATGCTGTTTCCGGGCATCGCCATCTTTATTGTGGTTTCAGTGTTTAACCTGATGGGCGACGGGCTTCGGGATATTCTGGATCCGCGGCAGGATTAGAGGGCGTAAAATATTCAACGTGTCAAAAAAACTTATCAGCAAGCGACAAAGCGTTAAAAAGAGGCCAGTTAAGGGAGAATGTAGAATTGAGAATGGAAAATTACAGGAACAAAATGCTGCGCATTTTGAGTAGAATAGCGGCCGCAGGCCGCTGTACGAATCGCTTTTTCGTTAGAAAAAGAGTTCATTCATTCTCCATTTTCCATTCTCAATTTTCCATTGAAAGAGCTTCTTACTTTAACTCTGCCGTTGCCTTTTAACTTTTTTGACAGTCTGATGTTGTTGTTAATTAAATTTTCATATGAATATGAAAGGAGATAAAATGAGTAAGTTTAAAAAATTAGTATTGACAGTGGCGATTCTGGCCATGACGGCCACGGGTTTATCCGGCTGCGGCGGCAGCGGGGGCGCTTCGGGGTCTTCGGAGCAGCTGAATATTGGAGTGACGAGCTTTGCGGATACGCTTGAGCCCACGGAGCAGTATTTCAGCTGGGTGGTCATGCGCTACGGCGTTGGCGAAACCTTGGTTAAATTCAACGATGAGATGGGCGCAGAGCCCTGGCTGGCGGAGAGCTGGGAGCTGGGCAGCGACAACCTGACCTGGACCTTCAAAATCCGTGACGGCGTCAAATTTTCAAACGGCACAGCCCTGACCGCTGACCTGGTCAAGGCGTCGCTGGAGAGAACCTTTGAGATGAGCAAGCGCGCCAGCTCGGACTTTTTCCAGTATGACGCCATGACCGCGGAGGGCTCAAACCTCATAATCAAGACCAAGAGCCCCACGCCGGGGCTGCCGGGCTGCCTGGCCGACCCGCTGTTTTTGATCGTGGACACCACCGTAGACACCAGCACCTTTGCCACCGACGGGCCAGTCTGTACCGGGCCTTACGCGGTTAAGTCCTTTGACAAGGAAAAATGCGTGGTGGTAAAAAATGAAAATTACTGGGACGGCGAGGTGCCTTACAATGAAGTGAATATCCAGGTTATCGACGACGCCAACACCCGCGCCATGGCGCTGCAGTCTGGTGAGGTGGATATGGCAGTCAATATCAGCAGCAGTGACTTAGCTTTGTTTGAGGGCAGCGAGTCCTTTGACATCAACAGCATTGCGTCGCTGCGGACCGTGCTTTCCTTTATGAACCAGCGCGGGCCGCTGGCAGACGTGAAGGTGCGCCAGGCGGTCATCCGTGCGCTGGACCGCCAGACCTATGCGGATAACCTGCTCCACGGCACCTTTGAGGCCGGGAAGGCCCCGATCCCGCCGTCTCTGGATTACGGCTTTGACACCCTGAAGGACGAGAACGCCTACAATCTGGAAAGCGCTAAACAGCTGCTGGCTGAGGCAGGCTACGCGGACACCAACGGCGACGGCATTGTGGAAAAGGACGGCCAGAACCTGACCCTCCAGTATGTCATTTACGACAGCCGCGCCGAGCTGCCCATTCTGGCTACTGCCACCCAGGCGAACCTGAAGGAGATCGGCATTGACGTGAAGGTTGAAACCTATGAGTATACCACCCTGCTGGACATGCAGGAAAACGGCGAGTACGACCTGCTGATCTGGAATGTCATCACCGCCAACACCGGCGATCCGGAAAACTATCTGAAGGAATACTGGAAAACTCATACCGATGAAAACAAAAACGCCAACACAGCCGGCTACAGCAACCCTGAGGTCGACGCAGTCCTTGACCAGCTGTCCACTGAGTTTGACACCGCCAAACGGCGTGAGCTGGTCATCCAGGCCCAGCAGCTTATCATGAACGACGCGGCCAGCGTCTTCTACGCTTATCCGGAAACCAACATTATTTCCAGCAGGAAGATTACCGGCGTCGAAATGCTGCCAGCGGACTATTACTGGCTGACCAAGGAAATCAAGCCGGCGCAGTAGGGCGGCGCGCTAACGAGAGGAGAAAAAGATGCTGAAAATCCGGGATATGAGTGTACAGTACGGCGAAAAACCGCCGGCGGTGGCGCACTTTGACCTGCACATGAAAAAGCATGAGATCATCAGCGTGGTGGGAGAGAGCGGCAGCGGAAAAACCACAGTGATCCGCTCCATTCTCGGACTGCTGCCGGGAAACGGGCGGGTCACCCGCGGCGAGCTTCTTTTTGATGAGGAGCCCCTGCTCCAGAAAACGCCAGAGGACTGGCGGGATCTGCGGGGCAGCCGCATCGCCATGATTTTTCAGGACAGCGGCAGCATGCTCAACCCCATCCGCAAAATCGGCCGGCAGTTTGTGGACTATATCCAGACCCACAAGGCCGTGACAAGGGAAGCCGCCCGGGACCGCGCCGTGGAGATGCTGACACGCATGCGCCTGCCCGACGCGGGAAACATCATGGACAGCTACCCCTTTCAGCTGAGCGGCGGCATGCGGCAGCGGGTGGGCATTGCCATGGCCATGGCTTTTGAGCCCGATCTGCTGCTGGCCGATGAGCCCACCAGCGCTCTTGATGTGACCACCCAGGCCCAGATTGTGCGCCAGATGATGGCCCTCCGCCAGGACTTTGGCACAGGGATCATGATCGTCACACATAACCTGGGCGTGGCCGCGTATATGGCGGACCGGATCATTGTCATGCGGGCCGGCGAGATTGTGGAGAGCGGCACCCGGGAAGAGGTGATCCTTCATCCCAGACAGGAATACACAAAAGAACTGGTGGCCGCGGTGCCCGAGCTTGGAGGTGCGCGTTTTGTCTGAAAATCATGAAATTATTCTGGAAACCAGAGGGCTGACCAAACGCTTCCATACCTCAGACGGCCGGCCCCTTACAGCCTGCGACAGCGTCAGCCTGGCGGCGCGGCGCGGGGAGACCCTTGGCATTGTGGGGGAAAGCGGCTGCGGAAAAAGTACCTTTGTAAAAATGCTGGTACAGCTTGAAAAGCCCACTGCCGGTGCGATATACTTTAAAGGAAAAGATATTGCCGGGCTGACGGGCGAGGCGGCCCGGCAGAACCGCCGCCATATCCAGATGGTCTTCCAGGACCCGGCTGTCTCCTTCAGCCCAAAGATGCGCGTGGGCGACATTATTACCGAGCCCCTTGTCAACTTTGGCCGGCTCCCCCGGAAACAGCGGGCGGAAAAGGCCAGGGAGCTGCTTGCGATGGTAGAGCTGGACGCTGATTTTATGCAGCGCTATCCCCACAGCATGAGCGGCGGACAGCTCCAGCGCGTGGGCATTGCCCGGGCGCTGGCCCTGAACCCCGAGGTGCTGGTCTGCGACGAGGCTACCTCGGCCCTGGACGTCTCCATCCAGAAGAAAATCGTGGCGCTGCTGACCCGGCTTCAGCGGGAGAAAAACATTGCCATGATCTTTATCTGCCACGACATGGCCCTGGTCCAGAGCCTGAGCCACCGGCTGGCTGTCATGTACCTGGGCAATATCGTGGAGACCGTGGGCGGCGGCGAGCTGTGTGAAACAGCCATGCACCCCTACACCCAGGCGCTTTTGGGGTCGGTGTTCTCGCTGCATATGGACTGCTGCAAGAAAATCGAAACCATCCCCGGCGATCCGCCGAGCCCGCTGGAGCTGCCTCCGGGCTGCCCCTTTGCCGGGCGGTGTGAAAAATGTATGCCCGTCTGCAAAGCCGAAAAGCCACGCCTGAAGGACGTGGCGCCAGGCCACCAGGTGGCCTGCCATCTCTATTAGTTAAGGAAAGCATTATGGAAGAAACCCGTGAAATCCCGTTAAAAGGCCAGATGACCGAGGGGAAGATAGGCCGGCAGCTGCTGCTGTTCGCCCTGCCCCTCATGTTCTCAAACCTCTGCCAGCAGCTATACAACACCGTAGATGCTGTGATCGTCGGCCGTTTTGTGGGCGCAAATGCCCTGGCCGCCGTGGGCGCGAGCAGCCTGCTCATCACCTTCATGATCTATTTTTTCATCGGCCTGTCCATCGGGGCCAGCGTGCTGATTTCACAGTTTTTCGGCAGCCGGAAATACGACAAGGTGCAGGAGGCTGTGCACACCGCCGTGGCCCTGAGCCTGGCGGCCGGCCTTGCGCTCACCGTTCTGGGCTTGACCCTTGCGCCGGCCATGCTGCGGATGATGAACATCCCAGAGGCCGGGCTTGCCTACGCCGTGCCCTATATCCGCATCTATTTTCTGGGCATGATCCCCATGACTTTGTACAACATTGGCAGCGGGATTCTGCGCGCGGTGGGCGATTCCAAAACCCCGCTGGCCTGCCTGGTGGTCACCGTTGTGCTGAACATCGGGCTCGACCTGCTCTTTGTGGGGCCGCTTGGCATGGGCGTGGCCGGCGCGGCACTGGCCACAGCCTTTTCGCAGCTGGCCGCCGCTGTGCTGATTGTCATTATCCTGCTGAGGGCTGATCCCATCTACCGGCTCCGGCTGGCCAAAATCCGGTTTCACGCACAGGTGTTCAGGGATATCGTGCGAATTGGCCTGCCCGCTGGACTGCAGTCTGTGCTGGTCTGCTTTTCCAACGTAGTGGTCCAGTCCCAGATTAATACCTTTGGGCTGGAGGTCATGGCCGGGTTTACCGCCTATATGAAAATTGACGGATTTCTCTTTATGCCCATTGACGCCTTCTGCCTGGCGATTTCTAACTTTGTAGGGCAGAACATGGGCGCTGGACGCTGGGAGAGGGTGGTAAAGGGCAAAAACGTCTGCCTGCTTTTGTGCGTGGGCGTGACCATCGGCCTGGGCGCAGCCATTATCCTGAACGCCTGTCTGATTCTGGGCATGTTTACCTCGGACGAAACAGTGGTTTTAAACGGTATGCGCCAGCTTTACACCGTGGTGCCCCTTTATGGTATTTACGCTGCGGATCAGGTGTTTGTGGGCGTGCTGCGGGGTGCCGGGGCCACGGTAATCCCTATGATCATCACGCTTTTGTGCATGTGCGGCCTGCGGCTGGGCTGGATTTTTACCACCCTGCGGTTTGTCCACGACGCGCGCATGATCTACATCAGCTATCCGCTGACCTGGATTGTGACAGGGGCGGTACTGGTGCTCTATTATTATAAAGGCAGCTGGCGGCCAGAGAAGGCAGGCTTTAAAAATCGTAAATATTTAAAAAGAAGTTGTTGACAAAGCCGCTCAAAGGGCGTATGATGAAGTTAATTAAATATTGAATGATCCTATGTAGTGGGAAAAGGGTGAGAATCCCTTGCTGTAATCGCAGCTGTAATGCAAAATGCTTTCTGAAAAGCCACTGTCAACGATGATGGGAAGGCGGAAAGATGATATTGCTGAGCCAGAAGACCGACATAGTGATTGGTTCTTAAAAGACTCCGATTTAGAGTGCTTAAGAAACGAAACAAAAACCCTTACCATCCAGATTATACTGTGTTCGTTCATCCCTCTCTGAATCCGAGAGGGATTTTTTTATGGAATTTAAGGACGGTCACCTTATCATTCGTATTTAATTAAATCTCATAATGCCTGTTCCATCAGACAGGCGTCATTAAATCCTCTTTTCAGTCAGCGAGGCTGAAAAACCCTCCCTTTTTTGAGAAGCTCCAAACGCCGGGGCTTCTTTTTTTGAAAAAAATCTTGAAATCTTCGTTTTTATAGAGTATTTTTATGGTATAAAATTATTAAGGGGAAATAATCTTCACGATGGCTTTGTATAGGGTGCGGGAAGAAAATATGGTATAATGGAAGAAATACTGGAAAGGCAGTGGATGGGATGATTAGAATTGGGATTTGTGACGACAATGCTTTGATTGCAGAAAAGCTGGAGGCGCTCATTATCAGATATGGTGAGGAACACAATATTGATGTGGAGACATACGTCTATCATGACGGCAGTGAAGTGCTTGAAGACCGTATCCAGTTTGATATCCTTTTTCTTGACGTGGAGATGCCGGAAACAGATGGGATTGATACGGCCAAGCAGATCCGCAAGTGGGACGCCCGGGTCAAGATTATTTTTATCACCAGCTACACTCACTACATGCGCAACGCCTTTGCTGTGCACGCGTTTGAATACCTGGTCAAGCCTTTTAACACGGCTAAGGTAAACATGGTGCTGACCGAGGTGTTTGATTTTATTGAAAAGGAAAACAAGAGCCATGACATCTCTCTGATGATGGGCGGCGAGCTGAAGGTTTTTGCCAGCAATGACATTTATTATTTTGAGCGTGTGCGGCGGAAGATTAAAATGAGCACCACCCAGGGCGATTTTGAATTTAACGGCGTTCTGAGTGAGATCATGGAAAAGGTTAAGGACTTTGACTTTGAATACTGCCACAAGAGCGTGATCGTGAACCTGTTTCACTGTAAGCGTATTGCGGGCGCCGACCTGTATCTGGACAATGGCGAAACCCTGCCCATCGCCCAGAAACGGGCCGTGGAATTTAAGGCGCGGCTGTTTGATTATATTGAGGAGAATTTTAAGCTGTTGTAGAGGATTGGCTAGGAGGATAAGTTTAGGGGAAGAGTATGGATAAGTGGATTTATATATTGGATATGTTCTTGTCTTATGGCGTATCAGGTTATGTAATGATTAAATTTTTATCTGATTTATTTGAAAGAAAGTATAGTGGGAAAATTTATATTTTAGCTTGGTTATTATTTGTTGTAGTAGCTATTGCGTTTAATCTAACTGGTATTGCGATTTTAAAGAGTATATATGGAATAATTTCTGCATGTGCTTTGGGCTTGTTGCTTTTTAAAGCAAAAGATAAAAGAAGAATAGTAGGCGCAGGTGTCTTCTTTTTTCTGTATATGTTCATTATAGATACTTTATCAGTCTTATTCTTTACGGTTTTTAGTGGAAGAACAATAGAAACTGTTCGAAGCGATATAGTTTTGTTATTTATTTGTGGGTTAGGAAATCAAATTATGCTATTATGTTTTTACAAACCAATTGTAACATTAATGAAAAAGCATAAATTTGATATTATTACCTTACAGCAGAATTTGTTTTTGATAGTTTTGGCGTTATTTGAAGCTGCGTTGCTTATTTATATCATGAGTTTTATTGATAAGACTTCAAGTGGTTTAATGTTAACTATGATGATTGCGGGTTTTTTAGGCTTGGATACATATCTAATTTATCTTTTTGAAACTATCTCACAAAAGTATGAGCTCGAAAGAGAGATAGACTTAAAAAAGCAACAGGAAGAAATGCAAAATAATTATTATCATAGCATTGAAACACAATATGATCATTCACGCCGTTTGATTCATGATATGAAAAATCATATGCAAACTCTTGAGGAAATATATAGTGAGGGAAGCGGCATAGAAGCAAAACAGTATGCAAAAACGATTTTAGAGAGCATGGACGCTTTTTCGGGCCGTTTTAAATGTAAAAATCGTGTACTAACAATTATAGTTAATGACAAGATTTTAAAATGCGATGAACAAAGTATAAAAATTAATACGCAAGTAGAAGATTTAAACTTTGATTTTATAGACCCTTTTGATATGACCACAATTTTTTCAAATTTATTGGATAACGCAATTGAGGCCTGCTCAAAGGTTCCGATCGAAAGAAGAAAAATTGATTTAACGGTTTATAAGTTTAACGAATTTATAACAATCAGTATTCGGAATCCCTATAATGGCAAACTGGTTTGGGATAAAGACAGTCTGGTATCTACAAAGGGCGGGAAACATATGGGGCTAGGCCTGAAGAACGTGAAGTCGGCCGTAGAGAAATACGAGGGCACAATGCAGCGAAAAAGTGATGAAGGTCGTTTCGAAGTAAAAATTTTAATGTCACCGGAAAGTAGAATAGACGTATAAATTTGTATTTGGAGCATGGACGATGTCAAAAAGACAATCAAAAGGGGCTTTGGGGTAAATTGGATTGAAGATATCCTCAGCAAACACTAAAATGATGAATATCAGCTGATATATTCATTAATTTTAATGAGGTGTCTATTATGAAAAAGAATAGTTTAAAAGATAAAATGCTAAAAGGTGTTGCGAAATCAGCAAGGCAGGAAGCAATTAAAAATGCAAATTCCGCTTGCTGGGTAATGCATCACCAAGACAAACTTCCCGAAAAAGTTAAGGATCTGCGTAAGTTCTAATGATTGGTCGGGGTGCCAAATGGACGGTTAACCGTCTGGTCGCGCACCGGATCATCGATTTAGATGATGTGGAAATTTACCAGTTTGGCCTGGAATCGGCCATGCTCAAGGCAGTTCACTACGCTTCCATGCTTTTGGTGGGCCTGCTTCTCGGCATGCTGCCGGAGACCATAGTCTTTTTAATTGTTTATGCGGCCATCCGCGCCTATGCCGGCGGTTACCACGCCGATACACGCGGGGTCTGCTATCTGCTGTCATGGATCACAATACTTTCTGTTTTACTCATTGCCCGGTTCTGCCCGGCGGGGACGGTTGCGGTGGTTACCGCGGCGCTTACGCTGTCCGCTTTTCCGGTGATCTACAAATGGGCGCCGGTCGAAAACAGCGCAAAACCGCTGGACGACGCGGAGTGCACCCACTACCGGAAACGGGCGAGGAGAATACTGGTGGTTATCAGTGCCTGCGCGCTGCTTGCCGGACTGGCCTTTAACAGCCGGTTTGGTCTGGTCGCCGCGGAATGCCTGGGCCTTGAGGCGCTGATGATGCTGCTGGGGTTGTGGAAAAATGGGCGTTAAGCCAAGGTATACAAGAGAACAGCAGAATGTGATTCAGGAAGCGATGGAATGTGGTTTCGATGTGTCGCCGTATATTACGGAGGCCTTTACACCAGAGCAGATACGGGAAATTTTCTGGGGATTGATGACCGGTGTGGATGTGACCTTTTATAACGATCCTGAGTATTCAAACTGCCAGATGTGGCAAATACGGGAAGGGCTTACAGGAAAGGTAGATGTATCGGTCTATGCGGACAAAAATCTGGATTGGAAAAAGATGTACCTGATCCGGATGGGTTTAGAGGAAGGGCTTGACGTATCGGAGTATGTGCGGCAGGGCATGGGCCCGGAGCAGATCCGGGCGATTTTGCAGGGATACCGTACCGATATTGATTATACGCTTTATGCGAAGCCCTGGTACACAGCTGGCGAAATGCGGGAAATCGGCTCAAAACTGATCCGGGAAGCGGTTCGGAGCAGAGCGGAGGAGACGCCGGGCGCTGGCAGTATGTTTAAGAGTGTAAAAAAATAACAGGTGCCCAACTGCAATTTGGACACCCGCATTTTTTTATTCTACTGGGTCATGGCTGAGTAAAAACAGAGTCAGAATTTCTTCTGCGTATTTTCCTTTTTCTGCTGGACAGCGTTCCAAAAGCTCCAGCAGTGCTGCGTACTTCGTCCCCATGTATTCTTTGGGGCCGTAGAGAATTGCGTCGGCGGACATTTTCAAAACGTCACAGAAACGATTCAGGCTTTTTAGAGAAAAGCCCTTAGTCCCCAGTTCTATATCGGCAAGGAAAGTTGGTGTGATACCGATTTTTCTTGCCAATTCATCACGGGACATGTTCAGAAATGTTCTTTGTTTACGAATACGAAGGCCAATCGCCTTATGATCTAGCTCTTGCATACAATTCCCCCTAAAAATAGTATTTACGCTTTTAGCTGTTGACTCTATACCATTGTGATATAAGCCGGCGGTTTATTTAAAAACCAGACACTTTTGCGCATTTTTTATAGGACCACAGTAGACTTCTTAATTATATCCGCTTTTACAGGTAATTTCAAGTCTCTGTAAGAAAACTGAAAGGAACCGGAAAAAAGTCCGGCATTCTCTCCCAAAGACAGGCGCAGGGGGATTTTTTTGTTTGTCTAAAATATTTTAAGTTGAAAAAAATTCGTACTTTCAGGCAGATTAATCGTGACAAAAAGTCGAAAAGTGGGCAGGTTGCATAAAATTCAAAATGTGATATAATGAAACGGATTAACGGAAAAAGGACGTATTTTTATGAATGTAAATTTTGAACATTACAAGGTCTTTTACTACGTAGCGCGCCATGGCACCATTACACAGGCGGCCCAGGCGCTGTATATCTCACAGCCGGCAGTGAGCAAATCGATCCATCTGCTGGAAAAGGAGCTGTCGTGCGAGCTTTTTCACCGGAATCAGAAGGGAATGACCCTGACGCCGGAGGGCGAAATGCTGTACGGCCATGTGGCGAAGGCCTATGAGCAGCTGGCCCTGGGCGAAAAGAAGCTCTGGGAAATGCTAAACCTGAACAATGGGGTGGTGCGCCTGGGTACCAGCGACATGATCGCCCGCTTTTTCCTGCTGCCTTATCTTGAAAAATTCCATAGCCTGTACCCGGATATCCGTATCAATATGCAGAGCGGCACTACGCCGGGCACGCGCATCGCTCTGAAGGAGGAGCGTATTGAGGTAGGGGTGGTATCCTCACCGGTGGCAGCCTCGGACGATATTGAGATTCACCCGATCCGGGAGATACAGGATGTTTTTGTGGCAGGGCTGGACTACGCGCCGCTTGCCGAGAAGGTGCTGAGCTTTGAGGAGATCATGGCACACCCCATTATCTGTACAGAGCGCAACACGGCCAGCCGTCATTATCTCGACTCGTTTTTCCTCAAGCATAAGATGCGGCTGGAACCGGCTTTTGAGCTGGGCACTATGGAGTTGATCATGCCCTACGCAGAAAGAAACCTGGGCATTGGCATCGCGGTGCGCGATGTGGCACAGGAGCGTCTGGACCAGGGGAGCCTGATCGAGATCCGGTCCAGAATTGAGATACCAAAGCGGCAGATCTGTGTGATCAAGCGGAAAAAGGGCGGTATCTCGAAGGCTGCGGAGGCTTTTCTGGACATTATTTTACCATAACAAATGGTTATAAAGCGTATAAGAATATTTCATTTTACTTATGGTAATGAGAGGGGTAAAATCGTTACTGTACGAAAAATGAAAGGAAGATTTGATTTTGAAAAAAGGCTATTTATATATTGTCATTGCGACGCTGTTTTTCAGTTCGATGGAGATCGCCCTCAAAAGTGTTTCAGGCCAATTTAACGCTGTACAGATGAACCTGACCCGTTTTTTGATCGGCGGTCTTGTTTTAATTCCCTTTGCGCTCAGGACGCTTAAGAAGAAAAAGGAACATCTGGATAAAAAAAGTCTGCTGCACTTTGCGGGGCTGGGCTTTCTGGGGGTTGTGGTCAGCATGACCTTTTACCAGCTGGCCGTGGAAAACGCCAACGCCTCGGTGGTGGCGGTACTGTTTTCCAGCAATCCGGTGTTTGTGCTGTTTTTCTCGGGCATTATCCTGCACGAGGTGATCAAGAAAAACCATGTGGCGGCCATTGTGCTTGAAATCATCGGAATTCTGGTGATTGTCAACCCTCTGCACACCTCCCTCAACATCGCGGGGGTAGTCATGGCGATTCTGGCCGCAGTGGCTTTTGCCCTGTACTCGGTCTTTTCCAAGAAGCAGTGTAACCGCTACGGCGGCGTGGTGGTGACTTGCGGGAGCTTTCTGTTCGCCAGCCTGGAAATGCTGCTGCTCATCGGCATCAGCCATGTGGGACCGGTGGCGGATATGCTGAGCGGCAGCGGCCTTGCCTTATTTGCCAATATTCCGCTGTTTACGGGTTATACGGCGTCCAATGTCCTCACGATGCTTTATATCTGCATCGGTGTGACTGGCGGCGGTTATGCCTTTTATTTCATGGCCATTGAGGAAACCTCAGCCAATACGGCGTCGCTGGTGTTTTTCTTTAAACCGGTGCTGTCGCCTATCCTGGCAGTGCTGATCCTGCACGAAGCGGTGCCGTTCAATATGGTGATTGGTGTGCTGCTGATTCTGGCCGGCTCTATCGCGAACCTGCTGCCAGCGTTTGCGCGCAGAAAAGAAAAACCTGTATCCCTGAGCGCGGAACAGGGCCGCTCTTAGCCTGTTTTATAAAATCTGAGTGTTGAAGCCACAGAGAATCCCTCAAAATCTCTGTGGCTTTTTTTTGTTAAAAATTTGTTTTTAATTTAGAATTATTCTTGACAAGCCTCTTTTATCGTGTTAAGATACACTCATCAAACAGTTAGAAATAGCTAACAAAAATAAATATTATTGAAAAGAGGTATCAACATGAAAAATTTAATTGGCAAAGAATTGATCGATTTTGAAGTACAGGCATATCATGAAGGTGATTTTAAAACCGTCACAAAGGAAGATGTCCTGGGAAAATGGGGCGTGTTCTTCTTTTACCCGGCAGATTTTACCTTTGTATGCCCGACAGAGCTGGCGGACGTAGCGGACAATTATGAGGAGTTCAAAAAAATCGGCTGTGAAATTTATTCGGTTTCTGAAGATACCCATTTTGTACATAAAGCCTGGGCGGACACCACCGACACCATTAAGGGCCTTCCGTACCCGATGTTAGGCGATCCGGCAGGCGTGCTGGCAAAATTCTTCGGTGTGCTGGTCAAAGAAGAAGGCCAGGCGCTGCGCGGTACCTTTGTGGTGGACCCGGACGGCGTTATCAAGGTTTACGAAATCCATGACATGGGCATCGGCCGTAACGCTGAGGAGCTGCTGCGCAAGGTGCAGGCCGCTCAGTTTGTAAGAGAACACGGCGACCAGGTCTGCCCTGCTAAATGGAAGCCAGGCGAAGACACACTGACACCAAGCTTAGATTTAGTCGGAAAGCTGTAAGAAGCAGGAGGGCGCCATGGATAAGATTTATGACTTGATTATTATCGGCGGCGGTTCCGCCGGACTCTCGGCTGGTATCTATGCCGCCCGGGCCATGCTCGATACGCTGATCATTGAGAAAAACCAGCCGGGCGGCCAGGCTGTGAATACCGCAGAGGTCGTCAACTATCCCGGTATCCGCCGCGCCACCGGCCCTAAGCTTATGGATGAAATGCACAGGCACGCCATGGATTTCGGCGCGGAATTTACTGTAGCCGAGATCGAGGGTGTAGACCTTGAGGGTGAAGTGAAGGCGCTGCACACCAGCCGCGGCACCTACAGAAGCCGCGCGGTCATCATCGCCACAGGCGCCTCCCCGCGCAAGATCGGTTTTGCTGGTGAGAAGGAATATACCGGCCGCGGCATTGCCTACTGTGCGACCTGTGACGGCGAGTTTTTCAGCGGACTTGACATCTTTGTTCTGGGCGGCGGCTTTGCTGCGGCCGAGGAGGCTGTGTTCCTGACCCGCTATGGAAGAAGCGTGACCATCGTGGTGCGTGAGGATGATTTTACCTGCGCCCAGATGGTGGCGGACAAGGTAAAAGAGCATCCTGGCATTGAGGTGTGGTACAACACTGAGGTGAAGGAGGTTTCCGGTGACGATTTTCTGAAAAAGGCTGAATTTTTCAATAACAAAACCGGCGCGACCTTTACTTACGAGAGTAAGGACGGCAAGCCCTTTGGCATGTTTGTGTTTGCGGGCTATGAACCGGCCACCCAGATTTTCAAGGGTCGGGTGGACGTCGATGCTGAGGGCTATATCCCCACAAACGACCGCATGGAAACCAATGTCCCCGGCGTCTACGCCGCGGGCGACCTGAGGCCAAAGGAGCTGCGCCAGATTGTCACGGCAGTGGCCGACGGCGCCATTGCAGCCACCGCGGCGGAAAAATACGTGGCGGCTGAGCGGGAACGCCTGGGCCTGGCAGCGCCTGAGCCAAAAGCAGCCAAGACACCAGCGGCACCAAAGCCGGAAGCGCCCCAGGGAGCGGAAGATGGCTTTATCCCGGCAGCCATGAAGGGCCAGCTCAGGGAAATCTTCCAAAAGCTCGAGCGCACCGCCCGGGTGGTGACCATCATCGACCCGGCTGTGCCAAAGACCCAGGAAATGCAGGGTTTCTTAGAGGAAGTGGCAGCCCTTAACGACCATATCCAGGTGGAAGCTTATAAAAAAGGTGAGAAGCCTGAGCTGGAAGCCGCCATGCACCTCGACAACCTGCCGGTTGCGGCCCTGTTTGATCCAGAGGGTCAGTATTCCGGCGTCAAATTTACCGGTATCCCCGGCGGCCATGAAATGAATTCCTTTGTTCTGGCGGTTTATAACTTTGCCGGACCGGGCCAGGCAGTGGATGAGGCGCTTGCCAAGCGGATTGCGGCCATCGACCATCCTGTCAATGCCCAGATCTGTATCTCCCTGTCCTGTCATTTCTGCCCGGATGTGGTAGCGGCCTGCCAGCGCATCGCGCTGCTGAACCCGAACATACAGGCGGAAATGATCGACACAGCCCTTTTTCCAGAGCTCAAGGAAGAATACAAGCTCATGAGCGTGCCTGCCATGATCCTCAACAAACGGGATGTGGTCTTCGGCGCAAAGAAAATGAGCGAAATTGTGGAAATATTTGAAAATCTAAAAAACTAAATTATTAAATCCTCCGTAAAAGGCGGCAATTGGATAATGCTTGTTTTGATCCAATTCCCCAAAAAAGCACGGCCCAGAGAAAACAGACTTTTTATGTCATGATAAATTTTTCCAGGGCTGTGCTTTTTTATTTTTGCTTTTCAAGGAATCTTTATAGGGACAGCCCTAATTGAAAGGGTCCGGCCTTTTAAGCGACTTCAAACTGGCTGTTGTAAAGCTCGGCGTAAAAACCGTTTTTTTCAATTAATTCGGTATGACTGCCGCTTTCAATAATATCACCGTCTTTGAGCACTAGGATGATGTCTGCGTTTTTGATGGTGGAAAGGCGATGGGCGATGACAAAGGAGGTGCGGCCTTCCATAAGCTTGTCCATCGCATTTTGAATCATCACTTCTGTCCGGGTGTCAATGGAGCTTGTCGCTTCATCTAAAATGAGCATGGGTGCGTTATCAATCATGGTGCGGGCAATGGTTATCTGCTGCCGCTGGCCCGCTGAAAGATTAACCTTATCGTTCAGGACTGTATCATACCCATTGGGAAGAGTACGGATGAAGTGGTGCAAGCCCACCAACGCACAGGCCTTTTTGAGATCTTCGTCGTATACGTTTTGCTTGTTGTAAACAATGTTTTCCCGAATGGTGCCTTCAAAAAGCCAGGTGTCTTGCAAGACCATACAGAAAAGAGAATGCACCTGAGCTCTTGTCATTTGCCGGATTGGAACGCCGTCAATTAAAATATCACCGCTGTTGATCTCATTAAAACGCATGAGTAAATTGACAAGGGTTGTTTTTCCTGATCCGGTTGGACCGACAATGGCAATTTTTTGTCCGGGTTTGGCGATGGCGGAAAAGTTATTGATAACCATTTTATCGGTCCCTTCGTAGCTGAATTTGACATTTTTAAATTCGACATGGCCCTTTACATTCTGCAGTGGCGCTTTTTTATTTTTTTCATCAGCCATCTCCTCTGCATCCAAGAATTCAAAGACACGTTCACCAGAGGCAACCGCCATCTGTAAGCCTTGAGCCAATTGGGCGATTTGTGTGAGGGGCTGGGTGAAATAGCGCACATAGACCAAGAACGCGACAATCACGCCAAAAGAGATTTGTCCGCTTATCACTAAAGACGCACCGACAACGATGACAGCAACATAACTGATGTTGTCTACAAAGGTCATGATAGGCATCATCAGGCCAGAAAGAAATTGGGCCATATAGGTACTTTTGTTTAGTTTTTTGTTTAGGCCTTTGAAGGGTTCAAACATCTGCTGCTCGCCGTTATAGGCCTTTACAATAAGGTGGCCCGTGTAGGTTTCTTCGATATGGCCGTTAATAAGCCCCAAATATTTTTGCTGGTTGTCAAAATGTTTTTGAGATTTACTCATAATGATCATCATAGTGATAAATCCAAGGACGACAGAGGCAATTGCCGCAAGAGTCATGGTCCAGTTTGTGATGAACATCATGATGAGAGAGCCCGTGAGCATGGTGATGGACGTTACAAGGGTGGTCAAACTGTTATTTAAATTCTGCCCCAGTGAATCGACATCGTTTGTGATGCGGGAAAGAATGTCGCCGGTGGTGTTTTTATGATAAAACCACATGGGCAGACGGTTGATTTTTCTACTGATATCAATTCGCATTTTTTGAGATATCTTCTGGGTGACGGTGGCCATGATCCATCCCTGTAAGGTATTTAAGAGCGCACTCGTTAAGTACAATACAATTAAAAGAATCCCAATTTTAACAATGCCAGGCATATCGATGATGGTCGGGATACCTTCAGTAATCAGATTGGTTAAAACTTTGAGTTTGCCAGGGCCTACCAGGGCAATGATAGTCCCTGCAACAGCGGCTATAACTGCAATGATGATACCCGGCAGGTATTTTTTTGAATAAGTCAACAGCATTTTTATTGTTTTTTTCGTATCTTTTGCTTTTGCAACAGATCCGCTCATGCCGGAAAAATCGGAGAGGTCCGTGTTTTCGGCCTTCTGGTTTTTATTGTATTGCGCATTATTCATTTTCCAGTTCCTCCTTTGAGAGTTGAGAATAGGCAATTTCTTTGTATAAATCGCATTTTTTGATCAATTCGCGGTGTGTGCCCATCCCGGCAATCCGGCCTTCATCTAAAACAATAATTTTATCGGCATCCTTAATAGTTCCGATGCGCTGAGCCACAATGATAATGGTGGCGTCTGTGGCATGATGTCTCAGTTCGCCTCGCAGCAACTTATCGGTTTTATAGTCAAGGGCTGAGAAACTATCGTCAAATATCAAAATTTCGGGCTTTCTTGCAATGGCCCGGGCGATGGAAAGCCGCTGCTTTTGTCCGCCGGAAAGATTGGTGCCGCCGGGCGCCACATAGCTTTGATAGGAATCTTCCATGGCTTCCACAAAGTCTGTGCTTTGGGCGGTTGAAATGGCAGAGGTAACGGCCTCATGGCTTACCCCGCCGTTTCCGTTTGAACCAAAGGACACATTGGAGGAAATATCCCCTTTAAAAAGAATGGCCTTCTGTGAAACGTACCCGATTTTATTGCGCAAAGCCGCCTGGGTAAAATCCTTGACATTGATGCCGTCCACATAAACGCCGCCTTCTGTAACATCATAAAACCTTGGAATGAGGTTGATAACCGTACTCTTGCCACAGCCTGTGGAGCCGATAAAGGCGATGGTTTCGCCCTTGCTTGCCCGAAAGCTGATGTTTTGCAGAACATAATCCTCCGCGTTTGGATATTTAAAGCTAACGTTTTTAAATTCTACCTCGCCGGGCGTAGCGGTGCGTGTATGGCTGATGATTCCATCCTGAATGGCCGGATTGGTATCTAGGACTTCGCAAATGCGGTCTGCGGATACGCTGGCGCGGGGAATCAGGATTAAAACAACACCAAGCAGCATGAAGGCCATGAGCAGTTGAATGGCATAAGAGGAAAATACCATCATGTCTGAAAACAAGGGAACCCTTTCCGACACAGCGGAGGATGCAATGAGCGCAGCGCCAATCCAGTATACCGATAAGGTTAAACCATTCATGATCAGCTCAACAGAAGGCATCAGTGCGGCCATTAGTCGGTTGGAAAATAAGTTGGTATGGGTAAAAGCAGAATTGGCTTTTTCAAATTTATCTTCTTGATACTGCTCCGCGTTGTAGGCACGGACAACCCGAAGGCCGGTTAGGTTTTCTCTTGAAACACGGCTCAAATCGTCGGTCTGCTTCTGAAGCAGTTTGAATTTTGGGATCGCCAGAGAAATGATTATTGAAGATACAATAATCAGTATCGCAACTGCAATACCTGTCGCGGCTGACCACTGCCAGCTTTTGCCCATGATTTTTACAATGGCCCATAGAGCTAAAATTGGTGATTTAATCAGGATTTGCAGCCCGATTACCATCAGCATTTGAACCTGTGTAATGTCGTTTGTCGTTCGTGTAATTAAACTGGAAATGGAAAAATTATTAATTTCCTGCATTGTGAACGACTGTACCTTATTAAACAGGCCTGCTCTCAATCTTGAAGAAAGATTGGCTGCGATTCGCGCGGCGAGCCCGGTGATAACAACGGAAACCGCAACGCTTGCCAGGGTGAGCAGCAGCATCCGGATGCCGGCGAATAAAATCGCCTGCATTCCGCTGCCGGGCGTCTGAACAAGTTCGGTGATTTTCCCCATAAATTCCGGTAATGTTAAATCAATCCATACTTGAAAAACAATCAGGACAAGAACGATGGCAACCAGCCCCCACTCTTTTGTGGTAAGATTTTTTAGTATTTTTATCAAGTTTATACCTCCATTCAAATATAAAAAGCCAATGAAATTTATTCACATTTCATTGGCTCTGCGTCTTAAGCGTCTGGCTCTGTAAGAACAGTCATTTTCAGTTTTGTTATGTTAATCAGGGTTTCTTGTTTGCACTTTGGGCAAAAAAGTGGAAAATTTTTTAATACGGTATCGTGCCTAGCCTTTAGCCGTGTTTTATTTTGACATACAGGGCAGAAAATCCAAACTTCTTTATGCATTAGTCGAGGCCTCCGCATTCATAATCTTCGTCAACGCGACAATCTCGTTGCGAAAACATTCTTCATAGATATCTAAAAAGATAATCAGGGCTTCTTGCTGTTCGGGGGTTATCTTTTCCAGTGCGTCATTTTCACATTTCCATAAAGAGCCAATAACACAATCTGCGTATTTTTGTCCTTTTTCGCTTAATTTTACCTGCTTATTTCTGCGGTCTTCTTTCATTTCTGAAAGTTCGACTAAGCCTTGACGCCAAAAGGACTTAATAATCATATTGACGCTTTGTTTGTTGTATTGGCTCTGTTTACAAATTAACTTTTGTGTGCAACCCTGGGTGTGTTCATAGAGGATACCCAGTACGTTTAAACTCATGGGAGTTAAGCCCGCAGCTTTGGCATAAGCTTCGGATAACCTTTCGAGTGTTTTCCATTTTTCTGAAAAAAAGTCCACGTGTTGTTTTATTTTTCTTTTACTCATTCACAAAACCTCAATTAGTACAATTTGATTATAGTAATTACTTTGGACTATTATACTTTGTGTTGTAGCGATTGTCAAGATAATAGTATGCAAAAGAACTTTAATTTAATAATTTGTTAATTATTGGATAATTTGAAGCGCTGGCCTCTTTTTGTTGGTTTTGAAAAAGCGCGAAAAACTGCTTGTTCAACGAAGAGTGTACCAAGTGTTATAGGCTGCATTGATACCCTTCAGATAAAAGACCGGTGAGTTCTCAAGGAGTATCAGGGACTGGTGATAGCGCAGCTCAAAAGCGGCAAGGCTGAGGGCTGTACCGTCCACGGTGTCGGGCAGCATGGTGGGGTTGTATTCCAGATTGAGGTAGTGATTGTCAATGCAATGGCGGGGGCTTTTTTTATGTTTTCAGAGGTCAGCCAGCCTGTCTTAAAGGGCGTGCTGTCTGCCGGACTGCCCGCAAAGAACAGATGCATACCAGAGGGCATGGTAGCTTCGGGGCAGATCTGCCGCTGTAAGGCCCTGCTTTTTTGAAGAAATATTGAAGATTGAGAGAGACTTTACAGAACCATAGTCTGTCCGTTTTCTGAAAAGACTTGGATTTTAAACATGCAAATTCAGTAATAAAAAGACTGTATCGGTAAAAAAAGTGAAAAGGAATTTCGATTTTGATAGACTTATTATAAAGGTAATCAATAGTGGCGAATTGGCGCTTGCCACAAATACAATAGAGAAATAAAAAAGGTAGAAAAATGAGAGAGAAGAGTAAAAAAAGTTTGAGAACAAGGCTTCTGGCCTTTGTTTTGGTTTTTTGCATGACATTCCAGATGATTGGGTTCAGCCCGGGGAGTGTGGCGTTGGCAGAAGGGGAGATACCAGATACCACGGCCTGGCAGACAATTAATTATGGAAGCGGTATTTCAAATCCTACTGTAGAGTCTACAAAGATTGAGGGAAAACACCAGCCTTTTGTCAGCAAGGTGCGCTTTCCTGATAATAAAGCAGGCTATACAAAGGAGAACCCAACGGTTAATATCGGGTTTGATTTCAAATTTGATGACAATTACTTAACCGCTGTTTTTAATCAACTTCCAGAGATTCCGGATGATATTACTCAATATGATGGATGGCTTGAAACACAGACCATAACGCCGATCACTTTCACCTGTGACCTTGGGAAGAACTTTGAAAAAGGATCGCTTCAGCCGCTGCCGTCTGATGGGGATAAAACACCCATTACAACAATAGATGGTATGGAAATCGGCCATTATACCTGTCAGTGGGATGATGCCAAAGGCAGTTATATTTTACAGGCGGTTTTTGATAATAATATTATGTACAATCCTACCTGGGTTGATGTGGCAGCAGGCTTCTCCATGAAGCTTGATTTGACGGAAAGTGCGATTGGCGATGCGGACAGAGCTGAGGTGAACTGGAATGATTCTGCTCATTCGATTACAGTGCAGCAGAATCAATCGCCCAAACCGATTGATCCAGAGGATCAAAAATTTAAGATTAATAAAGAAGCAGCGCCAACAGCGGATAAGCCTTATATCGACTATACCATTACCGCAGAAATCCCAGCGATTCCTAAAGAAGGTGAGGACAAGCTCAATGGTTTCTGGCTGGTTGACAAGCTGCCGACAGATATGGAAGTTGCGGAATCAACAGAAACGCCGAAGCATTATTTTTCCAAAGTGACTTATACTTTTGGGGACAACACCATCCAAGAGGTAAACCTGACTGGCGATCCTAATCAAGCGGGCGCTAATATAGGAAAATATACGGTTGAGAATGGGCAGCTTTATTCGCAGATACCTGAAACCGGAAAAGCGGTCGCTAAAGCGGTCTACACGATCCGGATGCAGTTAAATAAAGATAAATATCAGGAGTATTTAACAAACAGCTTAAATAAAAACTGGACATTTCAGGCTGAGAACACCGCAGCGTTAAAAAAAGAAAAAAACGGAGAGCCGTTAGAAACCTCACAACCAGCCAGTACGACCATGGACTTGTCCTTTTTCTCGAAGGAAAGCGAGCAGAATCCTGAGAATGGACTTCAGATGAAATGGGATGTCAATATTGATACCAGCTTCTCAAAATTTGTCAACGCATGGTTTATCGACTCGATGGATGCCACAAAACAGGTCTATAATCTGGAAGAAGGCTTTACCATCTATTCCTTAAATGAAAGCAGCCAAGTGCAGCAGAAAAAATATTCTGTAGGGAATGGCAATCTGGTAGAAGTGACCGAAGAAAGCCTAAAAATACTCTACGGTGATCTGGAAAATACTAAGTATAATGATGAGTTAAAAACAAAGCTTGATAATATAAAAACAAAATACGGCGCCGACAAGGCTTACTATTACACCTACATAGAGCAGCCATCAGGAACAGCACGTCAGGTATTGCTGCTTCCCTACGACCAGTATACAAATCAGAAAATTAAGATCAATTATCTGACAGATCTTGCAATTCCAGAAAATATGACTGAGGATGCGTACTTAGATGAATTAAGCAAAAAAGATCCAGGGGAACTGGGACTTGGCAATGTCGCCAATCTGATCTGGAAACGCGTCATCTATGGCGAGGGCATCGGTTATGATGATTTTAATTTTAATGTCAATATTGAAAAAAATCCAACAACAACTTTTGATTTGGTCAGCAAAAAGGCGGAAAATTATGACCCGGCCACCCAGATCATGGACTGGAGCTTTACGACCAACCGTTACAGCAATGTGCCGATTACAGATTTGTCCATAATCGATACTTTGTCACCAGATGTTCTGGCGCTGGATACCACCTCGCTGAAATATACAAAAGACGGAAACAGCCAGGAAACCGAAATTCCCAAAGATCATGCCAATGCAGATGGTGTGTATTATACCTATGATAATAATACAGGCCAGTTCGTTATCTACTGTTCAAAAATAGATACGGGAAACTACTTTACGTTTAATTTCTCAACCAAAGTGGTGAACCCAGATGTCCTGTCCCAGCAGGGACAGCCAACAGTCAGTAACAGCGCTCAGATAAAGGCAACAGCGGGTTCGACACCCGTTGATAAAGAGATCAGTGGTGAAAAAAATATTGACAATACCCTCGTCACCAAAGTGACCGATGGCGATTATGACTATTCAAATTCTGATCATCTGATTAACTGGAAGGTTGAAATTGACCCCAACCATCTGCCGATTGTTGATGGGCAATTAGAGGATACCCTCCCGCTGCATACCAGTTTTTATAAACTGAACGGGATTTCTTATAACGATGGTGAAAAGCAGGTGGTCAGCGATGTTGACAATAATAGTAAATCCGTAAAAATTAAGGGTAAAAATAACCAGGATGAAACCATTTACTGGGATAAAATCACACGCAACAATAACGATACAGATAAGGAAGTCGTTACTTTTACTCTGCCTGAAACCACCATGGATAATGGAAAAACAGGAAACGTAGGGAAATACACCCTGTATTTTAGCACACAGATAGATGAAGACTATCTAAAATCAGGAGAAAACAATAATAAAGGTCTTACCTTTGTCAATAATGTTGTACTTAAAGGAAAGGTCACAGATCCATCCGGCACAAAGAAGGTTGACATCAAGGCAGATTCATCGGCCAACGAAGAAATACAGAATAAGGCGCTGCAAAAGAGCAGCGAGCTTTTAAATAACGGACGTCTGAAATGGACTGTCATGATCAACGAAAATCAGGTGGATATGGGCAATATGGCACTCAATGAGGATTTGAGTAAAGCTGCCCCAAAAGATTTGATGTCTATTTACGGAGAGCGTGACGGGTTTAAGCTCTATGCGGTAACCCTGAATGCACAGGGCGGTATCAGTAAGAAAGAGGAAATCAAGGACGCAGATGGCAGCATCTGGTGGAATGAATTAAAAAATTCTATCAAGGACCAGAGCTTTTCGTTGAAAATTCCTGATTCATATAAAAAGAAAACCTTAATGCTGGAATTTGAAACTTTTATCCTTGACAATGTAGAGGCAGGCTCTACCGTCACTAACGCGGTGCAGCTCGCGCCAAATTCCGGAAGTACAGGTAATGACAATATTGATGCATCCGGGGATTATGACGGCGGCTACAATATGGACCAGTACGCCAAAATCCGAAATGTGCCTTTTATACAGGTGCTCAAGAGCAGTAAGAATGGTGAAGACATCAAGGTGGAGGGAGCGACCTTCACATTAACATCTTATGAGATAAATGGAAGCAAAGATGCGTACATCAAAGGCGAATCAAAGACAGCCAAAACAGGAAAGACCGGTTACGCCAGCTTTATACCGCTTAAAAAAGATGTGGTCTATAAGCTGGAAGAAACAACAGGAGCACCAGGATATTCGAAAGACACAGCGGAGATCAAGTATTTTCAGTTTGATAATACGGGTAAAGTAACAGCAGGAAAGAGAATGCTTAAAGAAATTGAAGCTGGTACAGGAATAGAGGTTACACCACAGGTAATTCAATACGGAAAATACACCATCATTCAGTCCGAAAAATGGAAGAACACCCCGACGGGCGAGCTGTCTTTTACCAAAACAGGAGCAGATTCATCGTCTGCGGGTTTGAAAGGCGTCAAGTTTACGCTGAAGCGCAATGACCAGAAGTGGGACAATATAGAGAATAATATTTTAAATGACGTTAAAACAGCCACCAGCGATGCGAGTGGTAAGGTGACATTCACGGAATTAGACCCCGGTGAGTACACGCTCAAGGAAACCGAGGCACCGAAAGAGTATAAAATCTCAAATAAAGAGCATAAGATAGTTGTAAACGCCGGCGGGACCGTCACCATGGATGGAAGTACGGTGGATACTAACACTAAAATTTCAAACACCTATGTTTCGGGAAGTATTGAGTTGACCAAAAAAGACGCGCAGACTACGAGTTTTAAATTAGAAGGCGCTAAGTTTGGCTTATATAAAGGTGGCTCAACAGATGAAAGTGCTAAAATTAAAGAAGCAACTTCCGATGGCAGTGGCAAAGTAACATTCAGTAATGTGCCATACACCCCAGATGGATATACCGTCAAAGAAATCAGCGCGCCAGCGGGGTATCAGGTAACAGACACCAGCTTGCCCATTAGGATTGAAGCAAACACACTGATCATTACAGATAATAAAAACTTTAGTTATAAAGTGGCAGATGCGGTAGAAAACACCAGAATCAAAGGGACCGTAACGCTGACAAAGACCCAAAATGACAGTAGCAGTACTCCGGTTTTTGGGAAGAAATTCCAAGTGGTCTATGTAAAAAGCAATAACGACGATAATTTTATCGCCTGGCAGACTGAAATAAAAATCAACGGATCGAGTTTGACAGAAGAAAATGGTAAATATTACGCGACCACTGACAATAGCGGAAAAATTGCATTAACTGATGTGCCCTACGGCAAATACCAGCTCATTGAAGTCAGCGAACAAGGTGATCAGTATAAACCATTGACAGTGAACGTCGACAAACCCAATGTAGCTGTTGGAGATACGACCTATAGCACGGAAATAAACGCGGTTAATGAGCTTCGTACCACGTCACTTAAGATCAAAAAAACCGATGATGCCGGCGACCTGATGGAAAATGTCAAGTTTACCTTAAATGGTCAAAACCAATACAGTGAGACGGTAACAGAGCAGGTCAGGACTACCAGTGATGATGGTATCGCAGTTTTTGACAACATTCAGATCGGTAATTACACATTGGAAGAAAAACAGATCGACGGAAGGACAGGGGATGCAGATGGTTATGGATTACTGAAATCTTATGATGTGAAAGTAGCGGCTGATTCTGCCGGTACGGGGACAATTACCGAAATAAAAGAAAAAGCTGCAAGCTCACAGGCACTGGCATCAGACAGTAATGGTGTTTATACCATCACCAACGACCCCGTCAAAGGCACCATCCAGTTCACCAAAAAAAGCGATGATGGAAGAAGCCTCAAGGGCATCACCTTCCAGTTGCAGAGAATCGTCAACGGGACTGCCCAGACAACCGGCGATGAAATGGTATTTGAAGCGGATTCCGGCGATAACGGACTCGTCCAGTTTAATGATATCCCTTACGCGGATTATAAACTTGTGGAAAAATCCGGAGCGGAAGGCGCTGAGCCAATACAAGCTATTGAGATTAAAAAATCAGACTTGAGTGTGACGACCACTGGCGGCGTAGAATCATTTGCTTATACAATGGCTGATGTTGCCAATACCCTAAAAAAAGCCAATATCCAGCTGACCAAAAAAGACCAGAACGGTTTGCCCCTTGAAGGTGTAACTTTCGCCGTTCAGCGTAAAGCTGAAAAAGAAGCGGATAATAAACCCGAAAGTTTTGTGCTGAACCCAACTGGATCGGCTTACCATCCATATTATGGTACTGATTCGAATACGGCGGTTACAGATGAAAGCAATGCCGATGGTATCCTGACTATCAGTGGCCTTGTCTACGGAGATTACAAGCTGGTAGAAACAGATCGGCCGGCGGATATAGTAGGCGATGCGAGGGAAATCACCTTTAACGTGGACAAAGATGGAAAAGTAAACAACCTGAAAGGAACCGATAAGACATCCAGTCCTGAATTAAAAGAGGGAGTTTACAAGCTTGGCAATGTCGAAAACACCCGTGTCTACGGTCAGGCCAAGCTGATTAAAACGGTGACTGGCGTACAGGGAGCAGATGCATCCGGTATTCCATTTAGCCTGTACAAATGTACAGGCGATGCGCCCGATCTGAATAAACCGACAACGGATACCCTGATCGCCGAAAACCTGACAACCGACGATGACGGCGTCATCGACACTAGCAAGCTTAACAGCGTTACTAATGAGGAAACAAAGAAAGCGTTAAGCGCAGGCCTTTGGACAGGCAAGTATTATTTCTTAGAACAGCCAACTGACGGCTTGGTTTATGACGACACCAATAACAATAATCTGGTGGCATTTGAAATTACAGATCAAAATCACTATGCTGAAACCAGTACACCTGTGAAAAGTACCATGACGAACACCAGATTCATGACAAAAATAGCGTTCAAAAAATACGACACTACAGACACTACAGATGAATCCGGGATACAGGGCGTTACCTTTAAACTCACACGCTCAACAGATGGTGGAAGCACCTATACAGAACTCGTCGAAGAAGCGGGTAGAGGCGGAATCGTCGTTACAGATGATAAGGGCGAGGTCACCGCACAGCTTTTGAAAAAAGGCAAGTACTTGCTGGAAGAAGTAAGAGCAGAAGGCTATAGTTCAGACAGCGCGTTTAAAGCGACTTTTGAGATTGACGACACCCATTATAATAAGACAGTAAAACTTAATGAGACAACAAATTGGAATGTATTGAGTGGGAATTTTGAAAACAACAAAGGCATCGCCAATGACCGTCTCCCAGGTTCCATGACCATCACCAAGGTAGACGCAAAAGACAGTAATACGAAATTAAATGATGCGGTATTTGCTTTATATAAGGACAAGGCAACAACACCTATATTGACTGGAACAACCGGGAGGACCTATGTCTATGATGATGTTGATCCAATGCAGTCTGAAACAGAAGGAAACATCGGAGAGCTGAAAATCACGAATCTGCCTTGGGGTAGCTACAAGCTGGTAGAAATTACCCCTCCGACAGGTTATATCATCAGCAGCGTCCCGCTTGAATTTACCATTGAAGCAGGTCAGGTAAACTTTGGTGCAGTACAGAGTGCAGCGACTACCATCAGCAACGCTCAGAGCACCTTCACACTCAAGAAAGCAGATGCCACCGACGAAACACTCGTCAACGGCGCGGCCTTCCAACTGACGGATGACAGCGACAACAACAAGGTTATCTGGAAAACACCGGATAATACAACGTTTGCCAGCACCTGGTCAAATATTACCAAAACACTTGTTGCGGGCAAGACCTATACCCTCACCGAGACCAAAGCCCCGGACGGCTACGAAAAAGCCGCCCCGGTTAAGATCACGATGAACGAAAAGGGCGTTATCACTGTAACAGAAGGTGGAGATCACGTAAGTGTGACAGAAAACTCAACCATCACTGTAAAAGACCAGCCCATCGAAATCGGCCTTAAGAAAATTGATGCTGAAAGTAAGGAGAAATTAGAAGGTGCGGTATTTAAGGTAACCGGAACTTTTGCCGATAAAGAGATAACTGAGATTGAAGTCACACCAGCAAATCTCACAGAAACGCTGTCTGGACAGCTGATCGCCGGCGAAACCTACACCCTGACAGAAACCACCGCGCCAAAAGGCTACGAACTGGCTGAACCAATTGTCTTTACAGTCAATGACGCGGGCAAGGTAGCCCTCACAGACACCCCGGCTCACGCGGCGCTTGAAAATGGCAATGAAACCATCGTCCTGAAAAACACACAGAATGAAGTATTCCTCCAGAAAACCAACGCGGATGGCACAGCCATCGGCGGCGGCGCGGAATTCAGCCTGACCGGCGATTTCGCAGATGGAGAAAAAGTAAAGACAATCCAGACAAAAGATAAAGAGGCATACAGCCTCAAAGGCCTGCTGACCGCAGGTCAGACCTACACACTCAGGGAAACCCGACCGGCCGACGGCTACAAGCTGGAAACTGATGAGGTGAAGATCACCATGTCCACCGCTGGCACCATCAGCATTGCACATGACACATCAGATATTCCGGCAACGGTGGTGAACAATGGCCTGACGTTGAACTTCAAAGATCAGCCCATCACCCTGAGCTTACAGAAAACTGACGCCAACAACGGAAATAAACCCCTTAAAGGCGCAAAATTTGAGCTTACCGGTGACCTGGCAGACGGAAGCAGAGCACACGCTATCGATTTGACACAAAACGCGCAGGCAGATCTGTCCGCCCTGCTCATCGCTGGCAATGAATACACCCTGAAAGAAACCACCGCGCCGGAAGCTTACCAGCTTCAGCAAACGCCGGTGACCTTCACGGTGGACACGGATGGTAAGGTAACCATCACCAACGCAGACGCGGTTAAAGGCTTTGCTGCCCTGTCAGGTGACAAGGTCAGCCTGTCCTTTGCCAACACCCTGAACCAGGGCAACATCACCTTTATCAAACACGGCACGAATGACGAAAATGATTTACACGCTAAGGCAGAGCTGTCCGGCGCAGTTTTTGGACTGTATATGGATGCCAAGGCTGAAACAGCTGTCAAAGACGCCAACGGCAAGGCCATCACTGCGGCCAGCGGCCCCAACGGCACAGTTACCTTCAATGACATCTACGTGGGTACTTACTACGTGAAGGAAATCACCGCCCCGGCTAACTATACAGCGGACAGCACGGTCTATCAGACTGTGATCGACAAAGATGGAAAATGCGACGGGCTGCACGCCGTGGCGGGCAGTCAGGAAGCAGATAAAGCGGTCAGCGAAATCACCAACGAAGCCGTCCGCGGCAGCATCACCATCAGCAAAACCGATTCCTTTAGCAGCAAACCCATCAAGGGCATTGAATTTACACTGACGAAAAAAGACAGCAAGGGCAATGACATCAAGATAAAAACCGGCGTGACCGATGAAAATGGTGAACTGGTGTTTGACAACCTGCTTATGGATACCGAATATGGCGTTCAAGAAACAAAGACCCTCAGCGGTTATGTTTTAAGTCCGGTGACACAAAATATAACCTTAAAAACAGGCGAAAAAGACAAAAACATTGCCTTTACCAATGACCCCACCAAGCTGACTTTCAAGAAAGTTGACACCACCGGCGCGGGTCTGCCAGACGCAGAATTTACTCTGTACGACAGCGGTACGGAAAAGGCAAAGGCCGCCTCTGACAAGGACGGCATGGTCACCTTCCTGTATCTGGACAAGGGCAGGACCTATACCGTCAAAGAAACCAAACGTCCGGGGGATGACTATCTCCTGAACCCCACCGAGTTTAAAGCAGTAGTGGATAATGATGGAACCTGCACCCTGAAAAATAACGACGAGACTGTCACCCAGGTTGTCAACGCTGACGCGGGTGTCATCACTCTGAACAAGAAGGGGAATGACAACGGTCCGCTGTCAGGCGTGACTTTTGAACTGAAAAACGAAGCGGGCGAGGTTATCCAGACCCAGATCACCGGCGATAATGGACAGCTTGTCTTTGCCGATGTGCCCATGGGCAGCTACACCATTGTGGAGACAGCGGCTCCTGATCCCTACGCGGTATCGGCAGACGTGACCAAAGTCACCCTGAGCCGCGGCGCAAGCCAGAAGGTGACCGTCAGCCGGGTGAATGCCCTGTCTCAGGTGGTATTCCACAAACGCGGCATCATCACCGAAACCTGTGCGGGCGACCCGCAGCACGCGCCTCTTGAAGGCGCTGTCTACGGCCTGTACAAAGATCCCGAATGTGCCGCGGAACCGGTATACACTGCCGTCAGCGGCAATCCTGGTGATGGCTGCAAGGTTGTCTTTACCGGCGTTGCCCGGGGAACCTGGTACGTCAAGGAAATAACAGCACCACAGCATTACATGCTGGATACGACGGTCTACAAGGCCGTTGTGGACAGCGATGGACATTTTGATGGACTGGCCAATCTGGACGATACAAAGGTAGCGGATAACCACGTCGTGGACGCGGCTGTCACCACCGATATTGTTCTGAAAAAGGTCAATGAGCAGAAACCAGATGAAGTGCTGCCGGGCTCTACCTACGGTTTATTCAAAAAAGCAGCCAAAGCGTTGCCAGCACAGGCACGATCTTTCAGCTTCTTTGGCACAGAAAGCGCTGCGGAAACAGAAGACGAGAGTGAATGGCAGCAAATCGCTGAGGCGACAACCGGCCAGGACGGCTATCTCCGTTTCGAAGGCGTGCTCATGGGTGTGGAATACTCTATCCGCGAGCTCAAAGCCCCCGAAGGCAGCCATGTATCTGAAAAGCCTGTAAACATCAAATTTGGCATTAATGAAGCGGGTGAGCCTGTCATTGAGAGCATTGACCTCGGACTGGCAGACCCAAGCGACCCCAACAGCCCGCCAACCGCTACCGTGGATCCCGAGACAGGTGAGATCGTCTGGCTGGAACCATCCATTGTGGCAGAAATATCCAAGACAGATATGAACGCAAACTTGCTGGCAGGCGCCAGACTGCGTATTACCGTCAAGGACGGGAGTGGTGTCTACATACCGCTTACCCAGGCAGATGGACAGCCTGCCGAATGGGTATCCGGCGAACAGCCAGAAACCTTTGTCAAACTCATGAAAATAGGAAAAGACTACCGGCTCGAAGAGATAGAAGCGCCTTCAGGCTACAAGCTTGCAGCGCCCGTTGACTTTACCGTCAGGACGCCAGAACAGGGTGTCGGCCCAGGAGAAAATCTTACAGAGCAGGTGGTTTTGAAAAATGAACTCACCTCTTTCTTCATCAGCAAGACCACCATCAACGGCACCGACGAGCTGCCAGGTGCAGTCCTGGCCGTCTACGAGACTGCCGGGGATGGCAGCATTGCCCGCGACGAGGACGGAAACGAAATAGTGGCAAAGACCATCACAGGTGAAAGCCTGAGCTGGACATCGGGCAAGGAGATGAAGAAAATCGAGGGATTGCCGGCAGGCACCTATGTCTTACGGGAAATCACCGCGCCGGATGGCTATGAGGTGGCAGAGGAAATCACCTTTACTCTGATGCCCGACGGCACTGTGGCCGTGGGCGGCAAGACCTGCGAAGGCAACATCGTCCGAATGCAGGATAAACCAGTGGCTGAAACCGGGACACCAGATGTACCCGATAAGCCGCAGACATCATCCTCCGATCATCCAGATGCAAACAACGGTGCAGCCACCGGCATTGCCGGCTCGGTCAGCCCGGCCACCTTCTGGGGCGTACTGGCACTGCTCAGTGTCGCAGCGCTCCTGGTCTGCAGCATTGTCGTCTGGAGAAGAAAACGCTGGTAAGAAAGCCAAGCAAGCAAATAAAAACAAGGGAAGCAGTACATGCCTCCCTTGTTTTTTTGAAAAAATTTTGGAAAAAAGGTACGAATTCCCGTTCTCTTCAGCGATAAGCAGAGGGGAGAAAAACGCCCCCGGATAGGCTTATCCGGGGGCGTCTTATAAAATATATGAAAGGTAAGGATCAGGCTTCTTCAATGATGACTTCGGCCTCGGGGGCGTTGCGTCTGACGGAATCAATGCCCTTCAGGCAGCTGCCTTTTTCTTTGTAAGCGGCAGACACAGCGATGATCTCGCCGTTGCTGGCCTTCAGGTGAAAGCGGTATTTACCGCCCTTATCCAGGTACAGCTCAAACTTTGGATTTTTGGCGGGCACAGGCTCCTTGGCGGTCTGGTCTTCCAGATGCGCAGCCTCTGCATTTTTCTTGACAGATTCCACCCCGTGCTTGTACGTGGTCAGGCTTGCGTACACCTCAGACGTCGCGATTACCTCGCCATTTCGGGCTTTCAGATGAAAGGTATAACCAGATTTGACCGGCTTGACAACAAATTTTCCCATAGCAAAAACCTCCTGGGCTCTATTTTTAAACGAAACAAATGTTTAATTTAAGTATACCACAGGAGCGGGAGAGGTGATGAACGTTTTCAGTAGAAAGGGGACAGGTTTGGTAAAAAAGAAACCCGCCCGGCTGTGTCAGCGGGCGGGGTAAAACCTTATCGTTCTGTCCCCAAAAAGAACAGGGCCACCGTGCCGGGGCCGGAGTGTGCGCCGATGACCGGGTCCACCCAGTTGATGACAATTTCCTTGGGATGGTATTTTTCCTCGATCTTTTTGGCCACGTACTGGGCGTCCTCCAGGCAGTCGCCGTGGGTGATGAAAATGGACTGCTCAGAAGGGTTGATGGCCGTCTGGTCCAGCCGTTCCACCAAAGCGTCCAGAGAGCGCTTGCGGCCGCGCACCTTGGTCACAAAAATCAGGCGGCCTTCGTTGTCCATGTGCATGACGGGTTTGACGTTTAAGAGCGTGCCGAAAATAGCCACGGTGCCCGAGACGCGTCCCCCGCGCTGCAGGAAGAACAGGTCGTCCACAGTAAACCAGTGGCAGAGGTGCAGGCGGTTTTCCAGAAGCCAGCCGTTGACCGCTTCAATGCTCTCGCCGGCCTCCCGCAGGTTTGCGGCATGGTAGACGAGAAGCCCTTCACCCAGAGAAGCGCCCAGGGTATCCACCGCGTAAATCTTGCGCTCAGGATATTTCTTTTTCAGTTCCTCCAAAGCCAGGTAACCGACCTGGTAAGTGCCGCTGAGGGCGGAGGAGAAACCGATGTACAGGACATCCTTGCCGTCCTGGAGCAGGCTTTCAAAAAGCTTGGTACAGGTATCGCTGCTGATCTGAGAGGTCGTGATTTCCTCCTTGTTGCGCATCATGGTATAGAACTGGGCCAGATCGGTGATCTCACCTTTGGTATAGCTGTAGTATTCTTTTCCCCCGACTAAAAAACGTAAGGACAGGATATGCAGACCGTAGCGGTCAATGATGTCCTCTGGCAGGTTACAGGAAGAATCTGTTACAATTTCAAAGCTCATGTTTTCCCCTCCGATTGTATTGAAGTATTAGTGATTAATAGTAGTTTTAGTTTATCACAAGGAAAGGGTTTTAGCAATAGGTGGAAGGTGGAAGGTTGTAGAACGTTTTGCTGATACAAAACGATTGAATCTGCAGCCGACAGGCCGCGTCTAAGCAAATGTACGGAGCACATTTGCTTAAAACTTCCACCTTCCAATTAAAAAACGGGCAGAGCCCGTTTCTTTTAATAAGATTTCTCCTTAATAATCCCTTTCCGGTAAGCCGAGATCAGCATTTCAAGATCGTGTACCTGAGCCTGGATGCTCTTGCCGATGTCGGTGTCCTTGACGCGTTTGCGCTCCAGAGTAGTTTCTACCACCTGGCGGGTGGATTTGATGTCCACGCCCTCGCGGATGGCCATATCGACCGATTCAAAGGGCCGGTGGCTGATGAGGGTGAGGCCGTAGGAGTTGTAGGTCAGGGTATAGCCGGCGATGCCGGTGGTTTTCTGGTAGGCTTTGGCAAAGCCGCCGTCGATGACCAGCTGCTTGCCGTTGGCGCGGATGGGGCTCTCGCCCGAGCCGGCTTTTACAGGCACATGGCCGTTGATCAGGTGGCCTTCCACCGGGTCCACGCCGAACTCCTTGAGGATCATAACCGCAATGCTCTCATTGTCGTCGATCCTGGTGTAGAACGGGGTGTAGCGCTCCTTATGCGGGGTTTTATCGTCGATGAAATACCGCTCAAAGGTCGCCATCTTATCCTTTCCGAAAAGCGGGGAGTCCTTGTTGCACCAAAGGTACCACAGGAAGTCCGACTTGTTCGGGCATTCCTCAATGTCGCCGAAATAGGCCTCGCGGGCCATCTGGTCGTATTTGTCCATGAGGGAGCGGCCAGAATAGTATTTGTTGTTGATCTTCTTAACCTTAAAGGTGCCGTCCTCGTTCAGCAGTACGCAGGCATGGAACAGCAGGTTGTTGTTGTACACCAGGTACATGCTGCCCTTGGCGTACATGAAGCGGATGTGCTTCTGGAGCTTTTCGCTGTGGCGGAAGGTGTAGCACAGCTTATCCACCACAATCTGTTCTTCCTCGCTCAGTTCCCAGGGCTTTTCATGGTCAAGGGTAGGGAAGTTGGTGTCATTGAGCTCATAGACCACGCCGTCCACCTCGACGGTCTTGTTGTCCTCGCTGATTTTGCGCAGCAGCAGGCGGTCGTCCATCTCATATTCGGGGTGGCGGGAGATCAGCTGGTCCTCCAGCTTAAACTGGATCATGCTGATGGCCTTGTGCATGCGGGTCATGAGCAGGATTTCCGCGTCGGTCTCGATGTCGTCCGGGCTCACCTTGGGGGTGAACTGCTGGCACGGGTCTTCGCGGTACACGCGGTTTGCAAAGGTGGCCAGAGGCAGCAGGTTGATGCCGTAGCCGGTTTCCAGGGCGTCCATGTTGGCGTAGCGCAGAGCGATACGCACCACATTGGCGATACAGGCCGCGCTGCCCGCGGCAGCGCCCATCCACAGAATATCGTGGTTGCCCCACTGCATATCCAGGGAATGGTGCTTCATGAGGGTGTCCATAACCACGTCCGGCCCAGGACCACGGTCAAAGATGTCCCCGATGATGTGGAGATGGTCGGTGGTCAGGCGCTTGATGACCCCGGAAATCTCAATGATAAAGTGTTCGGCCCGGCCGTATTCCACCAGGCTGGCGATAATCTGGTTATAGTATTCCTTTTTGTTGAAACGGTGCTCATCCTCCTGCAAAAGCTCCTCCATCACATAGGCGAAATCCTTGGGCAGGGCCTTGCGCACCTTAGAACGGGTGTATTTGGAGGCAGCGGCCCGGCAGACCTTGACCAGGCGATAAATGGTGAGCTCATACCAGTTGTCCAGGTAAGGGCCTTTCTTTTCCTTTTTAATGAGGTCCAGCTTTTCGCTGGGGTAATAGATGAGCGTAGTCAGCTCTTCCAGGTCTTCAAGGCTGACTGTGCTGCCCAGCTCGTCCATGACTTTGCGGCGGATGGCGCCCGAGGCGTTCTGCATCACGTGGTTAAAGGCCTCGTGCTCGCCGTGGATATCGGTCAGGAAGTGCTCTGTGCTCTTAGGCAGGTTTAAAATTGCCGTCAGGTTTACCACCTCGCCCACAGCGGTGGTGATGTTTGGAAAGCTGCCGGACAGCAGCTCCAGATATTTTTTGTTTTTTTCAAGCTCGGCTTTTGTAAAGTTTTCCATAGAATGCTCCTTAAAATTCTCTGTATTTTCACAATATTTCTGGGAACCTTTGCAATGTATATACCCATTATACGCTTTTTTCATTAAAATTCCAATAGAATAAAGAAGAATTCCTTGACAATTCTTTAACGAAAGGTTGACTAAAGAAAAACAAATAAATGCCGTAAATCCGCTGGTTAAACGATTGTCACAGACTGGTTTTTGTGGTATGATTTTTACTAAAATAGATTGATTGTGGACGGAGTTATCATGGAGAAAAAATTAATCGAAGCGGTAGAAAATATCGACGAGCCCCTGGCCATCCGCCAGGTGAAATCCCTGCTCGCATCAGGGAGAAACCCGAAGGAAATATCCAACGACCTCAACTTTGCCCTTCAGCGCGTGGCCAACCGCTACGAAAAGGGCGAATATTACATCGCGGACCTCATCATGGCCGGCGAGCTGGTGTCCAGCCTGCTCAAAATATCCGGCATGGAGTCCGAGCGCTCAAGCCGGCAGGCCCCAGCGGGCAAGATCGTGGTGGGCACTGTGTTTGACGATATCCACGATGTGGGCAAAAACATTTTTGTCAGCATGCTGCACTCCGAGGGGCTTGAGGTCATCGACCTGGGCACTGATGTCCCCACAGAGGAATTTATCCAGGCCATCCGGAAAGAAAAGCCCCAGATACTTGGCATCAGCGGGATTCTGACCTCCGTGGTGGAAAACATCCGGGTGGTGGTGGACGCCATCACAGCGGCCGGCCTCCGGGATCATATCAAAATCATTCTGGGCGGCGCCATCGCGGGCAAGGAATACGCCAAATATGTGGGCGCCGATGGTTTTTCCAGCGACGCCATCGAGGGCGTCTCTATCTGCAGAGAATGGCTTACCCAGGAGTAAGAAACCATGCGTAAAATTTTATATCTCGATATTGTAAATGACATAAAAGGAAAAATCGAAAAGGGCGAGATGAAGCCCGGAGACATCCTGCCGTCGGAGCATGAGCTGTCAGAGTTTTATGACGTCAGCCGTACCACCCTGCGCAAAAGCCTGGCGCTGCTCGTCAATGAAAATTATATCTACACCATTCCGGGCAAGGGCAATTTTGTCTGTGAGCCCACCTCCAACCATTACCAGTTTTATTTCGATGAGGTGGACAGCCTCAAGGGCCAGATCGACGAGGTCAAGCTCATCAAGGTGGGCGTTGTGTCGCCGGGGCGCCGGCTCATGCGCGAGCTCAAGGTAGGGTCCTTCGACAAGGTTATACGTGTCCAGAAGGCCTTTTACATGGGCAGGGACGTGGTGCAGTACAGCAACATCTATCTGCCATACCAGAAAGGAAATCCCATCGTGGAGGATGTCATCAATTTTGCCAATTTCCACGGCATCATGGAAAAGTCCAAGCTCCAGTTCCAGCTCAAGAAAAAGCTGCACATCGAGATCGTACAGCCCTCCCACGAGGTGCGGGGGTATCTCAAAATCCCGAGGGAGGAGAGCGTATTCCTCATCTCCCAGTGCATTCTGTCCGTGGAGGACGGCATGCCCATCAGCTACAATGAATTTTATATCCGAAAAGACTATTTCTCAATCGACGCTGAAACGGTAATCTGAAAATTTATGAGGTAAAAGAAATGACATGGCATTTGGAATTTGAAATCTATTCAGCGTTAATCATCGGGATCATCATGGTCTACTATTTCAGAGGGCCACGGGTTCCCACCTGGCAGAACCGTATTTACGGCGCGACCCTTGTCATTTCAATGGCCTTTATTCTTACGAACATTGTGGCTACTCTGCTGTTAGAGCACCTGACGCCCGCCAATTTCGGGCTGGCTGTTTTCTTCAACAACCTGTACCTGATTTTTTTGCCCAGTATGCCTATGATGGTGCTGCTCTATGTGATCTCCATCATTTACCAGGAGTTCTGGCACAAGAGAGCCCTGGTTATCCTGGCTTTTTCGATGTATTTCATTTACCTTGTGCTGGCGCTGTCCAACCCGCTGACGCATTTTTATTTCACACTGGATCTTGAAAACGGCTATGCCCGGGGCATCGGCAACCCCTTTACCCATGTGAGCTCCATTTCCTATATCCTGTGCGCTGCGGTCATCGCCATCTATAACCGGAAGAAAATATCAAAGTCTGTCTTTGCTGCCCTCTGCGCCTTTATGGTGCTGTCGCTGGCGGCCATCCTGCTCCAGTTTGTGTTTACAGGCTATATCCTCACCGGCGTGGCCTGCACCTGCTGTATCCTGCTGGTACACCTCTCCACCCAGAGCAACAGCATGGTCAGTGACGAGCTTACCGGAACCTTTAAACGGCAGGTTTTTCTGCAGATGATCGAGATGCACCTGAAGAACGGGAAAAAGGGGGATATCATTGCCCTTGCCCTGCGGGATTTCAAGTTCGCCAACGAGGTTTTCGGTGTCAAGACCTGTGACCGCCTGCTCAAGGAGGTCGCCGGATTCCTGAAGGGGCTGGCTCCTACGGGCCGGGTCTACCGTTTTGACGGCGATGTTTTCTGCATCGCAGAGCCAAACGGCGCAGAAAACACCGACAGGCTTGTGAACCTCATCGTGGACCGGTTTAAAAAGCCCTGGCATTTCCAGGGCATCGACTACAGCCTGAACTGCAGTCTGGGAGTGGTGCCAATGGGCAAAGGCGGCACCGAAACCGTGGACGAGATCGTGTCTGCCATCGACTTTGCCATCCAGGAGTCCAAGCACCGGGAAAATGGCGTGGTGCGCGGCGGCGAAATCTTCAACGAGAAATTCAGGCGTAAGAACCATATCCGCGCCATGCTCGCTTACGCTCTCGAAAAGGATGGCTTTGAGGTGCACTACCAGCCCATCTACTGCCTTGCCACGGGCCGCTTCGCCACCTGTGAAGCGCTGGTGCGCATGCGCGACCCTGAGTTTGGCCTCATCCCGCCCGATGAGTTTATCCCCATGGCCGAGGAAAACGGTATGATTGTCTCCATCGGCCTCGTTGTGTTTGAAAAGGTCTGCCAGTTTATGACAGCCCATCCCTATACCGAAGGAGGCTTTGAGACCATTGGCGTCAACCTCTCTGTGGTGCAGTGCATGCAGGAGAGCCTGGCCGATGACCTCATCGCTGTCATGGAGCACTACAAGCTGCCGCCCGGACGCTTTAAATTCGAAATCACCGAGACCGTGGCCGCTGCCTCTATGTCCACCCTCCGGAGCACCATGGAACGGCTCATCGATTATGGCTGCGCCTTTGCCCTGGACGATTTCGGCATCGGTTACTCTGGCGTCACCAATATGCTCAACCTGCCCTTTAAGCTCATCAAGCTGGATAAGAGCCTGACGGACCGCCTCACCGGCGAACCCAGAACCAGAATAGCCGTGGAGGCCATCATTAGCCTCATTCACCGCCTGAGCATGCGTGTTATCGCCGAGGGCGTGGAGGTGGCCGAGGAGGTCGAAATTCTGCGGGAGCTGGGCTGCGACTATATCCAGGGCTACTATTTTTCAAGGCCGCTGCCCGAGGCGGCATTCACAGCCCTTGTCAAAAAAACGGCGTGGAGGTAACATGTCAGCGAAACCCATTCCAAAACCATCCGAAAAAACCGTCTATTTTATCTGTCTGGTTGTCATGCTCGCCTTTATTGCGGGCATGGGCCTGCACGGCCTGCTCACCGGCCAGGTCGAGAACGCCCGTACCCACAGCGAGCTCACCATGAATATCGGGGACGGGGGTGTGGAAAGCCTGCCCTCCGGGGTTTATATCACCTCTGTTTTTACCAATCTCAAGGACGACGTCAGCTATTCGCCCTTAAAGATTTTTTCCATTTCTGTTCTCAGCACAGCTGTGCTGGTATTCTGCCTGGTTTATCTGCTTGTGCTTATGATCAGCCGGGTCAAAAATTATTCAAACCTCATACTGGGGGCGGTAGTGTTTCTGATCGTGCGCATGTTCAGCGTGGACATGGCTGTCACCCTCGAGGCACTGTTCGACACACCCTTTAACATCACTCTGGCCACTATCTTTTATGGTTCCACCCTCAACGCCTGTATTCTGCTGTGCCTTACCGTAGAGGAACAGACAAGGGGCAGGATCAGGCTGAGGCCTGTGCTTGTCCTGGCCGCCTGGTACGCCGTTGTGCTGTTCGCCATCGCTGTGGTGTCTCAGAGTAATCGGACGTTGTTTCTGGAGCAGCATATCCGCCTTGGGCTGTTTTACCCTCTGCTCTACATGTACGCCCGGCTGTACCGTCTGGTGGAGGAGAAAGTTCCGCACATCCGGCCAGCCCTCGTGGGCTACGCGTCCATTACGGTGGGGCTGTTCGCAGACACCATGTACCTGTCAGGCTGGTCCACGTCCGACATGTATATGCTGTATCCGGCCACCCTGTGCCTGCTGCTCATGTGCATGATCTACATCTATTACCAGCGGGTCATCGAGATCCGGCAGGCAGAGGCGATCCGTATCGCAAACCTGTACAAGGAGATCGAGCAGAAAAGTGCTGACATGATGGTCAGCCAGCTCCAGCCCCATTTCATGTTCAACACCCTCCAGGCCATCCAGGTGCTGGCCCGGCGGGATACCAGGCTGGCCGACAAGGTGATCTTTACCTTTTCCAACTACCTGCGCGCTAACCTCGACTTTGTCAAGATTAACCAGCCAGTCCCCTTTGATAAAGCACTGGTGCCGGTTCAGTGCTACGTGGACATTGAAAAAATCCGGTTTAAGAACCGTTTCGACGCCGTGTATGACATTGAGGCCACTGATTTCAGCGTGCCGCCCCTGTGCATACAGCCCCTGGTCGAAAACGCCGTCAAACATGGCGTCTGCCGCAAGCCAGAGGGCGGAACAGTCACGCTGTCTACCCGGGAGCACCCCGGCTATTACGAGGTCGTCATCACCGACGACGGCGTGGGCTTTGAGACGGATAAGCTGTTGGAGAAAAAAGACGGCGGCATTTATAACGCCCGCTTTCAGCTCACGCACATGCTGGACGCGGTGCTGACCATTGAAAGCGCGCCCGGCAAGGGCACGGTGCAGCGCATAAAGATTCCCAAGAAAGAATAGGAGACGGACATGAAAGTGATCATCGTAGACGACGAGAGCTTTGCCATCGAAGCCTTAGAATACGTCCTGGAGGACATGGCGGGCGTGGAGGTGGCAGGCACCTTCCAGAACGCCTCGGAGGCGCTGGATTTTGTGAGGGACCACAAGGTTGATCTGGCCTTTCTGGACATTGAGATGCCAGGCTTTACAGGCATCGAGCTGGCCGGTTACCTGAAGGAGGCCGCACCGGATATCCAGACAGTTTTTGTGACAGGCTATAACAATTACGCCCAGCAGGCCTTTGACGTGGAGGCAGTGGGCTATATTCTCAAGCCCTTCTCGGCCGAGCGGGTTCAGGCGGTCATCGACAAGGTGGGCAAAAGAGCGTCCCGGAAGCCGGAGAACGATGTGGTTATCCGCACCTTTGGCCGGTTTGATATTTTTGTCAGAGGGGAGCTGCTCATCTTTAAGAGTCAGAAGGCCAAGGAGCTGGTGGCCCTGTGTGTGGATCACCGGGGCGGCGTGGTCACCATGGAGGAGGCCATCGACAAGCTGTGGGAGGACCGGCTCTTTGACGAAAAGACCAAAAAGCTTTACCGCAAGGCGGTCATGATCGCCACTCACACCTTTGAGGAGGCGGGCGCGCCGGGCATTTTCCAGACGAGGCGCGGCCTGTGCTATATCGAACGGGATAAAGTCTACTGCGACTACTACAAGCTGTTAGAAGGCGAAATCCTGCCAAAATCCCCCTTCACCGGCGAATACCTGTTTGAGTACTCCTGGGCCGAAGAACGCGTGCCCGAAATCTGGGAAATCCAGGAGCTGGTAGAGAAACAGCGGGGGGAAGATTAGCGGTTGCTTATGGTTAGAGGGGGAGGTGGAGGAGAATTGGCGCTGTCCGCGGATTAAAAATGCCCTCTCTCATGCGGGAACGACAACCTGTGGAAGTCGTTCCCGAAATCGACCCGGGCATTGTTTTAATCTTCGGACAGTTCAGGTAGTCAAAAAACGTTCGCCATAAGAGAGAAAGTGTTTGGTAGATGTTTGTTAATGGAGAATGGAGAATTACAGGAACAAAATGCTGCGCATTTTGAATGGAATGGCGGCCGCAGGCCGCTTTTTAATCGCTTTTTCGACAGAAAAAGGGGACCACTAATTCTCCATTTTCCATTCTCAATTCTCCATTGATTTAAGGAGTAGCGGAAGTGTAGCGTTTCCAATTGTATAATAAACCCATCATTAAGAATAAGTCATTGTCAAGAGGCAGCAATGATTAAAAATTTAGATGTATTTATACAGGAGGAATTTAGAAATGAAAAAGAAGACTTCGTTATGGATTAGTGGAATTACCACAGTAGCAATGCTGGCAGTGGCTGTTGGGTCGTTTGCGGCATGGGATAAGTTGACGGCCGACAATACGCCAACTTTTACTGCAACTTCAGGAACACCAGTAACTTTAGCTGTCACAAGTGATGAGGGAACATTTAAAGACAATACTTTAGTGCCGGAAAACGCTTTGAAAAAGGCTAGTGGTGAAGTTACAGAAATGACAGCGACATTTACTCCGACTTTTAAAGATGCTGATAATAATGGAGAAGGGAAAGGAGCTGGAATATATGCGCAATTAGAACCAACAGATGCCTTGTCAGATAATGTTAAAGTAGAAATTTATAAACATCCGAAAGATGGTGATAGGGATGCTACTGCTTTATCAGCGAAGAACATTACACCAACTGGAGGAACAGAAGTAACTGGCGTTTATGAATTAGAGGAAGATATGCAATATGAAGTTGTTGCCAAATTTGATGCTGCAAAAGTTAATGCTTTAACAAATGAAGCAGCTAAAGCTTTAGCTGGACAAACGATAGCAACGAAAGTAACTTGTACAGCATATCAAAAATAAAATTATTTAGATTTCATGGCGGTGTGTAGGAAACTACTCTCCGCTATCTTTTTTAAAGGGTGAAAATATGAGTGAAAAAAGGAAAAATAAAAAAAAGACTTTTGTAAAAATTGTCCAGATTTTGGTGAATGTTTTTATAATTTCAGTTTTTTCTTTTTCCTTATTGTATATGATATTCATGAAACTATCCCCCACCGACGCCCCAAAATTCTTCGGCTACAAACCCTACGTCATCCTAACCAACAGCATGGTCCCCACCTTACCGGTGGGCTCGCTGGTCATCGACCATGCCATCGACGAGGATGACCCCATCCCGGAAAACACGCCCATCACCTTCAAGGCAGAGCTTCAGGGTCAGCAGGTCTTTGTCACCCACTATTTCCGTTACATTGATACCAGCGACGGTTATGACCGTTACATGACACAGGGGGAGGGCTATCAGGAAGGGCAGTATGACGAGTTTGAAATCCACCGGGAAGATATTGTCGGCACTTATGCTTTTCATATCCCGTACCTTGGCCGGGTGGCCATGTTTCTCCAAAGCCCGGCGGCGCTCACCATGTTTTTGCTCTGGGGCTTTATCCTCATGATGGAGCACATGGTCAAAAAATGGCTGTCGTACAAATATCCCGAGGATGAGGAGGATCTCATGAAGCCTAAACAGCGGGTCAAAGCCAAGAACGTCAAACCGCCAAAGGGACGCTATCTGCGGGGAGAAACCCCAAGACACCGTCCACCGTCCGCCCCGCCGCTTAAACGCCCCTCCATGGACGAAATAAAGGGCTAAAACACACCTTCAGGCAGAAAAAGGGAAAAGATGTTATCATAAGATTAATTCGGAGATTGAAACAGGAGGTGCCAGGACCGGGCAAACCAGCGAAGCGCTGTTTGCCTCGTCACTTTCCACCTTCCACCTTCAACCTTCCACTTGAAAAAGGGTGGTGCTTCACATGACCAGAAAATGGAAAATCATAAACAGCTTGATCGCATGGCTGATTTTCTTCAGCCTGGTTCAGCCTGCCTACGGCGCCTGGGATACCCTGACCGCCGAAGTCACCTTCACCGCCCAGACCGGTGTCTGGACAACCGCCCCTACCCCAACCCCGGCAGCAGAACCCGTCGCCGCGTCAGCCACCCCCCAGGCCGCAAGCGCCCCGGAAACGCCCGCCGCCGAACCAGAGCCCACAACCGCTGTTCCGGATACCGCCGAACCCGAGGAACCCACCGTTACCCCAGCTCCGGCGCCCACCCCGGAAACGCCCGCCGACCCCACCCCTGAATCCCCGGAAATACCAACCCCGCAGGAAAATTCCGAGGCAGAGTAAAAAAAGACTTTACAAACCGCTGGGAATTCGTTATAATAGACAAGCATTCAAAAAGTGATCCCGTAGCTCAGCTGGAAGAGCGCTACCTTGACATGGTAGAGGTCGTTGGTTCAAGCCCAATCGGGATCACCATTAATTAAACGCTTGACGGCTTTCGGCCGTTTTTTTATTGCCCGTTTCTAAGAATTTTTCTAATAAATGCCTGCCCGGCCACAGCGCGCCTTCCATCAAAATTGCGCTCTTAATGCACTTGCAGGCAAATCGCAGGCGATGTATGATTAAAACAGATCAACGAGAAGTAATCAATCCGGAATTCCAGCCTAAAACCGCTCTGTCTTTATGATCCAGTCCGAAAACGAAACCGCTGATTTCAGCCAAACCCGTTGAAACGAAGGAAAAAAGAAGGCCGGAAAGGGCAGCTGCCTGAAGCCATTATCTTTCAATGATTAATCTTCAAAACCATCCTTTCTTTTGTGCTTTAAAAGAAAGGATACCTGTGCTCCCCTGGAATATAGACCGTGTATTTTTAAGAAAGCGCGCGCTTGAAAATATACTGGAACGCCTGTTAAGGGGAAAACAGAAGCCGGAGCTGCCGAATGAATACCAAGAGGGCCCATTGGGATTCAGCCAAAAGGCGGTAACGGACAAAAATAAAAGCCCTGCATGCCGGCAGCATGTGATATGTACCCTCTTTACTGGACAAACCAGTAAGGAGGGTACATATCACTCCGATCTTTAGACCGGGGCTTTTTGTTTACAGTCCATCTGATACTTCGATGAATAAGTTTAAATTATTTTCCTTAAACTTCTTGACAAATCCATCTGTAACATTTATGATTACAAAATAGAAACTGTAATGTTTAAAATTACACTTTGTGGGAAAATAAAATATTACACGACAGAAAAGAGGTAATCATATGGGATTTGCGACAGGAGCCGGTGTTCCGGCCATTATGGTATTTTTACAGGGGATTCTCAGCTTTTTCTCGCCCTGTGTGCTGCCGCTGGTGCCTTTGTACATCGGCTACCTGGCAGGCGGAACAAAGACAGTGGACGCGGACGGGACGGTTCATTATAAAAAGCGGACGGTTCTCATCAACACGCTCTTTTTTGTCATTGGCATCAGCGCGACATTTTTTATTCTGGGCGTGGGATTCACAGCGGCCGGGCAGTTTTTTACGGGCAACCGGATGCTGTTCGCGCGCATTGGCGGGGTCATCATCATTTTATTTGGGCTGGTTCAGCTGGGGGTCTTTAATTTTGACTTTTTAAACCGTGAGCACCGCCTGCCCTTTAATTTGGACAAGCTGGCTATGAATCCACTGCTGGCTTTTGTGTTGGGCTTTACCTTCAGCTTTGCCTGGACGCCCTGCGTGGGGCCGGTTTTAGCCAGTGTGCTGCTCATGGCGTCGTCTTCGTCATCCTTCGCGTCGGGCTTCATCCTCATTGGGGTTTACACGCTGGGCTTTGTCCTGCCGTTTATGGCGGTGGGGTTATTTACCAGCACCCTGCTGGATTTTTTCAGGCGGCACCAGAAGGCGGTCCGCTACACGGTAAAGGCCGGGGGTGTGCTCATGATCATTATGGGGATCATGATGTTTACAGGATGGATGAACGGGATCACGGGCTACCTCTCTCAGGCTGGAGCCGGGAGCAGCGCACCGCAGCCAAGCCCGACGGTAACCACAGAGCCTGTGCCGTCGCCCACACCGGAAAACACGCCGGAGGAGAACGCCAAAAAGACACTTGCTCCGGATTTCACGCTTACAGACCAGTATGGGGTGACGCACACGCTGTCGAAATATCGTGGAAAGACGGTTTTTCTTAATTTCTTTGCCACCTGGTGCGGCCCATGCCAGAAAGAAATGCCAGATATTGAGACGCTTTATAAAAAATACGGCGATAACTCCGGAGACCTGGTGGTGCTGAGCGTTGCCAATCCCCATACAGAGGAAGGGCCGAACAATAATGATATGTCGCCTGAAAAGATCGCGGATTTCATGTCGGACAACGGCTTTACCTATCCGGCACTCATGGACCGTACGGGCGCGGTGTTCCAGGCCTATGGCATCCGTTCTTTCCCGACAACCTTTATGATTGACAAAGATGGCTATGTGAAAGGCTATGTGCCGGGAATGCTGACGTCCAGCATGATGGAAAGCATTGTTAACCAGGCCATGGCACAATAAATGAAAAGCCTGTATCGCTTTAAAGATACAGGCTTTTTTAAGTCTGGGCGAAATAATATAGAGAAAATCGATATTTTTTATAACTTTGGGTATTTATTAAAGGGCGTAATGCTTTAATTAACGCTTATTCTAAAACAGAAAGAGTTGATTTTTTATGAATGGAACGATGATGCAGTATTTTGAATGGTACCTGCCTGAGGACCAGTCCCTGTGGCGGCAGGTGGCAGAGGATGCCAGTCATCTTAAAGCGCTCGGGATCACGGCGGTGTGGCTGCCTCCGGCCTACAAGGGCGCGGCGGGTAAAAGCGATGTGGGCTACGCGCCCTATGACCTTTATGATCTGGGTGAATTTGATCAGAAAGGCAGCGTCGCCACAAAATACGGAACAGTCAGTGAATATTGCGAAGCCATCAGCGCCCTTCAGGATAACGGAATCGAGGTTTACGCGGATATTGTGCTGGATCACCGTCTGGGCGCGGACCGGACGGAAAATGTCTACGCCTGCAAGGAAAATGACGAAAACCGGAATGAGCAGATTGAGCCTATCCGCCCCATTAAGGCGTGGACGCAGTTTGACTTTCCAGGCCGGGGCGATACCTATTCGGATTTTAAATGGAACTGGACGCATTTTGCGGGCATTGACTGGGATGAGAAGAAAGAGGACAGCGCGGTTTTCCAGTTTCAGGGCAAGCGCTGGGCCAGTGACGTGGACCGTGAAAATGGCAATTTTGACTATCTAATGGGCGCGGACGTGGATTTAAACAACCGCGAGGTGGTTGAGGAATTGATCCGCTGGGGCAGATGGTACCTGGATAAAACCCGGGTCAACGGTTTCCGTATGGACGCGGTCAAGCACATTGATTTTAATTTTTTTAATGAGTGGCTGGACGCAGTCAGGCGTGACTGGGACCAGGAGCTGTTTGCCGTGGGCGAATACTGGTCTGGCGATCTGGAGGATCTCAAGCGCTATATGGAGACCACGGGCCGGACCATGTGCCTGTTTGACGTGCCGCTCCACTATCATTTTTTTGACGCCTCGAACAGCGGTGACGGCTATGATATGCGGCAGCTGTTAAGCAATACCCTGACAGCCCATGACCCCACACGGTCGGTCACCTTTGTGGATAACCACGACACGCAGCCCGGCCAGTCGCTGGAATCCTGGGTACAGCCCTGGTTTAAGCCGCTGGCCTACGCTTTTATTTTGCTGCGGGCCGACGGCTATCCCTGCGTTTTTTACGGCGATTATTATGGTATTCCCGCCCAGAACATCGAGCCCATGCAGGCGCTTTTGGACAAGCTGCTCTGTGCCCGGCGCGAATCGGCCTACGGCGCCCAGAGGGATTATTTTGACGATTTCCATATCATCGGATGGGTGCGCGAAGGTGACCCGGCAGAGCCGGAATCCGGTCTGGCAGTACTGATGACAAACGGCGACGGCGGCTCAAAGCAGATGTATATGGGACATCAGTTTGCCGGAAAGGATTTTTATGACATCACGGGCAATGTGGAGGGCACGGTCACTGTCAACGAAAACGGCGACGGCGTTTTTCACGTGGCGCCCGGTTCGGTATCGGTCTGGGTCAGAACAAGGTAAATTTAAAAAACGCTGCACTGGCAGGCAACGCTGTTGTTGCCTGCCGTTTTTGTTTTTTTGCAGTGCTATTTAAAGCAAATGGGGTATAAATGATTAAAATGCTTTGAAATGGTGTGTGGGATGTGTTATGATTTAGTAAATTATAATGACTATAAACAATAGAAAGACAGGAGGAGAAAATGGAAGTTTTAAACAATATCCCTCCGGTGGGCCAGGCTCTGGTCGCCGGGCTTTTTACCTGGGGCCTCACGGCTCTGGGCGCTGCGATGGTCTTTTTCTTTAAAGAGATTAATAAAAAGGTATTAAACGCCATGCTGGGCTTTGCCGCTGGCGTTATGATCGCGGCCAGCTTCTGGTCGCTTCTGGCGCCGTCCATTGAGATGGCGGAGGGTGGTCCGGTGCCGCCGTATGTGCCGGCTGTGGTCGGATTTTTGGGCGGTGGCGCGTTTTTATGGTGCGTGGATAAGCTTTTGCCGCATATCCATCAGGGAACAGGCCATGAGGAGGGGATTCATACCTCATGGCAGCGCAGCGTGCTGCTGGTTCTGGCCATTACTTTCCACAATATCCCAGAAGGGCTGGCGGTCGGGGTTGCCTTTGGCGGGCTGGCCACAGGCAATGAGTACATGACGCTGGCCGGCGCCATCTCGCTGGCTCTGGGAATCGGGCTTCAGAACTTTCCTGAAGGCGCCGCGGTCTCCATTCCGCTCCGGCGTGAGAATATGAGCCGGGTCAAATCGTTTATGTACGGCCAGGCTTCTGGGCTGGTAGAACCGATCTCGGCGGTCATCGGCGCGGCGGCGGTTGTCTTTATCAACCCGATTCTGCCTTACGCGCTGGCTTTTGCCGCCGGTGCCATGATCTATGTTGTGGCAGAAGAGCTGATTCCGGAATCACAGCTCGGCCATGACGGCGAGGGCGATATCGCTACCATTGGTGTGATGGTCGGCTTTACGGTCATGATGCTCATGGATGTAGCGCTGGGCTGAGAAAGGACGGACAAATATGATTAACATAGGACCACATATTTCCATTGCCAAGGGTTTTACCGCCGCCGGAAAGAACGCGGTATCCATTGGGGCAAATACCTTTCAGTTCTTTACCAGAAATCCAAGGGGCGGCAACGCCAAGGCCATTGATCCGCAGGATGTGGACGGCCTGCGGCAGATCATGGAGAACCATGACTTTGGGCCGCTGCTGGCCCACGCGCCTTATACGCTCAACATGGCGTCTGCCACAGAGGCGACCCGGGATTTCGCGGAGCGCGCGTTCCGCGAGGATCTGGAGCGGCTGGATCAGCTGCCCTGCCATCTTTACAATTTTCATCCCGGCAGCCATGTCGGCCAGGGACCGGAAAAAGGCATTGAGCTGATTTTGGATATCCTCAACCGCAATATGAAGCCAGACCAGAAAACCATTGTGCTCCTGGAAGCCATGTCGGGTAAAGGCAGCGAGGTTGGCCGGGATTTTGAGCAGCTGCGGGCCATCATTGACGGCGTCCGGCTCAAGGATAAGATCGGCGTCTGTATTGACACCTGCCACATTTATTCAGCAGGGTATGATATCGTAAATGACCTGGACGGCGTGATCGCTGAGTTTGACCGGATCGTAGGGCTTCCTTACCTCAGGGCCATGCATCTGAACGACAGCCTGACGCCCTTTAACAGCCATAAGGACCGTCATGAGAAAATTGGCTTTGGCAGCATAGGGGTGGACACCTTCATCGCCATTGTGAAGCATCCGCTGCTCCGGGATAAGCCCTTTTTTCTTGAGACACCCCAGGAAAAGTTTGCCGATTATGCCAAAGAGGTTGAGCTGCTCCAGAATGTATAAAGCTTAAAAAAGGCCTGAAATACAAAACCCTGTATTTCAGGTCTTTTCTTGCCTTAAATTTAAAACACCCTTGACGCAGGTCTGTTTTTTATTTATACTGAAGATGTGTAATATAGAATGAATCTAGATTAGTTAAGGGGTATTAACTTTGTCATGCCAATGAAAGAAGGGTTATCTGTGAAAAATATTGAAGAAGTAGAGTATAGCGAGAGCAGTAATAAAAAGATCGCCATGCGCGTGTCCATCATATCCATTTTTGTCAACATCGCCCTGTCGGTTTTTAAATTTATCGCCGGGATTTTAGCCAATTCCGGGGCGATGATTTCCGATGCGGTGCATTCAGCGTCGGATGTGCTCAGCACTTTTGTGGTCATCATCGGGGTCAATATCTCTGGCCAGAAGGCCGACCACGAGCATCAGTACGGGCATGACCGGCTGGAGTGCGTGGCGGCCATTCTGCTGGCGGTCATCCTGTTTGCCACTGGTGTGGGGATCGGCTGGACCGGGATTGAAAAGATCATGGATGCCGAGAGCCATTCTCTGGAAATTCCAGGGATACTGGCGCTGGTGGCGGCTGTGGTCTCCATTGGGGTCAAGGAATGGATGTACTGGTTCACCCGCGCCGCGGCCAACAAGATTAACTCCAGCGCGCTGAAGGCCGACGCCTGGCACCACCGCTCTGACGCCCTGTCCTCCATCGGCAGCCTGATCGGGATCGCCGGCGCGCGCATGGGCCTGCCGATTCTGGACCCTATCGCGGCTGTGGTCATTGCGCTGCTGGTCATTAAGGCCGCCTATGACATCGGCAAGGACAGCATCAGCAAAATGCTGGACAGCTCCATCGATGAGAAAACCGAGAAGGAAATCCGTGAGCTGATCATGAAGCAGTCAGGTGTCAAACGGATTGACGACCTCAAATCCCGGACCTTCGCTTCTAAATTTTATGTGGATCTGGAAATCGCTGTGGACGGCGAGATGAAGCTGGTCGAAGCCCACGCCATCGCCGAAAATGTGCACGATGTGCTGGAGGCAGCCTACCCGGCCCTTAAGCACTGTATGATCCATGTCAATCCCTACGGGCATGAAAAAACGGAAAATGAATAGCAGAAGCGCCTGATTTCCTTAAAAAAGAAACAGGCGCTTTTCTTTTCCCCTGGAATCGGATAAAATAGGGGATAAAATGACCGGAGGTAGAAAATGAAACAACAAGTTGGAGCCATTGAGCTCTGTTATGAAAAAAAGGGAGAAGGGCAGCCCCTGATCCTGATCCACGGAAACGGCGAGGATCACACGATTTTTGACGCGATCATGGAGCCGCTGAGCGCGGATTTTACGGTCTACGCCCTGGATTCCAGAGGCCATGGGGACAGCACGCCAGTGGATACCTTTGACTACAGCGAAATGGCAGAGGATGTCCGCGGCTTTATCAAAGCCCTGGGGCTTAAGCGGCCAGCGGTTTACGGCTTCAGCGACGGAGGGATCATCGGGCTGATGCTGGCTTACAAACACCCGGAGCTGCTCTCTGCGCTGGTGGTCAGCGGCGCCAATACCACGCCGGACGGACTGAAGGAAATCTGGCTGGACAAGTTCCGCCGGGCTTACGAGCGCACCGGAAAGGACAGCATTAAAATGATGCTGGAGCAGCCCAATATCTCCAAGGCAGACCTGGCCAGTATCCGTATCCCGGTTCTGGTGACCGCCGGAAGCGACGATATGATCGAGGACGACCACACCCGCTATATCGCCGATTCCATTCCAGACAGCAGCCTTGAGATTTATGAGGGCGAAACTCATGAAAGCTATGTGGAGCACCACCCGAAAATGGCTGCGGTGATCCGAGACTTTCTGCTGAAATAAAAAATCCCCCGGTTGGGGGATTTTTTCATTCCTGTGTAAATTTGCCCTTCAGTGCTTTCTCAAAGGCCAGATACAAAAGCGCAGCGATGACCACATTGACGGTGGAAGCGATGAGCAGCGGCACCAGCATGGGGATGACAAAGCCCATGACAGAGGGCGAAATACCAAGGATCACAGCCAGGACGCCGGACAGGAAGGTCATGACAACGCCATTGATCAGAATGGCGGTGACTGAAGCGACGACCAGATTGGTTTTTTTGTTGATCCAGGCGTAGGCGTAGCAGGCGCCGGCCATACAGGCGGCTACCAGAATATGCATTGGCAGGCCCATAGGGAAGCCGGACAGGGCAGATGAGAAAAGGTGTCCCACCGCACCGATCAGCGCGCCGATGGGGCCGCCGAGCATGAGCGCGCCAAAATAGGCTGGCAGGGCGTCCAGTGCCACGCTGCCAAATATTTTAACAAGAGAGCCTAAATAGGATAAGGCGATCAGCAGTGCGGTAAAAACAAGGGTTTTCGTATTCAATTGATTCTTCATGGAGTCCTCCGGTTGCATTAAGATAAATGAATTGCGAGAGTAATTATATCGCAGAAACCGGGGAATGTAAAGCAGGATGAACTTAGGGGTATAAAATGTTATAATAAGAATGAAACTTAAGAACGGAGGAGCAGCAGAGCATGAATATTGGAATAGATGTCGGCGGTACCAATCTGGTAGCCGGGCTGATCGGGGACAGCGGCGAGGTGTTTTTCAAGAAAAAACAGCCGACCAGGGCAAGAGAGGGCTATGAGGCTGTCCTTGGACGAATTGAAGCCCTGGTGGGGCAGGTGATGGCGGAGATGAGAGGACAGTCCCCTGAGAGTGTGGGCATCGGCGTACCTGGAATTGTCTCAGCGGACGGGAAAAACGTGGTGTCCTGCCCGAACCTTTTCTGGAAAAACAAGCCATTAAAGCGGGATTTAGAGGAAAAAATTCATCTTCCGGTTTACCTTGCCAATGACGCCACTGTGGCTGGCATCGCGGAAAACCGTTTTGGCAGCAGCCAGGGCTGCCGGGATGCTGTTATGTTTACGCTGGGGACTGGCGTGGGCGGCAGTGTGATCTTGGGCGGCCGGGTCGTAAACGGCGTGCACGGCGTGGCCTCGGAGTTTGGGCACATGATCGTGGGCGATGGGCTTTACCGATGCAACTGCGGCAAAATGGGCTGTCTGGAGACCTATTCCTCTGCAACGGCGGTGATCTGGCTGGCAAAGAAACGCATTGAGGAGGGCTGTGAAACGGAGGTTCTGTCCATGGCCGGAGGCGATCCAGAGGCAGTTAACGCGGAGATGGTGATCAATGCGGCCAAAAACGGCGACGCGGTGGGCCTTGAATGCTTTAGGTCGATGACAGATCATCTTGGCACCGCCATTTCCAACCTTGTGGATGTTCTGGACCCTGAGATCTGTGTTCTGGGCGGCGGAGTAGCGCATGCGGGCGCTTTTCTGCTGGAGGCGGTACAGAAGTCCACGGTGAAAAAAATCACCTATAAAAGCCTGGTAAAGCCTGAGATCGTCCTGGCGACGCTTGAGAACGACGCGGGCCTGGTGGGAGCGTCTTGTATTAAGGAATACTTATATGATTAAGAAAACTTCCTGCATTTATAGAAAGTGCTTGCAAATTTCTTTTTATTTTATTATGATAGGGTAAGTGAATTTAAAATTTTCCTTCTTATTAATATAATAATAGGTTAAGAGTGTTAACGGATTGTTAAAATAAGAGGGACCGTCAAGGAGGCACGATCATGCAGAAGTATGAATGTGAAATTTGTGAGTATGTCTATGATCCGGAGGAAGGTGACCCGGAAAATGGCGTTGCTCCGGGTACCCCGTTCGAAAACCTGCCGGAAGACTGGTTTTGTCCCACCTGTGGTGTGGATAAGGACGCGTTTAAGCCTGTGGCAAACTAGCTACAAAGAATGCAGGAAAAGAAAAAGGGCTCTGTTTGGAGAGCCCGATAATCCCAATAACAATTATTAATTTTGCCGGTTATCCGGCATTTTTTATTTTTTTGGCTGCCGTAAACCAGGAGCTTCGGCCTTTTCCCCTTTATCGGTCTCGTTTTCACGCTTCCGTGCCTCGTAGATGGCGCAGGCCTCGTCGTAAAACTGGATGCGGTGTTCAACCATCTCCAGGTTTTTTTCCAGTTCTTCGATTTTTTTAAGCAGGCGGACCCGGTGGTCGATAAAGATCTGCCGCCTTGTCTCAAGGGTGGAGGTGCCCTCCAGAAACAGATCGATATATTCCTTTATTTCCTTCAGCGGCATGCCAGTATCCTTCAGGCAGCAGATTGTCGACAGCCATTCCAGGTCGGCGTCGGTAAACTGGCGGATGCCGCTCTCGCTGCGCTCCACAAAGGGGAGCAGGCCTTCCTTGTCATAATAGCGGAGGGTATAGATGCTGAGTCCGGTCTTTTCAGATACTTCCTTGATCGTGTAGATGTTCATAAACGCCTCTCCTTTCCATAAAACAGCTGTTTTATCTCTATAGGTATACCCCAAAAAGGAATCAAAGTCAATCATTTCCGGCAAAAAACCTAGAGTAAACTCTATTGTTTTCGTTTAAAATAATGTTCTTTCGGAAATACAATCCGAATTCTTAAAAAATTCTTAGTCAAAAAGGAATCATTCTAAATTAAAGCCATGGAATATTGTTCGGGAATCAGAACATCGGAAAGTACTGTATTTAGCTGATGTAAACGACCTGTCAGAATTTGGTTAAATTCATCACAACTTGTGAGGACTTTGCGAAACAACTAAAATAAAAATAAACTGTGAAAGGGTATTGACCTAGAGTATGCTCTAGGGTCTAGAATTATAACCAAGTTAAGGGAAACACCCAAGACAAACAGGAAAGAAGGTCATAACAATGATGTACTACAATCCAAGAAGAGCAGTGTTGCTGAAACTTAAAAAAGTTGTAGAAGAATCAAAATGATCCGTATTTGGTAACTTGTTAGATTGATATAAAAAATAAAAATTGAAGAAAGAGGTAAACACAATGATGTATTATAATCCAATGAAATCATTACTGGAAAAATTAGAACGCGGAGCAAAAGCTTCCAAGTAAATAGAATAAAAAATACAATAAACTAAAAAGGAGGTAACGAAGATGATGTACTATAACCCAATCCGTAAATTGTTAGAAAAAGCATCCAGATAATAAAGATAAACCGGCGAACGATTCGCTTTATATAAAATAAATTGACAAGGAAAGAGGTAAACACCATGATGTATTACAATCCAATCCGTAAATTATTAGAAGAAATTGAGTTAGCAGAAAAATCCGCTAAATAATTGACAGGCGGTTTAATAACAAAATTTTGAAAAGAAAAGGGAGGTACTTAAAATGATGTACTACAATCCATTAAGAAAATTATACTCAGAATTAGAAGAAACAGCTGAATAACAGCGGCTGGTCCTTCAAATGACATTAGGAGGTAAGCATAATGTTTGTATTTGGTAAAGAAAATAAACACAGTGTCGGCGCCCCCTGCGGGTTCTGCTGTGACACAGACAGAAAATAAAGCAGTTGCGAAAACTTAGGAGAAGTCTTTAAAGTGACTCCTCATCCCTCATATAAATATATCTAAAGAGCAAAGCGGACAGGCAATCCCCCTTATTTGACCTGTCCGTTTTGCTTTTTTATTTTATAGAGAAAGCCCAAAGCAGCCCATGATCCAGAGCAGCAGAATGGGTATAAAGATAGCAGGGATCAAATTTCCGAGACGAAGTGATTTTATCTCTAACAGGTTGATGCCAATACCCATGATGAGCACGCCGCCAACAGCGTTCATCTCTGTGATCATCGGATTGGTTAAAAAGACCTTGATTGTGCCTGCTGCCAGCGTGATGGCGCCCTGATAGAGAAGCACAGGCACAGCGGCGAACAGAACGCCGACCCCCATCGTGGAAGCAAAGATAATGGCAAAAATACCGTCCAGAAGCGCTTTGGTCACCAGAATGGTGTAGGTGCCGGAAATACCGCCCTCAATGGCGCCCATGATCGCCATTGAACCCGTGCAATACAGAAGAGAAGCGGTGACAAAGCCCTGGGCAAAGCTGCTGTTCTCGCCGCCCTCAAATTTCCGTTCAAGACGGCCGCCAAGGCTGTTGAGATGCCCCTCGATATTTAAAGCTTCGCCGATCACAGCCCCGAGGGCCAGTGAAATCAGAACGATCAGAAAATTTTGTGTCTGGACGCCCATGGAAATCCCAAGCATCATGATGCCAAGACTGAGCCCGTGGGTGATGGTGGCGCTGATGCGCTCAGGCAGCCCCTTTCTGAAAAGAAGTCCTAAAAAACCGCCCACTAAGATGGCGGCCACATTGATGATGGTACCGAGCACAGACATGCCCTCCTTTACGAGAATGCTTTAAAGCGTTTGTTCCATCAATTTTATCATAACCGGCGGAGCGAAAAAAGAAATTTTTTCAAAGATTTAACATTCGAAAAAGCTTCTTGTGCTATAATACTAAATAAAAACGAAAGAGGTGAAACCGCCTTGATTAAACGATTTGCAGCGATTTATATCGGTTCCAGCAAATGTGAGCTGGTGGTAGGCCAGCGCGGAAAAGGAACCATTAATATCTTAGACCGTGCGGTCTATCCCATTGACTTTGGCGAGCAGAGCTTTGCCAGGGGGAAGATATCCTTCAGCTCAGTCTACGCCCTGTGCCGGATTATCGGTGAATATATTGAGATCGCCAAAGCTTCGGCTGTCGAAGAGATTGAAATCGTAGCCACCGCCGCGCTGCGCGAGGCAGAAAACCGGATCTATCTGCTTGAGCAGATAAGAACCTACACTGGCGGCTACCGGGTACACCTGCTGGAAAAAGAAGACGAGATTGAGCTGATCTACCGCTATATGCTGCTCAAATGCGAGGATTTCCTGACAGAGGAGCGGGTGCAGGAGGAGACAATGCTCTGCTCCATCTCCAGCGGAAACATCGCCCTCGCTCTGATGAACGGCGGCCTCATCGACTATTACCAGACCCTTGAAATGGGGTATCTGAAGATCCGCGAGGTTCTGCGCGCCATCGAGGAGGAAACCGAAAACTTTGAAAACCTCCTCTCGGATTTTTTCGCCATCAACCTTCATGCTGTGACAGACAATATCCACAAGCGGAAGATCAAAAATCTGGTGGTCACCTCCCACGACGCCGAGATTATTGCCTGCTTCTGCGGCATGGAAGCCGGGAGCGATTATTACAGGATCAGCCGGGAGCGCTTTGTGGAGCTGCACGGAAGCCTCAAGGGCCTGACCTCCGGACAGCTTCAGAGGAAATACCCTGAGCTTAACCTGTTTGAGGCGGAGACCATGCGGCACACCCTGATGTTTTATCTGAAGCTGCTGGACGATACCAAAATGGATGAAATCGTCCTGGTACAGCTGAGTCTCTGCGATGCGCTGGTGGATTTCAAGTTCAACCTGACCAAGGACCAGCGCCTGCGGGAGTGGATTGAGGAGAGCAGCTACAGCTCGGCCCGGATGCTTGGGAAAAAATACCACGTGGACGGCAAGCACGCCGAGACAGTTGAAAAGCTGGCGCTCAAGCTTTTTGATTTTCTGAAAAAGCGTTACCAGCTGGATAAAAATGAGCGCCGCCTGCTCAGGCTCACCGCCCAGCTTCTGGATGTGGGGCGTTATGTGGGCGGGCAGAACAGCAAGCCCATGAACAGTATGATCATTGAGAATGCGGACATTATCGGGGTGAGCGCAAAGGAACGCCTCATCATCGGGACAGTGGCGGACTGTGTCAGGACCATCCCCTTTGACGAGTCCCTGCTGGACAAATCCATGACAGCTGAGGAACAGCTGGCAGTGTCCTGCCTCACCGCTATTTTAAAGCTGGCCACAGCCCTGGATAAAAGCCACAAGCAGAAGATCAGCAAAATACAGTGCCGGATCGAGGAACGGGAATTCATTATCACTGCGGTTACCAGCAAAAACGTACAGCTGGAGAGCTATTTCTTTAATACCAGCAAGCTGGCCATGCGCAAGGTCTTTGGCCTGAAGCCGGTGTTAAAAATCAAGAGGGAAAAAATATGAAAGAAAATTTATACATTAACCGAGAGCGAAGCTGGCTGGATTTTAATTACCGGGTACTGGAGGAGGCCTATGACAAGACCAATATGATCATGGACCGGCTGAAATTTCTGGCGATCACAGCCTCCAACCTGGATGAGTTTTTTATGGTGCGTATCGCCGGCCTCATGGATCAGGTAAATGTCGGCTATAACAAGAAAGGACTTGACGGCAAAACGCCCACTGAGCAGCTGGCAGAGATCAACACCATCACCCAGGAGATGATGAAAAGGCAGTACAACTGCCTGCTGAAATCTCTGGTACCTGAGCTGAACCAGAATCATATCTTTTTTGTGGAGTATGACGAGCTGACCCCCGAGGAACGGGAATATGCGGACGACTATTTTCTGGAAACCTGTTACCCAGTGCTCACGCCCCAGGCCATTGACAACAGCCGCCCCTTCCCGCTGGTCAAGAACAACCAGGTATACCTCTGCGTCCAGCTTCTGGACACCCAGGAAGACAAAAAGAAAAAGAAGAAGGACAGCAAAGAGGATGAGGAATACATGGCGATCCTGGAAATCCCAAAAGTGCTGGACCGGATCATCGCCCTGCCGAGGGCAGACCGTGAGGCGCCCTTTCGCTATATCTTCATCGAGAACATCATTATCCACAACGCCGGACAGCTTTTTACCGGCTATGACGTCAAGCATGTCTCCGAGTTCCGTATCACCCGAAACGGGGACCTCGCCATTGACGAGGATGAGGCCGAGGATCTGCTGATCGAGATTGAAAAATCCATCCAGCAGCGCAAATGGGGCGCCTGTATCAAGCTGGAAATCACAAAGGCCATGAGCAAAAAAGCCAAGCGGAAGCTCATCGAGGAGCTGGAAATCTCAGAAGCGGATGTCTATGAGCTCAAGGGACAGCTGGATTTGACCTGCTTTATGAAATTCCAGGGGCGGCCGGAATTTGACGAGCTGCGCGAGCCCATCTACAAGCCGCTGCCGTCCAGAGATTTTTACGAGCAGGAGGATATCTTTGAGGTGATCCGCGAGAAGGACCGGCTGCTGCACCACCCTTACCAGTCCTTTGACACCGTGGTCGATTTTGTGAGAAAGGCCGCCGCGGACCCGGATGTGCTGGCCATTAAGCAGACCCTTTACCGCGTGAGCGGGGACTCGCCCATCATAGCGGCCCTCATCGAGGCTGCCCAGAACGGCAAGCAGGTCACCGTGCTGGTTGAGCTGAAGGCCCGTTTCGACGAGGCCAATAACATCGTCTGGGCGAAGAAGCTGGAGCGCGCGGGCTGCCATGTGATCTACGGCCTGGTGGGGCTCAAGATCCACTGCAAAATGATTCTGGTGGTGCGCAAGGAGGAGGATGGTATCCGCCGCTACGTGCATCTGGGCACTGGCAATTACAATGACGTGACCGCCCGGCTCTACACCGACATCGGGATGTTTACCGCCAAGGAGAGCTACGGCTCGGATGTCTCCACTCTGTTTAACGTGCTGTCCGGCTACAGCCATTACACGCTCTGGAAAAAGCTGGAGGTAGCACCCACTACCATGCGTGAAGCCTTTAACCGCCACATTGACAGAGAGATCGAGAACGTGAAGCTGGGCGTGCGCGGCCGGATTATCGCCAAAATGAACTCGCTGATTGATGACCAGATTGTGGAAAAGCTGTACGAGGCCTCCCAGGCCGGCGTCGAGATACGCCTCGTCGTCCGGGGCATGTGCTCCCTGATCCCGGGCATACCGGGCGTGAGTGAAAACATCACGGTCCACAGCATTGTGGGCACCTTCCTGGAACACAGCCGCATCTACTATTTTTATAATCAGGGCAAGGAGGATATTTATCTTTCCAGCGCAGACTGGATGCAGCGGAACCTGAACCGTCGTATCGAGACCCTGTTTCCCGTGGAGGACCCGGACTTAAAGGCCGAGCTGAAGCATATACTGGACATCACGCTGCGCGATACCATCAAAACCCGTGTGATGACCGAGACCGGCGAGTATATCCGGGTTGACAAGCGGGGCAAGGAACTGTTAAGCTGTCAGCAGTACTTCTGCGAGGAGGCCGAACAGCAGTTTGAGGAAGCGAAGCGCAGATTGCGTCTGAAGGCAGAGTAGCGGCGCTTTAAAATTTTGATATAAAGAGTTAAGTAGAGAAAGGGGGAGAATGGAGAATGAAGAATTGAGAATGGAGAATTAAAGGACCAAACCGGCTTTGCCGGTTTGATTTAAATCAAATTTGCTTTGCAAATTTGTTCTTTTAATTCTCCATTCTGCATTCTCAATTCTCCATTGCTTTACTATGGATAAAAGTATTGGAGTCATTGATATTGGCTCAAACAGTGTGCATCTGGTGGTGGGGGAATACCACAACAACGAATATTTTCACATCATTGATGATGTCAAGGTAAACGTGCGCCTGTGCGAGGGGCTGTCTGAAACCGGCTGCCTGCGGGAGGACCGCATGGCGCTGGGGGAACAGACCCTCATGATGTTTAAAAACATGTGTGATACCTACAGGCTGGACAAGGTGATCGCCGTCGCCACAGCGGCAGTGCGCAAGGCGAAGAACGGCCAGGTTTTTGTCGACCTGATCCGGAAAACCACCGGCATTGAGATTGAGGTTATACCGGGTGAGACCGAGGCCGCCATGGATTATTTAGGCGCTGTGAACACCATCGACATCCGCGACGCGCTGCTCATGGATATCGGCGGCGGCAGCGTCGAGTTTGTTCTCATCCGTGACCGCAAAATGGCAGACGCGGTGAGCCTGCCCTTTGGCTCCATTGACCTGACGGAAAAATTTGAGCTGGAGGATGTGGCCACGCCGGGCAGGCTTAAGAGCCTCCACGCCTTTTTAGAGGACGCTTTTTCTAAGGTCGATCTGTTTGAAAAGGCCAGAGGACTGCCAGTGCTGGGCGTGGGCGGCACCATTCGGAATATCGGGCGTATCCATCGCCGGGTGGTCGACTATCCTTTGGAAATCGCCCATAATTACCGTATGTGCGAGGACGAGGTCGCCAGAATCTGTCATATGACCGCGAAGATGAACCTGGAGGAACGCAAAAATCTCAAGGGGCTGTCCAAGGGCCGGACCGATATTTTTGTGGGCGCCAGCCAGGCGGTTTATAAGGTCATGCAGACCATTTTCTCACCGGAGCTGATCATCTCAGACGCCGGTCTGCGGGATGGCCTGATTTTCAAGCATTTCGGCAATGGACCAGAGGATCTTGTCCATAACATTTTTGACAATTCTCTTGTCAACACCATGCTCAACTACGATGTCAACATTCCCCATGCTTACCACGTGTACGGGCTGTCCGTAAAGCTGTTTGAACAGCTTGCGCCGCTGCACGGCATTAAAGAGGATGTGAGCCGGATGATGAAGACCAGCGCTATGCTTCACGATGTGGGCATCAAAATCCAGTACAGCAACCACCACGAGCACAGCTTTTACCTGATTCTGAACTCCGGACTTGAGGGGCTGCTGCAAAAGGAACTGCTCATGAGCGCTTTTATTGCCCTGAACCACCGGACCAACAAAAAGGTCAAGGTCGAGGCAGAATACATGACGCTGCTGTGCGAAGAGGATAAGCGCCTCATCGACAAGCTCAGTCTTTTCCTCCAGATCGCTGAGTATCTGGACCGCAGCATGGACGGCATCGTGAAGGACATTGACTGTAACATTAAGGACGATGTGGTTGAGATGATGGTGCTGACCACCACCCACTCCGTCTTTGCGGATATGATTATCAGCGAATGCGGCAAAAAATTCAAGCGTGTGCTGGGCCGTGAGATCGCCATTAAGAACAAGGTCATTGCGCCAGTGTAGGCTGGCTGTGATGCAGGATACAAAAAATGCCGAAAAGTCGGAGTTTTGACTTTTCGGCATTATTTGTATCATAAGACAATGCGGACTGCGCCTTTTATCCAGATAAGAAAAAAGGCCAAGTGTGATGGTACCGTCCGCAGGACGCTTTTTTCTTCCTTAGGTAAAAGGCTCCGTCCTTCGGTTTTTTTGTATGTGAGATCAACGTTTGTTTAATTTTTAAGGATGGCGGACATGGCCTCTTTAAAGGCCTTGGGATCGTCGAACATGGGGGTGTGGCCCGCATTTTTGATCCGGAATTCTTTTTTGGCCGGGGCCGTGAGGCGTTTCAGGTATTTCTGTGCCTCGCTGGCTGGGGTGGTCATATCACGGTCGCCGGAGATGAAGTAGACGGGCACCTTGTAGTCATGGCTGTAGTCGTAAAGGGTGAAATTGCTCACAGAAACCAGCAGCGCAGCGTTGAGCTTATTGCTCTGGAACAGTCCGAGAACATCCGATGGCTTAAAAATAGGGCTTTTGAGGGCGGATTTAATGATCGACCCGGTTTTGCCATCCGGAAAGTATTTCTGCTTCAGGGCGTTGATCTTGGTCATTTTGCGGAGCATGACCTCATCAAAGGGACGCTCTGGGTATGGGCCAATATGGCGGAGCTTTTGGATGTCACGGCTGTTGCCGGAGCGGATCACTGCGCGCTTAAGCGCGTCATAACCAGCCTGCTCGTTTTCGACCACGTCCACCAGCTGGCCCACGCCGATATAGGCCGCCACATTTTCAGGATGCTCCAGGGCATAGAGCGCCCCCAGCACCGTTCCCCAAGAATGTCCGAGGATAAAGAGCCTGTCCTTTTGATAATGCGCCTTCAGGGATTCGACGGTCTCGTGCAGGTCACTCATGAGATTTTGAAGATCAGGGGACGCGCCGGGATTGCGCATAAAGGTCTTGCCGGTTCCGCGCTGGTCGTAGTAGACTACAGTGCACAGGTCGGCGAAAATTTCCTCCATCACATAGGCGAAATAAGCCTCGGAGGAGCCAGGCCCGCCGTGGATAAAGAGCAGGACAGGCAGCTCGGGCGCGGCCGTGTAGTGAAGGGTATACTCCTCAATGCCGCCGACAGCAATGTATTCTTCAGTGAAATTATCGGGTATGGGTGGTTTCTTTTTCATGATGGCCTCCTTTGGATTATTATTAGTGTACCCCAGAAGTGGAGGAAAGAAAAGGGGCTTCAGGTTTATAAAAGAAAATAAAAAGTAAAACAGCGTATAATGGGGTCAGTAAGATGATTGGAGGATTACTGATGGAAGCATTAAAATTGAGCAGCAGAGATTTTGAGGCAGGGGGGTGGATTTCCAGGAAAAATTCGGCCAGAGGTGAAAACCGTTCACCAGCTCTGACACTGGAAGGAATCGCCCCAGAGGCCAGGTCACTGGCCATCATGATGGACGACGCTTCCCACCCCTTATTTAAAAATTATAACCACTGGGTTATCTGGAACCTGCCCGTGCAGGCAGAGATTCCGGGCAGTATACCGCCGGGTAAAATCGTGGACAGCCTGGACGGCGCGGTGCAGGGCATGGCCTATGGAAGACATGCCTACAAAGGTCCGAAACCGCCGTTTAAAGCCGTTCATACCTATACCTTTACCGCTTACGTGCTGGACTGTGAGATCAGTCTTCCGCCAGAAAGCCACCGGGCAGAGCTGCTCGAGGTAATGGCAGGGCATGTGCTGCAGAGAGCGACCCTGTCAGGAAAATTCCAGAGCAGGCGCACGGAGTAGATGAGGTTTGCAGGGAGATTTTGAGGATTGAACAAAATTTAGGATTTTAAATAAAGAGATTGCGCAAAAGGCAAAAGCAGTTTATAATAAAGGGTAGAAAACTGAATAAAAAATGCGGCATCCGGAAAAGTGTTCGCACCACTAATCCGGCTTGCGCAAGGTGTAGACCCACCGTACACAACGGCCTCAGGAGGCACGTACCGCATTACTTATTATAGATGATTTGGGTTCCAAAAACAAGGGATTCGTTTAACTATTTAAGTAGGCTTTTGTTTGTGTTAGCATTTTTAAGAAGAAGAATCTTTTTAGCTGTGTATGGGGGATGTCTGCCCTGCACAGCTTTTTTATTTGGACTTTCTCAGGACAGCGGGGAGGCAGGCCTTTTCCGCTGTCTGCTTATTCACGGAAACGGAATATAAGAATGGGAGGTGCAGGAAAATGAAAAAAGAATGCTCCCTGGGGTTTTCCCAGAAGGGGAAGAAATACTATGCAAAGGGAAGCTTTTTTGACGAGGATAAAACCTTTGACGGCAGGCTGATGCGCGTTGAGCGCCATGTGGCCCGTGATCCCCGTGCGCCAGACTCTAAACGGCTTTACAGCTTTCATACCTTTGTGATCCAAAAGGGCGCAAAAACCCGAACCTATGTCTTTAAAGGTGTGAAGGAGATCGATTTGACCGGTTATTTTAAGGAAGGTGACCGGGTACGGCACCATTACGGCCATGAGATTCCGGAAAAGTATGATAAATCCGGCGATTCAGAGGTGGTCTGTATTGTGTGCGGCGAGCGGGCCAGCTGCCGGCGGAGCATCTGCCCTTACTGCGGCAGTGTTTTGTTGAAATAGACAGTACAATGAATGCGGAAAAGTCTTATTTTTGGACTTTTCCGTATTTTTTTGCCATTAAACTTCTTCCTTTCAAACTACTTATAATTATCCAGCGTTATGCACAATCAGAATACCAGGTTTTCCAGTCCGCTGTTCTTCTGGTTTATTTTTATCACTATGAGAACAATTCTGATGTATTGGCCGAACCTGTAAAATTTCAAAGTTTTGTCAGAAAAATTAAAGCCAATTCCCGTCCTGGTCATGTTATAATGAATGAAAAGTAACTTGGAAAGGAAGAATGTTATGGGCTTAATCACCATTGTGGTTCCCTGTTATAATGAGGAAGCAGTGCTTCCAGCCTTTTATGAGGCTGTCTGTGAGGTGGCCGCATCCTTTAAGAAGTCCGAAGCCTTCGAGTTTCTGTTTGTGGACGATGGCTCCGCTGACAGTACCCTTGCCGTGATCCAGGGGTTTGCAGAACGTGACCGCCGTGTGCGGTACCTGTCTTTCTCGCGCAATTTCGGTAAGGAGGCTGCCATCTATGCAGGCCTCAAGCACGCCAGAGGCGGGCTGGTCGCTTTGATGGACGCCGATCTGCAGGACCCGCCAGACTATCTGAAGCGGATGTACGACGCCATTACCGAGGAGGGCTATGACTGTGCGGCAGCCCGGCGGGTAAGCCGCAGGGGCGAGCCCAGAATCCGCTCCTTTCTGGCCAGACGGTTTTATCGGATCATGCGCCGGATATCCAATGCCGACATTGTGGACGGCGCCCGGGATTACCGGATGATGACCCGGCAGGTAGTCGAGGCGATCCTCAGCGTGACCGAGTACAACCGCTTCTCAAAGGGCATTTTTGGCTGGGTGGGCTTTAAGACCAAGTGGCTGGAGTACGAAAACATCAAACGTGCGGCCGGGGAGACCAAGTGGTCGGTCTGGAAACTGTTCAAATACTCGATGGAGGGCATCACCGCCTTTTCCGTCGCGCCGCTGGCGCTGGCCTCCTTCGGCGGTATTGCCCTCTGCGGCGTGGCGGTTATCGCCATTTTATTTATCATCGTCCGTCAGCTGCTCTACGGCGGTTCTGCCTTTGGGTGGCCCTCCATGGCCTGTATCGTGATTTTTATCGGCGGCATTCAACTGCTGTGCGTTGGGATTCTCGGCCAGTATCTGGCCAAAACCTACCTGGAGGTCAAGGAGCGCCCGGTTTATATTGTCAGAGAAGCGTCGGAGGAGGAAGAGCAGGGGTAAGGGCGACGAAGCGCTGTCTTTTATCCAGACAGGAAAAGAATCCAGACGCTGAGGTGACGGTCCGATATCGAGGCTTTTGTCTGGAACAGCCGGGCAGGGATGATCTGCTTTTTTTAATTTAGTAAAGGTGGTTTCGGATTGTTACTTTTGCCGCAGGATATCTTTTCCCGCTTAGGGAAAAGATGGCGCTTCTTCGGCTGTGCAGGCCGCTCGGCACGATTTCTGGCTGTTATTTACAGCGCCTGGACCTTTTTCTTATCTAGATAAAAGGTGCAGTCTCGGGCGGCAGCGCTGCTTTGACAGCACACAAAGGCCCTTATTTTGAATAATTTAAGCATCATCCGTTACAATAAGCCTCACACAGCATACAGAAAATGCCGAAAGGTCTTATGGCGGACTTTTCGGCATTGTTTGTACCTTACCTCTAAGAAATGATGACCTGAAAGGACTTGAAAACAGATGAAAAAAACAATTATGACTGCGTTTGGAGGGCTCGGGCTGCTGGCGGCTTACAGTATCCTTGTGGAACCGAACCGTCTGGCGGTTAAAAAATATGAGATGGGCACCGGGCAGAAAAGACTGAGGGTCGTCCAGCTCACGGATATTCATATTGGTCCCTTTTATCCCAGGCGCAAGGTTGCCCGCCTGGTGCGTAAGGTAAACAGGCTCTCGCCCGACGTGGTGGTGTTCACCGGAGACCTGTACGACCGCTTTATCCGTTATCGGCGGGAGGACGCAGCAAAGCCGCTGGTAGAGCTTGAAGCCAGCCTGGGAAAATTTGCGGTCTGGGGCAATCACGACTGCACCAAAATGGCAAGATGGTATGCGCCGGTTTTGGAGCGGGCGAGATTTATCCTGCTGGAAAACGAGGCGGTAATCCTCCCTGCTGGAGAAGGCAGGACCCTTGCCATTGGCGGCACCGATGATCTGCTCTATGGAGAACCCGATATAAAACAGACCGTTCGGGGGACAGCAGGCAGCGATTATCAGATCATTCTCATGCACGAACCCGACGGTGCGGACCGTCTGCAGGGAAGCGGTGTGAATTTGATTCTCTCCGGCCACACCCACGGCGGGCAGATCCGCCTCCCGCTGCTGCCCACTGTGACGACAGACCTCGGAAAGAAATATATCCGCGGATTTTACACCATCAACCCTGAAAACAGCACAGAGCTGTACGTTAACAAAGGGATCGGCTGTACCCAGATTCCAGCCCGCCTTGGCGCTGTGCCCGAGATCGCGGTTTTTGATATTAAAATGGTGTAGCCATGAAAACAGGACAGCCCGTCCGACGGATAAGCTGTCCTGTTGCTTTTACGGTTTTTGTTTAGCGTTTAAATAAAAGCTCAGTGCGACACAGATAACCATGATAACGGTCGCGACGATCAAGGGTAATGTCGCTTTGAAATAAAGGCTTGCCAGCATGAGGAGCAGGCAAACCATCTGCATTATACGAATAATGGCCCCAGCGTTCATGCTCTATCCCCGGTCAAAATAAGGTGATTTTCCTTTGGCGGAAAGCGGAATCCCAAGCACCATGGTTATTTTTTTATCCAAATATCCCAGAGAAATGGCCGCCTTACCCACAGAAAACATGATACGGTTGTCCACATGGGCCGCCGATGCCACGCCCACAGCAGAACCAAGGGCAATGCCAAGATCCATGGGATCAAAGGCGCAGAGGCCATTTTCACGGGCGCACTCAGCACAGCTCTGGTGATTGCAGTACTGGCAGGCTTCGTTCAGGCCCCGCTGGGAAATGCTTGTGCCGACGAGCACCACGGCGGTGCTGTTTCGCACATTTTCAGCGTCGCGGATAAAAAACGCGAGATCCTGCTCACGGCCAAGGCGGTCCATTTCGGCGGCCAGCGCCTCTTTTTCATCGCCGGTCAGGTAACAGGAATCAATGTGGTCAACGCCCCGGGCCTTTGGCGCTGTGCGGGCAGCCACACACATGCTCTGGGCGATGTGCAAAATACCGGATGTCTCAGCATCCTGAGAATGACAAATCATTTTAAAAGCCTCCTTCTTATGACAATGCTTTTTTAAATTATAGCACAAAGCCCTGTAAGAAACCAAAAATACATTAAAAAAGCTTGACCTTCCCCTGCGCGGGAGAGGTTATTCTAAGGATAAAAAGAAACAGGAGGATACTCAGATGACGGTTTCCAAGATGGATTATAAAAAAGAATACAAGGATTTATACATGCCAGGAAAGAAGCCTGGCAGAGTCACGGTGCCGGAGATTGCTTTTGTTATGGCAGATGGCGCCGGCGCTCCAGAAAGTGCCTGCTATCAGAATGCGCTCAGCGCGCTGTACGCCATCAGCTTTGGCATCAAGATGAAAAAAATGTCAGGCGATCTGCCAGAGGGTTATTTTGAATATGTTGTGCCGCCTCTGGAAGGCCTTTGGTGGGGTGTTTCGGACAATCGTGATGACTGGCAGTGGACGTCCATGATACGCCAGCCGGAATTTGTAACGCCTGCGCTGTACGAAGCAGTGCTTTTGGAAAGCAGGAAGAAAAAGCCAGAGATTGATTTTGAGGGGGTCCGGTTCCAGACCTTTGATGAGGGCGACTGCGTCCAGATCATGCATGTCGGCCCATATGCGGACGAGGGCCGATCCTTTGATGAGCTGGCCGCCTTTATGGAAGCCGAGGGCCTGTCCCGCCGCCCGGGCTGGGAGGAGAAGCACCATGAAATCTATCTCTCCGACCCACGCCGGGCAAAGCCAGAGCGCCTGAAAACCGTCCTGCGCATCCCGGTATGATTTTATGCACTTATAAAAAAGCGGAAAAGCCAAAGCCAGGCTTTTCCGCTTTGCGTGTGTTAATGGTTTGTTTTTTCCTTTTTGCGCACTGACCAGTAATGAAGTCCAACGCTCGCCAGCGCCAGCAGGCCAAAGTATCCAAACAGGGGAAAAAGGGTGGCGATAAGATTTTTGAACCCGGCGATACTCCCGAGCGTAGCGGCAACCATGATGACGACCAGTAATCCCTTTCCATGAATCGGGCCGATTTTGCGCACTCGTGTGGACACCGCGTATAGGCAGGAAAGGCCAGAACCAAACATGCCAAAAAGCAGAAGGAGGGCGTAGAGGATGCCCAGCGCCGGATGGATAGCCGAAGCAAGGGTGAGCATCGGCAGGCTGGACTCCTGAACGAGCGGTAAATGCAGGGCGATGGGAACCAGAACGCACAATGCAATGACGAACAGCAGGAGCGAGCCCCAGAGTATTCCCCGGGTAATAGCGCGATCCGATTCCACCGAGGGGGCGATGGGGGTAAGGACAGAAATAGCCACCAGCAGATTGTAAGAGACAAAGGTCAGGGCAGCGATAAACCAGTTGCCAACCAGTGGGTTGCTTCCAGATACAGGCGATGTGGCAAGCGGAGAAAGCTCCAGATTAAAAAAGGACATAAGACCGACCAGCAGGCCCACCGCTACCATAAAGGGCACCACAAAACCAAAGGCTGAGACCATGCCGCGGGCACCGGTCGTGCCGGCCACGGCGAGCAGAAGCCCCATGAAAATGCTGCCTGCAAAAGCGGGAAAGCCCCAGAGCTGTTCGAGGAGAGCGCCGGCGCCAGCGACCACGACCATGACAACCGTAAACATAAAAAACAGGGTAAAGCCACCGAAGATCAGGCGCAGAACCGGGTGGTAGCCCCGGACCACCAGCTTCTCAAAATCATGGATGCCGGTGCGGTGAGAAATACGCATGATCATACAGCCAAAGATGAAAAACACAAATACGGCTACAGCCATCCCCGCAATGCCATAGCCGCCGAACACGCCGAAAAACTGATAGATTTCCTGTCCAGAGACAAAGCTTGCTCCCAGATAAATGCCGATAAAAGTCATCATGACCTGACGCGTGGTAATTTTTTTCATGGTCCCTCCCCTTTAAAGATAATTAAAGGGATTATATCATATTTTTCGCATTGTTTGTGTTTAAAACAACAAAAAAGCCCCGAAGGGCTTTTTTTATGCTAAGGTTTCGTGTAAAGATTTCATGATGGCTTCGAAAGAGTCCGGTTGCCAGGCGCTTCTGCCGATGAACAGGCCGTTGACGTTTTCGAAGGGCGCATACTGTCTGGCGTTGTCAATGTTGACACTGCCGCCGAACAGCAGCGGAATGCCGCGTCCGGCTTCGCCGTAAAGCTCAACCGTGACGTCCCGCAAATGGTTGTGGATGTCGTTCACCAGTGGTGCCTCTGCAGGAATTCCGTTGACGCCGATGGCCCAGACGGGCTCATAGGCAACCCAGAATTTGCCGATGGCATCTGCAGGCACATCGTGCAGGGCGATCTTCAGCTGACGGGCCAGCACTTCCTTAGACACACCGTATTTTTTGTCCTGCATGCTGTCACCGATGCAGACGAGCGGCGTAAAGCCGTGCTTTAAGGCTGCAAGGGTTTTGAGGTTGACGGTGTAGTCTGTTTCGTTAAAGTACTGGCGGCGTTCGCTATGGCCGATTTCCAGGATGTCCACGCCGATTTCCTTTAGCTGGGTTGGAGAAATCTCTCCGGTAAACTGTCCGGCGTCCTCATAGTGCACATTTTGGGCGCCCAGTTTTAATGTGGATTTTTTAGAGTCGATGAGCTCACGGATTTTCCAAAGCTGGACATAGGGCGGAATGATGAAAAATTCAAATTCCGGATACTTTGAAATAATGTCGGTCAGCGCGTCCGTATAAGACAGTCCCTCAGCGGTTGTCTTATTCATTTTCCAGTTTGTTCCTAAAAACATTTTTTTCATGCTGGAACCTGGATTATTTCATGTAAGTTTTTTCGAGCTCGCGCATGCGTTCTACTTTCTTGGTAGAACCGCCGCCGGCAAATTCACTCTTCATGTAAGCGTCAACGATCATTTTGCCAAGCTCAACACCGATGCAGCGCGCACCCATGGTGATAATATTGGCATCGTTGGATTTTGCCAGGCGTTCTGCGGCAAAGGTATCGTGGCAGGTGCCAGCGAAAGCGCCTGGTACCTTGTTTGCCATCATGGCAACGCCAAGGCCGGTACCACAGATGATGATTCCTCTGTCATAGGTTTTGTCTGCTACTTTTTCAGCCAGATTAAAAGCAATGTCCGGGTAATCGCAGTCATGGTCAGCAGAATATTTTAAGTCCGTAATATCGTAACCTTCGCTTTTTAAATGTTCGTAGATCGCATCCTTGAAATCAAAAGCAGCATCATCACAATCAATTGCAATTCTCATTTGTAAATCCTCCTGGAATTTTATTAGTTTCTTTAAGTCTATTATGCCATATTTTTAATTATTTGCATAGCGGAAATTAATTTCTGAACTAAATACAAAGTTTTATTAAGGTTACAGGAACACGACAAAATAAACACTGGAAAAAAGCATAAAAACAGGATAGAATGAATGCAATTGGAAAGAGAAGGAGGGACGCAGCTTGCGAACACAAAAAACAGTGACCATCGGCTACGAGAAGGGTATTCATACCCGGGTGGCCGCGATGGTGGTTCAGAAAACAACAGAGCTTGAGGAGCGTTTTGGATGCCGCCTGTACATCAAGCGGGTGGATCACGCTCTGATCGTCCCCTGTAATTCTGTACTGCCGCTGGTGGGGATGAAGCTGAAAAAGGGCGAGCAGATTGAGCTCTTCGGCGACGGCACACGGAGCGAACAGGCCGTGTCTTCACTGGCTGAGTTCATGGATGGCGCCGGTGTGGTGGATCAGGATGAGGTTGACAACATTATTCAGAAGAATACCCTGACCAGCGAAAAGATTTTTGAGAGCATCCACAATGGCCTCATTGTCATGGACGGCGCGGGGCGCATCACGATTTTTAACGCGGCCGCTGAGGCCATGACTGGCATCGACGCTGAGCAGGCCATCGGCCGTCTGGTGGACGACCTGATCCCTGGCTTCGGCGCAGTAGAATTGATTACAACCGGCAGGGAAAAGCTGGGTGTGAAGGAAACCATTAACGGCAACTGGGTTATCAGCGATAAAAGCCCGGTGGTGGTGGAAAACAGTAATGTGGGCGCTGTGGCTGTGCTTCAGGACATCACCCAGATCGAGGCATTGTCCTGGGAGCTGAGCAGCGTAAAGGAACTGGAGGGAAAGCTCATCAGTATTCTGGAGGCTGTGTATGATGGTATCTGCCTGGTGGACAAGGATCACAGGATCACCTATGCCAACGACGCTTTCACCGGTATTTTGAAAAAGAGAGTGTCCGAGCTTACTGAACAGAGTATCAGCATTTTATTTTCTGGGGAAAAAATCCCCAATGGTTTTTTTAACGGACAGAGCGGTACCGTCATCACCAATGCCGATGGAAGGGAATTCATGTTGGATGTCCGCCCTATCGCCGTTGACGGCGCAGTTAGCGGCAACGCCATCGTGGCGCGTGAACTGACTGAGATCACCAAGCTGGCGGCCAAGGTGGAGGAGCTTTCTGCTAAAACGGTCATGCTCGAAAAGGAACTGGAAAAGCGGGAGGATATTGGCACTTCCTTTGAAAAGATCATTGGCAAGAGCGGTGTGCTTTTAGAAGCCCTGTCCCTTGCCTCTAAGGCGTCGAAAACCGATGCCACGGTGCTTATCCGGGGTGAGAGCGGCACCGGCAAGGAGCTGGTCGCCAAGGCCATTCACAATGCAAGCACTCGGAAAGATGCGGCCTTTGTGAGCATGAACTGCGCGGCCATCCCAGCCGACCTTCTGGAGGCCGAGCTTTTTGGCTATGAGAAGGGCGCCTTTACGGGAGCCGTGCGCATGAAGCCGGGGAAATTTGAACTGGCCGACGGCGGCACCATTTTCCTGGACGAGATTGGAGATATGGACCGCGCCATGCAGGCCAAGCTGCTTCGGGTGCTTCAGGAACAGGAGGTTGAGCGGGTCGGCGGACTTGCACCTGTCAAGATTAATGTGCGGGTTATCGCAGCCACCAACGCGCCCCTTGAGAAATTAATGGAAAATAACAGCTTCCGCAAGGATTTATACTACCGTTTGAATGTTATTTCGGTCATTTTGCCGCCTTTGCGACAAAGAAAAGGTGATATTCCCTTGCTTGTGGAAGCATTTATTGATAAAATATGTATGCGATACCAATTGCCGCCAAAGCGCATAACAAAGCCTGCGCTTCAGTGCCTGGAGGACTATGTCTTTCCTGGAAATGTCCGCGAGCTGGAGAACATTATCGAGCGTGGGGTTACCCTGAGCGCGGGTGAGTGGATCGGTGTGGACGACCTGCCGTCCTACGTCCGAGCGATTGGGGAAAATATCCCCGGATTTTCGGGCGCTTCGGACGAAAGTGGGGAAAAGATACCCACATTTGCAGAAATGGAGCGGGATCTTATCGCTTCAGCCCTGTCTAAATATAAAAGTTTCAGAAAAGCTGGAGAGGCCCTTGGCCTTGACCACAAGACGGTTTCAGCCAAAGCTAAGAAATATGGGTTAACATAAAAACAAGCGTTAATATAAGTTTTGGCACGCATCTTGCGTTATATAATCAGCGTGCCTATTTGGCAGTGCCCAGCAGGCGCGAAAGAAGCTTCATGGCTAAGTGAATCAAATTTTAGGAGGATATTTATGGCAGGTACAGGTGTTGTAATCGTTTCTCACAGCGCAAAGCTGGCAGAAGGTTTGGCAGAAATTGTCGAAGAAATGAATGATGGTAGTGTAAAGGTAATCGCGGCAGGCGGTGCTGACGGCGGAAGAATCGGAACCAGCGCGATTAAGATTCAGGACGCCATCGAGTCCTTGGAGGACTGCAAGAACATTTTGATTTACGCCGATATGGGCAGCTCGATCATCAGTGCGGAAACCGCCATCGATATGCTCGATGATGATCTGCAGGAAAGAGTTCATATGGTGGACTGCCCCATCGTGGAGGGTGCTTTCGCTGGTGTGGTACAGGCGACTATCACCGATGACCCGGAAGAAATCATGAATGTGTCCAAATCAGCCAAAGAGCTGTGTAAATGTTAATAACGGGAGTCACCCGTTAAAATAAAGAATTTCAGGAGGAAATTTATCATGACAATGAAACGTTTGATCAACGATCCCTACGACGTAGTGGAAGAAATGGTGGAAGGATATGTCAAAGCGCATGACCGTTATGTAAAAATGTGTGACCTTGAAGAAGCACAGGGCCGTGTCGTTGTGGCAAAAGATGCTGGAACAAAAGACAAAGTTGGTGTTGTTATTGGTGGTGGCTCCGGTCATGAACCGCTGTTCATCGGTTATGTCGGTGAAAATTTTGCAGATGGCGTTGTAATTGGTAATATCAATACTTCTCCTTCTCCGGACCCATGCTATGCAGCCGCTAAAGCAGTTGACAATGGCAAAGGCGTTATCTACTTATATGGTAACTACGCAGGCGACGTTATGAACTTTGACATGGGCGCAGAAAAGGCCGATGAAGAAGACGATATCCGTGTTGAAACCGTTCTGGTAACAGATGACGTTGTTTCCTCAGAAAATATCCCTGACCGTCGTGGTATTGCAGGTGACTTCTTCGTATTCAAGGCTGCCGGCGCAAAAGCTGCTATGGGCGCAGACCTGGACGCTGTTGTTGCTGCTGCTTCAAAATGTAATGACAACACCCGCAGCATGGGCGTTGCAATGTCTTCCGCTACCTTACCATCTAAGGGCGGCCCAATCTTTGACATGGAAGACGGCGACATGGAAATCGGTATGGGTATTCACGGCGAACCTGGTGTCAGAAGAGGCAAGATCGAACCGGCTGACGCAGTTATTGACGAAATCATGGACCCAATCCTGAAAGACCTGCCATACGAAGCTGGCGATGAAGTTTATGTACTGGTTAACAGCTTAGGCGCAACGCCAGTTCTTGACTTACATATCTGCTACAGACGCGTTGCCCAGATCCTGGAAGAAAAAGGCATCAAGGTTCACAGAGCTTTAGTTGGTCCTTTCGCATGCTCCATGGATATGGCTGGCATGTCCGTTACCTTATGTAAACTGGATGACGAACTGAAAGAATTATTAGACTATCCATGTGACACACCTTACTTCACACAGGTAAAATAATAAGACGTTAACGCATTAAGAGAATAAATTTTAACCGTGTCTCGGGCCCTTTGCGGGGTCCGGGATTCTTTACTTCACAAAGTACGTCTTGTCCTATGTCCCTATCGATAGGACAGGGCGCATTTGGTGAAATAAGAACAAAAAGGAGACCATAAAATGAGCGAATATGTTTTAGATAAACAGTATTTTGTAGATGTCATCAAAGATCTGATCAAACTGGCGGAGGACCGCAAGGAATACTTTACCGAGCTGGACTCTGCCATCGGCGACGGCGACCACGGTATGAACCTGTCCATCGGCTTCAGAGAAGTTGATAAAAACCTGGACGAATGGCAGAAAGAAAGCGTAAACGGCTTTTACAAAAAAGTCGGCACCGCGCTGCTCGACAAGGTTGGCGGTTCCTCCGGACCGTTATACGGCAGCTTTTTCATGAAATTTGGCCTGCCGGTCAAGACAAAGGGCCCGGATGATGGCGTAACTTTTGAAGAATTCATCGAAATGATGGAAACCGGCGTCAACATTATTAAAAAACGTGGGAAATCCACTACTGGTGAAAAAACAATGCTGGATACCTTAGTACCAGCTGTAGAAACCTTAAAATCCGCCTATGAAGGCGGCGCAGCTCCGAAGGAAGCCATGGCGAAGGCAGTAGAAGCCGGCAAGGACGGCCTGGAATCGACCCGCAACATCGTTGCAACCAAGGGTAGAGCCATGCGTCTCGGCGAACGTGCCATCGGCCATCTGGACCCGGGTGCTGCATCCTCCGCAGAAATTCTGGAAGTATTCTACAACCATATGCCGTAAGAGAACGAAAAAGCAGACAGGTGCGCCGTGTTACAGGCGCACCTGTTTTTTTATAACACTTTGAGGTGCAAGCAATGCCGATAAGCGGCCCAGACCCTGTCCGCATTGTTTGCATCTGAAAGATAAAAACACGGGAGGAACATTATATGAAAAATACGCTGGCAATCAGTTGCCGGAAATGCGGCTATGAAAAAGATTTTTATCTTGGGGTCGGGCTGCTCCACTTTGGGGAGCCGGATTTTGATTCGGAGTACGCTGTGCTGCCGAGGCTGGTCAGGGATCCGGAGGCGCTGGCCCGGATAAAACGCATGGTGACTGAGGAGGGCGGCACCCTCATCACTGATTACCGCTACGGGGTTTACCATTGCCCGGCCTGCGGCGCTTTTTACAAGCACTTTGCCTATGCGGTGGAGAAAGCCGATGGACAGAAAACCATGCCGGAATATATTTGTGAATGCGGTGAAACGCTTGAAGCGGTTGATCCCGACACCATTGACCTGACAGCGTGTATCTGCCCGGAGTGTGGCGAGAAGCAGCTTTACGAGGCGGTTTCAGCCTTTTCGCCCCTGGACGGTGAGGATTGATTGTGAGGAAAAGGCACTCTGAGGCTAATGGCCAATCAATAAGCGCAACAAATAAATAATAAAAAAATATGTATTTTGTAGTAGCATTTTACTGTAATGAAGTGTATAATACAGGTATATGAATACTGTCATTTAAAAGGAGAGAGAAATGAAAAAGAAAAGTATGATGACCTTACTCTTCGTTGCGCTTCTGGCCCTGGCGATGCTGTCAGGCTGCAGCAGCAGCGGCGGAAACGACAACCAGGCAGCAGGAAACAGTGCCAATGACGATGCGACCTTTGTGGTTGGTCTGGACGATTCTTTCCCGCCTATGGGCTTCCGCGATGATCAGAACAACATTGTCGGCTTTGATGTGGACTTAGCCACCGAAGCCGCCAAACGTATGGGAATGGAACCTAAAATGCAGGTAGTCAACTGGGATACCAAAGAGCTTGAACTGGACAGCGGCAACATCGACGCCATCTGGAACGGCCTGTCTGTCACACCGGAACGCGAGGAAGCCATGCTGATGACCAAGCCGTACCTGAAAAACGACCAGGTGATCGTGGTTAAAAAAGACTCTGGCATCACTAAAAAGGCAGATCTTGAAGGTAAGAACGTCGGCCTCCAGAAGGGCTCCTCAGCTTATGACGCCTTTGAAGCGGACGATATCCACACCAAGGTTGCAGGCATGAACGAATACCCTGAAAATGTATCGGCTCTCCAGGATCTGGGCATTGGCCGTATCGATGCAGTCATCGTGGATTCTGTTGTCGCGCGCTACTACATTTCAAGCGAAAACGCCGATTATGTCATCCTTGACGAAAGCCTGTCACCGGAAACCTACGCGGTTGCCGTCAAGAAAGGCAACACCGAATTACAGGGAAAAATTCAGAAAGCCATCGACGACATGGTCGCTGACGGCACTGCGGCTGAAATTTCCAAGAAATGGTTCGGCGAAGATATTTTCTATACAGGAAACTAAATAGTAATGGAGAATGGAAGGACCTTCCATTCTCCATTTGATAATTACGGGAGATATTATGGATTCAACCTATTTTATGAATGTGCTTACGCCAATGCTCCAGGGGTGTCTGGTGACATTGGCTGTTTTTGCGGTAACGATCATTTCGTCCTTGCCGCTGGGATTTTTGTTTACCCTGATGTCCAGAAGCAGGATTATGGTACTGCGGGGCTTTGCAGAAGTCTATATCTATATCCTCAGAGGGACGCCGCTGCTCTTACAGCTGATGTTTGTCTACTTTGGCCTGCCGCTTTTGCCGGGCGTTGGCAAATTTCTGGTGTTTGACCGCTTTTCGGCTGCCTGCATCGCCTTTGGACTCAACTATGCTGCCTATTTTGCCGAGATTTTCAGAGGCGGGCTCCTGGCCATCGACAAGGGGCAGTATGAGGCGTCTAAGGTGCTGGGGCTGACCAAGTTTGAGACCATGACCCGCGTGGTGATTCCGCAGATGATCAGGGTCTGCCTGCCCTCCATCAGCAATGAGACCATCACGCTGCTCAAGGATACAGCGTTGGTCACCACCATCGGTGTGGCGGAAATTATTCACTATGCCAAAACAGCGGTGAACCGGGACGCCAACCCCTTTGCCTTTGTGGTGGCAGCAGCGATTTATCTGGTCATCAATTTTGTGCTCACCTTTATCTTTAAAAAGCTGGAAAAGAAATATGAATTTTAGGAGACTGCCATGAAAGAAATCATCAATGTATCCAATTTGAACAAGAGCTTTGACACCAATCATGTGCTGAAGGGCATCTCCTTTCAGGTGAACCGGGGCGATGTTGTGGCTGTGATCGGCTCCTCCGGCTCTGGGAAATCGACCCTTTTGCGCTGTTTGATCGACCTTGAAAAGGCCGACAGCGGCACGATCACCATGGAGGGCAAAGACCTGATGAAGGATGGCGTCTACGCCTCACAGAACGAGATCCGGGCAATTATCATGAAAATGGGGATGGTGTTCCAGCATTTTAATCTCTTTCCGCACCTCACCGTCCGCCAGAATCTCGAGCTTGCCCCCAAGGTCGTCAAAAAGGAAAAGGGCGAGGCAATGGATGAGCGCTGTGAAAAGCACCTGGCCCAGGTTGGCCTGCTGGAAAAGATCGACGCCATGCCGTCCACCCTTTCCGGCGGTGAAAAACAGCGTGTGGCCATCGCTCGGGCGCTTATGATGAACCCGGACATTCTGCTCTTTGACGAACCTACCTCCGCTCTGGACCCAGAGCTGACCGGTGAGGTTCTGAACGTTATGCAGCAGCTGGCCGAGGCACACATGACCATGATCGTCGTAACCCATGAAATGAGCTTTGCCAGAGAGGTCGCCAACAAGATCCTCTTTATGAACGGCGGCATCATTCTGGAGGAGGGCGCGCCTGAGGACATCTTTGAGCACCCGAAAAATGACCGGACAAAGGAATTTTTAAGCAGTATCACGCGCAAATAAGCCATAAAAAATACAGAAAAGTCCAAAATCAAAATGCGTTTTGGACTTTTCTGTATTTTTTGACCCCTGTTCAGGAAAGAATGTCATTTTAAAAGCTGAACGTCTGAGAAATCATGACTTCTGTAAAAAACCAGAGACTGATAGCTGGTTTTATAGATGGCAGCCTCGGGAATGCCGATGCAGCGGGCGGTATTGGTCAGGAGAAAAATACCGAAATCCTCGATGGGCATCTTCAGGCGCTCCTCACAATAAGACAGCAGACATTCGCGGCGGGCCCCGAAGTCAGCAGTCACAATAGCGTCAAACTCGATGGGGCGAATGCGCAGGCTGTAGTCTCTTATAAAATCATGGTAGATCTGGCTGATATTTCCGTGCAGAGAGCTGAAAAGCGTATCGTTCTTAAAAACCTCATAGTAAAAGTTCCGCGTGTGCGGGTCTGATAAAAGGTTGTGATAATAGATCATGGTCAGCCGGAAATGACTCTCAAAGGAATTCCACGGTTCGTATTGTTTTTGGCGAATGGCCGCGTCAAGATTTGTGAAGTAGTCGTCAAACAGACGGCTCACAAAGGTGGCCTTTGTCGCAAAATGGTAGGTCATAGAGCCAAGTGTTGTACCAGAACGGTCAGCGATTTGTTGGATGGTGGTTGCGTCATAGCCCTGCTCGTAAAACAGCTCCTTGGCGCTCGCGAGAATACGCTCCTTCGTCATTTCGCCTTTTGTCATTTTTCGCATAGATGGGCTCCTTATAAAAAAGTTCTAACCCAAATTTTAACATGGATTTTAGGGGAGGACAAGGGATAAACCTGCTGAATCGGGCAGAATTTTGACGTGTCAATGTAAATATTAGCTCGGATTTCAGACCAGGGATTTTATTTTTGAATGAAGCTTTGGAAGTTCAAGTTCTTTATGAAATAACAGTAAATTTCATAAAATTTAATAAAAAATAAATAAAATATTTGACTTTTACTAAAACTAGCCCTATAATACGAATCAATCAAAGGCTTTTTCGGAAAAAGCCCATGAGGCATTAAAAAGCAAGAGAGAGAAAGGGGTAATCAAATGAATCAAAAACAGGAGCGGATTGAAAATATCCGCAAGGTTGTGGCGCTGGAAACACCAGATTATGTGCCGATTGAGCACGTGGTCACGCCGGAGCTGGCAATCGAGTACGCAGGGTATCCTATGTTTGAGGGGCTTTGGGATACCAGCCTCATTATCGACGCGATGGGTAAAGCCATTCCAGCTTATGACGGCGATTTTATCCGCAGCACCTTTTACCGTTCACCGCGGTATTACAGCGCACTGGAAGCCAAATCCTTTGTGCAGAGCAAGGAAGGCTATGTCCAGCACCCGGAGGTGCACGCCATGGAGGACACGGAATACGCAGAGCTGATCGCGGATCCGGCCGCCTTTCTGGCGGGCACATGCCTGCCGCGGCTCTATCAGGTCTTTGACAAGCCTGAGCCTTACCGCGGTATGGCGCTGGCCAGAGGCATGATGACCTTTAACCGGACCTTCGGGCCGTTTAATGCAGCGGTGGGACAGATACTTGCAGATAACGGGCTGCCGCTTATCACTTCCGCATCAGCGGAGGCGCCCTTTGACTTCTTAGCCGATCTGCTCAGGAGCTTTACGGGCATTTCAAAGGATGTACGCCGCCATAAGAGTGAGGTAAAAGAAGCCTGCGAAGCCCTGCTGCCACTGATGATTCAGAAGGCCTGTGTCGCGCCCCCGGCAGTGGACCAGATGGTCTTTATGCCGCTGCACATGCCGCCGTACCTCAGCGAAAAGGTCTTTGGCGAGCTGTGGTGGCCGACCTTTAAAAAAATGGTTGAAGCACTGGTGGAAAGAGGCCATTATCTCTATATTTTCTTTGAGGGCGACTGGACCCGCTATTACGATTATCTGGAGGAGCTGCCTGCCGGACGGATTCTGGGGCGTTTTGAGTACGCAGACCCCAGGATCATCAAGGAGCGCCTTGGTAAGATCATGAGCGTTACGGGCTTTTTCCCTGTGACGACCATTGCCCAGGGGACAAAGGAGGCCTGTATCGATAAGACCAAGGAGCTGATGGATATTCTGGCGCCGGGCGGCGGCTATGCCTTCGGTTTTGACAAGATCACCACATCGGTGCGGGATATTAACCTGGAAAACATTACCGCGGTCAACGCTTATGTCCGTGAGTATGGAAAATACTAGGAGGTGCAGAATGGATACCAATGTAAAAACAGGGCTGTTCCCTTTTGAGGATGTAAAGGAAACCATGTCCCTTGACCCGGAAAGGGAAGCACTTGTGCGCGAAATCTGGGAGGGTGATGAAGCGGCGTTCATGAATTTTGTCGTCGGACTGCTGCAATAGCTTAAGAAAAAAGAAAAAGCACTTTTTTTGAAAAGGGCTGGATACAGCCTTTTTTCAGGAAAAGTGTTATTTTTTACTGTTTTAACAGTAAAAAATAAAATATTTAATAAAAAAATCCTTGACAAAAAATCTGAAAAGGTTTATCATTTCAGTAAACAAAAAGAAATTTACTGAAAAAACAATAAGCAAAAAAGATTATACTAAAAAGTACATTGATCCGGAGCGATGTACTGGTTTTTAAGAGAGGGAATTAAAATGAGTGATGTAAAACAACTGCAAGAGGAAAGAACCCAGCTGTTCAAAGATGTTTATGATGGCAGGCAGCCAAAGCGTGTGCCCATCGAATTGTCTATTACGTGGGACGCGGCCATTCCGTACGCGGGTATGGATATGAAAACAGCCCAGTGGAATCCTGAAACTTTCGAGACTTTTTTCGACAAGGTCTGCGCGGAGTTCCCAACGGATAAAGCGCCTATCGCCCCTACGCTGCGCCCACCTGGATTTTACGAAATCTTAGGCGCGAAGGGTATTATCATGAGCAAGACCGGTACCATGCAGCACCCTGAGGTCCACTGTTTGGAAGTAGAAGAATACGATGAATTCATCGCTGACCCTTACAAATGTATGGTTGAAAAGCTGATGCCGCGTCTGTTCGCAGCGCTGGACACAGAACCCATGCGCGCGGCGCTCAACTTTGCCAAGGGCTATAAGGCAAAATGCGATATCGACGCGGCCATGGGCGGCGTCGCGGTGGAAATGACCAACAAGTACGGATTTGCTGCACTGCCAAAGGGCGGTATGACAGAAGCGCCGCTGGACTTCATGGCAGACTTTATCCGTTCCTTCACAGGGATCATCAAGGATATGCGAAGAAACAAGGAACAGGTTGTGGCAGCGGTTGAGGCCATTTTGCCGCATATGGAAAAAATCGGGATTGTGCCAGCCTCCTCACGCTACGCGAGAACCTTTATTCCGCTGCACATGGCACCGTTCATGAAGGAAAAAGACTTTGCCAAATTCTGGTGGCCGACCTTTGAACAGCTGATGCAGTACCTGTCCGACCACGGCGCAGGCGTCAAGCTGTTTGTTGAGCAAGACTGGATGAAGAAGATTGATTATCTGGCTTCCCTCAAGGACCGCGTCGAAATGCAGTTTGAGTTCGGCGATCCAAAGCTTGCCAAGGAAAAGGTGGGCAAGGAACACATTATTTCTGGTTTCTTCCCGATTACCATGCTCCAGACCGCAACCGAAAAAGAATGTGTGGACAAGGCCAAAGAGCTCATCGACATTCTGGCGCCGGGCGGCGGCTTTATCTTTAACACAGACAAGAGCCTGTACTCACTGGCAGGGCCAATTGCCGACAACCTGAAGGCCGTCATCGAAACCGTCAGAACCTATGGGGTTTACTAAGAATTTAAAGGAGAGAAAATCATGAACAGCGAATACTACACAACCTGGGAAGAATATGTCAAGGAACGCCCTCAATTAGAGGAGATTGCGGAGGCTGAGGTCGTACAGTCCTACGAGGAAGCCATCTACCGCTTTGTGTTCCAGTTGTTTTTATAAAGTTCACTCACGGAAATGTTACGGAGCCGGGTAAGGCCGGCTCCAGCTTCAAAACAGGGGAAAGAGGAGTAAAATTATGAAGCGTATTAACAGTAAGATTAAGAATTTCTTTGGCCTGGGGGACGCCGGATTTTCATTCATGACCACGGTCGAAACGTCATTCTTCCTCATTTTTTTAACAGACGTCGCGAACCTGCCACTGGCCTGGGCGGCTATTATTTCAACCTTGACCGGTGTCTGCGACACGGTTTCCGCCATTGTTGCCGGAGCTATCGTTGATAAATGCAACCTGAAGCACGGTAAATATCGTTCCTGGCTGCTCTACGGACCACCCTTTGTCATTGTCTTTTTCGCACTCCAGTTTACCAAGGTCGGGACGGATCTCACCGCCGCGATTGTCATTTGTTTAGGATTCATCATCAGTCATTTTATCTGGAATATCGCCTGGACCGCTAACCGTTCACTGGTTGGCGCCCTGACCGACGAACCGACCGAGCGCGCCCACTTATCCGGCCGTATCTCAGCAGGCTCCAGTATTGGTAAACTGTTCGCATCGAAGCTTGTTCCGCTCATGGCGGTTGCCTTCGCCGGTCTGTTTGGCGGCGGCGGCGCTGTCTGGGGTTATACCTGTACAGCCCTTGTTGGCGCGGCGCTGATGCTTGTTGGTTATTATGTGCACTATTTTATTACAAACGGCTACGACCTGCCAGAGCCAAAGGCAGAAAAAGGAACAGAGCTGGCGACAGTGGAAAAGGTATCGGTGCTGGATATGCTTAAGGGCGTGTTCGCCAACCCGCCGCTGGTAGCCACAGTGTTCTGTGACTTTATCCGTCTCATCGGTTACTATGCGCTCATGGCCTTTGTAGCTTACTATTCAAAGGTTATGTTCCCGGAAAGCTCAGCAGCCGTAACCGGTAATGTTCTGCTGGCCTTTAACCTCGGTACACTGGTCGGCTCCCTGCTCTCCAAGCACGCGGTCGCCAAATTTGGAACAAAGATGTCAACCATCATCGGTATGGCAGGGTGTGTTGTCTTTACGGCCATTGCCTACTTCTTTGCAGGCAGCCAGATTGCCGTGATCGTGCTGATCTTTGTGAGCCAGGTATTCTTTGGCGTGGCTTACGGACTCACCACCAGTCTTTACACCAACTGTGCCACCTACAGCGAGTACAAGACCGGCAAAAACACCAAAGGCTTTATCATGGGTCTGTGCTCATTCTCCATTAAGATGTCCATTGTGCTCAGAGGCCTGGTCATCACGACTGGTCTTGGCATTATCGGCTATTCTGCCGAAGCAGCCATTACGGACAGCCTGGCAGGCGGCGCGACCATCATGTGCTTTATCGTTCCAGCCATCTTTATCGCGGTTGCCATCATCCCGCTGCTGTTCTATAAGCTGGACGACAAGGAAGTCATGGAAATGGACGGCGAAATTGCCCTCCGAAAAAAAGCCGCCATTGAAAAAGCAGAAGCAGACGATCAGGCAGCGGCAGAATAAGTATTCATAGAAAAGTACATAGGAGCTCTCTTTTTTCGGGAGCTCTTTTTTTATACCATCAATAAAATAAGAATGAGGAATAAGATGAAAAAAAGACAGCTTTTGGGCTTGATAGTGAGTATTGCTCTTTTAGTGGCCGTTTTTGTTTTAAAGACGCCCCAGGGCCTGACGGATGAAGGCTTTACCACCATTGGTATCCTGCTGGCGTTCCTGATGCTTCTGGTGACAGAAGCACTTCCCATTGGCGTTATCTGTATTCTCTGCCTTGCGCTGCTGCCCGCACTGGGTGCGGCAGACAGCCTGAAGACCGCGCTCAGCGGCTACACTACGCCGATTCTGTACTTTGTGCTGGTATCCTTTGGCATCTCGGAGGCGGTAGCCAAGGTACCGCTGTCCCGCCGCATACTCATCGGGCTCATGCGGATCTTTGGCAAAAACGTCAAGACGATCCTGCTCGCCATTATGATCTGCGCAGCGGCCATTTCCTCGCTGGTTTCCAATGTGCCTACCACTGCCATTTTCATGGGGATCGGGCTGGGCTTCCTGGAAATTTTTGAGTCGGAGGCAGACCGGAAGCGCACCGGAAAGGCCATCATGATCGCCATTCCAGTGTCCAGCATGATCGGCGGCATCATGACGCCTGCGGGCACCTCGCTGAATCTGCTGACCATGGATCTGTTAGACCAGCTGGCAGGCATGAACATTACCTTTGTGCAGTGGATGTTCGTAGGAATTCCCATTGCCGTTGTCCTCCTGCCCATCGCGTGGTTTGCCATCGTCAAGGCTTACAAGCCCGCAGAGGTCGGGCAGGAGAAAATACAGGCATACCTGGAGACCATCGCAGTGCCGGACAGGATCGAGAAAAAGGAAGCGCTGGTCATCATCATTACACTGGGGATGCTGGTTTTCTGGATTGCGAGCTCCTGGCTCCCGTTTCTGGATGTGACCATCATCGCCCTGTTTGGCTTTGTCTGCTACTTTCTGCCAGGCGTTGAGGTGCTGACCTGGAAAGAATTTGTGAAGAGTGTGAGCTGGGAGGCTTTTTTCCTGGTGGGGACAGTGCTCTGCATTGCCAACTGCATTGTGGCCAACGGCGTGAGCGCCTGGTTTATCGACACCGTGCTGCCCGCCACCCTTAGCCTGCCGACCATAGGCGTGGTGTTTACAGTGAGCATCATTGTATTTCTGATGCTGCTGGTCATACCGGTGGCGCCGGCGCTCATTGCGGTCCTGGCGCCGGCGATGGTCAGCTTTGCGGGCACCACGGGCGTGAGCGCCATTATCCTACTGGTGGCTATGGGGATCTGCGCGAGCAACTGCTACCTTTTCCCTCTGGATACGGTGCCGCTCATCACCTATTCCACCAAATACTACACCATGATGGACATGCCGAAATCCACAGCCTTTATCCAGCTGGCGCTGGCGGCGCTGGTGGCAATATGGGTGCCGCTGGCCGGCGGGCTCATGGGCTGGTAGCGCTGCTTCTGTCATTTTTAGAAGCCGAAATCCTTTGATTTCGGCTTCTTTTTGTTTTTTGAATCGAAAAAATAATATTATAAAAATAGAATGAATTATAAAATCTATAAAAGTCAATAATGACCATTCTGCCATAAAAGAACTTAAAAATCCTTTGAAATAGCTAAAAAATGAAAAAAGATATGAAAATTTCAAAGATAAAAATTATAAAAGTTTTAAAAAATACAAAATTATAGTTGACAAAACAGTTGATAGCGAATACAATAATATTGTAAATTTCATGAGGTTTATAAAATTTGATTGTGAGAAAATTTGGAGGGGAAAATGGAAAAAGCAGCAAAAGAAAGCTCTGGTTTCCGTTGGTTTATGTTATTTATTTTGTTGGCCAGTTTTACTGTCACCTTTATGACACGGTTTATCTGGTCGCCGCTCATTCCTACCATGAGTAAGGAATTTGGTCTGTCGGCCACCGAGGCTGGGGCTTATATGTCGGCCTTTTACACCGGCTACCTGATCACACAGATTCCGGGCGGCATGCTGGCAGACCGCTTTGGCGTCAAGTTTGTCATGTCCATCTCGCTTTTGATCGGCGGCGTGGCCACCTTCTTCTTGTCTATGATGACAACCTATGAGATGGGCTTTGCCCTGAGAGTGGCGACTGGTCTTGGCGCGGGGTGTATCATGGCCTGCTGCGGAAAGATGATCAGTAAATATTTCAAACCAAACGAGAGAAGTATGGCTTTTGGTATTTTACTTGTCGGCCCCACAGCCGGATTACTCTTAAGCAATTATCTTGGACCAGTTCTGCTGAGCAGCATGGGCTGGCAGGGCGCTTTCAGAGTGATCGGCATTATCGCCATGATTATTGCCGTTTTAGTTTTTGTTCTGGTTAAAAGCGAAAAGGTGGATAAAAGCCAGATCGCAAAGGTCGGTTTTTTCTCGAGCCTGGGCGATGTTCTGAAAAATAAGGGCGTTGTGCTTGTGGGTCTGGCAGGTTTTGGCCTGATGTGGGTTTCCCTTGGCACCGCGACCTGGGCAAACGCCTATATGGGCTCTCTCGGGATCGAAAGCTCTGTGGCCGGCCAGGTCATGATGCTCTACAGCGCGGGCGGTATTATCGCTTCTGTGGTATCCGGCCTGATCGTTGACAAGTTCCATCTGGACCGCCGTAAATTTATCATGGGCTGTTACCTGGTGCTGATCGTGATGACCATTGTCTTTGGGCTGCAGACCAGCGTGGGCGCTCTGATGCTGACCGGCTTTTTGTTTGGCTTTTTCTCTTACACAGCCAACCCGCATCTCAACGCCATTGTCATTGACTATTCCGGCGCAGCCTTTTCGGCCACGGCCACAGGCTTTACCAATGTCATGTTCCAGCTGGCGTCTCTTATCGGGCCGCTGGTATTCGGCTTCATGTCGGACAGCACTGGCAGCTTCGCGTCGGTCTGGGTCGCCATGGCGGCAGGCCCGCTTCTGGGGATTCTGGTTCTGCTGGCAGCCAAAAACGCCAGGAAGGCCGAGGAATAAAAAACAGCCCGGCTCCTGGGAGCGGGCTGTACCCTCCTTTATACAAGGAAGGGGATATCGTGATGACGGATAGTTTTAGCGGTGCTGATGCCCTTGTATAGGGTAGTGGTGACACTGTTCTGGTCGATGCCGAGCAGTCTGGGAAAAATACCATTAAGTAGAAAGACAACATCGTCCACGCTGTCGGGCTCAGGCTGTTCAAAGTAATTTAAGAAATACTCCCGGCGGGCACCAAAATCAAGATAAACAAGGTTATCAAAGTCGTGATCTGAGATGATAATGTTAAAATCTTCAACAAAACGCCTGAAAATCTGCGAGGCAGTTTTATCAAGAATCCGGAAGTTTGAGGTTTTCTTGAGGTTTTCATAGTAAAATCGGCGGTTGTTTTCATTGTTTAGGATAATATCATAATACAGCCAGGCGTGAATGGCATGGCGCAGGATGGAATTGTCCAGACCGCTTTTCAGCTCTTCGGTGATGCGGAGACTGATCTGAGCAAAAAACTCAGAATAAATGTACTGAACAATCTTATCCTTGGTTTTGAAATAATAGGTAAAAAGACCGATGGGGACCTCGGCCGTGTCGGCAATCTCCTTGATCTTGGTCTTTTCATAGCCTTTATCATAAAATAACTGCTTGGCAGTTTGATAGATCATGTTACGGGTCTGAACCCCTTTTTCGTACATAAAGCGGCTCCTTTTCATAAGATTTTAATCAGAATATCACATTTTCCGGAAAAGGACAAGCTTTATGCCTGTGAATTAATTTAAATAAGATTACAATTTTGGAAAAAAATTATAATAATTTTAAACATTACGAGGTGTAAAATGAGTAAATATCAGGAAAGCTTGGAAAGATGCCAGAAGGCAGTCAATCTTGAACAACCAGACCGCATTCCGGTCATCTGTAAGGTCGATCCGACCTTTGCCATCGAGTACGCGGGCTTTGACATGAAGGAAGCCCTCTGGAATGTGGACCGCATCGCGGAGGCATATTCAAAGGTTTATGAGGACTTTTATTTTGACGGCGGCGGATACATGGGCCGTTTCCCGCTGTTCTACAAGGTTATGCAGTCTAAATCCTTTGTACCCAACGACAGCAACGGCTACGTGCAGCATCCAGAGGTATCCGGTCTCGAGGCAGAGGAATATGACGAGTACATCGCAGACCCTTATAAAACCATTGTCAACAAGGTTGTGCCGAGACTGTACCCGGCGCTGGCGGCAGAAGGCATGGAGGGCGGCCTGAACTGGGCGAGAGCCATCAACGCCAATAACCGTATCATGGGCAAAATTGTGGCAGGCAATAACCTGGTGGCTGAAAAATACGGGGTTCCAAACCTGCGGCGCGGTATCACCGAAGCGCCCTTTGACTTTGTGGCAGACCAGCTGCGCGGCTTCAGCGGCGCGTCCATGGATATCCGCCGGCATTCCGAGCAGATTCGCCAGGCGGCTGAGGTTTCAACACCGCTCATGGCTAAACTTGCCCGTCTGAGCAACCCGACACCGGGCGGCAGCGCCTCCATTTTCATGCCGCTGCACATGCCTTCTTACATGCGCACAAAAGACTTTGAGAAGCTCTACTGGCCAAGCTTTAAAGCGCTTATCGACGAGCTGGTGGGCGAAGGCTACACCATTCAGGTATTCTTTGAAAAGAACTGGACCCGCTATTACGAATTCCTTCAGGATCTGCCAAAGGGCGTTATCGGCTATTTTGAAGAGGATGACCTGGGCGTGGTCAAAGAAAAACTGGGCAAGAAAATGTGTATCATGGGCAATATGCCGCTCAGCATCCTGAGAACCGGCACCGTACAGCAGTGTGTCGATACCGCCAAGGAAATCATTGACAAGGCAGCGCCGAACGGCGGCTACCTCTTTACCACGGATAAATCCCTGCTCACCGTCAAGGACGTTAAAGCAGAAAACTTCCGCGCAGTCAACGAGTTTGTGCACGAATACGGCATTTACAAATAGGAGGAAAATCATGGAAATTAAATCAGAAGCAATTAAATCCTGGGAAGGCCAGGTGGAAAAGGGCATTGAAAAAGAAGAAAACACAGAGATCATGCAATCCTTCTGGGATGAAAATGAGGATTCTGTTTTTCAGTTTGTCATGAGTTTAATGGTTTAAGAGGTTATCAGCAAAAAACGGTACGGTCTTTTGGACCGTACCGTTTTTTTTGACTTATAATATAAGCTTCACTGCGCTGTACGCAGGCTTATTCGTCGTTCATGTGCGCTTCGATGTAAGCGACAATTTCATTTTTGCCGATGCGGTTGACCCCACTGTGCTCAATGTCAAAGCCCGGGTCAATTTCGTAGCCCAGCTCCTTCGACATAACCTCAGCGACACGCGGCCGGCAGAAGGTGCCCTGGCACCAGCCCATACCCGCACGGGTACGGCGTTTGATGCCATCAATGGTGGTGACAGGAATACCGCGGTGCATGGCGTCTAAAATGGTCGCCTCGGTAACCTGTTCGCAACGGCAGACCATGCGCTCAGGATCGCCCAGCGGCAAATCTAAAAGCGGCAGGATTTCCTTCATGGGCGCCAGTTCCTTCTTGGTGATGATGGGATCGCGGTGCGGGTTGAAGCCTGGGTCTTCCTTTAGCGCAAGGCCAGCGTCCTTCAGAATCCCGGCGACCATCTGAGCGATGGCCGGTGAGGAGGTGATACCCGGCGACTGGATACCGGCAACATTGATGAAATGCGGCACACGGCTTTCCTCAATGATAAAGTCGTCAGTGGTGCTGACCGCCCGCACGCCTGTAAAGCTGCGGATAAACTGCTTGATGTTCAGCTTGTCCGTGGTCAGCGTCGCCTCCTTGAAAATTTTCAGAAGGCGCTCGGCGTGGGTATCGCGGTCAACGCTCTCCTCATTGACAGCGTCCGGGCCAATGAGCAGATTGCCGTGATAGGTCGGAGTGACCAGAATGCCCTTGCCCATCTTAGTCGGCATCTGGAACAGCACCTGGTTGATGGCAGAGCCGGAGCCGCGCACCATGAGCAGATACTCGCCAGAGCGCGGGAGGATCTGGAAGTCATTCAGGCCCACCATAGCGGCGATTTTGTCCGAGTACAGCCCGGCAGCGTTGACCACGTAGCGGGTGTTAAAGACCTGGTCGTCACCGGCGATGACGTCAAAGCCGGTTTTGGTCTGTTCGATGGCTTTTACAGGGGTTTCAAGGTAGAGCTCCACACCGTTGGCCACGGCGTTTTCGGCCAGAGCGATGGCCATTTCGTAGGGTGAGCAGACGCCAGCGCCTTTACAGTACAGCGCGTACTTGACCTCAGGGTTGACATTTGGCTCAATTTCCATAATGGCGTCGTGGTCCAGAATTTCAAGGTCCGGGAGGCCGTTGAGGCGTCCGTTTTCAAGCAGGTCCTCCAGCCCCTTTTTCTGTTCCTCCTCAAAGGCAAGCACCAGCGAGCCGATGGGCGCAAAGCCAAAATTCAGCTCCTCATTCAGTTTTTCAAACTGCCTGCGGCCCTGGTAGCACACGCGGCCTTTGAGCTTGGCGTGGGCTTCGGCGTAGCCGCCGTGGACAATGGCAGAGTTTGCCTTGGTGGAGCCCATAGACACATCGTTTTCCTTTTCAAGCAGGGCGATTTTGAGATCATAGCGGGAGAGCTCACGGGCAATGCTCGTTCCGATGATTCCAGCACCGATTATTACAACATCGTACATTTATATTACCTCCTAGATTCGTTACCTTAATATATATCCTTATTTTATAACGAAAAACAGAAAAGATAAATGCAAATTTTTGCTAAATACGAATTATTTTAATTTACACGAACTCAAAGAAGCGTTCAGCGCGCATATAGGCCACTGGATTGGTTTCTTTCTGGTTATAGGCAAAATAAAGCTTGGTGACCGCAGCCTCAAAGGAAATGTTTTCCAGCGGAATACCGCCCTGCCCGATCAGGTCGTGGCCAGTGGCGTAGAGGTCGCCTTGGGCGTTTTTAAAAGAGATCAGGTAGTGGTCGACCGACGGATGGCTGGCGATGAAATCGGCCAGAGAAGCGCCGCCAGGGCCCTCAGCATTGCCGGTGGCTGAGTGGTAGAGGGCGTGGAGAACCGCGGCCGGCGGCGTGGTGCCCAGATCAATATAACGGTAATCCATGCCCGGGTAAACGCGCAGAGCCAGCACCTTCTCGGTAAAAACTGGTGTGGATACCCAGCCGGTGTGGTGCGCGCGTTTCTTTAAGGCGTCCATGGACGGGCTAAGACGCGCGTTTCCGTGAGACAGGCAGTGACGGTCATTGACAGCAAAGGGACGTCCGCCAAAGCTCAGAAAATTGTCGTTGATCCAGTCCGCCTCCAGAAGCCGCGTCCCCAGATGGATCTGCGTTTTGCCGTCTTTATTCTCATAGACGGTAAAAATGCCTGGCAGGCCGGTGTTCAGGATAAAATCCACCGCGCCGCTGAAATTGGGCAGGGCATTGCTCTCAGGGTGGCCCAGGGGATGGTTCGAGCAGACCAGCACAATGGGAATGGGCGTGGTATTAAAAAAGTAGCTTAAAGCCGCCGCTGTGTAGGGCAGGGTATCGGAGCCGTGTGTCACGATAATACCCTTGTACCGGTCAAAATCAACGGTTTTCAGGGCATCTATGATCTGGGACCAGTGGGCGGGCACCAGGTTTTCGCTCAGAATGGTAAATGGACGGCTGACCTCAAAATCGACCAGCCGGGACGCGCTTTTCAGGTAAGTCTGGATCAGGGCGTCGCCCTTTTCAGGGTCTACGTCAATGCAGCCGTCATGAATGGCGCTGCCGATGGTGCCGCCGGTTTGCAGCAGAAAAATATTTTGGATGGTGGGATACATAGGCACTCCTTGCTTTTCGTTTTGTTTTAGATCATTTTAACACAGAAAAGGGCCAGAGGCCACTGATAAAAGCGCGTGGAAAGAACGCGAAACAGGAGAGACTTCCAGGCGGATATTTGTTATAATGGGTTTATTACAGACAGGTTTTAAGACAGGAAGGAAATTTCGATGCAGACAGTATTAGGAATTGATACCGGCGGAACGTATACCGACGCCGTTTTACTGGAACAAAAAACAAAGAAAGTGCTGAAAAAAGCAAAATCACCGACCACCAGAGACAATCTGGCTGTCGGTATCGGTAAGAGTATCCGCGGCCTTTGCCTTGACCCGGCAGATACCATCGAGAAGGTGGTGCTGTCCACCACGCTGGCAACCAACGCCATTGTCGAGGGCGAAGGGCGCCCCACAGGCCTGATCATCATCGGCGAGCTGCCAAAGGGCGAGCTGCCCGACGCGCACAGGGCCCAGGTCAAGGGGAAGGTCAATATCAAGGGGAAGGAAGTTATTCCGCTGGATACGGCGCAGGTCATTGAGGCCTGCGCAGCCATCGCGCCCCAGGTGCAGGCCTTTGCCGTGTCCGGAATGATGAGCGTGCGCAACGCCAGCCAGGAGCTGGCCGTCAAGGATATCATCAAAAAGCAGTGCGCCCTGCCAGTGGTCTGCGGCCACGAGCTCAGCAGTCAGCTGGGCTTCCATGACCGAACCGTCACCACTGTCCTCAACGCCAGCCTGATCCCCATCCTCGAGGATTTTATCCGCGCGGTGGAGGTGACGCTGGCCGACCAGAGCATTGACGCGCCCGTGTATATGGTGAAAGGCGACGGCAATCTGGCCAGCCTTTCCTTTATACGGGAAAAGCCCATCGAGTCTATTCTGTCCGGCCCGGCAGCCAGCATCATCGGCGCGCTGAGTCTGGCAGGCTGCGGAGACGGCGTGGTTGTCGATATGGGCGGCACCACGACCGACAGCGGCATTGTTTTAGACAATACCCTGACCCTTGCGCCCATCGGCGCCCGTGTCGGCGACTGGCAGACACAGATCGACTCCGCCCAGATCAATACCTGCGGCCTGGGCGGCGATACGCAGATCATCGCAGTGGACGGGCACCCGACCCTGACAGGACGGCGCGTCCTACCAGCCTGCCGCGGCGGCAGAGATGGGCTGACCCCCACGGATCTGCTGCACTACACCGGAGATTTTGAGGGCTGGGACCGTGAGCTGGTCGTCGGCGCTGTGGACGCCCAGACCGATAAAGCCCCCGACGCCTACGTCGACGAGGCCGCAGCGCAGATACTGGAAACCATCAGGACAGAGGTGCTCAGCCTGTACGAGGCGCATCCGGTCCCCATCATCGCCATCGGGGCACCGGCCAAAACCTGGTATGAGAAAATTCACGAGGAAACAGGCTGCACGGTCATTGTCCCAGAGCATTACGAGGTCGCCAACGCTGTGGGCGCAGCCATGGCCGCTGTTGAGGAGCGCGTGACCGCACTGGTGCGCCCCGACGAGGAAAACGACGGTTATGTGGCCCATGTGGCGGGCCAGTGCCGGAGCTTTAAAGATAAAGCCGAAGCCGTAGACTTTGTGAAGCAGGAAACCGAAGCCCGGGCCGCTGCCGCCGCGAAGGCGCAGGGGGCCCCAGACATCAGCGTCCAGGTATTCTGCGATGACATTGTGGAAAAAATCGGTTGGCGTGAGCGCTATATTGAGACCCGCGTAAAGGCCGTCGCCAAGGCCACCACCCTCAAGCTGAAAATGCAGGAGGAAAAGGACGAAAGACGTCCATAAGAATTTTAGCGGCAAAATACGCGCTGCTTGAAATTTTTTAAAACTTTTTTCAAAAAAGACTTGCAATCTTTTGGAAAGCTGTTATAATATGAAAGGTAAGCACGACAGGTGCTCACAATGCGTGCCACTAGCTCAGCTGGATAGAGCGTTCGGCTACGAACCGAAAGGTCGGGGGTTCGAATCCCTCGTGGCACGCCATATATACAGTAAACAGACAGGCTTTCGAGCCTGTTATTTTTTTACCCATTTTCATTAAGACTTCAAAAAATCAAAACAAAGATTTATCAAAACATACGCATTTGAAAAAAAGTTCAACATCTAAGAAAGTTATGCTATAATCATAAAAAAGCATAAAGGGAATGACAAAACGAACCGCTGGCAAGGATATGTAAGGAGTTTACTGGAGGTTGCTGCAATGACAGCGGTTAAAAAGGGGAAAAATAAGGAGAATGGCATTATAATCGAGAATCTTCACCTGGGTTTTCCTTCAAAATTAAAGACCTGCCTGACCTTTGAGTTTAATACTTATCGTGATGCCGCATAATAAAAAGCTGATCAAACTTGATCAGCTTTTTCCCTGGGAAGCAACCGCAGTCTCCAATTCCCTCAAAATGAACTCACCTGCCACAACCGCGTCCTCAATGGTCAGATAGTGGGAGGCGCTTTTGCTCAGCAGCAGCTTACCCTCGGGTGGAAACTCATCATCGTCAAACCAGATCTTTAGCGCGATGGGGTAAAAGGGAAGAAATGGAAGGACAGCGCAGAGGTCTGCGTTTGACGGCACAAAGGCCGCGTCCAGTTTCTGGAGGGCGGCTTTCACCTGCTCAGGCCGTCTGCCTGTAAGAAAGGCGCGCAGGGCCTGCGCGGCAGTGTGGTCAAACTTAGTGCCGCGGATCAGGCCCTCCTGCTGGTCGGCAAAGGGAACAAAGGCGTCGGAAACTGGTGTTTCGTCCGCCAGATCCATATAGTGGAGCAGAACAAGGTGAAACCACTCGTCGATGGCCTCCTTACATTCAAATCCTGGATAAGTGATGGTGTAGGTGCATCCAAGGCTTGGGAACGTGAAAACCGCAGCCTCCGGAGCAAAGGCAGCGCCTGCCTTACGGGCAAGGTCATCCGGCGGACGCTGTTCCAGCCGCTTTTTTGCAGACTTGAGCATTTCATTAAAGGCCCGGTTATCCTGGGCTTGTTTTTGTTTTTTTTGGTTGGCCATGTGCGGTTTCTCCTTGAATTTTTATAAAATTGCCCCTTCATCGGGTTACTACTATAGTAGCTTATTCCTCTGTAAAAATCAATCCGGAAAGTACTGGTGATACTGAGTATGCGTAAAAACACAAAAAAAGCTTGTGAAAACCTTTTATCTCTGCTATACTATAGCTTATAAACGTACAGAAAAATTTTAAAAGTGAATAAAAAATATTGAAGCTTGAAGGCTGTTGATTTGATTGTAATCATGGCTTTTGAGCTTTTTTTGTTGTGCAATAAAAAAGTAAAGGTAGAGTTCAGTGAATCGAAGAGAAGAATTTTGGGTGAAATGCTGGAGGGACGCAGCGGAAAAATCTCTGTACCGGGAAACCTTTCCAGAGGAACGTAAATGCTGGGATGCCACGGCAGATTATTATGATGCGGGTATGGGCAGCAGCAACGAACGGGTAGATGTCCTGCTCGGGTATTTAAAACGACAGGGCTTTTGGAATGGATCGAAAAAACAAATACTGGATATAGGCAGTGGGACAGGCGCTTTCGCGCTGCCCCTCGCGGCGTGTGGCGCGGCGGTAACAGCCCTGGACTGCTCGCCGGAGATGAACCGCATTGTCCGTCAGAAAGCTCGGGAAAAGGACCTTAATGTGAAGGTACAGACTGGCGACTTTAACCGGCTGCCGTTTGAAACGCGGGCCTATGATCTGGTAATCGGAAGCATGAATCCGGGCCTTTACCATCCAGAACCCTTTTTAAGAATGCTGAGCCTCAGCAGGGATCTGGTGGTATATGTGGGTATTTGCGATACGCCCGTTAAAAAGAAAGACAACGGGAGCTGTAAATCCTTAGACGAAATCCTGCTTGGTCACACCATGACTCACAGCGGCAGCAACCACGTGCAGTACCCCTGTCAGCTTTTAAAAGCGATGGGCTACAGACCCGTTGTGCTGCCAGTACAGTGCCAGTGGCGCTGCGAGGAGGAGGAAGCTCTGGCAGTAGGCCGCCTCATCCGCCATTATGAGACCGTGGAAACAGGGATCATTGTTAAAAACTGGCGTGAGGCGATCCGCGCTTATGTAAAAGACGCTTTACAGGATGGACGTTTTATCAACGAGGGGAAAACCGTTATGGGCGTTTTAGTCTGCTCGCTGAAATCAGAAGAAACAGCGATGGAGATGACTGTATGAGAAAAGTGCTTTATTATCTTCTCCGCGCCCTTGCATTAATCCTGGTCGCAATCAGCCTGAACTTTTTATTAGTCCATCTGATGCCCGGAGACCCGCTGCTGCACATATTGGGAGAGGAAGAGTATTTTACACTCTATTACAATTACCCGGAGATTCTGGATAAAGTGAGAGCTCAGTACGCTCTGGACGGCTCTCTTTTTGAGCAGTATATCCGCTTCCTTTGGAATACCGTCACCTTTCAATTTGGAAAATCCTATATCAGCGGCCAGAATGTGGTTCAGGTGGTGCTGTTCCGGCTCCGCTGGACCCTGGTTCTGTCGGTTACCGCTATTATTCTGTCCGCCTTTGTGGGCGGTGCCTTAGGCATTTTTGCAGGGTACCATAAAGGCGGACGGGCAGATTCGGCGCTGACATTTGTTTTTCTGCTGTTCGAGACAATACCCGCCAACTGCCTGGCACTCATCGTTCTGGTGATCTTTGCCTTTAACCTCCACTGGTTTCCCGTTGGGGGCATGGCCTCGGGCGGATTGACAGGGTGGGCGAAATTTGCGGATACGCTCTACCATATGGTGCTTCCGGTCAGCGTGTTAGCCCTGTTTAAAACCTCGACCAATTTTCTGATGATGAAAAGCTTTGTCTCGCAGATTCGGGATGAAGAGTACATTCTCACCGCTGAGGCCAAGGGGCTGCCCCGGCACAAGGTGCTGTTCAGGCATGTGCTGCGCAACGTGGCCGTCCCCTATGTGACACTGCTGTGTATGCAGTTTGGCTATATGCTCGCAGGCTCAATGCTGATCGAGGTTGTTTTTTCATGGAAAGGCCTGGGAACCCTTATTTACGACGGTGTTATCCAGCATGACTATCCAACCGTTCAGCTGTGCTTTCTGCTCATTGCGGTCTGTGTCATCTTTTTTCAGTTCATTGCGGACATTCTCGCGTGGAAATTTGATCCGAGAATAAAGGACGGTGCGGTCATTCATGAAGCTTAAAAAACAGAACTTGAAAGAAGTGCACCTTTGTGTCTGGATCGGGATGGCGATTCTGGTTTTCTTTGTCTTTGTGGCTGTTTTTGCAGAACAGCTTATGCCATATGGGATGGAAGCCCTCACAGCGCCCTTTCAGAGGCCGTCCCCGGAGCACCTGCTTGGAACAAATGATATTGGGCAGGATATTTTCAGCGAGCTCATTCTCGGTACCCGGACAACCCTGCTGACAGGAATCACCGCGGCGGCGTGTATCATTATTATCGGCACAGGCATCGGTCTGGCAGGCGGTTATTTTGGCGGCCGGCTGGATCAGGCCCTGCAGTCCCTGACAGCCGTAGGGATGACCATCCCGCAGCTGCCCTTCGCCATCGTATTTGTAGCGTTTATGGAGCCGAGCATGTGGAACATTGTAATCGCGATCTGCGTGACCGCGTGGCCGACCACAGCCCGCCTCGTCCGGGCAAAGGTGCTGGAAGTCCGTCAGCTCCCCTTTGTCCGGGCCGAGGAGATGATGGGACAGAAATCCAGCGTTATTATGCTGCGTCACATTTTACCCAATATGAGCGACATTGTCCTGATGCGGGCAACTCTGGCAGTAGCGACCTCAATGGTAACCGAGGCGAGCCTGAGCTTTTTGGGGCTCGGCGTCTATGACCAGAAAAGCTGGGGCTCCATTTTATACTACGCCTTCCATAAAAACGGTGTCGTGGCGGGCTACACCTGGTGGTACGTGCCGCCAATCATCTGCATCAGCCTCTGCATCTTTGCCTTTGTGCTGATCGGCTATTATGGGCTGGGAACCAAGAGCCTGGGAAAAAGTGAGGAGTATCAGGTGATACAATGATTGAGATCAAAAATTTGACCATACAATTTAACAGACAGCCGCCAGTGGTGGAGGATATGAGCCTTACCGTGCCAGAGGGAGGACGCACCATTATTCTGGGCGAATCCGGCAGCGGCAAAAGTGTGACGCTCGCGGCTATATTAGGCATTTTGCCGAGTGACGCCGCAGTGCGGGGAAGCATAAAAATCGGCGGGACCGAGGTGCTGGGCCTCAGAGAGCGTGAGCTGCGCAAAATAAGAGGAAAGGTCATCGGGTATATTCCGCAGGGAAGCGGAAACGGGATGAACCCGCTGATGACCGTCGGGGAGCAGGTGTCCGAACCCCTCGTTGAACACAGCGGCCTCAAAAAAGACGAAGCCCTTCAAAAGGCAAAAGCGTGGATGGAAAGGCTGGGCCTGACGCCAGCCGATAAACTGGCAAGGGCATACCCTCATACCCTGAGCGGCGGCATGCGCCAACGCGCCCTCATGGCAATGGGCGCAGCCGGAGGCGCCAGAATCCTTTTGGCAGATGAGCCCACAAAGGGCCTGGATGAAAAAAGGATCGCAGAGGTGGAAAAGCTTTTGCTGTCAATGGATGACCGCACATTGCTGTGCGTCAGCCATGACATTCGTTTTGCCAGCAGAATCGCCGATACCGTCTGTGTCATGTATGGCGGAAAAACCGTTGAGGTGGCCCCCGCCAAAGCGTTTTTTAAAAAACCAAAGCATCCCTACAGTAAAATGCTGCTGGAAGCGCTGCCGGAAAACGGATTAAACTGCCCGGGCGGGTATGCGCCTTCCATTGACAAACGCTTCGCCTGCGCCTTTGCGAACCGTTGTCCACAGGCCAGCGGAAAATGCTTTAAAACACCGGAGATGGTCAGAGTAGAACAGCATAATGTGAGGTGTCATCTCTATGGGGCTTAAAATTGACCACGTATCACACCGCTATCCCCAGCAGGAGGATTTTGTCCTGAAGGATGTTTCAATCACACTGGAAGACAGCCAGATTGTGGGTCTTTTAGGAACAAGTGGAAGCGGAAAATCAACACTGGGACAGATCGCCGCCGGTCTGCTCCGACCAGCACAGGGAAAAGTGCTCTATAATGATGAGCCCTTTCAGGCCCTGCCCGCCAGGGAAAAAAGGCGGAAGCGTATCCAGATGATCTTCCAGCACCCAGAGGTGTCCTTTAATCCCAGACTTTCACTGGATAAAAGTATGGAAGAAGTTTATAAGCTCTGCGGCAAAGCGTATAACACAGAAGCGCGGCGTGAAATGGCCGGGCAATTTGGTATTTATCCAGAGCAGCTGAAGCGGGTGCCGGCACAGCTTTCAGGAGGTGAGCTCCAGCGCCTTGCCATTGCAAGGGCGCTTTTGCCAGAGCCCGACATCCTCATACTGGATGAGCCCACGTCCATGCTGGATGTGATCTCGCAGGCGCAGGTCATGCGGATGCTGCTCGCGCTGCAGAAAAAAAGAAAGCTGTCCTATCTTTTTATTACCCATGACGTAGCCCTCTGCCGTTATGTGTCAGATAAGATATATACCATTGAAGAGGGCGTCATTGTTAAAGACCAACAGCTCAATCCGGCTGTTGTTTAAAATAACCATTTACAAAGGAGTAAAAAGAAATGAAAATTAAAAGAGTGATTGCGGCCTGTTTAGCGGCCGTGATGGTGGTGCTGCCCCTTTCGGGCTGTGGAAATTCCAGCGGGGAGCAGCAGGGAAACGGATCAGGGCATGTAGAGGTGCTGCGCATCGGGACAACCTACAAAAACGATGGCTACAGCGCCATGAACAGCGAGAGTGCCTATGGCCGTCTCAACTACCATTCCTTTTCGCAGCTGAATTTGTGGCGTTTTGATGAGGAAGGAAAGCTGACCGGAGACGGCTGCTTTTTCAAAAAATGGGAGATCAGCGATGATAACAGGCAGGTTACCCTCCATTTCGACCCGCTGGGCAGCCTGAAATGGCATGACGGCGAGCCCGTGACCATTGAAGATGTGCTGTTCACCTTCGACTACTACAAACAGCAGAACATGACCTGGTTCTTAAAGATCACTTCTGTCGACCAGATTGACGATACCAGTATCCGTCTGAATTTTGACGAGGACGAAGCCTTTGCGTTTATGAATGAGGCAACCCTGTCTTACTACATTTTACCAAAACATATCTGGGAAAACGTCACAGAGTCCAAAAAGTATACAGAGCCCAACGCCGCAGTCGGCTGCGGACCCTATAAATTCGTTTCAGCCGACGCGGATGCCCAGACCTCCTATTATGAAGCAGTGAGCGATTACCCGCTGGGAGAGATCACCGTGGATAAAGTTGAGCTGAAGAGCTTTGATAACCAGTCCTCCCTGATCATGGCAATGCAGTCCGGGGAGATCGACGTCATGTACGGCTACTCCTCCTCACTGGACACCACGTTGCTGCCAACCATCGAAAGCGACCCCAATATCGACCCGGGAGAAAGCCTGAATTCCGCCACCTATCAGATCGTTTTCGGGTTCAATCAATACCCGACAAATGACCTTAATTTCAGAAAGGCCGTGCGTTATGCCCTGGATTATGAACTTCTTGCGCAGTCCATTGGCGGCGGCCACGGCCAGATCGCCAATGAAGGCGCTGTATCTCCGGCATGCCTGGGCTATGACAGCAGCCTCCCGGAAAACAAACGGGATCTCAAAAAAGCGGCCGAGCTGCTGGACCAGGCAGGATTTGTAGATAAAGATGGCGACGGCATGCGCGAGCTTCCGGACGGCAGTCCCATGAACGTAAAAATCGCCCTCCAGGGATCAACCGAAATCTATAAGCGTATCGCAGAGATGATCCAGACCAACCTGGCAGAAGCAGGAATACGGGTATCCGTTGACGAGCAGACCATTTCAAACCCCGACTATACCAAACAGCTGAGAACCAACAGCGCGTATGAGATCTATCTGGGCATGACCACCGTCGGCATTGCCAGCTGGACAGGCATTGCCAGCTACATTGCCGATATTACCATGACCAGCAACCAGCATTTTGGAACCTACGCCGACCCGGCCTATCTGGACGCCTACTCAGGAATGATGAAATCCAAAAACTACGACGAGTACAGCGCAGCCTTCAAGGATATCCAGAAAATGAACGCTCAGGAAGCCCCAGGTATTGCCCTGGCCATCATGAAAACCTACTTCCCTTACCGCACCGATAAGATCACCGGCTGGGTAAACTACCCATCACGCGGTGTGATCAACGGCGAGACCTGGTACAAGGCCGTCGCAAAATAATACGCGAAGCCTGAATTTATAAAAGCTGCACTGCGCCACAAGAGCCGATGCAGCTTTTATTTTGCTCAGGCATTTCCAGCTTGAGATTGGAGCTTTCTTAAGAGATTCTGCAGACTTATAAAGAAAATTTGACAAAGCATATTTATTCAGGTATACTAAGAGTGTATTTAAGAGAGTATCAATTGATTTCACATATTTTTGCAAGTCGTTTTTGTCTACTTAAGTTCAATGTAAGCTTGGTGACAAGAGGGTTTGCAAAAATATGTGTTTTTTTATTCTACGATTGCAAATATAATATAATATCTTAGGAGGTACCAATTAATGAATAATGGTACAGTAAAATGGTTTAACAGTGACAAAGGTTTTGGTTTTATTTCAAGAGAAGAAGGCGATGACGTATTCGTTCATTTTTCCTCAATCATGGGCGGCGGCTTCAAGACTTTAAATGAAGGCGACAAGGTAAGCTTTGATATCGAACAGGGCGCCCGCGGCCTTCAGGCTTCAAACGTATCTGTTATCTAAATAAAACGCTGTAAAAAGCTTTAAGCCGGATTTAAAATCCGGCTTATTTTTTTGTTGGCGGTTCTTCCAATATCCAGGCACTGGCCTGTTCCGATTTCAAGTGAATGGTGTAGCCAAGCTCCCTGGCCGCGAGGACAATTTCGTCCGGTAAACAACAGTTGGAAAAATAAAGCGTTAACTGTCCTTTGGGATTAAAGGTTTTGTGTAAGGTTTGTTCAATGATGTAATCTTTAATAGCTGCTAATCGTTTCATGTACAGGCCTCCTTGTTTTTTTTATAAATATATCCAAAAGAAATTTTTTTTAACTGCTATAAGATGGTTTAAAATTACCTTAAAAGGGTATAAATATTCTTGTCAGCATATACAAATCTCCTATAATTTGTATGGTAACCTCTTTTCATTTAGCTCAGTCTCCCTGCGGGACCCCCATAAAGCCACTCTCCAGAGTGGCTTTATGTTTAAATGCTTTTGTATTGGATATAAATAGTTCTGAACAACATACCTCAAATTTAATTTACATCTCCCCCAAATTTTACTCTCCCTTTTAGCAGCCTCCGGTCAAGAGCCGGAGGCTTTTTTTATTTCAGGCATAAAAAAAGACCAGCCAGCGCTGGACATCAATAAAAATCTAACAGGTTTGTCTCAGATGGCTGCGGTCTACTAAAAAAGATAGGGGTAGTACCGTGCTCTGAGAAAAACGTTAGACTTCTAATTACTTTTTAATTATACCACATCTGCGTCTGTTATGCAAAAATCCTTAAGACATGCCTAAAAGAGACTAAAAAGAAGAGCGTATGTTTAAACTCCCCGCCCAGGGGTATAAATAGTTCTGAACACACATACCTCTTACTTAGATTAAGCGAAATACCTAATCTCCCCCAATACTTTTCCTTTCAAGCACCCCCGGTTTTTAAGCCGGGGGTTTTTTGTGTTTGAAAATCAAACAGATTATAATAATCCGGGTGTACAATAGAAGCTGAGAAAAGCAGAATAAAGGAGTTTTACAGTGAAGACAGACATCACTTTAGAGACCTGGCTCGGGGAGCAGGAGGCCGACGTTAAGGGCAGCAGCCTTAAAACCTATAAGAGCTATGAGCGGGTCCATATACGCCCTTTTTTGGGTCATTTATATCTGGCCGAAATTACAGCTAAAAAGCAGAGAGCCTTTAAAAAGCAGCTGTGTGAAAGCCTCGCAGATAAAACCGTGCGGGATATTTTATCCTATCTGCGCACCCTCCTCAAAAGGGCGAAGCAGAAAGGCTACACGGTGTGTATCAAAACCCCGAAAACAGCGGTGGAATGGCGTGAAAAGGAGGTTCCGGATTTTCAGGAGCACAAGGCTCTGAGCGAAAAACTGAGGTACAGCCAGAAGCCAGTGGATATGGGCATTCTGCTGGCCATGTCCACTGGCCTGCGGCTGGGGGAGGTGCTGGGCCTGAGGGTAAAGGATGTTGATCTCAGGGCCAGCGTGCTGCATGTGCGGGCCAACCGCCAGCGTATCTACGATCCCAAAACAAACACCTATCCGGTGAGGGAGCAGACCCCCAAAACGCAGAAAAGCTGCCGCAGCATCCCCCTGCATCCCGCGCTCAAAAACGCGCTGGCGCACTATCTGAAAAATATGGGAAACCCCGATAAAGAAAAGCCCCTGATCGCCAACCGGCAGGGCAGGGCCTACGACGCCCGCACCCTCCAGCGCCGGTTTCAGGCCGTGAAAAAAGAGCTGGGGCTGCGGCCCGGCGTCACCTTCCACAGCCTGCGCCACAGCTTTGCCACCCGAGCCCTGGAGCTGGGCGCCAGTATCCATACCTTGTCCGAACTGCTGGGCCACAGCAGCGTGGCCTTTACCCTGAACACCTATGGACACAGCGTGACCGAGCAGAAGCGGCTGGAAATGGAAAAAATAGCCAAATGCTTTTAAATAGAATAAATATGACGTTAAGTTAGGAACTTAACGTAAAAAGTAAAAGTAAAACTATTATCAAGGGTAGCATATTAAAATAAAAATAACAAGTATAAACAAAATAACTTTACAAACAACTTGGAATTTTATATTTACTGCGCATTTTAGAAAATTGCAATAGGCTTTTTAGACAGTTGTGACGTTAAGTTCCTAACTTAACGGTAAGAGCAAAATAATGAACCATTAAAAGGAGAGTATGGATGAGAACATTATTACTGTTAAAAAGGATATTGTCTGTAGGCTTGGTTCCGCGCGCCCAAAAACAGGAACATCGCTGTTTTTGACGGAGAGGACAGGAGCACAGAACCATGAAAAACGCAGTAAATTTGACAAGAGATATTATTTGTCTGCACTATGACAGAAAACTGGATGAAATTATTAAGTACATGGATGAAAACGTTGTTTGGATTGGCCCCCTGGGCAGCCAGTACGTGCAGGGCGCCGAAAACGTGCGGGAAATCCTGAGCATTGAGCAGGAAATCCCCTTTGTGGTCACCAACGCCCATTACAGCCTGCTCTACGAGGACGGGCAGACCGCCGCCGTCTACGGGCATTACACTGCCTCCAACACCGGCGTCAGCCACTACCTTTTTACCCAGGAGCAGCGGTGCACTTTTATCTACCGCAAGACCCCCGCCGGTTTAAGGGTCATCTTTATGCACGTGTCCAACCCGGCCGATAACCTGTTGGGGAAAAATGAGGATTTCCCCTTTGCCGTAGGCAAAAAAGCCTACGAGCTGGTTAACCAGAAGATAAAAGAAAACCGGAAAAGGTCCCAGCGCATCAGGTTTAAAGACGTTGCCAACGGCGACTATTACGTGAACCTGAACGGCGTGCTTTACATCGAGGCCCAACACCGCAAATGCCAGGTAAAATGCCTGAAGCGCAGCTTTGAGATCAAGGAGATGATCAGCGATGTCGAAAAAGAGCTGCCGGAAAACTTTCTGCGCATCCACCGCAGCTATATCGTCAATATGGACTACGTGATTGACTGCCACCGCTACCAGGTAAATATGGTAAAAGACGTGCAGCTGCCCATTCCGGTTAAACGCTATGCCGAGGTGTTTGACCAGCTGACCGCCTACTATTCCAGACAGATATCCGAAAGATAGCAAAACCAAAGGCCGCCTGAAAAGGCGGCCTTTGGTTTTATCGTACTGCTGAATGGTCATTCGATACCGATCTATTGAAAATATGTCCGAAAGGCACTAAGATTAAAACTGTATGAATATCTTTAAAAACAACTTTTATAAGCCGAAGGACCACGGCAGAGTACGAGATAAGGAAAGAGTGAGTAAAAATGAACAGAAATGAAAAATGGGTACAGCGTATGAAAAAAGCAGTAACCCTGCTTTTAGTGGTTTCACTGGTATTGGGGTCGGTTCCGGCCAATGTGCTGGCAGCCGGCAGCGCGCACTTAAACGCCGCCATTGCCGCCGCCGATGAGAATACCCAGGACGCCCCCGCGCCCTCCGACACCCAGGAGACCCTTCCAACACCGGACACCACAGCGCCGGAAGCCCCCTCTGAGGAGGAAAGCAGCCAAGCAGAGCAGCCGGCAGAAGCGCCAGAGGCCCAGGCCGCTGAGGAAGCTTTAAAGGCCGCCGAAGCGCCCCAGGATAAAGAGGCCGAGCCCCTGCCAGAAGGGCCGGAGATCATGGCAGTCGAAAACCCGCTGAAGGTCGTGGAAGCGCCAGAGACACAGGACGCCGAAATTGGGGAGCGCGTGGTACTGTCCGCCAATATCGAGGCCCAGGACCCCGCAGGCGTCACCTACCAGTGGCAGGCTAAAAACGGCGGCGACGCCGGCACAGAGGTGCAGAGCACCGACGAAGCCCTGGAGCAGAAAAAAGCCAGCCTGGAAGCCGCCGAAGCCATTGATTTAGAAGGCATTACCGGCGACGAAAGCCCAGAGGCAGCCGAGGCTGTGCAGAGCAAGGCAAGAGGCATCGCCGAGGCCAAAACACGCCCCATCGAGCCCGATAACGAGGGTTGGAGCGACATTCCGGGCGCCAACAGCACCCAGCTGGCTGTGGACGTAGCCCCGGAAACCGCCGGCGCGCCCACCAGCTACCGCATGGTGGCCCGCACCAGAGAGGCCGCCATTGCCACACCAGCGGCCATGATCCGTACCAACGCCGACTTTGAGGAGGGCAGCGGTACCGAGCGCGACCCTTACATCATCGCCACCGATCAGCAGCTCTGGAACCTGCACAAATACGAGGGTACAGCCAGCAAGGGCAAGTACTGGCGCTTGGAGCCTTCGAGAGAGAGCACGTCATGGAGTAAAAGATATCTATCTCTTGACAACGTGCCCATCGGCAGGCAGAATGCGCCCTTTATGGGGACGCTGGACGGCGATGGTTATTCAATTAAAAACCCTGGGTATAGTATGAGGTATGTGCCGATACCGGGCTACGATCAGAACGGCCGTGAGGTAACAATCTATGGCACAGGCGTTTTTGGCTATTTAGAGGACGCCACCATTGTAAATGTGAATACTGGTTACCTGAGCACCCCTATAAATACCGACGATTCTAACGCGCCGATCATTTCCGGCACTAACGTCTCCGTTTCTGTGGGCGGCGGCATTGCCGCCGTGGGTAAAGATGCGACCATTGAGAACTGCAGCACAGACGGGAACCTCTTTTTTCACAACCAATCTAAAGACAGTGAGCAGCTTCGCTGGCCGAATTATTCGGTCACGCGTTATGCGCTGGGCGGCGGCATAGTGGGCTGCGGCACAGCGGGCGGCTATTCCGCCCGCTTTACAGGCGTTATCCGCAACTGCTCTACTAGTGCGCTCGTTTCGGCGCGTGGCAGCTTCAAGCCCGATGCGTCTGGTTATTTTGGTTTATATTATAATCAGTTTGAGGGGGGAGTCTATCCCAACACGCCGCTGGATGCCCAATACCGCCCAAAGCTCGAGCATGTTTACTTGGCCTTTTTCCCTGACTATCAGAATCATAAAAACCCTGACGCCATTAATTATTCGGTGGAGGACCGTGCCGCGCGTCCTGGGGTGATAAATGCGTTGAATGATTATGTGGATAAAAACGATAAAAATGGCCGCTTTAACTACTGGCATGAATATCATCACTACCCCGCCATCAACAACCGCGGGCTTCTTGATTTTAAAGTCAGCGACTATATCACCACCTATGACGGCAGCCCCCAGAAGGCCACGATCAACTGCGCCCTGCGGGAGGCTCAGCGGGGCAGGGACTGGGACTATGTCTATAAAAACGACCAGGGGGAGACCGTGGCCGAGGACAGCGTCAAGCGGCCCGGCACCTATGATATCCTGTTTGAGAATAAAAACAATCACTACTACACGGGCAGGGTGGAGAGCGCCCCGGCAGATAGTACCGCCAACCCGAGGGACGCCCGCATGATCGTCAACCCCATGGCCGATCAGGCAGCCCCGGTGTGCGATGGCATTACCTACACCGCAGAAGGCAGCCCCTACCAGCCCAATACCTGGACTGACCAGGACGTCACCGTCACCTTTAACGTCAGCGATTTTACAAAGGGCGGCAATTACGATACCCTCTGTGACACCACGCCCTACACCGTAGACCAGGAGGGCAACGAGATCAGCGGCGTACAGCAGGTTGTTGCCAGGGACGCCGCAGGCACAGAATGGCCCTGCACACCAGACGGCGCGGGTAACTATAGCGTCACGCTGCGTGTGGATGAGAATCAGCAGCTTACCACCACCCTCACCGCCAGCATGACCGATCACAAAGGCAATACCGCCACCGCGGCCACAGAGCCCATTAAAATCAGTAAAAGTGGCGTCAACATCGAGGTCACAGCCCAGAAGGACAATGACGAGCAGCCTGTCCCCTTAAGCAGCGGCCTTACCGGGCCATACACCCTGTTTGCCAGACAGCGCATCCGCTTTGAGGTTACGGCCGCCATGGCCGACAACAGCCTGTATGTAAACCGCATCGAATACAAATTTGTGCCCAATGGCGCAGAAGAAGCCAGCGTGGACTGGACTGCCACCGGTTTTGAGGATCAGCAGAACCCCCACAGCGTGAGCATGGCTTTGGAAAATAATTTTGACGGCGCCCTTTACGTCCGCGCTGCCAGCGCCAACGGCAAGGAAGCCGCCACGGCCTATAAGGTCATGCTGGAAGCCCACGAGCCCGCCATCCAGAACCTTGAGTACATTGGCTATAAAGGCCAGACCGACAGCGGAAGCGGCATTAATGACATTGCAGCCGCAGGCTATACAAAAGACGCGGTCTATTATAAAGTCGATTTAAACATCAATTATGAGGACCCCCAGAATGAGAAATCCGGCATTGTCAAGGCCGAAATCTTCCGGGCAGACAATAACGCCCTGCTGGGCCAAAAGGATATAACCCCAGCGGCAGACGGCAGAGGGCAGGAGCAGGGCACTATGACCCTGACCTGTGATGAGCCCGGCAGCTATGCGGTAAAAATCGTGCTGACCGACAGGGCTGGCAATACCTATACCCGCACCACCGACACCCTCAATATCGAAAGAGCTGTGCCGGCGCTGGACGTAGAATGGAAAGCGCCCGTATCACCAGAGGATGGAGAAAAGTATGGCTTTGACAAGTGGTGTTACGAGAATCCCACCGTTACCCTCAAGCTTACCAATAATACCGACACCGACAACGCCAATGACCTGGCCAACTCAGTGGATTATTACAGCCGCCGGGTAAAAAAAGGTGAGGATATAAACAACGCCGTCTGGGAAAAGATAAACCAGGCGCCTCTCAGCCCCACCGAAAGCCTGGACGTGGTCATAAGTGATGACGGCGAGTGGCAATACGCGTTTAAGGCTGTCAGCGCCGCCAATATCTGCGGCGCGCCAGTAGAGAAGAATATCCGCATTGATACAAAACCTCTGGACGGTGTAGCGGTAACGCCGGAGGACACTAAAACAGCAGACGCGTCCGATATCCAGACAACGCCCAACGCCAGAGGCTGGTTTACCGGGGCAGACCGCAGCCTGAATATCGGGCTGAGCCTGGCCAACAACGGACTGACGAAAATAACGGGTCATTACAAAATTACCCGAAAGGCCAGTGATGAAGCAACAGAAACAACGACCGTTGCAGAAGCTGCGCTTTCGACCGCCGTTGGGCAGGAGCCCCAAACGGTAAAAATCCCCTGTGCCCAGGATGGCGTCTATGAGGTCACGGTTCACAGCACCACCGAGTCTGGACGCGTTAATACAGCCCAAACCTACACCTTCCGGGTCGACCGCGCAAAGCCAGAGCTGAGCAAAAGCTGGTTTATCATGTCGGACACTGAAAAGAAAGACCTGCCCTCATGGACAGCAGATACCAGCCCACGCTACTATTGGTACGCCAACAAGCAGGGCCAGCTGGAAATCAACGCCAAGGATAACGCCTCCGGTGTCGATAAAATCGAATACCAGATCTGTAACGACATCAATCAGGCAGCCCCTGCGGCGGACGGCGCATGGCAGGTATATGACCCGGATAACAAGCCCGTGTTCACACCCGAGTTTAAGGGCAATGTCTTTATCCGTGTGACGGATAAAGCCGGACTGGTCACAGACAGCGGCGAAAACAGCCACAGCGCCAGCTTCTGTCTGGATGACCAGAAGCCCACCGTCGAGATCACATCCGATAAGGACCTGAGCCAATGGCAGACCAGCATCAGATCCAGCGTAAAGATAAAGGATGCCGGGTCCGGCATCAAAAAAGTCAGCCTGAAGGTGGACGGTGGGGACATCGCCATTACGATGGAAAACATTGACGATAAAACGCCGGCGCAGTGGAAGGCGATGGGCATTGAAGATTTAAAGGCTGTAAAGGACGATGTCTCCGGCGTTTGTTCGGAAATTTCCTTTACCTATGTTGTCACCAAGGCTTCTGAGAACAGAAAAACCCATAAAAAGCTGAAGCTGACCGCTGAAGATAACAGCGGCAGCACCACCGACGCCATTGAAAAGACCTATAAAATTGACACAACAGAGCCGGTCGTTTCCGTAGAATACACGGACGCCAGAAACCCCGCAAAGTGGTACAATCTGTCGCCGGGCTTCACCCTTAAAAACACAATGCAGGCCCAAAATGACACAGACGATGGCGATACTCACACCCTTTCCGGCGTGCGTTATTATTACAAAACCTGGAAAACCGGCGAAAATGAGCCCACTGACTGGATCCCCATTAACGATACCCCAACGGATAAGGCCGTAAGCTACACCTATCCCCATGAGGGCGATGCGTCTGTGAGGTTTAAAGGCGTCAGCGAGAGCGGCCTGGAGGCTGTATCCGAGATCAAGACCGCTAAGGTGGACCGCACCAATCCAAAAACACCGGAGATTGCGGTGAGAAACGCAGCAGGCGGAGCAGAGCCAGACGGCGAAAACGGCTGGTATAATAAGGCCTGGCCCGCCATTAGAATTCCAACGGCGGTAACCAGCCCTGGTACAGCCCCTGAAAGTATATATTACAAACTATATACAGGCAATAACAGCAGCACAGCCCAGACCGCCACCATGGGGCAGTCCATTTTAAACAGCAGCTTTAATCAGGACAGCACCTCACCGGGTACCGGGGAGGGCCAGAGCCCAGGGATTTTTACGGATAAAAACAACCAGAAGGATCAGCTGGCCACTGCCGTCACCCCTGAGCCCGCCGACCCCGTCGTTAACGCCGAGGGCGTCCGGGAATCTGAGCCGTTGCCCTATGAGGATCCATGTCTGTCTATCACTTCAGAGGATGATTTTGTGAGTATTGGTAGTGTAGACTTCCGCCCTCTAAACGAGAGATACAAACTGATGAATGACATTACCGTCAATCTCGAAACCTTTGGGGGAATCCCTGATTATTTTTCCGGTACCTTTGACGGCAATGGTCATACTATTACCTTCAATCGAAGTGGTACGCCGCCTGTGTTCCGAAACACAACCGAGACGGCGCGCATCATGAATTTAAACATCGTAGCAGGCCAGCTGGTGAGCGGCAATAATATGGGTCAGCTCACTCACTGCACTGTCGATTCGGCCAAAAAGCCTCTGGTAGGGAGTGAGAATAGCGGCACCATTGCCAATTGCAGTCTGGGTGGAACATTTATGCACATCAAAGACAATACATTTGTTGATTTCAATATGGGAGGTATTGTACCATACAATACCGGCACTATCCGGGACTGCAAGGTTACCATAAATATCACCTCAGAAAGGCAAAATCTGGGCGGCATTGCGGGGTGGTCAACCGGCACCATACAGAACTGCGAGTACAGCGGCCAGCTTACAGCCATTCCCACCATTATCTCCGGCAGTGTTGGCGTCAGTGTTGGCGGCATTGTAGGCACAGCCTCCGGTAGTGTGATAAAATGTAAAACGACCACCTCAAAACAGGACCCAGCAGTAAATGCGGATAGTGCAAGACTTGAATGTGCGGGCGGCATTGTGGGTAAGTACACCGGCAATGCACTGTCGGACTGCGAAAATACCATAAACGTCAACGCACCAGCTAGTAAATATGCGGGCGGCATCGCCGGCGCGTTAATGAACGCGGCGAGCATCAGCAGCTGTAAAAACACCGGAGAAATCCAAGGCCCGACAGCCGGCGGCATTGTCGGATACGTAGTGGGCGGCAGCGTGCGAAATGCCGTCAACACTGGTGATATATCCGGAGGTAATGGCACTAATGCGGGCGGCCTGGTGGGCAATAATAACGGCGGCGCAGTCAGCGACTCCAAAACAACGGGCACTGTAGATAGAGCGACTTATATCGGCGGCGCAGTGGGTACAAACTCCGGCAGCATGGTCAATTGCTACGCAAACCCAGGCGCCATCACCCCAACAGCTAAAACAGGCGGCTTTGTAGGCCGGCATACCGCAGGCAGCATTAACACCTGTGCCACCACGGCCAACAGCTTCGCAGGCACCAATTATTCATACGCCAAAGCTCCAGCCATCACAGCCGACGGCGTCTACACCCTGGAGGCCTGGGCAAAGGATGCAGCCACCGATATAAACGACAAAAATAAAAACACTTCCGGCAAGGCCAAGCAGACCATCATGGTGGATACCCACGGCCCATCGCCCTTTACGGCCCAGGTCGAAACCAACACCTTTACCCAGCTGCTCAACAGCCTCACCTTTGGCTTGTTCTTTGACAAAACCACCGACGTGGTGCTGGAAGCAAAGGACGACGTGAGCGGCATCGACAGCATTACCTACTCACTCTACGCCACCGACAGCACGAGCGCCAACCCAGGCGCGGGCGGAGGAACATTGGTAGAGACCAAGCGCGTCAGCGGCAAAGAAAAAGCGGTCTTCAGCGTCACCCCGAATTTCCAGGGCTACGTCTACGCCGAGGCCAAAGACAAAGCCGGAAACACCACTAAACTGAGCACCGATGGCTTTACCATCAACTCCAACCTGCCAAGGGTCAAAGCCACTGCCACCAAAGGCAGCCAGCCCTATGACGGCGACTGGTCAAAGGAAGATGTGAGTGTAAAGCTTACGTTTGATAAAACCGCGGCCGGCGGAGGGACAGTATCTGGAAACTTCGTCAAATACGAGTATTCCATTGACAACGGAAAAAGCTGGAGTGACATCGCTAACGGTGATAACAGCGGGTATTTTACCGCCACAGCCGTCAGCAGCGAAACCCAAACCCTGACCTTTAACAAAGCCACCAGCCAGAGCTTTATGTTCCGGGCAGTGATTTCAGGCAGAACCGACACCAAAGACCGCTCCGAGACCGCAGCGGTCAGCATCAAGCTTGATAAACAAGCCCCAACGGTTCAGGAGCTGGATTTTGGTACAGCAGCCAGTACCTCGACAACCGAGGATGGCTACAAGATATACAGCCAGCAGCCAACCCTGACCCTCACCGCTGCCGATGACACCGAAACCGGCCTCATCGACGGCACCGCAGGCGGCAGCATTGCCAGCGGCCTGCAGAGCCAGACCTACAAGCTGAACACCGGCGGCGCGGACAAGCCCTACACCAGCCCCTTGCCATGGAGGATGGAAAATATGAGTTTGAATTCACCGCCACCGACCGGGCAGGCAGCAGCATGACAAAGACAGACAGGTTTATCGTCGACACCATGACGCCAAAAGCCCCCAAAACAGAAGCAAGGGCCAACGGCGCAGACTACGATGGCAGCTGGATTGATAAAGACGTGACCATCACCGCGGCCACCGCCGATACAACCGTGCCAGCATCCGGCTATGCCGGGACAACGGGCATAAAATACCAAGTCTACAAAGACGGCGCGCCACAAGGGAACTGGCAGGACTACACAAACGCCGGCGTCAGGCTCGAAGCAGCAGACGACGGCAGTGAGGACGGCGCTTACACCGTGCGCTTTAAGGTGGTCACCAACGCCGGCCACGAGAGCACAGAAAGCACAGTAGGTGTCAATATCCAGAAAGCCGCGCCAGCCCTTACCGTTGCCGTTAACGGCAAGGCCAGCACAGGAGCCGATACACAGCCTGCCTGGACCAACCAGCCCGTGACCCTTGAGGTATCTACCAACGGGGAAAAGCTGTCTGCCAAAAAGAACAATGGCAGCTATACAGACTGCACCAATACCCACGACACCAAGACCGTGACAGAGGATGGGATCACCACCTGGCAGTTTAAAGCTGAAAATAAAGCAAAAACAGCGAAGGAGAGTGATGTTTACAAAATCGCCCTTGACCAGAAAGCCCCGGACATGCCGGAAATTACCATCAGTGAGGCAGGTACTGAGAAAACTCTGGACAGCAACGCCTGGTATGACGATACTGTGCGGAGCACCCTGAAAATTAAGGACAAAACCAGTGAAACAGACTCCGATTACAGCCCCAGAACTCTCTGGTACCGTGTCTATAAAAACGACGCGGCCAGCGCCCCGGGCTATAGTTCGGCGGCAGGCGCAGAGTCCAGTATTGGTGCAAATATCACAGACAGCGGCACCTGGATCATCGAGGCCTACACCCAGGATGAAGCAGGCAACGCCTCCGCTGTGAATAAGCAGATTTTTAACTACACCAAAGATGATAATGCGCCAGAGCTGGAAATCAGTTTTGACAATACAGTGGTTAAGACGCTGGCGGAAAACGGCGGCACGCCGGTTTACGCGGGCAGCGTTAACGCGGCCATCACCGCAAAGGACGACAAGGTCGGCATTAAGGAAAACAGCTTGAAATTCAAGCTGGTCCCCGATGCAGGCACAAAGCTGCGCTATGGCGAGATGACCCGTTATACAGGGCCAGTGGAAATTGAGAATTTTAAGGGAGCCATTGAGGCAGAGGTTGAAAACAACGCGGGTCAGAAAAAAACCGTCAGCGCCAGAATCTGCGCGGACAGCGAAAAGCCCAGCGTGTCCATCACCGAGGCCGGTAACAAGCCCCAGAAAAAATGGGCAAAGGAAAGCTTTTCCCTGCAGGTTAACGGCGGTGAAAACACTGTATCTGGTTTTGAAAAATATCAGTACTACGATGCAGGCGGTAACACCTGGGTAGACTTTACCGAGGCAGACCGGATTAATCCGGGTATTGACCACCTGTGGAAGAATGTGAAATATGATGTGACTGATAATGGAAAAACCCTCGTTAAGTTCCGCTCCGTCAACAATGCCGGCATTGCCAGCGATGAGGCGGCCTATGAGGTATGGAAGGATGATACAGAAGCAAAAATTGACATCGAGGTCGACTCCGATCTGGTGGACGGCGTGAAATGGAGCAAGGGCGTGGTCTTTACGCCAAAGCTCACCAGTGCGGCTCCGCCATCCGGCGTGGATTACTACTACCGCGCAGGAGACGCTGACACCTGGAAAAAAATGGCGGGCAAAAGCCTGACCATTAAACAGACAACACCAGAGGCCGGACAGGCCTATGACTTTAAAGCAGTCTCAGGTACAGGAAATACGTCTGATATTGTATCTGAAACAGCCCATATCGACGGTGAAAAGCCCAAGACGCCTTTACTGGCAAAAAGCCTTGAGACCCCGGACGGCCAGAACGGCTGGTACATTACCAAACCGGAGATCATTATCTCCGAGGCAGCCAGAGAAACTGACAGCACAGCCACAGGGCTGGACATCGATGATGAGCGGCGAAGCGCTGTCAAGACAGAATACCAGCTGACCGCCCAGAGCACAATCGCGGCCCTCAATCAATTTTCACAGAGAAGCAGGGCGGCGGCCGATGCGCCTACAGGGTGGATTCAGGGAACAAGCATTACCCCAGAGGGCGACGGCACCTACAGCATAATAGCAAGAGGCAGAGACGCCGCCGACAACGTGTCCGACGTGACTGCCAAAGAGAACATCAAGGTGGATACACAGAGCCCGACCATCGAGACAAATGACATCCAGGTGAGCAGCTTAACCGGCGGCAGCTTAGGGCTGCTGGGCGGCCTGTTGTTCAACGACACCATTGAGGTCACGGTGACCGCCAAGGATACCGGGTCAGGCGTCCACCAGATTACCTACGCGCTGGGGGACGGCACAGCAAAAACACTGACCGCAGACGGCAACGGACGCGTGAGCTTCCGGCTGTCACCCGTGCAGGGCACACCGTTAAACACCAGCTTAAAGCTGACCGCCACCGACCTGGCCGGGCGTGAGAGCGCGCCGGTCACCATTGACAATTTACTGCTGGAGGCCGATAAGCCAGAGGTCAGCATCACACCGGCCGCTGCGCCCAACGACAAGGGCTGGTATAAGGGTGTTCTGCCCTATACCGTCACTGCCCGCGACAGCGACGCAGGCCTGGAAACCGTGAGGGCAGCTATGGACCAAAACGGCAGCGAGACAGTGGTCGCCAATGACACCGTGGACGCAGCAGACAGCAAGAATACAAAGCAATACAACAGCACCATCACCCAGAGCGGCAGCGCCCAGCGAGTGACGGTTGAGGCCAAAGACCGGGCGGGCAACACCCAGACTGTGGAAAAGACCTTTAAGGTAGAGACCGCGGCGCCGGCCCTTGGCGTAAGCTTCACCCTGATGGATGGGGCGGACACCGCCTACAACAGCGCGGCCACCAGCTATGACATCTGCGCAGCGCTGAGTTATGACGAGCCCGCTTCAGGCGTTGAGGATTTACAGGTGAGCACCGATCACGGCAGCACCTGGGCCTCAGTGAGCGACGCGCTGGGTAAAAAGCACGTCATCAACACAGAGACCAACGCCGATTATCAGTTCAGGCTTGTGACCAACGCGGGCAATGTGTCCGCGGCCACCGCCGCACAAAATGTGGTCATCAACCGTAAAATGCCGGGTGCGCCTGCCATTGAGGTAAAAGACCAGAATGGTAACATCCTAAATGAAACCTGGAGCAACCAGGATCAGACCGCCACGGTGCTGGTGCCGTCCTGCGACGACGCCGGTGTGCGGCAGGCCACAGAATATGAATACCAGACCTATAAGGACAGCACAGCGGACACCAGCCGTACCGGCACCATCGCTCCGTCAGAGAGCGGGCAGTCCGTGGCGCTTGCAGACTTTACAGAGGAGGGAGAATATATCGTCAGCGCCTGGGCCCAGCAGAAAGACAGCGGGCTTCAGGATACAGAAAATATTTGTGAAAAGAAGGTAATGGTAGACAAAACACCACCGGATGCCAGCCAGACAAAAGCAGCCTTTTTCATGGATAACGGCGCTTTAAAGTTAACTGTTTTGGTTTCCGATGCTTTGAGCGGCGGCGGAAGGGTGGACTATACCATGACCCAAAACGGCGTGGAAAGCCCGCTGCAGACCATGGTCTGCGACGACTACAGCCAGGCGGTGCTGGATGTGAGCGCCCTGGGAGCCGGTGACCGCATCACCATTAAAAAGGTGTATGACAAAGCCGGAAACAGCGCAGTGCAGACAGGGATGCCGGATTTAACCATTCCGGACAATATCGACCTGACAAAGGTGACGGTGCAGATAACCCCGGGCGAGACAGCCATTGAGGACTGGTATTATAACCAGCCCCTAAGCGCCAGCGCCCGAGTTTGTGTGGTGGGCGGCAGTAAGCCGGAGGATATTAAGGATGCTTCCGGCACTGTCCTCAAGACCTACCCGGATGCCAACAGCATTACCAAGGTAGACATCACCCATCCCGACAATCGGATGGACACACTGGACTACACTCAGGCAGGCAACAGCGGACAGACCGAGACCGATGTCCCAATCATGGGTATTACCGGCGAAGGCGAGGGCCTTGTGCTCAAGGTAACCGCCTACGACGCATGGGACAACAGCGCCACAGGCCTGTGGACGTTTAAAAATGACGTGACCCCGCCGGACAAGCCGGGTCTTAAGCTGACAACAAGCGAGGGCGAGCTGGGCAGTGACGGCAGAACCGATAAGGATGTTACCCTGACGGTAGAGCCAGACTACACCAATGAAAACCAGACCGACCCCAATAAAAAGAAGACGTCGCCGCTTTCCAGCTGGCAGTACAGCCTGGATGGCGGGGCAACATGGAGTGAGCAGTACTCCATCAGCAGTGAGGCGTCAAGCCTGAGCCGGGTGATAGCCAGTGAAGGCGGCCTGGATACCGACAGCCTGGTGGTCCGGGTTTCGGATCTGGTTGGAAACACCAGCGTAAACAGTGAACCCAAAAGCGTGCATGTTACCGATATGACCGCGCCCATCAATCTCAGTATTACAGAGGCCGATGGGACGAGCCCGGTGGACAGCGCCTGGGATAACCGGAAGGCCGACCGTGTGCTAAAGGTACACGCGGCCGACCCGGCAGAGGGCGTGATCAGCCTTGGCCTGAAGGAATGGAACTACAGTCTCGATGGCGGCAGCACCTGGCAGACAGCCAATATTCCCTGGGACGATGCGGGTGGGAACACCATCACAATCGCCGGGGACGGCATCTATGCCGTGACCTTTAAGGTCTGGGATAAAGCCGGCAATGTGTCGCAGCTGGACAGAGAGGTCGAGATTAAGAAAGATCAGACTGTGCCGGTGGTACAGGAAAATAACATTCAATTCGAGCAGAAGGAAGGAGCAGACAACTGGATCAAGGCAGCCATTCACTGGCTCAGCTTTGGCAATTTCTTTAACGACACCATACGTGTTACGGTGCCCGTCGAGGACACCATGAGCGGTAATCATTCGCTTACCTACAGCATTGGAGATACCGCTACAGAGATGGCGGTGAAGGACGGAAAAGCCGTGTTCACCCTGCCGGTAAACGGTGTGAAGGACCAGACCCTTGCGGTTTGGGCCAAGGACATCGCAGGCAATGTGTCTGAGACGCTGCCGGTAAAGGGCGGAGGAGAAACCGCCCAGTGGACAACGGAAAACAGCGGCCCCATTATCGGTGACGCTGTCACCAGCGTGACTGCCAACGCGGCGGGCTGGTACACCCAGGATATTCCTGTCAGCGTCCGTATCGAGGATATGGACAGCGGCCTGGCGGCTGTGAGCTGGCAGTTAAATGACGAACCCGAGCAGACGGTCATGCCGTCTGAGCATGAACGAAAGGACAGTGAAAATATTGAGATAAACATCACCGAGGACGGCGTAAACACGCTGACAGTGAAAGCCGCCGACAACGCGGGCAATACCGCAGAACGCAGCTACAGCTTTAAGCTGGACCACGGTCAGGAGCTGGCAGCTTATATTACTGAAACCACCGGTGAGCCGGTAGATCCAGAATGCTGGCGCGGTGAAAAAACCGTAAGGCTTAAGGCCAATATGGCAGTGGGTGAAAGCGACATCGCCGCGTGGGAATACACGCTGGACGGCGGCCAGACCTGGACCGCCCCCGAAGCATGGGGAGATGAAAATATCCTTGAAATTGAGGAGGATGGCGTCTACAGCCAGCTCCAGACGGAAAAAGCAGCCGGACAGCAGAACCTTATCGCAGTCCGTGTGACGGACATGGCTGGTAACCAGAAGGAAAGCCCCTATGAATCCATCAAAAAGGATAGTGAAGCGCCAGCCTTTGCGGCCGTCCAGATGGACGAGGCCAACGGAAATGTGCACGAAAACGTGCACTGGTATAAGGACAGAAAACCGAGCGTGCGCCTGGTTCCAGAACTGGAATCGGCCGAAAAAGCGCCGGTGATCCATACCTATGCCCTCAACGGTGAGCCAGTGGTGTTTGACAGTGAAACTGAGCTGAGAGAATGGCTTAAAGAAGGCGAGAACATCCTGCGCGTCTACGCGAAGGATGCGGCCGGAAACGAAGCGAAGGAAGGGAATCAAAACTATATTGAGAAAGTGTTCTATATTGATACAGAAGCGCCGGAAATCGGCGAAGCCAGCTTTAAGGACATAGGCAATAAGCCCATTGAAAAACTTATCCACTGGCTCAGCTTTGGCAATTTCTATAACGAGGCTGTCCAGGTAACCGTACCGGTAACCGATGCGGCCAGCGGCTGCGAAGCCCTTACCTACAGCATTGGCGGCCAGAGTGCACAAGCACCTGTGAAGGATGGAAAAGCCAGCTTTGAAATCCCAATGGACACAGACGCCAAGGTCACCTGCCATGCAGAGGACATGGCCGGCAATGAGACCGGGCTGTTTGCCATCGGCAAAGAGAGCAGCCAGTGGGTACTCACCCGCAAAATTGAAGTACCGAACCTTTGGGTCAACGGCGAGGCAGCAAGCGGCGGCTGGTATAACCAACCGGTTTCCTACGAGCTGCTTGTCAGCTGTCCGGAGGCGGGGATTCACAGCATTAAACAGACCATGGATAACGGCGAGCCGGTGATGCTCGGGGAAGCGGTATTTGCAGAGGGCCTTGTGCCAGAATACCGTGTGACCGGAGAGCTGAGCGAGGACGGCGTTCATCAAATGCTGCATGTCATTACCGATAATGCAGGCAATAAGACACAGAGAGGGGATTTTATAAAAATTGACCAGACAGCGCCCAAGGGGCTGGCCATCACCGGAGCGCCTGAAAACGGGGAAGCTCTGGAGCCGCAGACATTAACCGTCCTGGCAAATGACAGTATCGAGGGCATTGAGACCAGCGGCCTGAAGGCATGGTCCTACACCCTTGACGGCGGCAAAACCTGGACGGAGCCGCAGCTCTGGAATCAGAAGGGTGAGAATACCATCACCGTTGAGGACGCGCGGGCCTATGACATTTCCTTTAAGGTGTGGGACCATGCCGGAAATGTCAGCGAGCTGAGCGAAATGGAGCGTGTACGGTTTACCATCACCAGTGACAAACCATCGGCGGATGGAAATTCATCGACGGATGGCAATCTATTGACCAAGGTGACGACCGTGATAAACCCTGTGACGGGACTGTATTTTACAGCTGGGCAGCTGTTGGGATTGGCCGGATGTTTAATGGCCATCGCGGCAGCGTTTATGGTCAGCCTGATATGGTACCGCAAAAACAGACGGCAATAGCCAAAGCGCCCCGTTGGGAAATTGGAATAAACAGCTAAAAAGGAAATATAATGGAGCAAACGAACCAAGCTTATCTTGGGCTGCGCCAGGCCCTTGAAACTGCCGCAAACGCTATGGACCCAGAAATCCGGGCCCATAGCCTGCGGACAGGTCAGCGTATGGAGACAATATTAAAGGAAATGGACAGGCAGGACCTGTTAGACCTTTGGAACTGGGGAGACCTGTCTCCCCTGAATTATCACGATATGGGAAAAATTCCCGGCGAATATGGGACAGGCCACACTGAGATTGGCGAGATTTTTTTTAAACGCCTGCATCAGCTTTTTAACCAAAAAAGCGGCCAGGCAACCATCTTTACAAGCATCGCGGCAGATATCTGCCGCTATCATCATGACCATTATGGCGAATGCCGATTAAAATCGGCCTGCGGCGGAGATATTCCTCTGGCGGGCCGGGTATGCGCTGTGGCCAACGCCTGGGACCATCTGGCGCTGGACGGGCTGAGGCCCTGCCAGATATTAGCCACTCTGGAGTCACAGAGCGGCGGCCAGTACGATCCAGAGGTGGTCGGAGCGCTGCGGCACTTTTATGAACGCCACGGCACACTGGAATGATGAGAACACAGACTGAAGCGCCAGAGGTATAAGCACCCGGTACGATCCCAAAATCGTCGAGGCATCAGTACCCTGGCACCCAATGATATTCACAGGTGAAAGCCTTTGAATATAGAGAGTACTCCCTGGCCGCGCCAATAAGCCAGGAGGTATTACATCTCACCTTTTTACCTTTTTTGCAGCACAGAGGGCTTCCATATATGGCTGAAACCAGCCGCCCTCTGTGTTCTTTTCAGGTAAAGATAAGGCAATAAAAAAGATGCCCAAAAACAAAGACCCTTTAGAAAAGACCCTTTGATACCAATACCGGTCTGGCCGGCAGCGGAACCGCCGCCGTCGCCGCCGTACTGTTGAGTCTGCTGGCCCTGACAGGGCTGTTTGTCTGGCAGAAAAGCAAGAAACAATAAAAAAACAAAAATAAAATAAAGCAGCAATGGGACAATGGCTGTCACCCATCAAAATCCTGAAGGCCGCATACACACACGTGTATGTGGTTTTCAGGGTTTTTTTATTGGAGAAAAGAGGAAAAAATGTGTCAAAGAAAAAACGCCCAGAAAAGAAAAATGCTAAAACCCAGTGACCTTCAAAGTGACATCCAGGCCCACCCCAGCCAGTTTGAAAAAGTGGAAAATACCGGCTATGAAGACCGGGAAGATCGGGAAGTAATGGCCCAGTACGTGTTCCACGGCCAGGCCCTTACCCAGATCTGCAAAGACTGCGGCGGCGTCCTAAAGCCCAAGGAAATGCGCGTCGAGCGCCAAAACGGCCAGACCCACATCGTCAACGGCCTTGCAAAGCCAGTGGCGGTGGCGCCCGGCCAGGTGATCGTCCTCTATGTGTGCAGCCGGGTCTGTCTGGAGTGCGCCACCCATCAGCGCGTATTTCCCGAGGGCGTGGCCGGCTGGGTGCGCCATGCCCTGATGTTTATCTGGGAGCTGCTCACGTTTTTGTTTGAAAACGATGAACTGGCTTGCTCCAGCCCGTTAAGGGGAAAGGCCCGCCGCCCCTGGGAACGTCTGGATTTTTACGGTGAGAACGCCACCCTGTACCGTTGGCGCGCCCGGGCAGTCCAGTGGTTCGCAAGAGAATGAAAAAATAATCTTATTTTTAATCATTAAAAATTTGTTTGCGTGTTTAAAGTGTGTGAATTCCTGTATTCTAGAACCATCAGCAGGAGCAAGAAAAAAAGAGCACCGCTGAAATCAAATTATTCTATTTTACAGGAGGTTTACAATGAACTGTAAACAGACAACCCCAAAAACCGAAACGGACAAAAAAGCATTCAAGCCATGGTGTGGTTCGTGCGCCCTGAAACAGGAGGACCGCATTTTAGGCAGTTTTGAGACCCTGCCCGCCATTGACAAACGTATTGAGCTGTGCTTTCTGGAAAAACAGCTGGACGCTCTGCAGCAGGTCTATGAGGAGAAGGCCCGGATCTATCTGAGGGAGACAGAGCCGACGCCCCCGTCAGAGAACCGGCTGATGGAGGAGGAGCTGGAATGCAGCGTGGAGCATCTCGTCAAAAAGCTTCAGGCTCAGGGGCTGGACATCGGCCTGCACGCGTTTTATGCCTGGCTGCGGAAAAAGGGCTATATCCGTTACCAGAAAAACCGGAAGCTTACCCAGGTGCCGACCCAAAAAGCACTGGACGAAATCATCATGCTTGATGAGGACAGGATCAGGATCACGCTCTTTGGCCAGCTTCTGTTCGCCAAAATGCTCTTTGAGGAGCATGGCATGGACCCCAAGGCGGTGCGCCTGTGAGCCACGATATCCTGAGTCTGGAAACCTGCTTCTGTCATACCGTCTATATTTTTGGCAAAAGCTATAAGCCTCTGCGCGCCATGATCGTGGGCGGCCGCTCCCTGTCCTGGCATCTGGAAGACCTGGCCGCCCTGCTGGGCCTGGACGATGAGGACGGTTTCCTCGATAAGCTGCGGAACAACCGGCGTGTGGGTGTGTGGCGCCGCCATTTTCCCTCCCGAGAGGACCCTATGCGGCTGGAGGTCATGGAGTTTGTGGACATCGGCGGCATGTGCGACCTGCTGCAGTACGCCCGCGACAGCGGAAAGCTCACGACGGACGAGGCAAAGGACTGGCACTTTTTCCTGGACGGCTTCATGATCATGCAGCTGCGAAAAAGCCAGGGCTGCGGCACCGCGCACCTGCTCTTTTCCACCCGATGAATTACCTGACCGAAATATTGGCCTTTTACAAATGGCTGGAGACGCACCCCCTGAGCCCGCTGATCCAGGCCTACTGGCATCTGCTCATGTACACCAACAACAAAGCCGCTGTCCAGGCCGGTGATGGTCTGTGGTACTGGCCCATCCGGTTTAAGATTGCCAATGCCCGGGTGTGCGTTGCCCTGGCGCTTGAAAACCGCTTCCAGGTGGCGCGCGCAAGGGCGCACCTGGTACGTCACGGACGCCTGCACTATCACCCGCACGGTGGAAACAAAGCCGGTGAGTACGAGCTCATCCCCTTTGACACTGAGCTTTCTACCCTGTGGATAACCCGCCCAGAGAGCGGCAAACGCACACAGGTCTGGACGCAGCCCCACACACAGAGCGCACGCACGGCCGCACCGTTAATAAATAATATAAATCATAAACATGCTTCTCTATTGTATTCTAATCAGGAGGACGCGCCGTTTATGCCCCAGTTCAATCTGCTGCCCCAGATCACCGAGGAGGAGAAAGCCGCCATCCGGGCAAAGTACCCCGGCGACGACGTGGCCGCCTTTAACGCCATCTGGGCCGCGAGGGAAGAAAAACAAAAAGGAGAAACAACATGAACCGATACGGGATCGGACCCAGCGTAGTAAGACGGAGAAGAAGCTACATGGTCGAAGCCGAGTGCCGGATGAAAGCAGGCTTTTACGCCCGCAGCGAGGAGGAGGCCGAAGATGATTTTAACGACCTCAGCGCCGCCATCGAAGACCGGTTTCCCGGCCTTGTGCTCGAGATTACAGACGTCTATGAGGACGCATAGGAGGCTTATTTGAGCAACTACAAAGCGATTGACGATTTAGTCGCAACCTATAAACACGGGCAGGAATCCCCGGATAACAGCCCCGAAAGAGAAAGCAGCCGAGTGGCGGGCCAGAGGCTCGTCATGACCTTTAAACCCCTGATTTTAAGCACCATGCAGTGCATGACCGGCATCGGCCCGGCAGACTATGAGGACGCATACCAGGACGGCGTGGTGGCGTTTATGGAAGGCATGAAAAAATATGACGAAACCAAGGGCGGCCGCTTTAACGCTTTTATCAAGACCCATTTACAGCTCTATTACCGAAAGTGGCAGAGCGGGCAGTTCAACCATTCTGTCACAGCAGAGAAACTGCTGTCAGCGCCCGCGGGCAGCAGCGATGGGTTAACACTGGAGGAAGTGATTGCCGATGAAGCCATTGACCTGGAAGGCTGCTATATCGAGAGGGAGGACCAACAGCGGCTCTGGAAAAGTGTGCACGCCTTGTCCGCCAGGCAGGGAAAGGTCCTTTACCAGAGTTTTCATGAAAGTAAAAGCCTTGTGCAGATCTGTAAGGAAATGGGCGTAACCCACAAAGCCGTCCGAAAATTAAGAGACAAAGGGCTGAAAAATTTAAAAAAATCCTTAAAGGGGGTCCCATTTTGACCTTCAAAAAAGTATGTATAGAGTGTAAGGCAAAACGCCATACAAAATACAAACCGCAAAGGAGAAATACACATGGCAGTCGAAGAAACCAAAAAGGACACCAAGCTCAAGGTAACCGTCAACCACGGTGAAAAACTGGGGAAAATCGAACGCTCCAGCAAATCTTACGGCGACGTAGACCACGAAGCCACCAAGGAGCAGATGAGAAGCGCCTACAAGCACATCACCGGCATGCAAGAGCCCATCGGCGAAGGATGCGAGCGTGTCACTACCAGCGACATCACCGAGATCGTGTAAGCAGCACATTCAAATTTGAAAGGAGATAAAACATGGCAGTCGAACAGAAAAAAGAACTGGTAATGTATTTTGAACGCACCGACGGCAAGGAATTCAGGATGACCATCCCGCACTATAAGGAGGGGCTCACCGACGAGGAAGTCAAAACTGGCGCAGACGGCATCGTAACCGATAATATCTTCAAGCCCGAAGGCTTCCCCCTCGCCAAACTCTCTGGCGCCAAGCGCGTAGACACCACCACCACCGACGTGGCCGTAGAGTAAAAATGGGGCGAAAGCCCCTTTTTTATGTGGAAGGTTGAAGGGAGACCCAAATGAAAAATTTCTACAAAACCATCAGTCGAAGATTAATCTTATCAATCCTGATCCTGATTTCCTGCGTTTTTCTCACTGGCCTGAGCATAGCGCCGGAGGAGGTGCCTGTGCCCCAGGCAGAACCGTCGGTATCAGCGCCGCCGCCACCGCCCGAAACCCCGCAGGACGGAGCCGTCATCGACCACCCTCTGCCTGAGGACCCCATCCTCACCAAGGGCCCCTGGGCGTCGGAACACTTCCTTATGTCTGAATACGCCTGCGACTGCGCAGGCTATTGTGACGGCTGGCCCGCGGAAATGGACCCGGAGCTGCTGGGAAAGGTGGAGGAGCTGCGGTGTTATTTTGACCAGCCCGTCATTATCACTTCAGGTGTTCGCTGTGAAAGACGCAACGCCGAGGTAGGCGGCATCGAGAACTCCTGGCACCTGTCCGGCCACGCGGCCGACCTGTACTGCCCGGGGGTGCCCTGTGACGAGGTGGCCGCAGCGGCCCGGGCGCTGGGGCTTGGGGTTATCGAGTATCCAGACCGCCAGTTCGACCATGTGGAGATCTGGCGTTAGAAGGCATCATCCTTTTCAAAAAAGGATGTCACGGATAATATATTTATGATATAACATGATGTGAAAAAGAACCCTGATAAAAAATCAGGGTTCTTTTTATGATAACAAACTAAGAACAGAAAGGGCTTAAAGCTTTATCTGTGCATAGGCCCCGTTATTTATAAGGACATCACAGCCACTGTGCGGCCCAGGCGGCAAGCTCGCTGCCGGGCGTATTGGCCGCGAACCGTTTTCCGCTTTCGACTTTTGCACCTGGGGCCAGAGCCTCCAGATTTTTGCCGGAGCTGCCAAGAGGGCTGCCGCCCGATGTCGCAAAGGGGATGACTGTCTTTCCGGAAAAGTCATAGCTTTCCATAAAGGTGTCGATAATAGAGGGCTCTCGGTACCACCATACTGGAAATCCAACGAACACCACATCATACAGCCCCATATCCGCCACCTTTGAACGGATTGCCGGACGGCTGCTTCTGTCGTTCATCTCAACAGAGCTTCGGCTTTTGGCGTTCTGCCAGTCGAGGTCTGCGCTTGTGTAAGGCGTTTCCGGCTGGATCTCAAACAAATCCGCCTTGATTTCCTGGGCCAGTTTTTCGGCCACGGTCTTTGTCACCCCGCTTGCGCTGAAATACGCAACGAATACTTTACTCATTTAAAAAATCCTCCTTGTATGTTTTGATTGACTTGTTTCTTATAATCGCCTTATGTTAATGATACAACTTGAAGTTAACTTTAAGTCAAGCGTTAATTAAAATTTTTTTCAAAGAGGTATGTGAGGCTTCGTATTTCTGCGATTGGCTATCGTCATACAGGATGGCGCCTTACGCCTGGGTAAAAAATATCTGGAGCTCCTCTGGCGTTTTATCCATGAGCGCGTCAACGGCCTCTGGCGCCGCCAGCTTGGTGGCGATATTGGCTAAGATGTCCAGGTGGTCATCGCCCGCTCCTGCAATGCCGATCACGACCTTTACAGTGACGTCGCCCCAGGGAGTGCCGTCTGGGAAGAGCTGGACCGACAGGCCGGTTCGCTTGATTTTAGCCTTTGCCTCCTCAACGCCGTGGGGGATGGCGATACCGTTTCCGATATGGGTCGCGAAGGATTCCTCGCGCTTGATCATAGCCGGGATGTAGTCTGCGTCCACGCAGCCGCTGTCCACAAGCATCTGGCCGGCCCGGCGGATCACAGCCTCCTTGTCATCAGGGGCGCAGCCGGTCTGAATGCTGTTAAGGGGCAGGATTTCGGAGGCGTTATGGGCCGTTCTGGTCTCAGGACAGATGCTGGCTGCTTCGCAGTGGGCTGGGATGTCAGTCTGGGACAGGCGTGCGGCCAGCACATCGTACTCTGGCGCGTTCATGAAGTTGGTGATCAGCACCAGCTCTGCCTGAGGAGCGCTGTGAGCGGCCCTTTCCCGCAGATCATGATGGGTCACGACAATCTGGGCGTGGGACGGAATATCGGACACAGAGGCGTGCTCTACACAGATGTCGTCTCGGCCGGCCGCATTCAGCTTTTTACTGAGAACCGTGGCGCCCATCGCTGAGGAGCCCATACCCGCGTCACAGGCAAAAACAATGTGGCGGATGGCAGAAACATCGGTGTCCGGGCTCAGGACTGGGGCGGCCTCGCCCTTGGCGGCGGCTTTCATGGCGTCCTTTTTGGCGATGGCGTCCTCGAGGTTTTCATCCTTGCCAAAGATTTTGAGCAGTGGCAGGGCAATGGCAAAGGAGACGGCCGCTGCCACAGCCACACCGGCCAGCACGCCCAGGTAGCCGCCGCTTTTGGGAACCATGGCCATAATGGCGAGAATGGAACCCGGTGAGGCCGGGCCGACCAGGCCAGCGCCCATCAGGTTAAAGGTAAAGACGCCCGCAGCGCCGCCGCCCATGACCGCCAGAAGCAGGATGGGGTTCATGAGCACATAGGGGAAATAAATCTCGTGGATACCGCCAAAGAAATGGATGATAATGGCGCCCGGCGCCGTATCCCTGGCGCTGCCCTTCCCGGCGAGGCAGTAGGCCAGCAGAATACCAAGACCAGGACCCGGGTTGGATTCCATGAGAAAAAAGATGGATTTTCCGGCTTCCTGAACCTGTTGTAAACCGAGTGGGGTCAGAATACCGTGGTTAATGGCGTTGTTCAGGAACAGCACCTTGGCCGGTTCGATAAAGAGACTGGCAAGGGGCAGGATGCTGTGGTTCACAAAGAACTGGACGCCGGCAGCCATAGCGCCAGTGGCAGCCAGCATGGCCGGCGCAAAGACATAGTAGGACAGAATGGCGAGGATGCCGCCGAGAATGCCAACCGAGAAATTGTTGATCAGCATCTCAAACCCGGCCTTGATGTGCCCTTCGACCAGGGCATCAAATTTTTTAATGAGCCATCCGGCAAAGGGCCCCATAATCATGGCGCCTAAAAACATCGGCACATCCGTGGCAACAACGACACCCATCGTGGCAATGGCAGCCATAACGCCGCCGCGGGAGCCGCCTGTGAGCTTGCCGCCTGTGTAGGCAATGAGCAGCGGCAGCAGATACTGGCTCATGGGGTCCACCAGCTGTGCAAGCTGCTCGTTGGGCAGCCACCCGGTTTTGATAAAGAGGGCAGCGATCAGCCCCCAGGCGATAAAGGCGCCGATATTGGGCATAACCATGCTGCTTAAAAAACGGCCGAAAACCTGAACTTTCTCTTTCATGATACTTCTCCTTCAAAATTTACAAAATCATTTAAAAACGGTGTCGGCTCGGTGATGTCAGCGGCTCTGTGCGCTCAGGCTTCGGCGCAAATGCCGAAATGTCTGAAAAGGATGGCCTCAGCGTCGTCATTCCACAATCCGTTATGGGCGTCGCAGCAGTCTGCCAGCTTTTTAAACAGCGGATCTGTTTCCCCCAGTTTAGCAAAATCTTCAATGGCCGTCAAAGGCATATTGAACTGAGTGTAGGTGAGCTTTTTGCCGCCCGGAATTTTGGGCAGGCCCAGAGTCGCCTCCGCGATGCTGTCAATGCCGCCGATGTGGGTGACCATCACCGACGGGTCAATGACGCCTCTGGCGGCCAGAGCGTTGGCCTCAATGAGGTCATTGTTGTCACCGCCGGTGGTGCCCATGATGTGGCTGCTGGTGTAATGGACGTTGTACAGGTTAATATCGGCCATAAAGTCCTTGTTGGTGGGGCCGGCAAAGAAGTTCATGCAGCCGTCAAAGGCCAGCAGCCGGTCGCCCAGCTCAGCGACCTGACGGATCGGCGCGTACACAAAAACATCGTCGTAGCCGTGTCCCTCCGAGATGGTCATCAGGCCATCGTAAGCGTCCTCCAGAGCGGTGGTATTCACATAGACCAGCTCGATGCCCTTCTGCGCTGCGCTTTCCGGTGAGATCACCGTTCTGGCCCGTTCGATGCGGGCGTCGTCGATGTCAGTCACCACAATGCGTTTTGGCTTGTTCTCAAAGTTGAGGCCGTATTCCACTGCGCCCAGCCCCATAGGCCCACAGCCGCCCATGATGAGAATATTGCCGCCTGCCTTGGTGCCCATGGCGTGGCTGTGGTCGCGCTTGTTGGTGTGGTAGTTTGAGTGGTACCCGCCGATAATGCAGCTCATGGGTTCGCCCAGAGACGCCTTGTAAAAGCTTTTTCCCTCATAGGGCATCAGGCAGCCCAGCTCCATGACCTCGTGCGGCATGATGCAGTAGGTAGTGGCGCCGCCGCACCATTCGTAGGAGTAGCCCGGAGAATCAAGTCTTCCCTTGTAGTTCAGGGCTGGCTGCTGCGCGAATTTCTGGCCCGGCTTAAACTGATCCTTCCATTTTTCACCAACCTCCACAATCACGCCGGCAAACTCATGGCCGATGATGACCGGGTTGGTGTCCACGTTCTGTGGGCAGCGCTTATGGGCCTTGCCCTGGTCCACAAGCTTGTAGGTCGACATGCAGATGCTGTCGCTCATGACCTTAACCAGGATTTCATCCTCCCGGATCTCTGGCAATTCAAATTCTTCCAGCCGTAAATCATCTTTTCCGTAAAGACGGACTGCTTTCGCTTTCATGTTTATACCTCACTTCTTAAAATCACAATAATTCGCTATAGAAATAAACTTGTTTCACAACTTATCCAAAGTATAACATTGCGATTTATTGCTGTCAAGCAAAAAATCAAAATAAATCACATTTATTTAGTTGTGATTAGTTGGAAAAATGTGTTAAAATAGTAAAAAAGAAAAGGGAGGCACACCTATGAGCAAATCACTGACAGCAGACCGGCGGAACCGCATTGCCCAGATCCTCATGAAGGAAGGCAGCATCAAGGTTGGAAACCTGTCCGAGCGCTTTGGCGTTTCTACCGAAACCATCCGAAAGGATATCATCTATCTGGAGGAGGAGGGCATTGCTACCAAGAGCCACGGAGGCGCCATCGCGAAAAGCGATTTTGTGGAGCGCCCGCTCAATGTTAAGGAATCCGAGCACGCCGACGCCAAGGCCGCCATCGCCACAGCCGCCATCCGGCTTATCCAGCCCGGCGCTGCTGTGATACTGGACACGGGAAGCACCACTGGCGCCATCGCCAGACAGCTGCTCCTGAAAGAAGGGCTGACCATTTTTACCAACTCAGTGACCATTGCAGCCATGCTGGCAGAATCTGACAATGCGGTATACCTGTTTGGTGGTTTGGTGCGCAGCAGCAGCAAAGCCGCGGTCGGCGACTGGGCCACTGGCGCGCTGGCAGCCGTGCACGCCGACATTGCGTTTTTGGGCTCTGACGGCTTCAAGGGACTGGCAGGCCCGTCCACGCTGTCCTACGAGGAGGCCGAGTTCAAGAAAAAGGTCATTGCTGCCAGCACAGCCACCTACACGGTGTGTGACAGCAGCAAATGCCAGAGCGCCGGGCTGTTTGCCTACGCCGGCTGGAAGGACGTGACTGGGCTGATCATCGACCAGAACATACAGGAAAGTGCCGCGGAAGACATTTCCAGAGAGACAAAGCTGATTCTGGCAAAAAACTGACCCTGGCGGCCTGCGTTTGATTTCAAGAGTCCCCAGCGGACATTCATAAAAAGGCGGTATACGTTATGAACCACAAGATTATTTATTTTGAGGGCGAGGGCTTCACCTCGCTGGCAGATTTTAAAAAGGCCTGCATCCTCGACATTGACCGGGTGCCCACCATCATTGCCTATGACAAGGGGCAGCGGCTTGAGCTGCGGAATATCCGCAGCGTTGCCACAGAAGAGCTGAAGGATTTTGGTACCCTGCTCAAGATTACGGCAGACCACCAGACCGTTTACGCGGCAGTGGTGATCGTCAGCTTTAAAGGCGGCCTGGCTGTGGCCCACAACGTCAAAACCGCCAACCTGAAGGTCCAGCTCGAAAAGCTGGCCGGCCTGGACGATTCGGTTGAGCGCTACGGGTATTATGAGGTCCGGAAGAAGTAGAATCAGCCTGAAGAAAGCAAACAAAGCCACCATCCTGCGGCATGTGCAGGATGGTGGCTTTGTCTTTAGTGTGAATTTTTATTGTTCGTTCCAGTAAATATTCATGATCTCAATCAGGCGTGACCAGTTCTGGTAGCGCTTTTCATAGAGCTCGAAGTTTTCAGAGTGCGATGTGACTGGCGGGTTGATCTTAACGGCCTGCTCAAAAGCTTCCTCGTAGCTTTTGTACAGACCAGTGCCAACCCCTGCGGTGATGGCGCAGCCCAGGGCACCTACTTCATTGCAGTCTACGGTCTCGATGGGAAGCTCGATAATGTCGGCAAAAATCCTTGCCCATACCTGACTTTTGGCGATGCCGCCAGTCAGACGCACCACATCCGCTTTACAGCCCGAGTCCCGCAGAAACCGTATGTGGTAGCGGTGCATAAAAGCAACGCCCTCGGCCAGAGCATAGGCCAGCTCGGCATAGGTGGTGTTCTGGTCGATGTTGAAAAATTCAGCTTTTGCATTTGGATGGACACTCGGCTGCGCGACAAAAGGCAGGTACATAACCTTGGAGGTCTCAATGGGAACCGATGCGATCAGCTCGTTTAAAACCTCGTAGTAAGAGCCACCCTGCTTTTCGGCAATGAATTTTGCTTCCCCGCCCATAGCTTTGCAGAACCATTCATAATTTGAGCCGGAGGCACCTGTGAAGGCACAGTTCAGATATTCCCCTTTTGTGAGGTAGGGCATATTTGCCGAAGCGCCTGGGATGATCCGCGTGGAATGGGTCTCATTGATACACCAGGTCCCTGCGACGGCAGTTACAATACCGTCTGCTGTGGCTCCAGCCCCCACCAGGCAGGCCAGGACATCCATCATACCGGCAACCACTGGCGTACCTGGCTTCAGGCCGGTTTCGTCTGCGGCCCTTTTGGTAACCCTGCCGACAATCTGTGAGGATTCGGTTGCGAGCTTAGGTAAAAAAGGCTCAATTTCTGGGATACCGTACAGGTTCAGGAGCTCTGTGGAGTAGTCGGTGGTTGTCAGATCCAGCATGGCCGAGCCGCCAAAAATATTGGCGTCGGTTGCGAATACGCCGGTCAGACGATACATCAGATAATCCTTGAACAAGAGAATTCCGCCTATTTTTTCATAGACTTCAGGCTTCTGGTCTTTAAACCATCGCAGGATCGGCCCAGGTTCCCCCGCGTAGAGGGTTCCCTTAATAATATCGTTGATCCGGTCAAAGGAGCCTTCGCGCTTGTAGCCCTCGACAATGGTGTTGGCCCGGTAATCCTGGGAAAAAACGCCGGGCGCGATGGATTTTCCGTCTCGGTCTAAAATGATCAGCCCGTTGCCAAAAGAACACATGCCAATGCCGGCAATTCTCGAAGGGTCGACGGCGGATTTAGCAAGCATGGATTTGATGCTGGCTGAGGTAGACGCCCAGAGCCGGTCGACGTCAAACGTCTCAAAGCCGGGTGTGTGCGATTCCAGACGCATCGTCGGGTTAGACGCGCTGGCAATTTCTTTTCCACACTGGTCAAACAATACGGTTTTAATCGAGGTGCTTCCGCCGTCGATTCCAATTAAATAGCTTTCCATAGTGATTCCCCCCTGTTTTGATAATCAAAAGATCAGTGCTAAGCGCGGTTGTCTGAACCCAATAACATGATTTTTTTGCTTACGGCTTCTTTTAGCGCGTTAAGCGGACGAAGATTGGCGGTTGAAGGCCAGATGGCCATGTTTTCCATTTCGTTGAGCTGCTTTTTCATCTCGCGGTAGTAGGCGTCAATGATTTCCGAAAAAACATTGAGCTTGCAGATACCAAGGCGAACGGCTTCCCGTACCTGTTCGTCGGGGGTTCCAGAGCCGCCGTGCATAACCAGAGGAACCGACGAGAGTTTGTTCAGCTGCGCGAGCCGGTCAAAATGCAGCCTTGGCTCGTGGACATAGACGCCGTGGGCTGTACCTACAGCAACCGCCAGTGCGTCCACACTAGTCTCTTCGATGAAAGCGCTCATTTCATCCGGATTGGTCAGTGAGTCATCCGGATTGTCGTAGGCGCCGTCCCTGTTTTTTTTCACGTCAGTTTCTGAACGACCGACAATCCCATCGCCGACATGGCCCAGCTCAGCCTCGACCGATACGCCGTGGGCGTGGGCGTACTCGGTTACCTTCTTTGTGTTTTTAACATTTTCTGCAAAGGGCAGAACAGATCCATCGTACATGACAGAGGTAAATCCGCTGTCAACAGCCTTCTTGATAAACGCTGTGTCGGTGGCGTGGTCGAGGTGCAGGCAGACAGGGACAGAGGCGCGGCTGGCCATTTTACGGGCGCCATCAAGCCAGTATTCCATTTTGTCCCCCTCGATGTCGACACATAAGGCCATGAGAATAACAGGAGAGCGCAGCGCTTCCGCTGTCTCTAAAATAGAGAGGGTCATGTCATTATTGCTGGTGTCAAAGGCAGCGACGCAGTAGTGGTTATCCCTCGCGGGCTTCAAAATTTCAGATAAGGTTACGAGTGCCATTTTTATTCCTCTTTCTGTGGTGTATTTTTTGATAACAGGGTTTACAGAACGTCGGGATTGACCAGAAAGCGGGAGGTCTTATCCTTCGGAAAAGACAGCATCTCACGGGCCAGCATTCCAGGCGACTGGGTAAAAGCGTCACGGCTGCCGCCGGCCATGTGAGGGCTCAGGGTCACGTTGTCAAGCGTGACCAGCGGGTAGTCTTTTCCTGGCGGCTCCCTGTCGTATACATCCAGCGCTGCGCCCATGATTTTATGGTCTTTTAGAGCCTGCCACAAAGCCTTTTCGTCGACAAGACCCGATCGGGAAGTGTTGATAAAGTAAGCGGTGGGCTTCATGAGGCTTAGCATATGTGCGTCGAAAAGCTTCTCCGTTTCCTGTGTAAGACGGCAGTGAAGGGTGACAAAATCAGAGCGCTGCAGAAGTGTCTCCAACGAGACCAATTCGATGCCTTTGGTTTCCGCTGTCGGTTTAAAGTAAGGGTCATAGACCAGCAGCTCCATCTCAAAACCCTTCAGGCGCTGGGCCACTTTTTTTCCGATGGCTCCAAACCCTACAATACCGGCAGTTTTTCCCGAAAGGTCGGGCATTGTCTCCTTGTTGGTATAGTCCCGTACCCAGTTTCCAAGCTTTAAGTTCATGTGTGCCTTTGCGATATTTCTGCACTCGGCGATCATCAGCCCAACCGTGTAGTCTGCCACAGAGTTGGCGTTCCTGCCCGGTGTGTTGTAAACCGCGATGCCCTTCTGGGTGGCATAGGCGACGTTGACATTGTCATAGCCGCCGCGCAGAACGCCGATGGCTTTCAGGTGGGGACAGCGGTCGATCATGTCTCGGGTAACCGTACAGAATTGTGTGATGATAATATCCGCGTCCTCGACGGCTCTTTTGATGGCCTCGGGCGGCTCATAAGCCTCGCTGCCACCTGTCTCTACCGCGAGGTTGATAGCCTGCAGCGCATCATAGCTGCCGCACTGCCATTCAACGGTTTCAATGGTTTCGCCTCTTTCGGCAAAGGCAGCAAAGCCCCTTTTGATATCCTCTCCAGATATCCAGACATCTCCAATACCTGCGATTTTCATTTTTTTCACCCCTTCATGTAAAAGTTATCTCCATCATATCACCGCGTATAACATTTGTCAATTACAAATGTTATACGCGGTGGCGCAAAAAAAGACTGGAAAGCCAGTCTCATGCAGAAAATAGTTAAATAAGAGAAAACAGGCAGGCGGCCTGTCAGGAAAGCCTTGCGATGATGCCCTCCGCCAGGGCTTCATCGATGATGATGTCTGTTACAATGCCCAGCTTTAGTGCTCCGGTTACCGCGTCGATTTTTTCGTTGCCGTTTACAAGCGCCAAAACGCGTTTAACCTTTGCCAGATTTTCAAAGGGAATACGAATCATGGAGGCAGCGCCGATGGTCTCAGTGATCCGGCCCTGGAGGTCAAAGTAGTGGGTACAGATATCGCCGATGATATTGGCACAGTCCTCGGCGAGGAGCTCGCTCTCACCCGGGTAATACGAGCGGTGCTTCAGGTTGCCGATGGCACCGATGCCGATCACCGCGAGATCAATTTCCTGCCATTGGTCCAATATTTCGGCGTAGGCCTGGGTCCTGGTAAAAAGCTCATAGTCCTCTGGCGACAGGGGACCCAGGGGAAGGTTGATAAAATGGGCTGTACCGCCCGTTTTTTCGGAAAGCATCCGCACCATCTCGTTGATCATAAAATAGGCGGCAGCCTGGCTGCTGGCGCCGACCAGCGGGAAAATATCTGCCCGCTGTAAGAGGCTGCTCTCGCTGCACTGCTCGACAAAGCTGTAGACAGAACGGCCCCATGAAATACCGATTTTATGCAGCCCTTCGCGGCAGAGATCGTCAAAATAAAGGGCTGCCCGCTGCGCAAGCATCTTCCGGGCCAGCGCGTCATCGTTAAAATGGCCGGGAACAATGGTGACATTTTGTATTGGGAAAATTTCCTTTATCATTTGGGCGGCTTTGCTGAGGTTGGTCTCGACATCATTGATCTTAATTTCGACGATGCTGCGTTCGCGGGCCTCGCTCAGCATTTTTGATATGCTCTGTCTTGTCGTACCAAGTTTTTTTGAAATGGCCTGTTGTGTCATGTTTTCTTCATAGTAGAGCCGGGCGACCTGGACCAGCTTCTGTAAGTACTCGGTATCATTCATTGATGTTTTCTCCCGTTTGGCGATTCATTTTAGACCATTCTATCACAGTTTGACAGAGGGGACAATTTTATTTTAAACTGTGCTGCCGCACAGCATTTTTGTTTTAGACCCCAGCCGTGCTATAATAAAGAAAACAATCCAAACGAAAGAGGAAAAGACATGAAGGAAACCATTCGCGTCGCTTTTTTTGATATTGACGGTACGCTGGCCAGCCATAAGGTGGAGAGCAGCAATTTTCTGGACCGGGTGCCGGCCTCGGCGCGCCGGGCCCTGTGCGCGCTCAGGGAGAACGGCATACAGCCCATCATTGTGACAGGCCGTGAGCCCAGTGTGATCCGCCAGTTTGTTGCGGATCTGGAGATGGACACCTATATTGCGGCCAACGGGCTGAGCCTGACCCATGGCGGCGTGGAGGTCTGGCGGCAGCTCCTTGCGCCGGAGGTGGTCGCAGCGCTGCTGTGTGAGCTCAGGGAGGTCCGTGATGTGGCGGTTGTGCTGGAGAGCACTGCCGGCAACGTGCTGTGCTGGAATGAAAGCCCCTACACGGTCGATTTTGACGTGAGCATTGAGGGCGCCCTCGAACGGGCCTGCGAGTACGGTGTGTACCAGCTGGCCATCATCGGTGATGGGCTGAAGGGCCGTGTACAGACAGCGCAGGAGGGGCTGAAAGCGCGGGTGGTGGCGCCGCTGGTGCTGGACATTCTCCCGGAGACGGTGTCCAAAGCGTCTGCCATCGAGCGGATGCTCGGACTGCTGGGGTTTGACCGCTCACAGGCCATTGCCTTTGGCGATGAGGAGAATGACCTGGAGATGTTCGGCGCAGTGGACTACACAGTGGCGATGGGAAACGCTATCGACGCGCTGAAGCAGACCGCCACCTATGTAACCGACAGTGTGGACGAGGACGGTATTTACAATGCCTGTTGTCATTTTGGCCTGATTTAGCGTCAAAAAAAGGTAAAAGCCCTTTCGGGCTTTGGGTAGGAATCTCAAAGATACAGGCAGTTTGAGCAGAGGATTGCCTGTTTTTGAGATGAGCAAAATTGGCAATTAAATACGATGGTCCTGTTTCTTTGGAGAATGAATTCGGATGCTGTTATGGATAGAACATAGAGTTAGGTGTGGGCAGAGGATTGGGGAAATCGCCTGCCCGCGATCAAACAGAGGAGTACTGTTTCGGTTTATGAAAAAAACCATCCGAAAAAGGTAAAAAAACTTTATCAGGATATTTTCTTGATGGCATCATATTTAATTGAATTAATATTATAATAATTGCCTGTATTTGTCAACGATAAAACTGTAATTGATTACGAATTTAAAACCAAAAAGTCCTTCTTTTTGTCGCCAAAACCGGCCGGACTTTGTTTGATAAATGTTTATCAAGTAAAAATAGCGTTAAGGGTGTGTTTTTCGCTTGTAAAAATATAAAAGAACATGCTAAATCGGCCAAAAAATTAAGGGAATTTTGGCAAAAAATAGGGGGTTTTTATGATTATTAAAGTTATTTTCAGAGTTTAAAGGTTATCTTTAATTGGATAAATAAAATAATAAGGCTATACTTATTGAGTGATTTTGGAGAAAAGCGGTGCTTTTTGTTGCCTTTTTTACAAAGCGGCAGGGGCGGCCTCAAATAAAATTTTGTAAAATAAGCAAAAAAACGGCATTAAAAACGAATTTTTTCCAGTTTATAGGCAATTTACTTTAAGAGTGTTTATTAATCAGTATAAAATGTGCTATAATGAAATCAAAAAATAACTAAAAATACGTTATATCTGCGCAGTGGCGCGTGCCCAGCGCGGCGGAGAGGGATGGTGAGCCCCATAAAGAAAATTAAATATGTTCTGACTGTTTTTTTATGCCTTCTGATGGGTCTGGCCGGTGTGGGCTGCGGCGGCTCGGAGGCCTCAGGAAGCGGCACCTACACGCTGCCGGAGCTGGTGATCCCAGCTTATTCCGGCGCAGACACCTCCAGTTGTGATGTGGGAGGCTTCGACACCACCGGCGCGGACAGCGGCTATGTGATGGCGAGCTACACGGGCGGTGTGCCAGCCAAGCTTCAGGTGGCAAAGGACGGCGTGAAATACAATTACGATATACCCGCCACGGGCGAGTACACGATTTTCCCGCTTCAGATGGGAAACGGTACCTATTCCATACGATTGCTGGTGGGGGTAGGCGATAACCGGTACACGGCTGTTCTGGAGGAGGATGTGGATGCCTCTCTCTCAAGTGAGTTCGCGCCCTTTGTGGTGCCGAACCAGATTGTGGACTACAACGCGGACAGCGCCTGTGTGGCCTTTGCCAGAGAGCAGGCTGCCGGCATGAGCTCGGACGCGGACGTGGTCAAGGCGGTTTACGCCTACATCAAGGATCATGTGACCTACGATGTCGCCAAGGCCCAGTCGCCGCCGGTGGGCTACATCCCTTCAGTGGACGACACTTTTTTAACCAATACGGGTATCTGCTTTGATTACGCCTCGCTGGCGGCAGCCATGCTGCGGTCCTGCGGCATCCCGACCAAGGTGGAGACCGGCTACATATCGCCGTCGGGCATCTACCATGCCTGGAATGAGGTCTACGTGAAGGACTCAGGCTGGATTGAGGTGGGCTTTAAGATTGACGCGAATACCTGGACGCTGCTGGACCTGACCTTTGCGGCAGGCTCCTCGAAAAGCGACCTGTCAGGCTTTATCGGCGACGGCAATGAGAATACCTATGAAACGCAATATACCTATTAGGAGGTACAGAATGGGAAGAGTAAGTAAGAAGCAGGCCATGAGCTCTGCGGAGCTGTCCGCGCTGTTTACCAGCATGTCGATGGTGCTGGATTCAGGGGTCACTGTGAACGACTGCCTGTCAATGATGGTACAGGACGCGGAGGACAGCCGCTTTAAGCGTGTCCTGGAATCGGTCGAGAAAAATTTGCTGGAGGAATACTTCCTTTATAAAGCCATGGAAAAAACCGGCGGTTTTCCGGAATACGCACTGGGCATGATCGAGGTCGGCGAGACCTCCGGCCGCCTGGCAGAGGTGCTTGGTTCTCTGGGCGATTACTATCTGCAGGAGGACGGTATCAAGAAACAGGCCAAGAGCGCGGTTCTGAGCCCGCTTTTACTCATCGCCATGATGGCAGTGGTCGTGCTGTTTCTGGTCTACGCCATTATGCCGGTGTTCAAGGATGTGTTCCGCCAGCTGGGGGTGGACCTGAACGGCGCCTCGGGCAACGCGCTGGCGTTCCAGGCCGGAAATGTCATTATGATCGTGGTGGGCGTTGTGCTTGTGCTGCTGCTTTGCTGTGTGCTGTTCTATGTGTTCAGCCCGGCGGGCAGGCAGTTCTTTAACGGACTGGCAGAGCGCTTTGGTGCCACGCGGGACATCTTTTACCGGCTGGACGCGGCACGCTTTATGGGGGCACTGTCCATCCTCATGACCAGCGGTATTGCCATGGAGCAGGCTCTGGGCCTGGCCAGGCAGACCGTGTCGAGCCAGGCCTTTGGCGAGAAGATCGACGCCTGTCGGGCTTCGGTTGAGCAGGGCGAGCCCTTTGAGGAAGCCGTATTAAAAACCGGGCTGCTGAGGGGCGTTTACGCCAAGGTGCTCATGGGCGGCAGCAAAAGCGGTTCTCTGGACCGGGCGGCCGCGCACATCTCAAAAATTTATTTTGAGGAGGCCGAGGATAAGATCGACGGGCTGATCGCAGTCATCGAGCCGGCGCTGGTCTCGCTTTTGTCCATTGCCATTGGCGCCATTTTGGTCGCAATTCTGCTGCCGCTCATCGGTATTATGGCAGGTATCGGTTGAAAGGCAGCGCTGTGAAAAGAGGGAATTTTAATGGAAACGAAAAAGAATAAAATACATTTTCTGCCCTCGGTTATCATCTTTGCGGTCATCGTGCTTCTGGTGTGGCTGCTGTTCAGCCGGGCGTCTGCCAGCATGGATACGGACGGCGGACAGACGCTGGAGACAGCCCTTGAAAACTCTGCGGTACTGTGCTATTCCCTGGAGGGCTTTTATCCGCCGAGCTTAGACTACCTGGCCGACAACTACGGCGTGGTGGTGGATCGGGAGCACTACATTGTCCACTATGATGTCTTTGCGTCCAACATAATGCCAGACATCCGCGTGGTGCCGAAATAGGAAAGGAGCGGGAAATGTTTCATAACAAACAAAACGAGAGCATGCTGTCAACCTTTGTCCTGCCTATTTCGCTGGTCTGCCTTTTCGCTTTGTCGGCTCTGGTGCTCACCTTTCTGGGCTCGGAGAGTTACAAGCATATCAAGGCCAACTATGATGACACCTCCGAGGCGACGGTGGCGGTCTCCTACCTGAGCACTAAGGTGCGCCAGAACAACCGGGAAAACGCCATTACAGTGGTTCACAGGGCGGACGGCGACCGTCTGGAAATACTGGAGAACATTGGGGATAAGGCGTACCGGACCGTTATCTACTGCCAGGACGGCGCCCTGTATGAGAGCACCTTTTCGGACGGACAGCCGGGCGGCCTGGAAGCCAACGCCATGCGCGTCGCGGATCTGGACGCTCTGCGTGTGCGCGCAGAGGGAAGCAGACTCCTGAATTTTGAGGTGACAGGCAAGAATGGCACGGTGCACACCTTTTCGCAGAGCGTCGTGGGAGCGGACAGCCAGGAAGCAGGTGATGCACAGTGAAACAGCGCTTCAGATCATCGGGCTTTTTTGTGGAGCTCATCATTACCATTGTCTTTTTTGCCATTGCCTGCTGTATTATTGTGCAGCTTTTTGCAAAGGCCGGACTCATAAGCAGCGAGGCGTTTGACAAGCGGGGCGCGGCAGCCCAGTGCCAGACGCTGTGCGAGACCATCAAGGGGACCGGCAGTCTGGACGGTGTGCTGGAGGACGGCTGCTATGAAAAATCCGGCAGCAGTATCCGGGTTTTCTACGACAGGAACTGGAAAATGACAACAAGGGATGCTGCGGTGTTCAGTGTTACTGTGACCACTGAGGCTGTGGCCCAGACCGCGGGGAGCCTGGAGAAAATGCGTTTTGAAGTCCTCAAGGGCACAACGCCGCTCTACACCATGTCCGGCGCCCAGTATTTTGAAGAACCAGCGGAGGTGCAGTGATGCGTAAAAACAAGCAGGGCATGAGCGTGGGCGTCGTATCGCTTATTATGATTTTTGTGGTTTTTCTGCTGGTGAGTCTGGCGGTCCTGAGCCTGACCACCGCGTCGGCCAACGCGCGCATGGCGGACAAATCCCTGGCCATGCAGAGCACCTACTATGAAGCTGACGCTAGAGCCCAGGAAACCCTGGCCCAGGTAGACGGCGTGCTGAGAAGCGGCGGCGCGGACCCAGGCGCCCTCGAAGCCCTGGGGCGGGACGTCGTTTATGACCCGGAAACGGGTGTGATCGCTTTTGACACAAAGGTCAGCAGCACCGCCACCCTGAAAAGCGAGCTGCGTGTCGAGGGAAACAGCGTGTTAGTGACCCGGTGGCAGACCGTAACGGACGGCGAGTGGCAGACGGACAGTGACACTAAGAATTTATGGAAGGGAGGGGCCTCGTAAATGGAATTACTGGATTATCTGGAAGAATCAGTGGCCCGGAAGGCATCGGATGTTTTCATCATCACCAATTTTCCCTGCTCCTACCGCATCGACGGCAGGATCGTCAGGGGTGAGGGCGAGGTGTTCACGCCCCAGGAGACCGAGCGCCTGATCCGTGAGATCTACGACCTGACCGGCGGCCGCTCCATTGAGAAATTTGAGGAAAACGGCGATGATGACTTCTCTTTTGCCCTGAAGGGCATCGGCCGTTTCAGAGCCAATGTGTACCGCCAGCGTGGGACGCTGGCAGCCGTGATCCGGGTGGTATCCTTTGGTCTGCCGGACCCGGCGTCGCTGTCGATTCCGCAGACGGTACTGGAGCTCAGCAAGAAGAAGAACGGGCTGGTGCTGGTGACCGGGCCTGCGGGCAGCGGGAAATCCACGACGCTGGCCTGCATTATTGACAAGATCAACCATGAGAAGAGCGGGCACATCGTGACAATGGAGGACCCCATTGAGTACATCCACCGGCACAACCAGTGCATTGTGACCCAGCGTGAAATCCCCCACGATTCCCAGAGCTATGTGACGGCCTTAAAGGCAGTCCTGCGCCAGTCGCCAGACGTCATTCTTCTGGGTGAGCTCAGAGACCTTGAGACCATCGAGATCGCCATGACAGCGGCTGAGACCGGCCAGCTGGTCTTTTCGACCCTGCACACCACCGGCACCGCCAACACCATCGACCGGATCATTGACGTGTTTTCCGCGAACCAGCAGCACCAGATACGCACCCAGCTTTCCATGATTCTGCAGGCAGTGGTGTCCCAGCAGCTGGTGCCCACAGTGGACGGCAGCCTGACGCCAGCCTTTGAGATCATGCTGGTCACGCCGGCCATCCGCAATATGATCCGGGACGGTAAGGTGCACCAGATCGACTCGGCCATTTTCTCAGGCACCAAGGACGGCATGTGCACAATGGATACCAGCCTTCTGGAGCTGTACCGCCAGGGCCGTATTACCGAGCAGACAGCCCTCATGTACAGCCAGAACCACGAATCGCTGGCCCAGAAGCTTAAGGCGGCCAAATAAAAAACTTTACTTTTCAGCTGGGGTTCGGTACAATATATATGAATGATCATTCATATGAAAGGAAAAATCCATGATTGATAAAAACGGCATTGAGCGCTGTGATTTTGCCCACGCGCATGAAGATATTGTAAGAACGGTCATGGACCGGATGCCCGACGAGGAGACCTTATACGACCTGGCGGAGCTGTTCAAGGTTTTTGGGGACTCCACACGGGTTAAGATTCTCTGTGTCCTCTTTGAGGCTGAGATGTGTGTCTGCGACATCGCCGAGCTTCTGAGCATGAGCCAGTCCGCCATCTCCCACCAGCTCCGGGTGCTCAAGCAGTCCAAGCTGGTCAAGAACCGGCGGGAGGGAAAAACGATTTTCTATTCGCTGGCCGACGAGCACGTCCGCGCCATTTTTAACCAGGGAATGGAGCATATAATGGAATGAGGGTACGGTCTGGAACAGACCGTACCTCTTTTTAATGGAGAAGCGTGGGTGTTATACCTGGCGAGCCGGCTGCCTTTTAACTGGGTAAAATCTTTTTGAAAAAAATCGGAAATATTTTCTTGACAAATCCTGTAAAAAAAGCTAAAATAAGTATCGTGCTCAGAACAGAGTACACTGTAGGGGTGTCGCCAAGCGGTAAGGCAATGGACTCTGACTCCATCATTCGCAGGTTCGAATCCTGCCACCCTTGCCATTTTGTTTATCGGATCAGCAATGCTGGTCTTTTTTCTTTTTTTGCACACCCGTGTCAACATTTGGCCGTGAGAAATATTGGAACAGGCTTTTCTTTCCGCGTGATCAGGCGTATAATATGGCCATTCTATGGAAACGGAAAGGCTGTGGCTCCAGACCAGCTGTTATCCGGCTCTGACTGGGGGTGAGCGAAAGAAATGGGCAGATGTAAGATCAGCTTAAAGCTGGTCTTTTTTTTATGGTCAGGAAAGCGTATAATAAGGGTATTATGAAAATCAGGAGAGAGAATAATGAACACTTTAAATAAAGCGCTGGCCGGCAAGCTGGACAGCCTGAGAGATGTGATCCGGGGCTATGAGAAGCCGTGTATCGCCTTTTCCGGCGGCGTGGACAGCACTTTACTGCTCCGGGTGGCTGTGGAAACACGGGGCGCGGCGGCGGTGCCCATGACGGTTAACGGCAGCATGATGCCGCGGTCTGAGTTCGGAGATGCTAAAGCGCTGGCCCAGAGCATGGGTGCCTCGCTGTGTGTGCTGGACGTGGACGTGTTTTCAGTGCCCGAATTCGTGGAAAACGGGTCACAGCGCTGCTATTACTGCAAAAAGAATATCTTTACCCAGATAAAAGGCCACGCCCAGGAGCTGGGCTGCGACGTTATTTTTGACGGCTCCAATCTGGACGATCTGGACGATTACCGCCCGGGCCTGCTGGCGCTGGAGGAAATGATGGTTGTGAGCCCCTTTATAAAGGCAGGGCTCACCAAGCAGGATATCCGCGGCCTGTCTGCCTTTTACGGGCTGCCAACAGCCGACAAGCCCGCCATGGCTTGTCTGGCGACCCGTATCCCGGGAGGCGAGCCGATCACGCGGAAAAAGCTGCTGATGGTGGAGCAGGGCGAGGAATGCCTGAAGGTGCTTGGTCTGCGCCAGTACCGTCTGCGCTATATCGGCAGCATGGCGAAGATCGAGTGCGCCGAGGAAGATTTTGAGCTGCTTATGGAAAGAAGGCAGGAGCTGGTGAGCAATTTGAAAGCCATTGGCTTCAAGACCGTTACCCTTGACCTTTCGGGGTACCAGTGCGGCAGTATGAATGAGGTGAAAAAATGAACGCAGAACAACTGAAAGCCCTGCTGACGCAGGTTAAAAACGACGATACGAGCGTCGAGGACGCTCTGGAGCAGCTCAGGGAGCTGCCCTATCACGACCTTGAATACGCCAAGGTCGATTACCACAGGGAGCTGCGCAACGGCTTTCCTGAGGTTATTTACAGCCCGGGCAAGAGCCTTGGCCAGATCCGCGGCATTGTGACGGATATGCTGGCCCGCACCACCGGCAATATTCTGGCCTCCCGTGCCAGTGAGGAAGTCTATGAGGCCATCCGCGAGCTAACGCCGGACGCGGTCTATTATAAGGAAGCCCGGTCTGTGGTGGTGAAGCGTGAGCCCTACCGCGTATCGGAGGGCACCATTGCGGTGGTGTCCGCAGGGACTTCGGATATTCCGGTGGCAGAGGAGGCCGCTGTGACGGCCGAGGTTATGGGAAACCGGGTGAATCGCCTGTACGACGTGGGTGTGGCTGGGATACACCGGCTCCTTGACAACGTGGACGTCATCAACCATGCCCGGGTCATCATCGTGGTGGCCGGCATGGAGGGCGCTCTGGCGAGCGTAGTGGGCGGCCTGACCGATAAACCAGTGGTCGCAGTGCCCACCAGCATCGGCTACGGCGCCAATTTTGGCGGCGTTTCAGCCCTTCTGGGCATGCTGACCTCCTGTGCCGGAGGCATTGGTGTGGTCAATATCGACAACGGCTTTGGAGCAGCCTGTCTGGCTTCAAAAATTAATCAACTGCAGTAGGAGGGACCATGAAAGTATTATATTTTGACTGTTTTGCAGGCATCAGCGGCGATATGACGCTGGGCGCCTTTCTGGACATCGGCGCAGACCCTGCGCATCTGGAGCGGGAGCTGGCTAAGCTTGGCGTGCCGGGCTTTCATCTTGAGATCGATAAAACCCAGAAGCGCGGCATCACCGGGACTAAGTGCCGCGTGGTCATGGATGGCCACGAGCATGCCCACCGCCATTTTAGCGATATTGTGGACATCATTGAGGGCAGCGGCCTGGACGAGGCGGTCAAGAAAACCGCCATTGCCATCTTCAGGCGTGTGGCCGAGGCTGAGGGAAAGGTGCACGGCGTGCCCATGGAGCAGGTGCACTTCCACGAGGTGGGTGCAGTGGATTCCATTGTCGATATTGTGGGCGCGGCTATCTGCTTCCACGACATTGCGCCTGACGTGGTGTACGGCTCGGCAGTGAACGCAGGCCAGGGCTTTGTGAAGTGCGCCCACGGCCTGCTGCCAGTGCCGGCGCCTGCCACAGCGGAGATCATCGGAAAAACCGATTTTCCCATCTACGCGAAGGGGGTGGATGGAGAATCCGCCACACCGACGGGCATGGCAATCCTCGCAGAGCTGGCCAGCTATTCGGCAGGCTTTCCGCAGATGGCAGTGGATACCATCGGCTATGGCTTTGGCGACCGTGAGTTTGAGATCCTGAATGGCCTGCGCCTTTTTGTGGGCCATACCGATTCGGAGGACTGCGGTATCCTGGTCATGGAGACGAACATCGACGATATGACCGGCGAGACTGCCGGCTACGTGCTGGAGGGCCTCTTTGAGCAGGGCGTGCGCGATGCTTTTTACACGCCTATTTATATGAAGAAAAACCGGCCAGCCGTCAAGCTGACCGTGATCTGCGACGCCGGAAAGGAGGAGACGGTCACCCGTTATATCTTTGCCCAGACCAGCAGCATCGGCCTGCGCAAATATCAGGTCGACCGCGCGGTCATGAACCGGGAGATCGAGACTGTGGACACACCCTTTGGTCCGGTTCGGGTTAAAGTGTGCACCTACGGCGGCATTGTCAAGCGCAGCCCGGAATACGAGGATTTGAAGCGCATTGCCGGCGAAACAGGAAAATCCTTTATGGAAATCGAGGCCGCTGTTTATAAATATCTCTAAAAGGGTAAAATTAAACTGAATTTAAAGAACTCTGTGTTATAATGAAGTAACAGCAAACGGCAGAAAAAGGCAGTGATTTATGAAGTGCATTGTGATTAAAAAACATTGCCTTTTTCAGGATTTCCAAATGTAAAGGAGAATTAAAATGGCAAGTTTTAACTTAGGCGAAGAGCTGAGAAAAGTACTGTTGGCGGGTGTAGGCGCAGTGGCGACCACTGCTGAAAAATCCCAGGAACTCATCAATCAGCTGGTTGAAAAAGGCGAGCTGACTGTGGAACAGGGCAAAGTCATGAATGAAGAGCTGAAGCGCAACATCCGGGACAAGGTTAAGGAAAACGTGACCGTTGTCGTCAAGGACGACGAACCGTCTGTGGACAAGGTCGTTGAAACCATGGACAAAATGAGCCCGGAAGAATTACAGGCCATCAAGGATAAGCTGGCCCGAATGGAGCGTGAAAATGCAGAAGACGCAGAGGTCAAAGACGCAGAATAATCCATTAAACCATGAAAATGAACCCTCAGGCGCCCATGACACCAAGGAGTACAATCGGCAGCGCCTGAGGGAAATCATGGCGATATTGGCCAAATACGATATTGTCAAAGGCATTACACCTGTCAAGCTGCGGCTCATCATCGAGGATCTGGGGCCGACCTTTGTCAAGCTTGGACAGGTGCTTTCCATGCGCCAGGACATCCTTCCGGCTGAGTACTGTCATGAACTGACAAAGCTCAGAACCGAGGTGCGTCCCATGGACTTTGAAGAAGTGGTGACGGTCATCGAGGAGGAGTATGGAAAGCCCCTGAACGAGATCTTTACCTTTCTGGACCGGACGCCTCTGGGCTCGGCCTCCATCGCCCAGGTGCACCGGGCAGAGCTGAAGGACGGCAGTTCCGTGGTGGTCAAGGTGCAGCGCCCCGGTATTAAGGACACCATGGCGCGGGATATCGCGCTGCTGGAAAGGGCAGCCACACTGCTAAAGATTGCCGGCGGCACCGGGAACGCCATCGACTTTAAAATGGTGCTGGACGAGATGTGGTTTACAGCCCAGCAGGAAATGGACTTTTTGATCGAGGCTCACAACGCCGACGAGTTCTATGAGCTTAATAAGGACATTGTCTACGTGACCAGCCCCATTATCTACCATAAGCACACCACCTCCAAGGTGCTGGTTATGGAGTACATCGCTGGCGAGGAGATCGACCAGACCGACCGGCTCAGAGAGCTGGGCTATGATCTGGATGAGGTTGCCCTTAAGCTTTCGGAGAACTATATCAAGCAGGTCATCGATGACGGCTTTTTCCACGCCGACCCGCACCCGGGCAATATCCGTATCCGTGACGGCCAGATTGTCTGGATCGACCTGGGGATGATGGGAACCCTTTCCTCAAAGGACAAGGACCTGTTCAAGCAGGCTGTGGAGGCCATGGCTACCGGTGACGTAGACGGCATGAAGAACGTGGTGCTGTCCCTCGGCGTGCACACCGGACGGATCAACCACGCCAAGCTGTATTCAGACATCGACAACATGATGGACGAGTACGGCACCATGGATCTGGGTACCATGAACATCGGTACCATGATGGAGGATCTGCTCCAGCTGTCCAACAACCATCATATCGCCATGCCAAAGGGCGTGACCATGCTGGCCCGCGGCTCGCTGACCATCGAGGGTGTGCTGAGCATGCTGGCGCCCCAGACCAATGTGGTGCAGATCATGATCAACCACATGTCCGCCGAACGCCTTGAGAACCTGGACCCCAAACGGGAAGCGCTGGAGCTGGGGCGCGAGCTCTACGGCGCGGCCAAGAGCACCCTGAGCCTGCCCGGTCAGGCGCTGGATCTGCTGCGCATGACGGTCAAGGGACAGACAAAGATCAATCTTGAGATCACCGGCTCCGAGGAACCGCTGAACACCATTGACCAGATGGTCAACAAGATTGTGAAGTGCATCATCGCCGCTGCGCTGCTCATCGGCTCCAGCTTTATCAGCACCACCAACATGGAGCCAAAGCTGCTGGGCATACCGGCGCTGGGCACCATCGGCTATATCGTGGCCCTGATTCTGGGCGCGAATCTGATTTACAGCATTCATAAAAAGAAAAAAGAGATCAATAAATAAGGCAGGGTCTGAAGCAGACCCTGCCTTATTTTGGCTTAACGCCTGAGCGCTTCAATGGGGTTGAGGTTAGAGGCGCGGTAGGCGGGAAAAATCCCGAAGGCCAGGCCGATGAGGGTGCTGGCTCCAAAGGATACGAGCACCATGAGAGCCGGAACGGCAAACTGGAAGCCCAGAAGCGTGGACAGGAAGCCGGCAGCGATGCCGGCGCCGACGCCGAAGACGCCGCCCAGCAGGCTCATGGACAGCGCCTCTGCCAGAAACTGGGCGAGGATATCGCGCCGTTTGGTGCCCAGCGCCTTGCGGATACCGATTTCCTGGACCCGCTCACTCACAGACACCAGCATGACGTTCATGACCCCAATGCCCCCCACAATCAGTGAAATTCCTGCGATCCCGGCCAGAAGCTGGGACAGGCTGCCGCTGATGTCAGATCCTGCGCTCAGCATTTCATCCTGTGAGGAGACACTGTACATGGTGGGCGGCAGCCCTTTTTTAATGGTGAGGTAAGCCGATACAGCGGATTTTACCTTGCTGATCTGTTCCTTGTTCTCTGCCTTGACATAGAAGCTGCCAACGTCATCGCCCAGGTCAAAATACCGTGAAGTGGTCAGGGGAACCAGAATCAGGTTGTCTGTGTTGACGCCCAGAGATTCGCCCTGGCGCTCCAGAACACCGACGATTTTATAATCGTCGCCGCCAAGCTTCAGACGGCTGCCCGCCACTCTGGTGGTGTGGAACAGGTCAAGGGCAATGCCTGCGCCGATGACGCAGACCTTGCTTTTTTCCTCCAGATCAATGATGGACAAATTCCGGCCAGACTGCAATTTTAAATTGCGCAGGCCCAGGTACTGGTCATCGGTTCCGGCCAGGATACTGCGCTTCGAGGTGTTTTTTTCAAAGTAGGCTTTAGCCGAGAGAAATTTAAAAGGCGCGAGGGTCTGAATGCCGGGCAGCTTTTTCAGCTCGCCCAGATCCGGGGATTTCAGCCCGTCGTTTGGGCTTTCGGCGTAGACACTGGCCGTCAGAATATCGCCGCCCAGAGCGTCCATCTTCTGGCTGACGGACTGGTTGGCGCCCTGTCCAATGCCTACCAGAAGAATGACCGAGGCGATGCCGATAATGAGGCCAAGCATGGTCAGCAGACTCCTGAGCTTGTTGGAGAGCAGACTTGCGGACGCGTATTTCAGGATTGTGGACAGCCGCATGGCGCACCTCCTGACGTGTCCTCGCAGAGCCTGCCGTCAAAGATCTGGAGCACCCGGCCGGTTTCCCGGGCCAGGCCAAGATTGTGGGTGATGAGAACAATGGTCTGCCCCTGCTGGTTGAGCCGCTGGAACAGGGACATGATTTCAATGCTGGTCTTTGAATCCAACGCGCCGGTCGGCTCGTCGGCCAGAATGATCTCCGGCTGTCCGATGAGGGCCCGGGCGATGGCGACGCGCTGCTGCTGACCGCCTGAGAGCTGGGAGGGGATGTGCCTTTCACGCCCCCCGAGACCAACGCGCTGCAGGTAATCATGGGCGGCAGCAGTCATTTCTTTTTGACGGATGCCCCGAAGACTCAGTGGGAGCTTCACGTTTTCCAGGGCGCTCAGCTTACTCAGAAGATTGAAATTTTGAAAAACAAAGCCGATCTTCTGGTTGCGCAGTGCTGCCAGTCCGTTGTCCGACAGGGTGCTGACCTCCTGGCCATCCAGATAATAGGCGCCGGAATCCGGGATGTCCAGCAGCCCGAGAATATTCATGAGAGTGGACTTTCCAGAGCCGGAGGGCCCGACAATAGAGACAAACTCGCCTGGCCTGACATGCAGACTGATGTCGGAGAGTGCCTGGACAGCCTCACTGCCCAGACAGTAACTTTTTTCAATATGCGAGAGCCGTATCATTACAGAACCTCCTGCTCAGTCATGTTCATCTCCCCGCCAGAGGTTTCCGCGTCTGACGGCTCACCCGCAGATGGGAGAATGACGGTATCGCCTTCGTTGAGACCGCTTGTGATCTCAACGTCCTGGCCGTCAGATATGCCGGTTTCGACTTTGCGCTGTTCCTCTGCGTCCCCAGCTTTTACCGTGACATATTTGCCGTCCTCGCCGCTCTGGATGGCTGCGACAGGCACACTCAGCACATTGTCGGCGGACCGGACGTTAATGCTGCAGCTGGCAGACATGCCAAGCTTCAGACTTCCGTCATTTTCAAAATCTGCCGAAACCGTGAATTTTGAACCGGATGTGTCATATTTGCCAATCTGGCTGATGGACGACAGCTTTCCGGCAAAGGCTTTGTTGCCAAAGGCAGCCACAGTAATGCTGACAGGCTGATCCTCATGCAGGCTGGCCAGGTCATTCTCAAAAACACTCATCTGCACCTGCAGATTGTGAACGTCGGAGACCTCAACTGCGTGTTCGGCGGTCAAAGCCTCGCCCTTTGCGGGCAGGGCAGTGCCTGTGATAACCAGATCAAAGGGGGCGTTTAGGGTTTTGCCATTGGTGTACTCTACGACCGGGTAGCCCTCCGAGACGGTCTGCCCGACTGAGGCGCACAGGGCCTTGAATTTATAATCCGTATTGGGCTTCAGGCTCTGGGTCCGGCGGGTTTTGATCTCTCCGGAGGACGTGAAGGTCTGGACAATGTTTTTTTTAACCGCGTTCGCTGTCATGACCTGGCTGTTTTCGGAAGCCTTGGCCTGTGCGGCGGTGTTTGACCTGAGATAGGCATAGGCCATCACGCCGATGACTGAAAGCAGGATGGCGATGATCAGAATTTGTTTTGCGTGTTTCATCTGATGTTCCTTTCTGCCCGGTTATCCGGTGGTGCTGAAAGCTTTGGCAGTGGCCTTGCGCTGCTGTGCCGAGACAGAAGTGTCAATGTCGGGCAGGGGTTCTATTTTTTTAGTCATTTCTGTTTTCTGGGCCGTCAGCAGTCCGCCCAGGATCAGGATGACAACCGTCAGCAGAGCGATGATGGCTTTAAATACTTTGATGTTCATATGTTTACCTCCGTTTGCTTTTCTGTCTGCATTCTAGCAAAAGCAAACTTAAAAAATCGTGAAATAAAGGCAGCGTAAAAAATTAAGATGGCTTTAAGCAGATCTGTTTCACTGTTTTTTAAGGCAGCCTGTGGTAAACTGGAACAAAAAGGAGGTTGCTGATGAAGCTTTTGATTATCGAAGATGACCCAAACCTGTCCGATGTGATCAGGCAGTGTGTGGCGCCTTTTTACCAGACCGAGCAGGCCTTTGACGGCGAGGAGGGGCTCTATTACGCCAGCCAGAATATCTATGACCTGATTCTGCTGGATCTGATGCTGCCCCTTATTGATGGCTATGAGGTGCTCCGGCAGCTGCGGGAGCAGAAAATTTACACACCGGTGCTCATCCTGACAGCCAGAGGGACCATGACCGACAAGACAAAGGGGTTTCGTACCGGCGCGGATGATTATCTGGTCAAGCCCTTTGACAGAGACGAGCTTCTGCTGCGCATCGAGGCGATTCTGCGCCGCAGCACAGGGCATTACGACATTGCGGCCCTCTGCTTTAAAGAACTGCGGGTCGAGACAATGACGCGAACCGTCACCGTTGCCGGCGAAGCCCTTGACCTGCGCGGCAAGCAGTACGACATTCTCGAATATCTGGTCAGCCACCAGGAGCAGCTTGTGACCAAGGCCCAGATTTTTGACAAAATATGGGGATTTACCACAGATACAAGCTCCAACGTGGTGGAGGTGTACGTAAGTGCACTGCGCAGGATTCTGTCGGGATGCGGCTATGATAGCTGTCTGAAAACCATTCGAGGTGTCGGCTATATGCTGACCAGTGGGGAGAAGGCGCATTGAATGAGAAAAAATGGATTCGCCGGGAATTTATACGGAGCCTGCTGCTTTTTATCTTGGCCTTTTCGTGTATCTATTCAGTGCTGGGCCTGCTCATCTATGGCATTGTGCGAACCAACCTGTACGCGTCAGTGGACGAGATACTGCTGGCCGACCAGGGAACAACCTACGCGGCGTTGATGATGGAGGAGGGAAGTGTGCTTGAGGCCGAGGAGCCGGAGAGCGGCGATGTTGCCACCGATCAGGCCGAGCTGATCGGCGACCTGCCCGAGATTAACCCGAGAGTGCTGTATATTGCGAGAGACAGGGATGGCAGCCCGCTCTATTATTCGGATATAAACGGCGATCTTTATGAGGAGCTATACAAAGGCTTCACCTTTAATTCCAATGAGCTGGACACCCTGTATTTCATGACGCTGGGCGGGCGCTACCATTACCGGGCCATCAACCGGATGATCGAAAAAGCCGATGGACAGAAGGAATACCTGCAGATACTCATCAACGTTGACGCCGAGGATGAGATCCTGCGCAATGTGGTAGCGGGACTGGCTGTCTCGCTGGGCGTGGCGGTCTTTCTGTCCGCCGGCGTGGGCTGGCTGCTGTCCCGGCGCATTTTGAAGCCAGTGACTGAGGCGTACCAGAAACAAACTGAGTTTGTCCAGAACGCCTCCCATGAGCTGAGGACACCGCTGACCATTATCCGGACCACCCAGGAGCTGCTCCTCAGCAACCCGGAAAGCCGGATCATTGACAAGTTTGAGGCCATTAACCGCACCATCGACGAGACACGGCGGCTGACAAAAATGACAGAGGACCTGATCCTGCTGGCAATGACCGACACAAGCCAGACAAAACTGCAGAAAGAGCCAGTGTCCCTTGAACATCTGCTAAGCGGCGTGGGCGAGGCCTACTGTGAGATCGCGGGGCTGGAGGGCAAGAAAATGAGAATGGATTTTCGGTTTAAGGGAAATATTGAGGCAGATTCGGACAAGCTCCGCCAGCTCGCGGTCATTCTGCTGGATAACAGCTTTAAGTATACCGAACCCGGCGACAGCATTGCCATGAGCACTGAGGAGAAAGATGGAAAAGTGGTTTTAAGGATCAGCGATACCGGCATCGGTATCAGCGATGAGGATATGCGCCATGTCTTTGAACGCTTTTACCGCGCCGACAAGGCAAGATCCCGCCAGACTGGCGGCAGCGGTCTGGGACTGACCATTGCCGAGAATATTGCCCTGCTGCACGGCGGCAGTATCCAGATGCGGCATCATACGCCAAAGGGCGTAGAGGTAATTGTAAAGCTGCCCGCTTAGCAGGCAGCCCGTGTCAGGAGAGCCACAGAGACAGCTGCGTCCTGCCGTCCGCGCAGCGTTCGCATTCAAAACGGCATTTTCCAGACACTGACAGGGCCTGGAGGTCTGGGGAGAGAGTGTCCAGAGGCTGTGTGCCCGGGAAGGTACAGACAACCCTCAGGCACTGACGGGAGTAGTCAAGGCTTAGCGTAAGCTCGGATTCAGAGCAGGGAGAAGCCGCCTCGCAGGCAGCGGCGGCCGTGTTCAGCACAGCGAGCAGAGAGGGGGAGAGGGTATTGTAGTCCAGAGGCAGGATATCCGGCACGCTGGCCTGGGCACTGACAGCCACGCCTTTTTCGGACAGGGCGCCCAGCCTGCCATTCACAAGGGTGTCGATCAGGTAATTGCCGCTGGTGAGAATAGGCTCTGCTGTCTCAGTCTCATCCAGCAGGTTTTGCAGCAGATGATTGGCAGGGCCGAGATCGTCATCATCCAAAAGCTTTTTGAGGACAAGCAGATGGTGCCTGAAATCATGAAGCAGCATTTCAGAGGACTGCAGCTTTTCGTTAAAAACTGCGCAGGCTTCCCGGCTCAGGGCTTTCTGGGGATCTGGCGGCGTGGTCTTTTCCTCCAGCTCCGCCACCCAGGTCAGGTTCTGGAGGCTGAAAAAAGCGACGCAGAGCAAAAGCACCAGCATGAGGGCAGTGGCAGAGGTGATGATCCAGCCGTAGAACAGATCGTTGGGCGTCAGGAAGATCCAAAGATAGAACAGCACCGGCGGGACGCAGAGGCTGGGCCAGAACCCCGTCCGGGTTGGTGTCAGGAGGTGGCTGGACATGCGGCGCATAAGTCTGAATAAAAACGGATAGGTGGCGGCCACCAGCACCACGTAAAGGCAGAGACCCGACAGGGGCCAGAGATAGCCGTCCTGTACAAAAGGACCCACCGACAGCTCTGGAAACAGCAGCCGGTTGAGAAAGGACGCCACCAGCGCGATACCAGCGTAAAAACTGGAGATAAAGGTCAGGCAATAGAGCTTTTTAAAAAAAGGCGCGCGGATTACAAACAGGTAAATGAGAAAGCAGCAGCCCTGCTCCAGAAACATGAGCAGATTGATGAGATTTACGTTGGAAGCGGGTTTTCCGGCGCGGATGGTATCCATAAAAACCATGGCGATAAAGATTCCGAGGATCAGGAAACCGCCAAATACAAAGAAGAGTACCGGGCGCTTCCGCTCCCAGGTCTGTCTGGCCCAGAAGGGGTAAATGCACAGAAAAGCAGGCGGTACGGTCTGCATCAGGAAGCCGAGCAGCGCCCTGAAAAAATAGAATATCATAAGTTACACTCCTGTCAAACGAGGTTGTAAAGCTTTGCTGGTTACAGTTTATCACAAAAAAATATGGTGGACAACGATTAAAAAACAGCAGCGCCCAGGCGTGCTGTTTTTTAAAAAGACTGTTTATTTTTTCATCCTGCCATTGGTTTTGGATAAACGGTAGGCCAGGGTACAGAAAGAGATGCCCATTGATAAAAAGGCAATGCCAGCCCAGATCACAATGGTGAAGGCGGCAAAGACAGGGTGGAACAAGAGCACTATGGAAAGAATGACAACCACAATGCCCAGCGCCAGTGTCCAGCCCCATGCCTTATCGCCCTTTGATTTGGCCGTAAAGGCAAAGCCGATGGTGTTAAAGCCGCCGAATAGAATGGCAAAGGCAACGTAAAAGACCAGCACATCTGCGGTAATGCCCATGTTGGCAATCATGATAATGCCGAGAATGAGCATCAGAATCCCGGATACCAGATTCCAGCCCCATGCAGGAATGCTTTTGCGGTTGATCAGGGTAACCGCAGTGGAGGCGAGTCCGGAGATCAGAAATGTGATGGCAAAGACAATAGCAAGGGCAGCAAATCCATTGGCTGGCGTAAAAAACAGCCAGACACCAAGGCCGATGGCGAGGATACCAAGAATCAGAAAAACCCACCAGTGTTTGATGGCACCTGTAAGCTCCTCCTCAAAATTTTCAAACGATTCTTTATTCATATCAAACTCCTTTCATAAAATAGTGGTTGAAAAACGATTGGTTTTATTATATCGGATGGAAGAGGGCCGCGCAATAAAACCGCACAAATAGCAGGTTTAACCGCCTGAATGCAGCTTTAGAGAAAGCATTTAGGCGGTCAGACGAGCCATTTGTGCGGCCGTCAAAAAATACCACCAAAAGCGTGCTATAATGAGTAAAAACAAAGCTATGGGGGTGTGAAAATGATTACCTTTTTTGCTGCGCTGGCGATTTTAATCGCCGGATATTTTACGTACAGCAAAGTGGTCGAGCGGATATTCGGGCCTGATGACCGGCCCACGCCAGCCACTACCATGACCGACGGCGTGGACTATGTGCCCATGAAACAGTGGAAGATCTTTCTGATCCAGCTGCTCAACATTGCTGGCCTGGGGCCCATCTTTGGCGCCATCTCCGGCGCGCTGTGGGGACCCGTTGTTTTTTTATGGATTGTTTTCGGCACCATTTTTGCCGGCGGCGTCCACGATTTCCTGTCTGGGATGATCTCCATCCGCCACAGGGGCAGCAGTATTTCTGAGATTGTGGGAATCTATCTTGGAAAGGGTATGAAGACCGTTATGCGCGTCTTTTCCGTGGTGCTGCTGGTACTGGTGGGCACTGTTTTTGCCACAGGACCTGCGGCGCTTCTGGCCATGCTTACGCCCGATGCGCTGGATGCTGGCTTCTGGCTCATTGTGGTTTTGATTTATTATTTCGCGGCAACTCTGCTGCCCATTGACAAGGTTATCGGGAAAATCTATCCCTTTTTCGGTATTTGTCTGATCATCATGGCGCTGGGCGTGGCCGGCGGCATCATCATCCAGGGCTACACCATTCCAGAGCTGACCCTGCAGAATCTGCACCCCAAGGAGCTGCCTGTCTGGCCGCTGATGTTTGTGACCGTGGCCTGCGGCGCGATTTCCGGCTTTCATGCTACCCAGTCGCCTATGATGGCGCGGTGCATAACCAGTGAAAAGCAGGGGCGCTCCATCTTTTACGGCGCCATGGTGGCCGAGGGCGTCATCGCCCTGATCTGGGCCGCGGCGGGCGTAGCTTTTTATCAGTCCACCGGCGGGCTTCGGGAAGCCCTTGCCGCCTATGGGGGACAGGGCGGCGTGGTCTATGAGATCTGCAATACCTTGCTGGGACCAGCGGGCATGGTGCTGGCCATGATCGGCGTTATTGCCTGCCCTATCTCCTCGGGCGACACAGCCTTCAGGAGCGCGCGCCTCACCATTGCGGACTGGTTTGACATCTCCCAGGACAAGATGCGCACCCGCTTGTACATCACCGTCCCGCTGCTGCTGGTGGGCCTGCTTTTATCCCAGATTGATTTTGATATTGTGTGGCGGTATTTTTCCTGGAGCAACCAGACGCTGGCCATGATCGCGCTGTGGGCCGGGGCGGTATACCTGTGCAGAAACCAGAAGAATTTCTGGATCGCCGCGGTTCCGGCCACCTTTATGTCGGCCGTCAGCGCTACCTATATCCTCATGGCAGAGGAGGGCCTGCGCCTGCCCGTCGCCTTTGCCTACCCGGCGGGAGTTATCTTTGCCGCAGCCTGCGCGGTGGTGTTTTATTTTAAGGCGGTGCGCCCTCCGCAGGCGCTCAGGCCCGAGAAAATGTAAGGAATGAGGTACGGCGTGTTTTAGACCGTACCGTTTTTTAAACGAGAGGAGAACCCATGAAAACAAGACGGAGTGCCCGGGGACTGCTGCTGGCAGCCCTTTTGCTGATGAGTATCCTGCTGCCTGGCTGTGTCGCCCGGCAGGCAGAAAATAAAGAAGCCCCGACCGATTACGCTGTGGCGGCGAACTGGCTGGCGATGCCCGATACGCCCGATAAGCCAGTGGATGTCTTTTACCTGTATCCTACGGCCTGGCATAAGGAAAGCGCGGAGGAGCCTAACATCTGCACTGTTGACAACGCCACCCTGCGCGAGACCGCGCCCGAAATGCTGAGACAGCAGGCCAGCGTCTTTGAGCCTGTGGCCAATGTCTACGCGCCCTATTACCGGCAGGTCGACGCGGCTTACTGCCTGGGTCTGTCCCATGACGAGGAATACGCTCTGCTGAACGGCGTGCCCAAGATAGACGTGTTCGCAGCCTTCGACTACTATCTTGAGCACGAAAACAACGGCCGCCCCTTTATCCTGGCCGGTCATTCCCAGGGCTCCAACATGCTGCTCTACCTGTTGGGCGAGTATATGAAGGCGCATCCTGTGGTTTACAGACGGATGGTGGCCGCCTACGTGATTGGTTATTCTGTTACTGGGGACTACCTCGCCCAGAACCCACATCTCCGGTTTGCAGAGGCGGCCGATGATACGGGTGTGATCATCTCCTACAATACCGAAGCGCCAGGTGTCACAGCGGATAACCCTGTACTGCTGCCCGGCGCAAAGGTCATCAACCCCATCAGCTGGACCCGGGATGAGACCCTCGCGCCAGCAGAGCAGAGCCTCGGCTCTGCCAGCAGAGAGGACCCGTCTGTCAAGAGCCTCCCCTCCGCTGACGCCCGTATCGATAAAGTCCGCGGCGTCCTAATCTGTGACAACCAGGACACCGATGCTCTGGCCCCCGGAAACGCTGTCTTTCCAGAGGGTGTTTACCACGGGTACGACTATGCCTTCTATTACTACAACCTCCGCGAGAACGCAGGGCAGCGGATCGAGGCTTATTTAGCGAGGCGGTAGAGGGGTGATGTAAGGTGAGTCAGACTTGGGGCGTTGTCTGAAATCAAAAACTGAAAAAATGCTTAAATGACTCGATTTTTGTAAAGAAAAATAAAAAAACGGCTTGGTTAAGCCGTTTTTTTATTTGGTATAAATTTTGCGTTAATTAAGAACTGTCGAGAATATTTTAAAAAGTGAGGAGTGAGATCGTGAGAAAAAAAGAAGTGGATTATACGCAGCTGAGTAAAATGAAAGTGTTATTGTTGATTTTTTTGTCGGGGGCAGGAAGCGGTGCGATTTACGCACCAGTCTATTTAAAAAATGTGTTTTACGAGCCACTTTTGCTGGGGCTGAATATTTCGAACGCTCAGCTGGGGCTTTTATCCGGCGTGTACGGCATTATGGCAACGCTGTTGTACATCCCCTGTGGCATGATTGCCGATAAGCTCAGGCTGCGCACCATGGCGGCGGGTGGTTTTATCAGTACGGCGCTGGTAACTTTCTGGTACGCTATGCTGCCCTCCTACAGTGTCCTGCTTGTCATTTTTGTGGTGTATGCAGTCACAACGATTTTAGTGTTTTGGGGCTTTCATTTTAAGGTACTTCGGTTTTGCGGGCCAGAGGAAAAGTATCCATCCCTCGTAGGGTTATGTTACGCATTGTACGGACTGGGGGGGCTGGTGATCAACGGCGTGGCCTTGGCTGTGTTTAATAATTTTTCGGATTATGTGACAGGCGTAAGGTTTTCGCTTTTGTTTATCGGGGTCTTAATCCTGGCACTGGGCATCCTTTCCTTTTTTACGGTGCCGTATTTTAAGGGCGAGATTGTGACCGACCCTGATAAGAAGTTTAACATCAATGAGTTTATGGAGGCGTTAAAGCATCCTGGGGTGTGGCTGTCCAGCATGATTTTGTTTTTTGTGATGATTGTGTATATGGGCATGAATTACACAACGCCCTATTTAACAGATGTTTTTGGCGCACCTCTGGCCTTGGTTGGCGTGATTGGCATGGTACGTTATTACGGCATCGCCATCATCGCCGCGCCGGCGCTCGGTGCGTTCACTACTAAAATCGGCTCGCCCTGTAAGGCGATTATCTGCGTCATGATTGGCTGCGGGCTGTGCTGCGGCGCTTATGTCATAATGCCGCCCACAGGCTTCTTTTTAACCGTGGCCATTGTCATCACGCTGATAATTGGTTTTCTGGCCAATGGCGCCTATGGCGTTACCTCATCGGTTTTAACGGAGACTCATGTACCGCCCCACATTTTTGGAGCGGCGACCGGTCTGCTCTCGGTCATTGGCTTTTTACCGGAAAGCTTTATGCACCAGGCTTTTGGCAGCATGATTGACCATTATGGAAACACAGGCTACACTTATATTTTCCTGGTTCTCCTGGGAAGCGCGGTTATCGCGGTTTTGGGCTGTGTGGCGACCAAAAGGGTTTTAAAAAAGAAAGAAGCGCAGGAAAAAAGCGTTGTGCCGTTGCTGCCTGAGGAATAAAGAGGGCGATATGCGTGTGAGTATCTACCCCAGAGGGAGCCTTAAAAAATATTTTGGCTTTGAAAAGGAGAGAGTACTGGAGGTGCCGGAGAATTTAACGGTTGAAGCGCTGTTTAAGGTGATCGGCTTTGAATGGGAAAGCTGCACAAGCTTTGGTTTTGCCGCCGTTAATGGAAAGCGTGTCTGTATTAATGCGCCGCTGAAGGCTGGTGATGTTGTGAAAATATATCCCAGAATAGCAGGCGGCTGATTAAAAACAATAAAATAATGGAGGATGGAAAAGGATGAATGATTTTAGTTTTGGACTGGCAACGGATATAAGGTTTGGAAAAGATGCGGTGGCCTCAATTGGCGAAATCGCGCTGGAGTATGGGGCCAAAAAGGTTTTGCTGGCTGCCGACAAGGGCATACGCGGCACAGGTCTGCCAACAAGTATCAGAGGCTATTTGGCGGCGGCGGGGATCGCCTGTGTTGATTTTGATAAAATTGTCCCAAATCCCAGAATATCGGATTGCGAGGAAGGTGCGCGGCTGGGGCTTGAGGAACAGATAAATCTGGTGATCGCGGTCGGTGGCGGCAGCAGCATTGACACATCAAAGGCCATTGCGGGCATGATTGGGCATCAGACATCTGATTTTAGGAGGATTCAATTTCCGAATGCCTATACCTGCGACCCCTGTCCGCTGATCGCAGTGCCGACAACGGCTGGAACAGGCAGTGAAGTCACGACCTGCGGGGTCATTACAAATGCGCAAACCCATGAAAAAGTCTATTGCTATGATATAAAATGCGCGCCGACAGTGGCGTTATGCGACCCGGCTGTGCTTATGGGGCTTCCGTCCGCGATCGCAGCGGCAACAGGAATTGATGCCCTGACCCACGCCATCGAGGGCTATGTCTGTACCTGTACAAACCCGGTGACCGAGGCCTTTGGGCTTTACGCCGTTAAAAAAATAAGCCAGCATTTCAGAAAATATATCTATGACCGGGATATTGAGAGCTGCTCCGAGATCATGGTCGGAAGCTTGCTGGCCGGTCTGTCCTTTGGCTACTCCGACACCGCTGCGGTGCATGCGCTGGCAGAGACCATTGGCGGCCGGTACGATACTCCTCACGGTGTGGCCAACGCCATTTTCCTAGCGGATGTCTGTGAATACAATATTCCGGCGAACTTACCGAAATATGTCGATATTGCAAGAGCGATGGGCGTGACAGGCCAGGGGCTTACCGACCGTGAGCTTGCCCAGGCGGGCGTGGATGAGATCCGGAGACTAGTGGCGGATGTACGGATTCCAAGGCTGAACGAGCTGCCGGGCATTGACCCAGAGGATTTTGAAGAGCTGGCCGAAAAGTGCGTGACCCATGTTTCAAACCCTGATAATCCAATTGTTCTGACAAAGGAAGAGTTTTTGTGTTTTCTGAATAAAGCCTACAATGCCTGATAAACCTGCTTGGCGCCGCTCAAGCCGTGGCGCTGAGCTATTGGAAATGATAGAATGAAGGAGGCAGAAGAATGAAAAGACTAAGATTGAATAAAAAAAAGTGTATTGGCTGCCAGCTCTGCGCGCAGATTTGCTCGGCCATGCACGAGGGCGTGTTCTGCCCGTCAAAAGCGCGGATTTTCATTGAAACCTATTATGATAAAGGGATGGCGATAAAATATAAAGACGACTTCTGTATCGGCTGCGGAAAGTGCGCGAAAAACTGCCCGCAAAATGCCATTGTTGTAACGGAGAGGATCATCGTAAAGCAGGAATGTTGTACAGGCTGCGGCGTCTGTGCGGAGGTCTGCCCTAAAAAAGTGGTCCGGCTGCGTGATGAAAAGGCTGTTATCTGCGACGCCTGTGGCGGCGAACCGTTTTGCGTGCAGGTTTGTCCGCAGCAGGCCCTGCAGTACAGGTAAGTGGGGTAGAGAGATGCTGGGATATCAAAATAATTTATTGAGAATCAATTTGAGTACTGGAATCGTACAGGCTGAGCCGCTGCGGATGGATTGGGCAAAAAAATATATCGGCTCAAAGGGGCTGGCCATCAAGTATTTATATGAGGAATTAAACCCAGGGATAGATCCTCTGTCCGAGGATAATAAACTGATTTTTATGACAACGCCCCTGACAGGAACCAGTATTCCCTGCTCGGGCAAGCTGTCCATCGCGGCGAAATCACCGGCAACCGGTACGATTTGCGATTGCTCCATCGGCGGACACGCGGCTTTGAAGATCAAATACGCGGGCTATGACGCAATGATTCTGGAAGGAAAATATGAGAAGCCGTGCTATATCTTCATTGAGGATACCCATGTGGAAATTATGGACGCCGGACAGTATTGGGGGCTGGGTGCCCATGTCACCGAAGCCATGCTTTCAGAGCTTTATGGGCATGAGTACAGCTATCTCACCATCGGGCCGGCAGGGGAGACAAAGTGCGGCATGGCCTGTATCAACTCAGATTACTACAGGCAGGCCGGCAGAGGCGGTATGGGTGCAGTGATGGGCAGTAAAAATGTAAAGGCCGTGGTCATCAAAGGCACTGGCAGTGTGAAAATTCCCAACATACGGGAAGCCTGCCGCCGCATCATTGAGATTGAAAAAGAAAATGTACTCCAGGAGGACAACACCTATGTTTTTGACACCGGCACAACGGCTTTTTTGGAGGCCTGCCAGGACGGGGGGATCCTGCCTAAAAAAAATTTCAGCGACACGACCGATGACCGCTGGACTGAATATAACGGCGACGTGCTGTTGAAAGGACTGGAGGGAAAAAGGGGCTGTGGCAGCTGTGGACTGGGCTGCGGCAATTTCTTAAAGCTTGGCGATGTTATCTGCGAGGGACCGGAGTACGAGTCCATTGCAGTAGCTGGGCCCAATGTTTGTAATGCCGATGCCATTAAAATTTTGAAATCTAATAAAGTGGCGGATGATATGGGGCTGGATACGATCAGTGCAGGCGATACCATCGCCTGGGCTATGGAGATGACAGAGAAGGGCATTCATGATTTTGGCATTCATTTTGGCGAGATCGATAAGTATATTGAATATCTGGAGTTGATGGCCAGAGCTGAGGGGATTGGTGCAGAGCTTGCGCAGGGCGTTAAGAGACTATCAGAAAAATATGGCGGTCAGGATTTTGCCATGCACGTTAAAGGGCTGGAATATCCGCAGTATGAGCCGAGAGGCTCCTGGGGAATGGCACTGGCCTATGCGGTCTCAGACCGCGGCGCCTGCCACATGCGGGCTTATGCAGCCAATGAGGAAATTTTTACCGCAACCGCGCCGCCGTATACCAGCGAGGGTAAGGGTGAGATTGTTTACCGCATGGGCTGGTGGAGCGCCGTTAAATTTTCATTTGGGATATGTGACTTTTGGGGAACCATTACCTTGGATTTAATGGCAGAAATACTGGAGCTGGTGACGGGCGAGCAGTGGACGACAAAAGAGCTGGAAGAAATCGGGGTCAGGGTTTTGAATATGGCGCGCGCCTTTAATCAGAGAGAAGGGTTTAACGGCAAGGATGACACTGCGCCAAAACGGATATTCCGGGAGGTGCTCCGCAGCGGCGCAGGAGCAGGTCAGAAAATACCCGAAGCTGCTTTTGAGGATATGAAGCAGCAGTATTATAAATACATGGGATGGAATGAAAAAGGAATCGTGCCAGAAGCAATTCTTGAGGCACTGTAAAAGGATGGGGAGTCCACAAGGGAGGGGAAAGACCATGAAAAATAATAAAATTGACAAGCTGGCCATCGGTGCAACGCTTTTAATTGTCGCAGTGCTTTCGATCTATATTATATCATTTCCAGCTGCCGCAACCTTTCATTTAAATCAGCTGCGACTTTTGATTGTTGACAAGCTGGGCGTTTATTTTATTCTGGTAACCATGGGCGTCTTTATTGTCAACATTGTGCTCGCTTTTTCAAAATACGGCCAGATCAGAATCGGGGAAGGGCAGCCCGAATACCGAACCTTCAGCTGGATCGCGATGATCTTTTGTGCGACCATGGGTACTTGTATTCTCTATTGGGGAACATTGGAATGGGTTTATTATTATACGGCACCGCCGATGGGATTAGAACCTGAGAGCATTGCGGCGGCGCAGGTCGTTTTGTCTTATAATTTTTTTCACTGGGGTATACCGGCCTGGGGCATTTACGCCATCGGCACTGTGCCCATCGCCTACCGTTATTATGTACGAAAACAGAGCGGACTTTCGCTGGCAGGCGGCTGCGAGGGTGTCACCAGAGGCAACCCCATTCTCGATAAGCTCATTAATATCGTGTTTATTTTTGGCATTATATCCGGGATCATCATTGTCTTTGGTACTGGTATCCCCATGCTGGTCAACAATCTGCACAACAGCATTGGCACGCCGGACACCTTTTTGATGCGGATTTTAATGATTGTGCTCGTGACCTTTATTTTTACCCTGAGCGCTTACGCAGGTCTTGAGAAAGGCATGAAATTCTGCTCTGACATCACGACCTATATGGTTTTTGCTCTGCTGGCCTTTATTCTTATTTTTGGCGGCACACAGTTTCAGCTGGAGAATACGGTAAAAAGTTTTGGGATGATGATCAGTAATTTCATTCCCATGTTTTTTGAAACAGAGCCAATTACCAAGACCGGTTTTGTGGGCGACTGGACGATTTTTTACTGGGCGTGGTGGATCACGCTGGCTCCCTGGCTTTGGATTTTTATCGCTAAAATATCAAAGGGACGCAGCATACGGGAAATTGTGCTGACTATTTCCGTGGCAGGTCTGGGCAGTACCGTTCTGTTTTTTGGTGTCCTTTCAAATTATGGGTTGCATTTACAGTTGACTGAGGCTTTCGATTTTGTTACGATTTTACAGACTCAAAGTCCTGAGCAAGTGATCTCTACGGTTATTATGGCTTTGCCCTTTGGTAAAATCGTGTTATTTATCTGGTTTGTTGTGGGAACGATGCTGCTTGTGACCACCTTAGATTCAGCCGTTTTCACACTGGCGGCCGCATCTATAAAAGACTTGAAAACCGACACCATTCCCCCCAATTATCTCAAACTATTCTGGGCTATAGCCATTGCGGTAATCCCCATTTGCCTGATGTTTGCGAATGCAGATCTGAATGTCTTTAAATCGACCATTGTCATTACAGCTATTCCGGTTTCGGTCATTTTGATATTCTGTATCATCTCAATTTTTAAATGGTTAAAAGAGGATTATGGGAATATGACCCGGAATCAAATTAACGCACAGTTTTTTCAAGATAAACAAGAAAGCCATCATGCCAGAGAATAAATGCTTCTAGAGGCCATTTGCCGGCCTCTGTTTTTTAATTTGAGATGGAGTAATTTAAACCCATTGAAGAAAAAACAGAGAAAGGATATAATAAAATTATTAAACCACATTATCAGGGGGGATGGATAATGTATAATAAAAAATTTAAATACAGTGCCTCCTATCTGGAATATCTCAACAGCATTGATAAATCCTTTTATATTGATGTTTTAGAGCACTGCACCAATGAAGTATACGTCTCGGACGCAGAGGGAACGGTGATCTATGTCAATCCGAGGGCAATGCAGAACTATGGCCTGGAGCCTGAAAAGCTGGTGGGAAAAACCAACTATGATGTTTGGGAAGGTATGTGGTATCCGCGAGTTATTGACCGCTGTATCGCAGAGCGCCGTTCCATCTGCGTCCTGCAGACCTACCTGATCACAGGGAAAGAGCTGGTGACAGTGGCAACGCCTGTGTTTGACGAAAACGATCAGGTGGTGTATGTGGTTTGCGTTGTTCAGGAGGAGGAGCAGGACTACGATATCAGCTACAAAAACATTGAGGGTGCCGGAAATAAAAAAGAGAGCAAGGCGAAAAGAGAAGTTGACAATGAAATTGTCAGTTACAATTCAAGCTTTTGCAACCTGTTGATCCGTATGCAGCGGGTGGCTCAGTCCGATGTGCCCGTGATGCTTCTAGGCGAGTCGGGTACCGGCAAAAGCTTATTGGCAGAGTATGTTCATAAAAACAGTCTGCGCAAGGATAAGCCGTTTATCATGATCAACTGCGCAGCCATTCCAGAGAACCTTTTGGAGTCCGAGCTCTTTGGCTACAGTCCCTATGCCTTTACAGGCGCAAATCCCAAGGGAAAAGTTGGGTTGATTGAGTTGGCAGACGGCGGAACCTTATTTTTGGACGAAATTGGTGACCTGGCGCCAAGCCTCCAGGCCAAGCTGTTAGATGTCCTTGAAAATAAGCGGTTTATTCCTGTCGGGGGGCAGGAAGTCCATTCAGTTGATATCCGTGTGATTACGGCGACGAATCAGAACCTCGAAAAGCTTGTAGAGGATAAAAAGTTTCGGGAGGACCTGTTCTGGCGGATTAATATCTCCGCCATCACAGTACCACCCCTGCGGGAGCGCCGGGACGATATTCTGCCGCTGATCACTTTTTTTCTAAATAAAAACAACGTAAAATATGGAAAGAAAAGGGAGATATCGCCGGAGGTCATCGGTATTTTGCAGGCTTACAGCTGGCCTGGAAATATCCGCCAGTTAAAAAATCTGATTGAGCTCTTGTGCATTATGGCCAACGGTAACACGATTACCATTGAGGATTTACCCGATTTTATTCTGGATAAGGTTGGCGAGCGAAGTACTGCCGAAAATGCCTTTGAAGCCATTATCGACCAGGTAAAGCAAGCGGTGATACAGGATTACTATAAGCGTTATCCCAGCAGCCGTGAGCTGAGCAAGGCACTTGGTTTTAGCCAGTCAAAGGCCAACCGGCTCATAAATCAGTATTGCAGGACACTGGAAAGCGAAGCGGCAGTAAGCAGCACTGTGGATGAAGGATAAAAAGATTTAAAAAACAGGTACGGCGCATTTCAGACCCTACCTGTTTTTTTAATCTAATTGAGAATGGCAAAAGCGATGTTCAGATAGGTAGCGAACAGAATCCAGAGGAGGTAGGGCACCATGAGGCCCGCAGCCAGAGTGGAGATCTTTTTAAACCACACAATACAGGCGATGACCGCCGCGTCCAGGAGCAGGATAACCACGGCTGCCAGCCAGAAGGAGCTGCCGCCAAAAAAGAGGATACTCCACAAAAAGTTGAGGAGCAGCTGAATGACAAAAAGCCCGACGGCTGAGCGTTTGAGCTTTTCGTCTGTGTTCGTCCGTAAAACCAGAAAAATGGCAATGCCCATGAGCAGGTAGAGCACGATCCAGACCGGCCCGAACACCGAGCCCGGCGGCGACAGGGGCGCCTTGTTGAGCATGGCGTATTTACCGGCAATGTCGCCGGCCAGAAGTGAGGAGCAGAAGCCCACCAGCTCCACCACCACCACGGCGAGGATTAACTGAAGAATAGGTATTAATTTATTTTTAGTCATGATATTACCTCCTTTAAGGCTTTTGTTTTAATCATATTTATCCAGAATCGGGCTTGTGAAACAAAAAACAGCCTGCAGACAATACGGATCACCGTATTCATTTGCGCCCGGGTGTGCTAAGATAAGAATAACAGAGGCTGCTTTACAGCGATGTTCGGATCGCTGTGGGGTTACCTGCTGCAGTAGAAAAAAGAATATGAGGTGAACCAAATGACTGAAAGAGAAAAAATGCTGGCGGGTGAGCTGTACGACTGCAGCGATCCGGAGCTGCTGGCGCAGTGGCACAAAGCCAAGGACCTGGTGCGGGCCTATAACCAGACAGCTTCAGAAAATTTGGATGAGAAGAACCGGATTTTGGCGGCCCTTTTGGGAAAGCGTGGTGCAAACCTGTGGATAACACCGCCGTTTTATGTGGATTATGGCGTCAACATCTGCTTTGGTGAGAACTGCGAGGTCAACATGAACTGCACATTTTTGGACGATAATAAAATCGTCATCGGGGACAATGCTCTCATCGCGCCCAATGTCCAGATATACACGGCATTTCATCCGGCCAGCGCGGCGGACCGTTTCGGACCGCCCAGAGAAGACGGGAGCTTTGCTTTCTGCAAGACCCAGACCGCGCCAGTTATCATCGGCGACAATGTCTGGATTGGCGGCGGAGCCATTATTCTGCCCGGTGTCACCATTGGCGATAATGTGGTCATCGGCGCGGGCAGTGTGGTGACAAAGGATATTCCATCAGATAAGGTTGCGATCGGAAGCCCCTGCCGGGCTGTCCGGGAGAATACATGAGCGTGGAACCGTTCTGACTGAAGCTGAGGACAGAGCAGTTTTAATTGGTTGTACTTCTGCTGTACTCCCTACGGTATCATAGAGGAAAGAATACCCGTGAAGGAGGAACAGAAAATGAAACTGCGGAAAACCATTAAGAAGAATTTCAGCCCGCTCCTGGCAGCGCTGCTGGTAACGCTCCTGCTGGCAGTCATGATTTTAATGGTGGGCCTGATCGGCCGCTCCATAAAGGATCAGCTGCTGCGCTCAGGTAGTCTTCCCCAGGGGCAGATCGTCAGCCTCGCAGAGGAAACGCGCTCGGGAGGCGAAAAGCGTGGTGTTTTATAAAAAGAATAATATTTCTGGAAACTTCCGGCGCTGCCAAAGGGCAGCGATACCAAAAAGGGTCTGCTGAAATCATTGCGATTTTGGCGGGCTCTTTTTTATTTATGAAGAATTTCTTAAGTGTATTGACAATTCGTCTGGATGAATGTATTATTGTATTAAGTTCTTAGTACAACAATACAGTAATACAAAGGAGGACATTATGGAATGGATCATTGATTCCGACCGGCCGGTATACAAACAGCTCATCGAGCAGATAGAACTCCGGATCGTTTCCGGTCTTTTCGCCCCAGGCGATAAATTGCCATCGGTCAGAGAAATGGCGGCAGAGGCTTCAGTCAATCCGAACACTATGCAGAAAGCACTTTCGGAGCTGGAGCGGACAGGCCTTGTGTATGCGCAGCGGACAAGCGGCAGATTCATAACGGAGGATAATAAAATGATACAGGAAACAAAAGAAAATTTAGCGATCAAGGAAATTGAAAACTTCCTGGAAAAAATGGAAAAGCTCGGATTTAAGAAAGAAGATATCATCACACTGATGGAACGTGATGATAAGGAGGGAAAATAATGAACCCAATTTTAGAATGCATTGACCTGACAAAGAAGTTCGGCACCAAGGAAGCCTTGTCCGAAGTGAACTGTCAGCTTCCAAGAGGCCGTATCATCGGGCTTTTAGGTCCTAACGGCAGCGGCAAGACCACACTTATCAAGACAGCGACCGGGCTTCTGACCCCCACGTCCGGACAGCTTCTGGTGGCTGGCATGGCCCCCTCGGTCGAGACCAAGAAGATTGTGTCCTACCTGCCAGACCGCACCTATTTAAGCGACTGGATGACCGTCACCCAGCTCATCGCCTTCTTTGACGATTTCTACGAAGATTTTAACAGCGTGAAGGCCTACAATATGATCAGCGACCTGGGCATCGACACCAAGGACCGCATCAAGACCATGTCCAAGGGGACCAAGGAAAAGGTCCAGCTGATCCTGGTCATGAGCCGCGACGCAGAGCTGTATCTTTTAGATGAGCCCATCGGCGGGGTCGACCCGGCCGCGCGGGATTACATCCTGGGAACCATCATTACCAATTATAACGAAAACGCGACTGTGGTCATCTCGACCCATCTGATCGCCGATATTGAAAAGGTGCTGGACGAGGTGGTGTTCATCAACCAGGGACGCATCGTCATGAATGCCAGCGTGGATGAAATCAGAGAAAAACAGCATAAATCCGTGGATGAGCTGTTTAGAGAGGTGTTCAAATGTTAGGAAAACTCATGAAATATGAAATCAAGGGAACGGCCCGTCTGCTGCTGCCCGTCTACGCGGCGCTGCTGGCCATGACCCTGATTAATAAAATATTCCTGTCCATCAACTCAGAGGCCACGGGCTTCATCATGACAACCGGTATCAGTATGGCGCTCTATGTCTGTATCATCATTGCTCTGGTGGTCATGACCTTTATTGTCATCATTCAGCGTTTTTATAAAAACCTGATGACCGACGAGGGCTATCTGATGTTTACGCTCCCTGTGCCTACCTGGCAGCAGATTGTCTCCAAGCTGGTCATTGCCCTGATGTGGACCTTTGTATGCGGTATTGTTATCATGCTGTCCATTATGATCCTGGCCATCGACGGCGCCAGCCTGCAGTATATGGGTGAGTTCTTCCAGGAACTGGGGCGTGCCTTCAACTCACCAGAGGGCGGACAGGCTGCCCTGATTCTGATCGAGCTGTTTATCCTGATGATCGTTGGCGTTTGCTGCAATGTTCTTCAGGTGTATACCTCCATCTCAGTGGGACAGCTCTTCGGCAAGCATAAGATCATCGGCGCTTTTGTGACCTACATTGCCATCAACATCATTCTGCAGATCATTTTTACAGTGATGACCGTCAGCTTTGCCTTAACCTCAGATACCAGTATGCTCAACGCGTTTTTTAACAATATGGACCCTGTGACCGCAGTCAACTGGATGCTGAACATTGGAACCCTGGGTAACCTGATCCTGTCAGCGATCTACTTTGCAGTGACGAACTATATCCTGAAAAATAAACTCAACCTGGAATAATCCAGAGAGAAATTTAAAACCCCCGGCACGGTCTGAAGCAGACCGTACCGGGGGTTTTTAGGTTCTTGCTCACTTACCGTACACGGTTTTTCTTAAGAAATCCAGATCATCGGTTTGGGACATCTCGTTCGAGGACCATTGGTCGTCAATCATCATGACGCGCTTACTCTGGGAGGTGTACGGCTCCCAGACGACGCCGGATGCAAGGGCGGTGCCCTGGTTGGGATCGCCGGTTTTAATGAAGTTTACCCAGGCGGTGTGCATGTCGACGGCGGTTTGTTTTCCGGCCTTGTCGAGCTTCAGGCTGTCAAGCTCATTGCCGAATACAAGCGGTAGCTCGGAGGCGTGGTAGGCTGCAGGGTTATCCGGGGTGCTGTAGTTAAATTCATAATAGTAAACCGGATGCCCGTTTTGGCTAAGGGTGTCGGCAAATGTGGTGGCACCCAGGCGGAAACCGGCCAGCGTCAGCAGCTGCCGCGCTCTATCAGAGGCTGTGTGTTCGGCGTCGACCGGCCAGCGTGCAAGGGCTTGCTCCGCAGCTTCAGCCCCCAGAATACGGTAGGCGTAGGCGGCATAATCTCCGGCCTCCAGACCATCCGGAATAAAAATCAGACCCTCATCCCTGTTGTTTCCGACTAACAGGCGAACCGGGTTATAATCCCCATTAGCCAGTGCCTTCTGGGGGTCGACGGGCAGCACCACGCCATCGTTGACTGGCCAGAAGCTCAGGGCGTTGGGCAGAGTCATATCCATGTTAAATTGGGACATGGCTGTGAGGGCGTGGCCGTCGATCTGGCGCAGGCGATTAAGCCCCTACAGACTGTCGTCCGCCCCAAAGCTACGGGCAAAAGCACCGGAGACAGCGGCAGACGCAGACGCGTTGCCTCCTGAGTAGGGCGAGACTGCCGAAGCGTCCAGAATACAGCCGCTCTCCATAATGGCCTGATTAAAAAGCCCTTTGGCCAGGGGGCTCATGATCAGGGCTGAAACGCTGAAGGAACCAGCCGATTCACCGCCGACGGTGATGTTTTCGGGATCACCGCCAAAGGCACTGATGTTTTCCTTCACCCATTTAAGAGCCTGTATCTGGTCCAGTGTGCCAAAGTTGCCTGTTGTGCCGTCCTCAGCTTTTGAAGCCTCAAGCCCCAGAAAGCCAAGAGCGCCCAGCCGGTAATTGATGGTGACGCCCACCACGCCGTCTTTGGCAAAATTTGTACAGTCATACATGCTTTTTGCCCCAGAGCCCTGGAAATAGGCGCCGCCGTGGATAAAAACATAAACCGGCTGTTTTTCGCCCTCCTGGGCGCTGGTCCATACGTTCAGGTTCAGACAGTCCTCATCTGGTGTGGGAATATCATCTGCAGTGGGCTGGAGTGCCGATGAGCCAAACTCAGTACAGTCCAGGGTGTCACTCCAGGGCTCTGCTGGTTCGGGCGTCAGGAAGCGCAGACTGCCCACCGGCGGTTTTGCATAGGGAATGCCTTTGTAAACAGACACGCCGTCCTGCTCGAGTCCTTGCACGCGGCCAAGAGTTGTCGTCGTATAAACAGATTGAACGTCCGAGTCCACAGCTCGTCCACCCGTGGATGAGCAGCCTGCCGCTGTTAAAAGCAGGCCCAAAATCAACAAAAATAGAACTAAAAATTGCCGTTTACATGTTTTCATTGCAAGCCCTCCATGTTTTTAGTACTTTTATTATAACGGCATAGAGCGCAGGCTTCAATCGTTCCACTTAAAAGACAGGTCTGACCGCATAAACAAGATGGTTTCTTAAGAATAAAAAAGAGAAGTCAGGCAGGTGATGTGTCCCCCTTTTACTGGACAAAACAGTAGAAGGGGATTTTTCTTATGCGTTACAGTTATGAATTTAAATTAAGATGTGTAGAATTGTATAAAGAAGGGAGCTGGATGGAAACACCAGAAAATATTAAAACAAAATTCTTTAGAGATAAAATCAGACAATGGTGTCGAATTGTAGACTCGTGTGGTTCGCAGGTGTTAAAACATTCTGATCAATCTAAAGAATGGGCACCTGATTTTTCATTCAGATCAAGGTTGGCAGTATCAACATGAATTTTACCGGAAGACTTTGAAAAAACATGGGATTATCCAATCTATGTCCAGAAAAGGCAATTGTTATGATAATTGTATCATGGAAACTTTCTTTGGAAGACTGAAAACAGAAATATATTATGACCATGAATCAGAATATAAATCTTTTGAAGTGTTCTCAGTAGCAGTTAAAGAATATATATACGACTATAATAATAAAAGAATTCAGGCTAAAACAAAATGGATGCCGCCTGTGATTTACAGACAAGCATCCACATAATAATTTCTATTCGATATGTGTCCAGAAATCTGGGTACACATCATAGGGTGACTTCTCTTTGGCCGGTACGGTTTATATAGACCATACCGGGGGTTCTTGGTTTTACTCCACAGTCTCCGTCTGAGTCCCCGGAACAGGGACTGCGTCGGAAATGGGAAGGATCTTCTGATGATAGATGCGTCTTAAAAAAGCCGCACTGAAGAGAACCGAAGCGATCTCGGCAATGGGGAAGGACCACCAGATGGCGTCCAGATTGCCGGTGAGGGACAGCAGATAGGCCGCGGGCAGCAGCACCACCAGCTGGCGGGCCACTGAGACGATCAGGCTCAGCACCGCGTTGCCAAGGGCCTGGAACACGGACAGCGAGATGATACAGAAGCCCGCGAACAGAAAACTCAGGCTGATGATCCGCAGCGCCACTGTGCCGATGGCCAGCATATCCGGCGAGGCGTTAAAAATGGAAAGAAGCGCTCCCGGGAAGAGCTGGAATACAAGAAAGCCAAGGATCATGAGCCCCACGGCGTACAGCATGCTCAGCTTGATGGTTTTGACGAGCCGGTCCTTTTTCTGAGCGCCGTAATTGTAGGCAATGATGGGCACCATGCCATTGTTCAGGCCCATGACCGGCATAAAGATAAAGCTCTGGAGTTTGAAGTAAACTCCGAAAACCGCTGTGGCCGTAGAGGTAAAGGCCAGCAGAATTTTGTTCATGCCAAAGGTCATAACTGAGGTGATGGACGCCATGATAATGGAGGGCACGCCCACCGCATAAATACGCCGGATGGTGCCGCCGTTTGGCCTGAAGCCCCGGAGCTTCAGGGTGAGCTCATGGTTTTTCCTAAGGTTCAGAATACAGGCAAACAGCATGGCCACGACCTGGCCGATTACCGTCGCGGCGGCTGCGCCGGCTACCCCCATTTTTGGGAAGCCAAAAAGCCCGAAGATCATGATGGGGTCCAGAATCAGGTTGATGATGGCTCCGGTGGTCTGGGTGCACATGGTGAGCAGCGTCTTGCCCGTGGCCTGAAGCAGGCGTTCAAAGGTAATCTGCCCGAAAATGCCAAAGGAAACCACAGAGCAGATCGCCAGATACTGGGTGCCGTAATCCACGATTTCCCCAATGTTTGTCTGGGTCTCGAAGAAAAAGCGGGTAAAGAAAAGCCCGAAGATAACGAAAGCCAGAGAGCTGAGGACAGCCAGGAAAACTCCGTTGTTGGCAGCCCGGTTGGCCTCTGTAAAATTTTTTTCGCCCAGGCTCTTAGACAGCAGAGCGTTGATCCCCACGCCTGTGCCTGTGGCGATGGCGATCATCAGGTTCTGTACCGGGAAGGCCAGCGATACGGCAGTCAGCGCGTTCTCGCTGATCATGGACACAAACATGCTGTCCACAATGTTGTAGAGCGCCTGAACCAGCATGGAAATCATCATGGGCAGGGCCATAGTGATCAGCAGGCGGTTGACCGGCATGACGCCCATTTTGTTCTCACCGGCCGGGTAGGACTCTTGACGCATAAAGATCACTCCTTTTTGAATATGAATTAATTTTTCACAAAATGAATAGCAGTGCCCATCCCTGAAAAACTGAGATGTCACACTGCCTGTTATTATTATAATAATTGCCGGCTTTAATGTCAATGAATGAAGGACAGGCTGTTGCCGTTTGCAAAATGTGAATACGTTTAAGAAAAACATGATACAATAATAGAGAAAACTCAGAAATGAAGCATAAAGGAAGAGGAAAATTATGAACGAAGCATTGCGAGCGATGGTAGAGGCCTGCGATTTTGAGGAAACCGTAGCCGTCGACCCCAGACAGATTCACATCACCCAGGACGTCCGGGACGCCTGCGCCAAAAACGACTGTGGCCATTATGGCCAGAATTATATGTGTCCCCCGGCCGTCGGTGATCTGGACCACTACCGTGAGGTGGTAAACAGCTACACAAACGGGTTGTTGTTTTCACAGGTATACCGGTTTAAAAACCGGCAGGATTACCGCCGAATGAATGAGATCATGGCTGGATTTGAAAAAACCGTGGAGAAGCTGCACCGCGCCATCCGCCAATCCGATTTGGAGGGAACCGTCTTTTCAGCGGGCTGCTGCACCATCTGTAAGGAATGCGGCATCCTGACCGACGAGCCCTGCCGTTTCCCCGACGAGGCCATGCCCTCCCTGGAAGCCTCCGGCATCGACGTGGTTCAGCTCACAAAGGATACCGGACTGGTCTACAATAATGGGCCCAAAACCATGACCATCATCGGCCTGATTTTATACAACGAATAAAAGCTTAAGAAAAGACAGCCTTGTGAAGGCTGTTTTTTGCGGTTTTAATGCGCGTGACAGGTCATGAAAACGTGAGCGGTTAGAAAAGGCGGCAGACACACTTGTTTTTACTTGGAATTATGTTATAATATCCTCATTGTACGTTCATGTAAAGTAATTCTGTTATAAGGAGGGGAATGGCTCAAACCACTTTGCATCAATGGAACAAAAGCGCCAGAACTCATACGTGAGCCCGTAATATTTGAGTTGACGAGGACAGGGAGTATCGAAAATTCGGCGGATGCCCTGGAAGGTGGACTGTTAAAACAGCGGAGTGATCCGCTGCACAGAGCAGACACCAAAATCTACTTGAATGAGGTGCATTTATTATGTGTGGAATCGTTGGTTATATTGGTCTGAATCAGGCCCAGAAAGTATTGATTGATGGTCTCTCAAAGTTAGAGTACCGCGGTTATGACTCAGCCGGCATTGCAGTGCTGGACAAGGACAATGCGATTAAAGTCAAAAAACGCAAGGGCCGTCTGAAAAATTTAGAGGATGAGCTTGAAAAAGAAGCTCTGATGGGTACAGCTGGCATTGGCCATACCCGCTGGGCCACCCACGGCGAACCTTCTGATATCAACTCCCATCCCCATTGCAGCATCGATAACCGCATCGCGGTCGTCCACAATGGGATCATTGAAAACTACATCGAGCTCAAGGAAGAGCTGATCAAAAAGGGACACCTTTTTGTGTCCGATACCGATACTGAGGTCATTGCCCATCTGCTTAATTCTCTGTACACCGGGGACATGGTTGAAACCCTGCGCCTGGCCATTGACAAAATCAAAGGCTCTTACGCGCTGGGCATCCTCTGCAATGAAGAACCCGACCGTATTATCGCCGTTCGTAAGGACAGCCCGCTGATCGTGGGCCTGGGCGAAGGCGAAAACTACATCGCTTCCGACATCCCAGCTATCCTAAGATACACCCGTAAGGTCTATCTGCTGGATAACGACGAGATCGCCATCCTGACCCGTGACAGCGTCACCGTGCTGGACGAATCCGGCCGTGAAGCCGGCAAGCAGGTCTTTAACGTGGATTGGGATCCAGGCGATGCCGAAAAGGGCGGTTACGACCATTTTATGCTCAAGGAAATCCATGAACAGCCAAAGGCGATGGCCGATACCCTGACCGGACGTTGCTTCCCGGATAAAATCGTGCTGGACGACGTCAACCTTGACGCCGAAACCATGAAGAGTATCAACCGTATCCAGATTGTAGCCTGCGGAACCGCCTACCACGCCGGAATGGTTGGAAAATACCTGATTGAAAAATTTGCCCGCGTAGCCGTCGAAACCGAACCGGCCTCCGAGTACCGTTATAAAGACCCGCTGGTCGATGCGCACACCCTGCTCATTGTCATCAGCCAGTCCGGCGAAACCGCCGACACCTTAGCCGCTATCCGTCTGGCCAAAGAAAAAGGCGCCCGCGTCCTGGCCATTACCAATGTGGTGGGCAGCTCCATCGCCCGCGAGGCAGACGATGTGCTGTACACCAACGCCGGTCCCGAAATCGCTGTGGCCTCCACTAAGGCTTACGTGACTCAGGTGGGCTGTATGATTTTGCTGGCCCTGCATTTCGGTCTGTTAAACGGCCAGGTAGACGAAGGCACCATGAAGCGTGTTACCAATGGCCTGAAGGATACCTCAGCCCTTATTGAAAAAGCTTTGGGAGACCATGACAAGATCAGGGAATACGCCTACGAACATTTTAAGGTTGATGATATGTATTTTATCGGGCGTGGACTGGACTACTACACCTGTCTGGAGGGCTCCCTGAAAGCCAAGGAAATTTCCTATATTCATTCCGACGCTTATGCGGCCGGCGAGCTGAAGCACGGTCCCATCGCTCTGGTTGATGTGGGAACTGTCGTCATTGCGGTCTGCACTCAGGAGAACGTCTTTGATAAAATGCTCAATGCTATCAAAGAGGTAAAGGCCCGCGGCGCCAACGTTATGGCCATTGCCAAAGAAGGTCATGAAGAGATCATCCCCGAAGTGGATCAGGTTTTCTTCATCCCACAGATGGATGATGAGATCACCCCGATCCCAACGGTTGTTTATCTCCAGCTCCTGGCCTATTACCTGTCCGTCGCCAGAGGCTGCGACGTCGACAAGCCAAAGAACCTGGCAAAATCCGTCACGGTTGAATAAAAAAGAAATTGCGAAAATAAATAAAGAGGTACGGTCTGTTTCAGACCGTACCTCTTTTTGATTAAATGATCAGCACTTCCGCAAATAGTCCTGCTTTACACCAGAAAGCAGATGCCCTCGGTATTGATTTCACGCACGATGTTCTGCCCCTGGAACAGACAGCTGTCAACAACATTCTGGTCTATCCTGAAAAGACGTGGAACAATGGCCTCGATGATGTTGACAATGTCCGGAATGCTGAGTTTCCATCGATCTTCAAAATAGTTGATAAAAAAATCCCTTCGCGCAGCAGACTGCATCACCATAAAAATATCAAACTCCTGCTTAGAAATAGATAAATTAAAATCTTCAATGTAATTCCAGTAGACAACGTCAGTGACTTCTCTGAGCATTTCATAATTTGAATGCTTTTTTTGCCGCAGTTCTTTAAAAAAAACACAGTTGTTTTCATTGCTCAATAAAATTTCATAATAAATATGCGACACGACAATCTGTCGGTACAGGCTGTTTGTAATGTTCAACTCAGAATAGCTGTCAACCCTGTTTTGGATGCTTCGGTAAAAATCCTTTAAGATCATTGAGACCAGCTGATCCTTAGTCTTAAAATAATAAGTGACAAGCCCCTGTGGCACCTGAGCTCTCTCTGCAATTTTTTTGATAGTCCCCTTGATATAGCCTTCTGCATAAAAAACTTCTTTAGCCGTAGCGTATATCTTTTCCCGACTGTTTTTCTCTTCCATAGCAACCTCCATTCTTGTATTATAGCATTTTTAAACAAAAATAGCAACAAAATCATCGTTTGTGCACAAAGGATCATAAAATGTGTAAAAAATGGTTTTTATAGTATTTTACATAAAAAATACAACTATAAATCGATAACATAAACAAAAAAATAAAAAATAATTGGTTTTTTATTAAGAAAAACAAAACTGAGCTTGACAAAAGAAAAACAGCGTGATATAAAATAATTAGTTTTCGAAAACAAAATACAAAAAAGAGGGGATTGCATTAATGATTAGTGCTGAAGAGATGAAACAAGAGCGCACCGAGCTGTTTCAGGATTTATATACCTTGAAAAAACCAAAGCGCGTTCCGATTACAATTAAGGTGAACAATGAATTTGGCATCCAGTACGCGGGAATGGATCTGATTGATACTCAATGGCACCCCGAAAGGATGGAGGCTGCTGCCAATAAAATCTGCGAAGATTTTTTTGCCGACAAGAATCCATTTGGATCCAGACGTTTTCCGGCTTTTTATACCTTTACAGATTCAACTTATTTCAAAATTGCGTCCAGTGGGTTTTTACAGCATCCGGAAATTGCGCCGATGCAGCCGGAGGAATACCCAGAGCTGGTTGCCAGCCCTTATGATTTTCTCATCGAAAAAATTTTGCCGAGGCTTTACAAGGCCTTTGATGGCAGTAATATTTTGCAAAGTCTGAATTTTGCGGTCAGCATGAAGGCCAAAGAAGATGACGATCAGGCAGCAGGCGCGATCAGCAAAAAGATCAGTCAAAAATTTGGATATTTTAATCCGGATGCAAAGTCAGCCGTTTTTGCACCATTTGATTTTATCGCGGATATTCTGAGAGGCTTTACCGGAACTCTGATGGATATAAGACGCTGCGGTGAGATGGTTCAGGAGGCCTGCGAGGCAGTGCTGCCACTAATGGTTCAGCTGGGGATTACAAGCAGACCAACTGTTATGAGTGAGTGTTATATTCCGCTTCATATGGCGCCTTATATGAAGACAAAGGACTTTGAAAAATATTACTGGCCCACATTTAAGACCATGATCGAGCAGATTATGGCATCCGGACAGGGAATCTCAATTTTCTGTGAGCAGGACTGGACACGGTATCTCGACTATCTGGCTGATCTCCCTAAGGGACTCCGGATTCGCTTTGAATATGGGGAACCGCAGCAGATCAAGGACAAAATTGGCCATAAGCACATTATATCAGGTCTGTATCCCTCAGCGTTTTTTGCGACAGAGAAGAAGTCAGTCTGTCTGGATAAGGCCAGGGAGCTGATGGATATTCTGGCGCCGGGCGGGAACTATGCCTTTGATGTGGACAAGGTCATGGCAACCTACGATGGCGGCGGCGAGAACATTGTGGCAGTGCTGGATTTTGTAAGAGAATATGGAAAGTACTGAGGTGTTGAGAATGAAGTGGCAGAGAGAATCAAAATATTATATCACCTGGGATGAATTTGTTGAGATGCATCCAGACCTTGACGAGCACAACCAGACGGCCGCGAAGGATCGCTTCGAGCAGTATCAGGAACAAATTTTCCGGCTGATTATGTCTTATTTGTTTTAAGGAGAGAGATAAATGGAAAATGCCGATAAAAAACAGCTTTTAGAGAAAAGAATCAATCGTTTTGTCACAACGAGCAACCTTGAGGAGCCGGATATTGTGCCAATTATGTCACAGATCAATTCCTACGCCATTGCCTACTGCGGAAAAACTGCGTGGGATGCGTTTGAGGACCCAGAGCTTGAGAGACAGTGCTACCGGAGAGCCAGTGAAGCCTTCTACTTTGACGGCCTGTCAATTTTTGGACTGAACCATCCTTTCAAGGCATACCTTGATGTGGAAAGCCCAACCTACTTTGTCTCGGAAGACGGCGTGACCATTCAGCACCGTGAGACTTCATCCATGACCGATGCTGAATACGATGAGTTTTGTGAGGATCCCATTGCTTTTATTGCTAACAAAATCGCGGCGCGTAAAATAAAGGCTTTTGAAAAGCCCTATCCAGAAAATTATGAGGCATTGAAAAAACTGCTCGACACTATTGCGGCCTTCAAGCAGAACAGCGCTGAGAACCGCAGGTATGTTCTGGAAGAGATGGCCATGCCCATTCTGTCCAGCCGTTCCGCGCCAAACCCCTGCGATAACTTTTTTGATTTTATCCGCGGCTTTAAGGGGACGCTTAAGGATATACGGCGCTTTAGCGATAAGGTGGGGAAAGCGGTTGAGGCTTTAACGCCATACTATGAAAAAAGCATTCCGAGCAGTCAGGAGGAGCCGTTTCCATGGCTTTTAAGCACCTGTCACATACCGACATTTTTATCAAAGGAACAGTTTAAAAAAGTTTACTGGCCTTACATGAAGCGCTGTATTCTGGCAGCGCACGAAAATGGAACAAAGTATATGGCTTTTCTTGAAGGTACCTGGAAACAGCACTTTGATCTGTTTGAAGAAATACCAAAAGGGGCTTTGATTGCTATCTTGGAGAGTGATGACATCATCGACTTTAAAAAGCGTTTTGGTGACCAGATTACTGTGGCAGGCGGTATGCCGCTGGCAATGCTGAAGCATGAAACTGAGAAGGCCTGCATTGACCAGGTGAAACGGGTTTATGACGCCTGTGCGCCCGGCGGCGGTTTTATCTTCACGGTTGACAAGCCGCCCCTTGGACCAAAGGATCTGAATGTTGATAACTTAAAGGCGGTCAACGCTTTTGCGCATGAATACGGTCGATACTAAAAGGAGGAGTTGACATGGAGGAAAAAACAGTGCTGGAATTGATTGAAGACTATGTCAAAGAAAAGGCAGACGACAAAGAGCTCACAGAAGAACAGCTAAGAAAGCAAGTTGAGGCAAATGTTATCGCGTTATTGAGAGTTTAAAGGAGAGAGAAATGGAAGCAATCGATCATAACAAATCGGCTTTAATCGATGAACTGCAAAAGCCCAAGGTTCGTCCGATCGGATACATCGCGTTGATTCTTGGCATTATCATGTTTTCAGGCATACTGACAGGTAATCCAACGTTTTTAAAATTCTGGGATTATTCAAACCTGACGGGTAAATTTGGCGCTCTTGGCGAAGGCGTAAAAAACATTCAGGGAAGCGGCGGCAGCGGCGCGCGCGATGGCTTTATGTACGCTCTGACCGTCTGGCCGTCCATCAGTCTGGCCCTCGCGCTGATCAATGTCATTGAGGGGATGGATGGGCTAAAGGCAGGACAGCGCCTGCTTAACCCACTTTTAAGACCTTTGCTTGGCATTCCGGGGTGGTGCTCACTGGCACTGGTCGCGGGGCTGACGGCGTCCACTGATGCCGGGACAGCATTGACCCTGGATCTGGTTGAGAACGATTTAATTAACGAGCGGGAGCTCTCGATCTTTGGATGTTTTAATTTTGTGGCCTCAGGATATATTGGCAGTGCCCTTACCCTTGCCGGTACCTATGTGCCTTATCTGAATGAATATGGTATTGGACTCTGGCTGGTGCTCCTGGTTGGGGTGCTTGGGAAGTTTTTAGCAGGTAATATGATGCGGCTCTACATTCTGCTGACAAGCCGGAAAAAAGAAGCGAAGGAGGCATAACGATGAATTTTAAGGACCCCACAGGCAATGTTTTAACCGATTTTACAGAGGGCGCAAAGAAAGGGATATGGATGGCGCTGTTCAATCTTACGCCAAACTTCATCATGGCTTTTACGCTTATCCAGATTTTAAATTTAACGGGCTGCATGGACATTTTGTCCAATGTTTTCAGTCCGCTCATGGGAATTTTCGGATTACCGGGAGAAGCGGGCGTCTGCCTGGTAACAGGTTGGCTGTCCTGCCCCGGTGGTATTGCGACCATGTGCTCGCTGGCCGAATCAGGTGTTATTACAGGCAAGGCGGTGGCACAGCTGATCCCGATGATCTACTTGTTTGGCGGACAGCTCCAATATACTGGAAGAATTTTATCGATGATTAAAATGCCGGGAAAATATTATTTTCCAACCTATATTATTGGTTTTTTATGTATGATCATCGTGGGAATCATCATGCGCTTTGTAGTCGCAATGTTTTAGAGAATGCGAAGGGGGCCATTGCCCCCTTTCAAAAAAGGGGAGGCATTCACATTGGCAGATTTAAAGGAAAAGTATCTTTCAGTCATTCAGATACCAGAATTGGATAAAGGGCTGACGCCCAAAAATGACCGCTACTTTGTTTTTAAGAACCAGCCAGCCTGCCTGCTGGGAAAAAGAGCGCATTTACAGGTAAGTCTGATCATCGCAGCGTTTATTTCGTCCTTTTTCTTCAAGAACGACCGGGTGTATCTGGCAGCGTGCTGTGTCGCCTTTGGCCTTTGTCTGTGGTACCTTTATGACAGCCGTTATATGAAATATTACAAAAGGATGATAAAAGCCTATTCTTTTTCAAGGGATAAGCAGGTACTCAAAAACCTTAACCGTCTGATCGACAGTAAGCGCGTTTTTATATCAGACATGCCACAGGTCTACTATGTTTTAAAAGCAAAGGAACGGCTGAGCAATAAAGATTTTATGGCAGCAGAATACCTGGCAGACCAAATGCTGAAGGAAAAGAGGAACAGCATTGAGGGACTGTATTTAAAAGCGCTCTGCCGCTACTGCAAACAGGACAGCATCGGTGCCAAACATTATTTCCTGCTGCTCAGCAAAAGAAACGATGCACCGGAATACGCCGAGTGTGCGCAGGCACTCATGGCTGAGGGAATGTAGAAAAATGACGCCGCAGCAGTATTTGCTCCTGAGTGTTCTGGTACTGGCCGTTCTGCTGTTTTTCACAAAGTGGATCAGCTTAACAGCCACGGTTATTCTGATCAATGTGCTTTTGTTTTTCAGCAGAGTCATCAGCATGGGGGACATCTTTTTGGGTTTGACCGATTCCAGTGTTATTCTTGCCGGCGCCATGTTCATTCTGGGCGGCGCCGTTCTTAAAACCGGGGCAGCGCGGTCGGCGGGAGAGCGGATTACAAGGCACATCGTAAAGGAAAGAAATGTTATGCTTGTTTTTATGCTGCTGGCCTGCGCCGCCTCAGCATTTATGTCGGCCATCGCGACCATCAGCATTCTGGTACCCATCGCCATTGGCGTCTGTCAGGCCAATAAAGAATACCGGCTGCCCAGACTCCTGCTGCCCATTGCGATTGCCTGCTCGGCCGGAGGGATGATTACCCTGATTGGCAAGCCTGCCAATCTTATGGCGAGAACCCTGCTTGAGGAAAATGGTCTGGGAACCATTGGCTTTTTTGAGTATGCCAAAGCCGGAATTCCCGTTTCGCTGGCGATCATTTTGTTTATGTATTTTTGGGGGTATCGGCTGTTACCCGACCGACCGGTTGAAATTGACCGACCGGTAAGAGACGCGGCGGAGCCGCCGGAATCGTCCATGGCAAAGCAGCGTTTGTCCGTTTTGATTTTCGGCCTGGTCATTCTGGGGTTTCTGCTTGAAAGTGTCACGGATATTCCGCTTCAGATAACAGCTCTGTGCGGGATTCTGGCTCTTTTGGCGTTAAAGGTGATTACCGACAAGGAGGCCTTTACGCTTGTGGAGTGGCCAACGCTTATTCTGGTGGCCGGTATGTTTCCTATGGCAAAGGCCATGATCAGCACGGGGACAGCAGACTTAATCGCACAGTTTTTCATTAATCTTATGGGTCAGAATCATTCGCCGATTCTGTTCTTAGGCCTTCTGTTTGCATTGATCTCAATTTTGACAGAGGTGATGTCCAACACCGCCTGCTGTGCGCTGTTTGTACCCATTGCCATCGCGATTGGCCAAAGCCTGTCCATTAATCCTGCTTGTTTAGTCATGGCGGTCACCATCGCGTCAGGCTGCTCCTTTGCATCACCCATCGGCACCCCCATCAATGCTTATGTCATGAGCTATGGCGGCTATGAGTTTAAGGATTATCTGCGCGTTGGCATTTGGCTGAATGTGCTGAGCTGGGGTGTCTGTATGGTTATTATTCCAGTATTCTGGCCATTTTAGGAGGTGCGGTCTGTTTCAGACCGTACCTCTTTTCTGGTCTGCCTTCGGCGAGATCGTGAATTTACCTAACGCCAGAATAATGGCCTGAACACCCGTCGGCACTGTGGGCGGGGACAAAAACAGGAAGCAGGCGGGTCATGGGGGTGAAAACCTGAAACGGTTTAAAGGCCGGAAAAGCGTTCAGGCAATTGAACTGGCGGCGGGTTCACGTTATAATGGTGGAGTTTGGAAGGATATTTTACAATGGAAGGGAAAACGCATGACAGAAGCAATCATTTTTGATATGGACGGCCTCATGTTTGATACCGAGACCATATCCATTCCCAGCTGGGTAAAGGCAGGCGAAATTCTGGGTTACCCCATTACAGAAGCCATGATTTTTGAGTTGTTCGGCATGAATCCGGTGGCGGTGAATGCCTACTGGAAAGAGCATTTCGGGGACAGTTTTGACTGTGGCGCGGCTATGAAGCTCCATCTCGATTATATGGAGGACTATGTGCGGGAAAACGGCGTGCCGCTGAAACCGGGGCTGATCACGCTGCTGGATTTTTTAAAGGAGCGGGGATATCGGTTTACCATCGCCTCATCCACACAGCGCCCGATGATTAAGATGTACCTGGAGCGCGCTGAGATCGGCCACTATTTTACCGACCAGATCGTGGGCGGCGACGAGATCATAAACGGAAAACCTGCGCCGGATATTTACCTGAAGGCAGCTCAGAAGCTGGGGACAGCGCCGGAATGCTGCATGGTCTTTGAGGACTCTCTGGCAGGTATCGAATCGGCCTGGCGGGCAGGTATGAAGCCTGTGATGGTGCCGGATAAGGTGCCGGCGGACGCCGTCACAGAGGAGCGGCTGTACGCTAAGCTAAAAACCCTGGACGAGGGGATTGAGCTGCTTATAAAAGAAAGCTGAAGGCAGGGTGTGAAACACACCCAGTCCTCAGCTTTTTTCGTTGGTGACTCTGAATTCTGGCGGCTGCTCGCATTTCAGATCCTCGCTCAGGTGGCGGTCATCATTGATATACGCGATCTCAAGCTGATTGTCCGAGTCAAAGATAAATTTGCACACCGCAGTGTTGCGCAGAATCTGCTGTTCCATCTCCTCAAAGGGCAGGCCCTTTGCATACCATAGAAAGGTCTGAATAGCAAAACCGTGGGAAATACAGGCGATGGTCTTGCCGGCGTTTTCAGCCACAATGCGTGTGAGTGCGCTGGTAACCCGGTCGTAAACGTCGCGGGTGCTTTCGCCGCCAGGGGCCTGAAAATTGGGGAGGTCGGTTTTGAAGGTTTCCATGAGTCCGGGAAACGCCTCGTCGATGACAGAAATCTTCTTGGCCTCCATGAGGCCGCCGTCCACCTCCACGATCCCCGGCTCCACCAGGATTGGGAGGTCTTTATCACCCCGGAGGCCCTCGGCGGTCTGGCGGGTGCGCTGCAGGGGTGTGCAGTACAAGACATCAACGTCAATGTCTTTAAAACGTTCGCCAAGGGCCCGGGCCTGTTTCAGGCCGAGATCGTTCAGGGGAAGGTCCAGAACGCCCTGAAAAATACCATTGGCGTTGGCGTCGGTGGTACCGTGACGAATCAGATAAAGGGTTGTCAATTTTGTTCACCTCGTTGTTGTTTTGTCACTGTTTATTATAACATATCTGTGAAAAAAGGTCAGCTTGGGCGGTGTGAGAAAAAAGCACAAATGTAACTTAAGTGTATTATTTTTGTATCAAAACGGCCTTTTTCTGGACAATTCCATAGAAGAACTGTATAATTAATAAGTTAATCGAATAAGAGAACAAATTGATTGAGGTACCCATGAAACTAAATTGTATTTTGGAAGATCCGGAGATTGTAGAAGTACGGAACAATAATCCCGAGATTGATATTGAACATATTGCCTATAATTCCCAGAAGGTAGTCCCGAACAGCATGTTTGTGGCTATCAGAGGACTGAAAACCGATGGACACAAATACATTGGCGACGCCATCAGCCGGGGCGCCATCCTGGTAATCTATGAACACGATCTGGATGAATACCAGGATGATATCATGTATGTCAAGGTAAAAAACGCCCGCCACATGCTGGGAACCATGTCCAGCCGTTTTTACGGCCATCCGTCAGAAGCGCTCTCCATTACCGGCGTGACCGGCACCAATGGAAAAACCACGATTACCCATATGCTCAAGAGCATTTTTCAAAAGGACGGACGCAAATGCGGCCTGATCGGCACCATCAACAACCAGATCGGGGATGAAATTATTGACAATGCCGGCCGTACCACGCCAGATTCGCTGGAGGTACAGGAGATCATCTCGGAAATGGTAGAATCTGGCTGCCAAAACCTGGTGATGGAGGTCTCGTCTCACGCGCTGGATCTTGACCGCGTCAACGGTGTGGCCTTTGATTACGGCATTTTTTCCAATCTGACCCAGGACCACCTGGATTACCATAAAACCTTTGAAAATTATTTTGAAGCTAAGGCCAAGCTGTTTACCTATACTTCCAAGGCCAACATCATCAACTGTGACGATGTGTGGGGTAAAAAGCTGTATGACCGCTGCGCTCAAAAGAAGGGTGTTGCTGTATACTCCTACGGGCTGAACCCAGAATGTGATTTTTACGCCAGAGATATGAAGTACAGCATCGAGGGCACCCGCTACACGCTGGTGACCAAGGACGGCGAGGAAGAAATTTTTATTTCCATCCCAGGCGAGGTCATGGTTTACAATAGTATGGCCGCCATTATCAACGCACTGCTGGAAGGTATTTCCATCGAAGTTATCAAGGAAGCCCTGGCTTCCATGAGCGGCGTAGAGGGCCGGATGGAGCGTCTGGATCTGGACACTGAATTTGATATCATCATCGATTATGCCCACTCACCGGACTCTCTGGAACGCCTGCTGAAATCTGTGAAGACCATGTACGACGGCAAGGTTTATCTGGTCTTTGGCTGTAATGGGGACCGCGATAAGGAAAAACGCCCCATCATGGGCCGGATCGCCGGCGAGTTTGCCGACCATGTCATCGTGACATCAGACAATCCGGCCAGCGAGGACCCACAGTCCATCATCGACACTGTGGCTGCGGCTGTGGCGGAAAAAACCGATGCCTGCGAGACCGTGCTGCGTCGCTGGGATGCCATCTACTATGCCGCTACCCTGCCAAAAGCGGGTGATGTGCTGGTACTGGCCGGAAAGGGCCACGAAAAACAGGAGACCATGAAGGATGAAAACCTGTATTATAACGAATGGGAAACCGCTGAGGAAGCCGTGAGACGGCTGAAAGCTGGAAAATAAAAGAAAAAGCGCCGGATCGGATGTCCCGGCGCTTTTTTAACGGAGGAGTACTTTTTTAGATAACGTGTGATACGATTGTGAAAGTAAGGAGGAGTAAGGTTGAAGGCTTATGTTACTGCGATAATCGAAAACTATGTCCGGGAATATGAGAAAACAAGTGCGACAAAGTGGGGGAGGCCACTGGTTGGATTCGCCGACGCGGCGCACCCGATGCTCCCGGAACTTCGGGTGGTGGCGGATAAAAACCATGTCATGCCGCAGAAGGTTCTTGAGGACGCTGCCATCGTGGTCTGCTATTTTCTGCCCTTCACGCGGGAAACAGCCAAGTCCAACATCGGGGATGGGCACGCGTCGCCGGAATGGGCCAGGGCCTACGAGGATACCAACGCGCTGTTTACCAGGCTGAACGCCCATCTCATTGAGCAGCTGGAGGCCAGAGGATACCGGGCTGCGGTATCGCCAGAGGCCACAACCTTTGACCGGGAGGTGCTTATGAGCCGGTGGTCTCAGCGCCATATGGCCTGGCTCGCCGGAATGGGAACCTTTGGGCTTAATAACATGATCATCACAGATGCAGGCTGCTGTGGGCGTTTCAGCTCTGTGGTCACCAATCTGGATGTGACGCTGGGCGCGCCGCTCACCACGGAAAACTGTCTGTATAAGCGTGAGGGAAAGTGCGGAGTATGTGTACGCCACTGTTTTTCAGGTGCCCTAACCACAGAGGGCTATGACCGGAAAAAATGCTTTGGCGTCTGCTCTGAGAACGCCGCGGTCTACAACGACTTCGGCAATTCCTACGCGGCCGATGCCGAGGGCGGGATCATGGATACTGGCAGCGAGGTCTGCGGCAAGTGCCTGGTGGGCGTGCCCTGTGCCTTTGGAAAGCCGTTCCGGGAAGAATAAAGAGGTGGGGTGCGAAATGCACCCCGCCTCTTTTAGATTTCAGATAAATGACTATGGGCTTTACAGGTGTACATGGCATGATCAGCCCGACGGATGAGCGTGTCGAGATCCTCTGGTGTGCGGACCATGCCCTGGCTGTAGCCGCGGGCAATATCCAGCTTTGGCGAGTGTGCCCGATTGTAGTCCAAAATGGAGGCGTCGAATACCTCAAGGCAGTTTTCAAGAACTGCAGCGTCCAGATTTTCAGCAATGACACAGAATTCATCGCCGCCGATCCGGTAACAGGCGCCACAGTCTTTAAAGCTGGAGTGAATACAGGCGCCGCTGTCGATGATCAGGGTGTCGCCCACACTGTGGCCCAGAGTATCATTGGTGAGCTTCAGGTTGTTCAGGTCAAAGGAAATAATGGTCAGGCTCTCAATGGGCAGGGCGTTTCGGGTATTCTGGAGGTCGCGCTCGTAGGCGGTCCTGTTGGCCAGATGGGTGGTGGGATCAGTGTAAGCCAGCTTTTTATAAATCTCGACATGGACAGCGTCCCGGAAAAGGTTGAGACTGTCTTTGATGCTTGAGAGGCCGAGAATCCCGATAAACACCAAAAGTCCGATTTTAAAGAACAGACTGTTGTCATTGTCCACAGGATTGTCATAAAAGCGGATCAGGTCGATGATGCCTGCGGCACACAGCAGAAAAAAGGCGGCAAACAGTGTGCTGAATCGCTTTTCGTGACATTTGACCCAGCTGTGCACAAGGGTCCACAAGAACAGAAGGATCGCGCTGATGAGCAGAGCGTGCGTGATGATCAGCAGTTTGGGCAGATACAGGACGCTGACCATGGAAACGCAGAGGTTGAGCAGAAAATTGGACAGCATCAGCAGCGTGACGATGTCATAGGCTTTGTGATAACGCTTGTGGCTGCTCAGCTTGATGAATTGAATGATGGGAGCACCCATCAGCGTAAAGCTGTAAAAGGACAGGAGAACACCCATCGTGCTGTTGAATGGAAGAAACTGCAAAAAATTGGAATCTGTCAGAATCCAAAGAGAGGCCAAAATTGAGAAGGTGCCAAGGCAGACAAAGCGGTATCGCCCGGTTTTTGGCCCGGCGAGAAAGCCTGAGACCGCCAGAAGAAGAATCCCGATGATCAGCATGATCAGCGACACGAGGAGGCTCCCGGTATCTTTGTCAAGCTGTCCGAACAGCACAGCGGTGCGGCTGCCAAGGATGATATTCCCCACAGACATATTGGCAGTGGGGTAAACCGACTCAAAAGTCAGGGTGACGGTTCTGCCCTCGGAGCCCTTTGGAATGGAAACCAGATGGGTAAGGCTGCCAAAAGCGCTGTCAGCCGGAAGGCTGTAAACTTCGGTGCCGTCGATGCTTACCGTCAGAGACTGGAAAGCTGTCGGAATTCCAAGAACAGCGTCCTCAGGAAGTGTGACGGGAAGCGTGTTCGTCAGAGCAGCCTGGGTGGCGGGGAGAGATGCCGGCAGGGTAATGCCGGAACGGGTCAGCCCATCTCCGGTAATGGTCCAGTGGGTGTCGAGCATGGTGACAGGACCTGCCTCAAAGCGGTTATTGGCGTGGGGAAGCAGGTTTGACAGGAATAAAAGGACAGAGGTGCCCATAGCCAGCAAAATCAGGAACAGGGCAGGAATAAACTTACATTTCTTTTCCTTTATTGTCACAGATGCATCTCCTTAATCATAAGTAGTATAGTTATATTGTAGCATACTTTTGGAAAAAGAAAACAAAAAAGGCGGGGTGCGTTTCACACCCCACCGCAAAGCTATGGCCTGTCGGTTTCGCGCAGGCTCAGAGACTTTGATGCTTTTAAGGTTTTAGTTTTTGCTGGCCATAACGTAAGATGCTGCAGCAGAGCGGTCAATCCGGCCATCAGCAGAGGTGACAGAGCTGTAAAGGCACCAAACACCGTCCAGCTCTCAAGTGTAAGAGAGCTCAGGCTGAACAAGGGGCCAAACAGGAATGCCGCTCCGAAAAAGCCAACGCCCATGACAGCGACAAGGCCTGCCCGCGGCAGGTTCAACGGCTGGCAGAGTCGGAGAAGTACCAGCAGCCCGGTCACACCGACCAGAAGCGTGCAGATGGTAGAGATTTGATCCATGGGTATCCCGAGAAGGGTGCCGGCAATCAGGACTGCCAGCAGGTTAAAGGCATTGACCAAACCGCCCGGCAGCGCGCTTGACAGCACATTTCTCAGAAAATGTCCGTGTACCTGCCGGTAATTGGGTTCAAAAGTCAGGGCAAAGGAGGGAATACCAATCATCAGGCCACTGATCAGGGTAATGTGGATAGGCAGGAAGGGATAAGGGATGGCCGCAAACAGCAGGATCAGGGACAGAATAAAGGAAAAGATATTCTTGACCAGAAACAGGGCGGCTGAACGCTCAATATTGTTGATGACCCGGCGGCCCTCCCGGACAATCTGGGGCATCACGGAAAAGTCTGAGTCGAGCAGCACCATTTGAGACACGTGCTGGGCCGCGTCGCTGCCAGCTGCCATGGCGATACTGCAATCCGCGTCCTTGAGAGCCAGAACATCGTTGACCCCATCGCCGATCATGGCAACTGTGTGGCCGTTTTCCTTTAGTCCGCAGATCAGCCGGCGTTTCTGCTCAGGCGTTACCCGGCCAAAGACGCTGTGGTTTTCAGCGGCTGCGGCCATATCCGCGTCATCGCTAAAAGTGCTGGCGTCGATGAAAGCACTGGCGCCGTTCACACCTGCGCGCCGGGCGATTTCGGAGACCGTTTCGGCGTTGTCGCCAGAGATCACCTTGATGGTCACGCCCTGCTCCTTAAAATAGGCAAGGGTTTCCTGGACGTCGTCCCGCAGCTTATCCGAGAGAAGAATGAATCCAAGGGGTGTCAGACAGCTGTTTTCCGGAGATTCGGTGTCCTCGGCTGTGCCGCGGGCCAACAGGAGGGCTCTTTTTCCAGAGGACAGGATGGGCTTTAGCTGTGGGGTGTAGCGGCTATAGTTCTTGCCCAGAAGCCGCTCGGGTGCACCCAGAAAGCAGGCGGAGCCGTCGCTCAGGATAAGGGCGTTCCACTTGCGTTCAGAGGAAAATGGAATCTCTTTTTTTACAGAAAGGGGGGGGAGCGATCTGTTGAAAGTGGCTTTTGAGGGCCTTGGCCGTAGCGTTTTCCGAGGCAGAGGCCTGTAAAAAAGCGGCAAGCTGTCTTTCAAGGGCCTCTTGTGTGAGGCCGGCGAGGGGAATGGTGCCTGTGACTTCCATGACGCCCTCAGTCAGGGTGCCCGTCTTATCCAGGCAGAGGGTATCCACCCGGGCCAGGTTCTCAATGCAGGACAGCTCATGCACCAGGGTTCTGCGGCGCGCCAGGTTGATGACGCTGACAGCCAGGGCGATGTTGACTAACAGGTACAGTCCCTCCGGAATCATGCCTACCATGGCGGCCACTGTGGAGCTGACCGCATAGGGAACGCCTGTGTTCAGGAGGGCGCTCTGTTTAAAAAACATGATGAGCCCAAGAGGGATAATACCAATACCGATGAACTTTAACAGCCGGTCAAGATCACGCATCATTTGGGAGCGATGTTTTTTACGGCGTTTGGCCTCATGGGTAATACTGGCCGCGTAGGAGTCGCTGCCCACCCTGTCCAGGCGGGCGGAACAGCTTCCAGAGACGATAAAGCTTCCGGAGAGCAGCTGGTCGCCCGGGTGCTTGACAATGATGTCAGCCTCACCGGTCAGCAAAGCTTCGTTGACCTCCACAGTGCCCTCGCACAAGATGGCGTCGGCACAGATGGAGCTGCCGGCTGTAAAGTGCACAATGTCGTCCAGCACCAGCTCGTCCGTCGGCAGGGTCTGAACCGCGCCGTCCCGGACCACATGTGCATTCTGGCCGGAGAGAAGGGAGATTTTGTCCAGGGTCCGCTTAACCTTGAGCTCCTGGACAATGCCGATGAGTACGTTGACGATGACAATGCCGAGAAACAGCATATCGGTGTAGGCTTTTACCATAAAGAGGCAGAAGGCCAGAGCAAAGAACAGAAAGTTGAAAAAGGTAAAGATATTGTCCCGGATAATCTGTCCTTCGGTTTTGGAGAGCTGCTCCTTTGTCAGGTTATGCCAGCCTGCTCTCATGCGGTGCTGGGCCTGCTCGCTGGTCAGCCCCAGCTCGGGGTCGGGGGTCAGGCGTGTGATGGGCTGCCGTCCGGCAGCGGAATGCTTTTTCATGGCTTTTTCCTGTCCTTTCGTTTTGCTGTAGTTTTATTCTATCAGCAAAATCTTACTGCCGGGTCGTCAAAATTCTTACTATTTTTTTAAGATTATTGTTTTTAGAGTGACAGGAAAAAGTCTTAAAGAGGGCTTAATTTAAACAGTTTTCACACAGCGTTCATGTTACCATCACATTTCGAGGGTATTATACTGATATAACAAAGCACGAAAGCAGCGGACAATCCCTCACCATGATGTGGTGGGTTAACATATACTTTTTCATTTCTTTTCCTTATTTTTACAAAGCAAAAGCTGCCGTCCATGGGGTAATGGCCATGGACGGCAGCTTTTGTCCGTCTCAGATAAAAAACATGAAGTGATTGTTTCCCTTGTACCGGCCGGCTTCGGCAACCAGCTCGTCCAGTGTGATTTTTTCAAGGTGCTCCTGCACCGCCCGGTCCAGCGGGGTGAAGACACATTTCTGCATGGTGTGCTCGATGGCGGGTGAAGCCTCTTCTACACTGGTCTCAGTGCTTTCAAAAAGAATCTGTTCCAGCGCGGTCAGAATTTCGTGGGCGTTGATCTGGTCCGGCTCCCTTGTCAGCCGGTAGCCGCCCTGGGCGCCCTTGACGGAATTGACCAGTCCGGCGCGCTTCAGAAGGGAAAAAACCTGTTCAAGATATATTTTAGAGAGCCCCAGCTTTTCCGCAATTACGATGACCGGAACATAGTCTCCCTCAAAATCTCCCTGGGCAATGGCGATCATAGCCGCCAGACCATAGCGCCCCTTTGCGGATATACGCATCGTGATACCTCCAATTCATAGTAAGTTAATATGTTTAATTTGATTATATCCCGAAATGGCGAACGCGTCAAGTTAATCGCTTAAATTATGGTTAAACATTTCAGATTAATGTGTTAGAATAAAACCAGTATGAGAAAATGAGGGAAGTATGAAAGCATTAAGAAAAGACACAGTGCGGGAAATACGGAAGTCCCTGAGCCGTTTTTTGTCTATCGTGGCAATCATTGCTCTGGGAATCTGTTTTTTTGGGGGCGTCAAGAGCACCAGCCCCAGCATGAAATATACGGCCAACCAGTATTTTGAAGCGCAGAAGCTGGCAGATATCCATCTGGTATCCACCTACGGCTTTACCGACGACGACGTGGCAGCCCTGAAAAAGGTGGAAGGCGTGGCAGCAGTGACGCCGGCCTACTCGACCGATGTGATCGTGGAAAACGGCGAAAAGCGCCCGGTGTTCAAGGTGCTGGCCGTACCGGCTAAGGACGGCTTGAATCAGCCGCTGCTGTTAGAGGGGCGTATGCCGGAAAAGGATAACGAGTGCGTGATCGAGATGCCGGACACTACTGGCCCTCACACAGGCAGGAACGCCTACAGCATCGGAAGCACCATCAGGATGTCGCCCGAGGTAGGCGAAAAAAAGCTGGAGGATACCCTGTCCCAGAGCGAGTACACAGTGGTGGGCTATATCCGTTCGCCACAGTACATCTCCATCGAGCGGGGGTCCACATCGGTGGGCAGCGGAGATATTTCCTTTTATATGATGGTGAAGCCCGAGGTCTTTAAGGCAGAGCGCTACACCGACGCCTATGTCTATTCCACTGCCAGCGCAGACGGTGTCTCAGCCTACAGCGCCGAGTACAAGGACGCCGTTTCAGATTTGGAAAAACGTCTGGAAAGCGTGGGGAAGGAACGCCTTCAGATCAACTACGACGATATTATGACCACTGGCACACAGGAGATTGACAAGGCTAAACGGGAGCTTCTGGACGCCCAGACCACCTTTGACGACGAGATCGCAAAGGCCGAGCAGCAGCTGCGGGAAGCCGAACAGCAGATCGCGGACGGCGAGGCCGAGCTGGCCGAGGGACAGAGAAGCTATGACGAGATGGTGGTCTCCACCACAAGGACTCTGAATGAGAAGCAGGCCGAGCTGCAGAACGCAGAAACCCAGTGGAACACCGGACAGCAGCAGTATACAGATGGACAGAGCCAGTATGAGCAGAATAAGGCCGCCTTTGACGCTGGAAAGCCTGAGGCCGAGAAGCAGATTGCTGATAAAAAAGCCGAGCTGGATCAGCTTGGGGGCATGATCGGCAGCATCAAGAGCCAGATCGCAGTCATCGAGGCCATTCCAGAAGAAAAGCGGACGGAAGAACAGAAGCAGGCGCTGATCCAGTTAAAGGCCCAGCTGCAAACTCTTCAGCCGGTTTATGACCAGGGGACAGAGGCACTGGACGCAGCTATACAGCAGCTAAAGGACGCCGAGAGTCAGCTGGCAGCCGCAAAAGCCCAGCTGGATCAGTCAAAGGCCGCGCTGGACAGCGCGGCGGCCCAGATTGAGCAGGGAAAGACCGCCATTGCTCAGGGCTGGCAGCAGCTTGAGCAGGGAAAGGCTCAGGCAGAGCAGCAGCTCGCAGAAGGGCGGCAGAAACTGGACGACGCAAGACGCCAGCTGGCTGAGGGACGCGCTGAGCTGGAAACAAAACGCGCCGAGGGACAGCAGAAGCTGGATGACGCCCGGCAGAAAATTGCGGACAGCGAAAAGGAACTGAAAGACGTAGACTTTGGCAAGTGGTACGTGTTTAACCGTGGCGATAACCCAGGTTACAGCGGTTACGGCGAGGACGCCAACCGTATCGACAATGTGGCCGGCATTTTTCCGGTGTTCTTCCTGCTGGTGGCTGCGCTGGTGGCCTTTACGACTATGACCCGCATGGTTGAGGAACAGCGCATGGAACTCGGGACTCTGAAAGCCCTGGGCTACAGTCCGGCCAGTATTGCATCCAAGTTTGTGATTTACGCAGCCCTGGCGGCTGTGGTGGGCTGCGCCATCGGTGTGGTCAGCGGTATTAATACGCTGCCCAGGCTGATCGTAGGCGCTTACAGCCTGCTGTACCAGGTGCCAGAGCTGTCGCTTTCAGTGCCCTGGGGCGCGATTATCATCAGCTGTATTATTACCATCCTGTGTACTGTAGGAGCGGCGATCCTTATCTGCTCTGTGGAGCTGAGGGAAGAACCCTCTGAGCTGATGCGGCCAAAGGCGCCGAAGATCGGCAAGCGCATCTTCCTTGAAAAAATCCCGTTTATCTGGAAGCGCATGGGCTTTATCTCCAAGGTTACCGCCCGCAACATCCTGCGCTATAAGGCCCGCTTCTTCATGACTGTTATCGGGATCTCTGGCTGTACCGCCTTAATTCTGGCGGGCTTTGGTCTGCAGGACTCCATTTTCTCCATCATTCCCAAGCAGTTTGAGGAGATATCCGTATACGACGGTATGATGGCCTTTAAAAACGAGGATACCCTGGAGGCAAAGGCGCCCCTGGAATCTGAACTGAGGGCTGATCCTCAGGTTGAGGACGCCATGCTGGCCAAACAGCTGAAGATGAGCGTCTCTTTAGCGGATGGTGGTCATTCGAAGGACGCTTACCTCTATGTGCCAGAAACACCCGGCGATATGAATCACTTCATCAATCTGCGCCACCGGAAGGAGCCGGATCAAAAGCTGGATCTGGATGACAGCGGCGCCATCATCACCGAAAAGCTCGCGAATGACCTGGGCATTAAGGTGAGCGACACCATACGGCTGTACTCAGACGATAAGGAATTTAAGATAGAGGTCGCGGATATTACGGAAAATTATATTGAAAACTATGTGTATGTATCACCAAAGGCCTATGAGAGCGCTTCAGGTGAGCCGGTCAAATACAATATTGCCTATTTTAACCTGAAGGATACTGGCACAGATGCCGAGAACACCTTTGGGGAAAAATGGCTGGAGAACAGCGATGTGGTGTCTGTGAGCTTTACAGGCAGCATTGTCAAATCCTCCACGGACAGCCTGAGCAGCCTGAACATGGTGGTGCTGGTCATGCTGGTGGCTGCCGGAGCCCTGGCCTTCGTGGTGCTTTACAACCTGACCAATATCAATGTGTCGGAGCGGGTGCGTGAGATTGCAACCATCCGCGTTCTGGGCTTCTATGACCGGGAGACAAATAACTATATTTTCAGGGAAAATATTATTCTTTCCTTTATCGGGATGCTCATCGGTCTGGGACTGGGCGTGATCTTAAACAACTTTATCATCACCACTGTCGAGACCGACATCGTCATGTTTGGCCGGGGCATCGACCCCAGCAGCTATATCTTTGCCTGCCTGTTCACCATGGCCTTTACCCTGATTGTCAATCTCTTCATGGCGCCGGTGATCAAAAAAGTGGACATGGTTGAGTCGCTCAAGAGTATTGAGTAGCGTTTGATAGGACCCCTTCAATAAAATAATGATGTCGTGTTATACGGAAGTAAGGATAAGTAAAATGGCGGAGGCAGAATGATTATAAAAACCATTGAAAACAGCGAAAAAGTGAATTTTATGGAGCTTCTGCTCCTTGCCGATGAAGATTGGAAGATGATCGAGAAATACTTATATCGAGGAGAATTATTTGCCTTATATGATGACGACTTAAAAAGCGTCTGCGTCGTTACGCAGGAAAGCGACTGCATCTGTGAACTGAAAAATATAGCTACTTATGAAAAATGGCACGGTGAGGGGTATGGAAGCAAACTTCTGGATCACATATTTTCGTATTATAAAGATAAGCATGCAACAATGCTTGTGGGAACTGGCGATGTCCCTTGGATCATGCGGTTTTATAAGAAAAGTGGTTTTAAAGTATCCCACAGAATCAGGAACTTTTTTACAGACAACTACGACCACCCGATGTTTGAGGACGGTGTTCAGCTGGTTGATATGGTTTATTTAAAGAAAGACTTATAAATGAATACTGGTTCCTGAGACAGCAGCCAAGGCATGAAGAAATCGGAAAAGCTGAAACAAGGGACGGTTTTAACTGAGAATGCAGAATGGAGAATTTCTGGTGAAAGCAGATTTAACGGAATTATCATTGGAGGAGCTGTGGACATTGTTTCCCATCATTTTGAAGAAGCATAATCCAAATTATAAAGACTGGTACGAAGAAGAAAAGCAGCGGATTATCCGCCATGTAAAACCAGAAAATATTGTCCGGATCAGCCACATTGGGAGTACGGCTGTTGAGGGGCTGGCCGCAAAACCGACTGTTGATATCTTGCTGGAAATTGACGGAGCCTGCAGTGTTTCCGAGGCAGCTGAGACGCTGGAAAACCTTGGCTGGGGACTGATGTCACGGGAGAACGACCCGGTAAAGCTGTCCTTTAGCAAGGGCTACACGCCGCAGGGGTTTCCGGACAGGGTCTACCATCTTCATGTGAGATATTTTGGAAATTGGCCTGAGCTTTATTTCAGGGATTTTCTGAAAGCGCATCCCGATGTGGCAGGGGAGTACGAGCGCTTGAAGCTGAAGCTCTGGAAGCAGTATGAATACGACCGGGATGGATACACAGAAGCTAAAACGGATTTTATCAAGCGGTATTCGGATATCGCAAAAATAGAATTTAACAACAAATATTTGCCCGAGGGGTAAGCAAAGGCTCTGGCCTTTCAAACTGCAGCGTATTCAGAGACTCTGTCTTTTTACAGGCGGTCAGTTGAAGGTGGGGTGCATTTAACACCCCGCCTTTTTTTAATGCTGCCTGTAGTAAAGCCAGAAGGCCAGGAAAATCACGAGGACTGCAATCAGGATAGCCCCAAGGATGAGGAACAGGGCCGGGTTGAAAAAGGAGCAGACAATGCCGCCGAAGCCCAGGAGGGCAAGGGTCAGGTAGAGGGTGCTGCGGCAGGTTCTCAGCTGAATGGACTGGTTGCGTTCGCCTTTCTCGGCGATTTCGAGAGCTTCGAGCTGATCGGGGGTCTTGAGGGCGCGGGCATACCGTAGGATTCGGAAAATACTGACAGCCTCAATGCCTGCGAACAGGCCCATGCTTTTTGAGAGGACAGAGGTGTCGGGCAGGCCCCCGGACGGAAGACTGTACAGAATGCCTGCAATGGCGGCCAGAGCGCCGATGACAGCGACGAGCAGGCTGAGCCTTAAACGCCGGACGATGGTTTTTCTAAAGGGATCCATGGCTTTTTATTCCTCCTCAATTTCTGAAAAATCAAAGACCTCCTCAATGGTCAGGCCAAAATATTTTGAGATTTTGTACGCGAGGGCCAGTGAGGCCGTGTACTTTTCGTTCTCGATGGACGTGATGGTCAGCCGGGTGACCCGGACGGCCTTTGCCAGCTCTGCCTGGGAAATATGCCTTTGTTTTCTCAATTCGCGGATACGTGTTTTCATTCCGAAGCTCCTGCTTTTTTTCTAATCATAATATAAAAACAGGAAAACGACAAGTATCAACGCAGAATAGTATAGCACACTATACAAATATTGTATAGTGTGCTATACTATTTTCGGAAAGAGAGGGATGAGAATGGCATTTATTGAAATAAAACAGGTGAGCAAAAGCTTTGGGAGTGTGCGGGCTTTGAACCAGCTGGCACTCAGCGTCTCGCAGGGATCGATCTGTGCGCTTCTGGGACACAACGGCGCGGGAAAAACCACCACGCTTCGTCTGATTCTGGGGCTCCTGTCGCCGGACAGCGGGGAGATCGCAGTCGGCGGCCTGGACCCGGAGGCGGAAGGGGATGCTGTCCGCCGGTTCTGCGGTGTACTGTCTGAGGACACGGGCCTGTACGAGCCACTGAGCGTCTATGACAACCTGAGCTATTTTGCGCGGCTTTATGGCATGAAACGCCAGGATTATGACGCGCGGATTGACACATTGCTCGCGCACTTTGATATTCTGGATAAAAAAAATCTGGCAGTCAAGGGCTTCTCTACAGGGATGAAGAAAAAGGTGGCGCTGATCCGCGCTCTGCTGCACCGTCCGCGGCTGCTGCTTTTAGATGAGCCCACAAACGGGCTGGACCCGGTGAGCATCGAGCATCTGCGCTCCATGCTCAGGGAGCTGGCTGAGGAAAGTGGCGCCACCATTATCCTGACCACCCACAACCTGAATGAGGTCGAACGGATGGCAGACCAGATCGCGATTCTGCGCCACGGCAGAAACATTTTTACCAACAGCTTGGACGCCCTGAGACAGGAAACCGGTGAAGATGGCTTTGATCTGGAAAGACTGTATATGAAAATTGAAGGGCAGGCGGAAAAATATGGACGGAATTAGAGCAGTCTGTACCCAGCAGTGGCGTCTGTCCCTTAAGGACAGCGGCACCCTGGCGTTTTACGCCTGCGGGGCTCTTGCCATTGGCGGGCTGTCCCTGTGGCGGCCCGCCGGACCCTTTGTGCTGAACGCCATGGTGCTGTATCCGCTGTTTCTGCTGGGGCAGTGGGCTTCTGAGGCCTTTGCGGCTGAAAAGGAAACGCGGACCCTTGAGAGCCTTCTGTCCACAAGTGTGGAAAAGAAGCAGCTACTGTTTGGAAAGGGGGCTTTCTGTCTGGAGGCTTCATGCGTTTGTTTTTGCCTGAGCTTGGTGCCGGTGCTTATTTTAAAGGCGGCAGTGGGTGCTCTGCCTGACGTCAGCGGGGAGATGCTGCTTGCTGTGGCTGGACTTTTTATCCTTGGCGCAGTGTGTCTGACCCTGACCGGACTGTACACCTCGGCGGTCTCCGCGGATGTACAGGAGGCCGGGAGCCGTGGTCAGCGGTTTTTTATCCCCATTGGCTTTTGTCTGGTGGTGCTGCTGACACTGGTATCTCAGAGGCAGGATGAGGCAGCGGTACTGCTGCTGAGCGCTGTTTTTCTGGTGCTGACGGCCCTGGTCTCTGGCTGGGTGCTCTGGCGGCTGAAACGGCTGAACAGGGGCGGCCTTTTAGCAGATGGCGGAAAAAACCCTGTGGCGGGGAGTGGATATCAGCGGGATATCCGAAGCCAGAGCCTGATAGTTCTTGGCCATGAATGGCGGTATTTTAAAGCGCTGGGGCGTTTTAAGCTCAGCCTGCTGATGTTTACGCTGGCACCGGCCATTTTTATGGTACTCTGGGACTACTTCTTTGGCGGGGTCAACCTTTATGTGGCTCTGGCAGTACTGAGCCTCGGAACGGCCCGGATTACAGTGAATCTGACGGCGTACACCATTGGCGGCGAACGGGCCTACAAAACCTTTGAGTCCCTGCTGTCCACGCCCATTGGCACAGGCGCCCTGTTTCTGGGAAAGGGGCTGCTGGCCCTTCTGTTTTCACTGATCATCAGCGTCCTGGCGGTTCTGTTGGTGCTGGTGGTTTCTGTATTTATCGGCGGAACAGCCCTGTTATCGCCGGATCAGTGGCTGGTTCTGGCGGCGGGGCTGTTGTTCAGTCTTCTGATGACCTACGTCACTGGGCTGTCGACTATGCTGATGAAAAAGCCGCGGCAGGGGCTTTATGTGGCGGCGGTGCTGAGCTTTCTGGCTGCTGCTCCGGCCCTGGCGGTCTGGCTCCTGCCCGGGAGTCCGATGCTCTGGGCTTTGGGCAGCCTGATTTTGCTGCTGACAGCGGATCTGCTGCTGGCCGTATTTATCCACAGAAAGATCAGCCGGGAGCAGCTGATGCGGTGTATTTAAAAAAGAGGTGGGGTGCAGAATGCACCCCACCTCTTTTGGGATATGGGATATAGGCGGTCAGCCAAAAAGGAAATGTCCTTATTTTAATTCGTCACTGAAGCTTTTTAAATCACGCTTGACTTCATCGGGCAGCTGGTTGTATTCAATATGGTCAATGGCACCCTGAAGCGTGTACAAATGTACCAGGCAGACGTTTGAAAAACGCGTCTTCAAGCGTAGAAACGCTTCTTTGCTCCCGAGCTGTGACAGTTCCTCGGCAGAGCAGATACCAACAGCCTTAAGCTTCTTTTCAATTTCTCTTCCAATGTTTCGCATAGAGGTCAGTTCGGCCACAAAATCACATCCTTTCATTCCTTCCGCTGGTATAGATTTGTGTTACCAGACAGAGTGGAAAACAGCGCTGTCTGGCGTGTGTTTTCAAAGAGTTACGGGTAAACGCGCACGTAATTGTCTGGCAGGGCATCAAAGAACATGATACCCAGGCAGTCAACGCCGATGTGAACCGTTAGAGCGCTGCCGGCTCCGGCTTCCGGGATCAGGAAATTTTTGGTGCCGAATTCCTTGGTCATGTATTTTTTGACTTTTTCCTGGAGCTCAGGTGCGGTGCTGTTGATCATGCCCACAATCTGGTCCTTATCGGCCATACGCTCGTCGACAGAGGCCATCATTTTTTTCAGAGCCTTTTTCTGTCCGCGGACCTTGTCGAAAGCCAGAATCTGTCCGTCCTTAAAGTAAAGAATCGGAACGATTTTGAGCATCTCACCGATGAGGGCCACATTCTTGCTGATACGGCCGCCCTGAGCCAGCCACCGGATATCGCCCACCATGAAGAATATCTGGATATGTTCGGCCAGAAAGCGCATGCTTGCCACGATTTCTTCGTGGGGCTTATGCAGCTTGTCGAGCTTGAGTCCCTGGTGAAGGATCATCATCATACCCGTGGTGGCGCATTTGGAGTCCACAATGCTGATTTTGCGCCCCGGATATTTTTCCAGAAGCTCGGAGGCGATGAGGCAGGCCGTCTGGTAGGTTCCGGAAAGTCCGGAGGACAGGGCCAGATAGATGACGTCGTCGCCGTTTTTTAAGTGCTTTTCAAAGGTTTCCTGGTAAGCGAGGGCCTGAACCTGTGAAGTTTTCGGAAAGCTGGATGGATTGTTTTTAACAAAATTGATGACCATTTCCGGGGTAATATCAATACCGTCGTAATAGGTTTTATCATCAAGGGTGACCGGAATCGGCAGGGATTCAAACTCATAACGGCGCAGGATTTCTTCACTGATGTCGCACATTGAATCCACAATAAACTTATTTCCCATGGTACCCCTCCTTTTTCAAATTTCTTCTACCATTTTAACATGGCGCGCCGCCTTTGACAATTGGGGGTTTTCAGGCTTAAAAGCATCTTAAATAAAAGGTTTCCTTGCGGCTGACGGCTTATAATGGTAAAATGAACCGATGAGAAATTGTAATTTACAGAGGAGTCAACAACGTGGAATATTTAATTGATAAACTGGCACAGGAATTTAATATACGGCCTAAACAGGTGCAGGACACCGTGGAGCTCATAGACGCGGGCAACACGATCCCCTTTATCGCCCGTTACCGCAAGGAGGTTACCGGCAATCTGAGCGATGTTCTGCTGCGTGATCTGGACGCCCGACTGAACTATCTCAGAAAGCTGCAGAAGCGCAAGGAAGAGATTGCGGGCAGTGTCGAGGAACAGGGTAAGCTGACACCTGAGCTTGCGGCCGCCATTGATAAGGCTGCTACACTGCAGGAGGCCGAGGATCTGTACCTGCCCTACAAACAGAAAAAGAAAACCCGGGCATCGGTGGCAAAGGAAAAGGGCTTGGAGCCCCTTGCCAATAAGATATACTTACAGCTCGATACTGAGGCGGATCTGGCTGAGGATGCCAAAAACTACATCAATCCTGAGAAGGGCGTGGAAACCGCCGAGGATGCCTTGCAGGGGGCCATGGACATCATCGCTGAAACCATCTCGGACAACGCGGATTACCGCAAGAAAATCCGCCGTATGGTGACCGAAAAGGGCGCGGTTAAGTCCACAGTCACCAAGGCCTTTGCAGAGGAAAAGACAGAGTTTGAAAATTATTACGACTATGGCGAGCCGGTTAAAAAGATCGCTAACCACCGTGTGCTGGCCCTCAACCGGGGCGAAAAACGCAAGGTGCTGGCTGTGAAGATCATAGACCCGGCAGAAGAAATTCGAACTTACCTGAAGAAATCCATTCTTCGGGACAAGGCCAGCAGCTATCTGGTGAGCGCCATTGAGGACAGCTACAAGCGCCTGATTTTCCCGTCGATTGAGCGTGAGATCCGTACTGAGCTCAAAGAAAAGGCTGAGAAATCCGCCATTAAGATGTTTGCACTCAACCTGAAAAAGCTGCTGCTTCAGCCGCCCTTTAAGGATAAGACGACCATGGGCTTTGACCCGGCCTTCCGTACCGGGTGTAAGATCGCAGTTCTGGACCCCATGGGCAAGCTTTTGGATACCGCCACAGTTTACCCAACGGAGCCGAAAAATGAGGTGGCAAAATCCGAAAAGATTTTGCTGGGTATGATTGAAAAATACAAGGTGGACATCATCTCCATCGGCAACGGCACCGCCTCCCGGGAATCTGAGCAGTTTGTGGCCGAGATGCTCAAGAAAACCGACCGACCGGTGCAGTACATTGTGGTCAATGAGGCGGGAGCCTCAGTGTACTCGGCCTCTGAGCTGGGCGCTGAGGAGTACCCGGACATCAACGTTTCCCTGAGAGGGGCTATCTCCATTGCGGGCCGCCTGCAGGACCCTCTGTCCGATCTGGTGAAAATCGACCCCAAGCACATCGGAGTTGGCCAGTACCAGCATGATGTCAATCAGAAGGAGCTTGAAAAGGTTCTGGACGATACCGTGGAGGACGCGGTCAACAACGTCGGCGTCAACATCAACCGCGCGTCTGTGTCCCTCTTAAAGCATGTGGCAGGCGTCAACAAAACCATTGCCAAAAACATCATTGACTACCGTGAACAGAATGGTAAATTTGGAAGCCGTAAGGAGATTAAAAAGGTTAAGGGCTTGGGAGCAAAGGCCTTTGAACAATGCGCGGGCTTTCTGCGGATCGATGACGGGGACAATATCCTGGACAACACCGGCGTCCATCCCGAATCCTACAAGGCAGTCCAGAACCTGCTGAAAAGCATGGGTCTGACTACTGCGGACCTGGAGGCCGATAAGCTGGCTGAAACGGTCACCCGGCTCAACGCTCTGGACGTAAAAGCCACAGCGGCCATGCTGGAAATCGGCGAGCCAACCCTGCGGGATATTATCAAGGAGCTGAAAAAGCCGGGACGTGACCCCCGTGACTCTGCACCAAAGCCGCACCTTAAGTCCGATGTTCTGAGCATTGAGGACTTGAAGCCAGACATGGAGCTGGTAGGCACAGTGCGCAACGTCATCGATTTCGGCGCTTTCGTGGATATTGGGGTGCACCAGGACGGATTGGTCCACATCTCACAGATCAGTGACCGCTATATCTCCCATCCCACCGATGTTCTATCCGTCGGCGACGTGGTCACCGTCAAGGTGCTGTCTGTGGATGTGGAACGCAAACGTATCGGGCTCTCCATGCTCATTTAACATAGCTTTAAGAAAGACTTGCCACATTCGCGGGAATGTGGTAAATTATACTGAATTAAAGATTAAACGCTTGGTGCCCCTGTCGCCGGACAGGGGCACGATGTAAAGCGCTGGTTTCTCACGCCGTAGGCCATGGGGTGTGAGGAATCAGCGCTTTTATTTTTCAGGAGGAAAACATGGAAAAAACAGAAATGATTACGGGCAGCCTGTCAAAAATATTTGTACACTATGTGTCGCTCAATGTCCTCAGTATGATTGGGCTGTCTTGCTATATTCTGGCAGATACGGTGTTTGTGGCAGGAGGTGTGGGCAACAGCGGTCTGGCGGCCCTGAATCTGGTGCTGCCGGCCTACAGCTTTATTAACGGTGCGGGCCTCATGCTTGGAATGGGCGGGGCGACCCGGTATGCGGTTCTGAGAGGTGAGGGGCGGGATACGGCGGCGGATGGCGTCTTTACCATGACCCTGGCGATGGGGGCAGCCCTGGGCTGCCTGCTGACATTGATTGGCATTTTCTTTACGCCAGCCCTGGCCGGACTGCTGGGGGCAGAGGGAGAGACCCTTTCGCTCTCAGTCCAATACCTGAGGACGATTCTGCTCTTTTCCTGCGCCTTTATCGTCAATAACATTCTGGTCTGCTTTATCCGTAATGATGGAAGCCCCCAGCTGTCCATGGCCGCCATGCTGGCAGGAAGCTTCAGTAATATCGTGCTGGATTACAGCTTCATTTTTCCAATGGGACTGGGAATGTTTGGGGCGGCGCTGGCTACAGGGCTGGCGCCTGTATTCAGCATACTGGTGCTGTCTCTGCATTTTATACGGCGGAGGAACCACTTCCGACCAGCAGCCTGCACACCGCAGAGAAGGATTGTGCGGGAGATCCTGACAACAGGGCTGCCCTCCTTTGTCACGGAGTTTTCATCTGGGGTGATTATCTTGCTGTTTAACTTTACCATCCTGCGGTTGTCCGGCACCATCGGGGTGGCCGCCTACGGGGTAATCTCCAACATTGCCCTGATCGCTGTGGCGGTCTTTACCGGGATCGCCCAGGGCATACAGCCCATTCTCAGCGTTAACTACGGCGCAGGGAGGACAGGACGTGTGTGGCGGACCTACGCGGCGGCGCTTCTGCTGGGCGCAGTTCTGGGGCTGTTGTTTCTGGCGCTGGGGCTTCTGGAGGCGGACGGTATCGTGGGCATATTTAACAGGGAAGGAAATGTGGAGATGGACCGGATTGCCTCGTCAGGTATCCACTTATATTTCCTGGCGTTTCTGTTTATGGGCGCCAATATTGTGACCACCTCACTCTTTGCCTCCATCAACCGCCCGGGGCCGTCCTTTGCAGTGTCTATTCTGCGGGGACTGGCCGCTGTGGTCATCTTTCTGCTTGTTCTGCCGCCTGCTCTGGGCATGGATGGTGTGTGGCTGACCATTCCGGCCGCGGAGCTGACCACGCTTTTCGTTTCAGGTATCCTTTTATATCGCGCAAAAGGGCTGAAAAGTGAAAAAATTCATTGACAAAGCATTAAATTTCTTATAAAATATTACATTTGTGTTTTTTTTATGGTATAATGAAACCAGCAATTATGATTGAGGTGTATATAATGTACGAAATCGGCGATAAAATTGTATATCCAATGCATGGTGCAGGTGTGGTCAAAGACATCGAGGAAAAAGAAATTTTTGACACCACCCAGATGTACTATTTAATGGAAATTGTATCTGAGGGAATGGAAATCCTGATTCCTGTAGACAAAGCGGACGAGGTTGGTGTACGTGATATAGTAACATCCGATGTCATTGAAAAAATGCTCGACAGCCTTGAGGAGCCGAGTGACCAGATGAACGGCAACTGGAGCAAGCGGTACCAGGATAATATGGATATCCTGAAAAGCGGCGATATTTTTGACGTTGCCAAGGTCGTGAAAAACCTGACGCTGCTGGACCGGAAAAAGGGACTTTCAACCGGAGAGAAAAAGATGCTTACCTCCGCCAGAAACTTTCTCATCAGTGAGATGGTGCTGGTACAGGGAAGAAGCAAAGAGGAATCGCTTCAGGTGATTGAAGAAAAAATTTAACGCGATTTGGGCGTGTAAGGCGATGATTAAAAAAGAGTTGTCATTTATGACAGCTCTTTCTTTATATGATGCTTTTGGTTTAACAGATTTTTAAGGCTAATCGTGATATAATAAAAATATTATGAATGGAAAGGAGGTGAACATGAAATGCTGCAAAAATTTTTAAGAGTATGTTTTTCGATTTTGGGCATTCTGCTGGGGAGCGCTCTGGCACAGATGGTGATCATTAATGAGTGGATTCAGGCGACCCTGCACATCCAATTTACACCAGAAATCGAGCTGGGAACTTATATTGTTATTATGGTTTTATGTGGACTTATCTTTTTTATTTTCTTCCCTCTGATATTAAAGGGGGTCAAAAATCTTACCAAAATGGTGGAAGCCAGTATGGAAGATGTCCGGCTCGTCGACATTGCTCTGGGGGTTGGCGGCCTGGTAATCGGCCTGATCATCGCGATGCTGATCAGCTTTGCCTTTTATCAGATCCCGTTTCCATGGGTCAGCAGCCTTCTGACCGCAGTGATCTATATCGTCCTGGGGTACCTGGGCTTTACGCTGCCGGTTAAGAAAAGAGATGACATTGTGGCTGCCATTCAGGCAGGCAAAAAGGAACGCGACGGCAGCGCCTCCACCCGGAAGATCTCAAAGAAAAAGAACAATGCCGCGGCCAAGGTGCTGGATACCAGCGTGGTTATCGACGGCCGTATTTACGATATCTGCAAGGTCGGGTTTATGGAGGGGCCGCTTATCGTCCCGGTCTTTGTCCTGAATGAGCTTCAGCTCATCGCGGATTCCTCGGATGATCTCAAGCGCAACCGCGGACGGCGGGGCCTGGATATCATCAATAAGATGCAGAATGATCTGGACGTCCCAGTACAGATATCTGAGGAGGACTATGACGATATTCAGGAGGTTGACGCCAAACTGGTGCGGATGGCCAAGGAAACCAAGTGTAAGATTCTGACCAATGACTACAACCTGAACAAGGTGGCAACGGTCCAGGGTGCTGAGGTTTTAAACATCAACGAGCTGGCCAACGCCGTGAAGCCCGTGGTGCTGCCCGGTGAAGAGATGAAGGTGCTGCTGGTCAAAGCCGGAAAGGAATCCGGTCAGGCCGTTGCCTACCTGGACGACGGCACCATGATTGTTGTGGAAAACGGCAGGAAGTACATCGGCGATAACATTACCGTGATCGTCACCAGTATCCTGCAGACCGCCGCGGGACGGATGATCTTTGCGAAGCCAAGAAAGTGAGATAATGGCGGCTTTGCCTTGTATTTTCGGAAAACGAAAGCGTCGGATATACCGACATAACAGAAGTTACGAATGGAAAATGAAGAATGGAGAATGAAGGAACAAATCCGCTCTGCGGATTTGTTCCTGAATTTTCCATTTTCAATTTATTACAATGGAGATGAATCATGCAGATACCAGAGGCCTTTAAAGAAAAAATGCGGGGACTTTTAAACGATGAGGATTATGAAAAGCTCATGGCTTCTTACGATGGGAGCGTGAACAAGGGCATCCGGACCAATACTCTGAAGTGTACCCCGGAGGAGATGGCCCGGAAGACGCCCTTTGAGCTGGAGCCAGTGGACTGGTGCCCCACGGGATACTATATTGACAGTGATATCCGTCCAGGGAAAAATCCTGCCTACTACGCGGGACTGTATTATGTACAGGAGCCCACAGCCATGACCTCCGCCGAGGCCCTCGCGCCAGAGCCGGGGGACTGGGTGTTGGACCTCTGTGCCGCGCCAGGCGGAAAATCGACCCAGCTGGCCTGTATGCTTGGGGGTCAAGGGCTGCTGGTTGCCAATGAACTGGTCAACAACCGGGCTGAGATTCTTGCCAGCAACGTGGAGCGTATGGGAGTACCCAATGCGCTGCTGTTTAACGAGTTCCCGGAACGTCTGGCCGCACGGTTTCGCGAGCGCTTTGATAAAATCCTGGTGGACGCTCCCTGCTCGGGAGAGGGCATGTTCCGAAAGGACAACGGCGCTGCTGAGGAGTGGAACCCGGAACGGGTGCTGCACTGTGCGAAACGTCAGATCAAGATTCTGGAGAGCGTGGACAAGCTGCTGAAGCCCGGGGGCGTCATGGTTTATTCGACCTGTACCTTCTCGCCCGAAGAAAACGAACAGGTCATTGAAGATTTCCTGGGAAATGACCGCTATGAGCTGATGGACATTGATCTCGGGGGGCTTAATGACCGCGGCCGGCCCGAATGGTCTGAAAAGGGGACACCAGCACTCACAAAAACCCTTCATGTCATGCCCTTCCATGTCCGGGGTGAGGGTCATTTTATCGCCAAACTCCGAAAAACAGCGGAATGTCCTCCTGAGAAAGAGGCCCTCAGGCTCAAGGGAAAGTCCCGGCTGAAGCCTGCCGGGCGCAGAGAGCTTGGCGATTATGAGGTCTTTGCCGAAGAATACCTGAACCGGAGGTTCAACAACCTGCATCTGCAGGGGGATCAGCTCTACAGCCTGCCCGAAGGCATCACCCTGAAGGACATTGAGGGACTGAAGGTACTGCGCCCCGGCATACACTTGGGCACACTCAAGAAAAACCGCTTTGAACCGTCTCATACACTCGCCATGGTGCTGAAGCCTGAGGACTTTAAAACCGTCTATACCGTGAAGGATGAGGAGGAGGCGTACACCTATCTCAAAGGCGAACCCATCACCGGGGCAGACCTTAAAGGCTGGGTGCTGGTCTGCTTAGAAAAATGGCCCTTGGGTTTTGGAAAAGCCAGCCAGGGTATGATTAAAAACCACTTCCCCAAGGGGCTGCGTATTCGGAAAAAATAGAAAAAGCCCTTAGAAAGGCATGCTCAAAAGGCTCAAAACGCCATTTATTGGTGGTTTTGAGCCTTTTGAGTATGGGAGACAAAGGAAAATAAAATTTGGACGCAGCTTAAAGCCCCGCATGTGTCCCACTGCTTTTTTCATGATTGATCCTTCTCACTGCCATCACAAACAGCACAAAGCCGATGACAAACAAAAAGGAGATGGAGATAATGCCATAGCGGGAGTGGCCGGTGAGCTGGGTGACCACGCTGACCAGCAGTGTGCCGGTAAAGGCCGCGCCTTTGCCGAAAATGTCGTAAAAGCCAAAGTACTCGGCGGATTTCTCCTTGGGGATGATCTTGGCAAAGTAAGACCGGGACAGAGCCTGAATGCCGCCCTGGAAGATGGCGACACAGACCGCCAGAAACCAGAATTCCCACGCCCTATCCAGTTGAATGGCAAAGAGGGCGATGAAAAAATAGCCGATGATTCCAACGTAAATCAGCTTTTCGGTTTTCACTCTTTTGGACAGCCAGCCAAACAGGAGTGCGAAAGGGAAAGCGACGATCTGGGTGAGTAACAGCGCCATCAACAGGTCATTATCGCCTACGCCCACGTCCTTGCCGTAAGAGGTCGCCATCTCGATGATGGTGTAAACACCGTCGATATAGAAGAAAAACGCTACCAGGAACAGCACAATGTTTTTATCCTGACGGATATTTTTAATGGTGTGGCCCAGGCGTACAAAGCCTTCCTTAACCGGGTTAGATACATGCCCCACAGAAAATTTCTGCCGGTAGCCTCTGAGCAGTGGCACAGTCATGAGCACCCACCACACTGCGGTGATGACAAAAGAAATGGACGTTGCCAGCTGGGTGCTGATGCCGATGCTTCCGGAAAAGAGCACCAGGAGCATACAGGCCGCGAAGGGAATACAGCTGCCGATGTAGCCAAAGGCGTAGCCTACGCTGGAGACCTCGTCCATGCGGTCATCGGTGGTGACATCCGTGAGCATGGAGTCACAGAAAATAAGACTGCCATTATAGCCGATTTTAGCGACCACAAACATGACGAGAAAGAGTAACCAGCCCATGGGAATCCCTAGGGCCACACAGCCCACAGCCCCCACGCCCAGTGAGAGAAGGAACAGGCGCTTCCGGTAGCCACTGGTGTCCCCGATGGTGCCGAGAATGGGCCCCAGTATTGCAACAATCAGGGTAGAAATGGAGGTGGCGTACCCAAAGTAGGCGGTGGAGTCCGCCATCGACACTCCGGCACTCGAGGCAATATTTTTAAAGTAAATGGGAATGATGGTCGAGACCAACATAACAAAAGCTGAGTTTCCAACGTCGTACAGAATCCAGGACTTTTCGATTTTAGAAAATTTCATAAGAATCCCCTTTTTAGTGTTCTTTATTTTATTATAAAGAATAATATTAAAAAAAGCTATCTTTATTAAGTTAAAAGTATGTTCGATTTACCAACAAAACCTAAACGTCCGCGGCGGAGCCTTCTCATTTCTGGGTAAAAGGCCGCGTCTTTTAAGCTTTATTTATTTGAAAAAAATTTCATTGACAATATTAGAAAAACATAATATAATAATATTATAAAATTTGAATATAAGGATAAAGGAAGTCGATCAATGGATAGGAAAAGGCAGCAGGAAAATGAGCAGGCCGCCGGAATTTTAAAGGCGCTGGCCCACCCGGTGCGGCTGTGTATGGTGCGGGGGCTCATGGAGAGAGGGCGGAACAACGTCTCCTACATGGAGTCCTGTCTGGATGTGTCCCAGTCCGGGATCTCTCAGCATTTGTCCAAGCTCAAGGCAGCCGGGATCGTGCGGGGAACCCGTGAGGGAAATGAAATTTACTACGAGCTCTGTAATGAACAGGTTAAAGAAATTGTAGAAGTTCTATTCAAGGAGGAACAACAATGAAAAAAATTCTGATTGTCGGTGGTGTAGCCGGCGGCGCAACCGCTGCGGCACGTTTGAGACGTTTGAGTGAAGAGGACGAAATCATTCTCTTTGAACGCGACGAGTATATTTCTTTTGCAAACTGTGGTCTGCCCTACTATATTGGGGATGTAATCAAGGACCGCAGCAAGCTGCTGGTGCAGACCGTGACCGGAATGTCCAAGCGTTTTAACTTGGATATCCGCAATTTCAGTGAAGTGGTTTCCATTGACCGTGCGGGCAGCACTGTGGAGGTTAAAAACACCAAAACCGGTGAGACCTACACCGAAACCTTTGATCACCTGATCCTGTCACCGGGTGCCAAACCCATCGCTCCGCCGATTCCGGGTCTGGCCGAGGCGGACAGCATCTTTACACTGCGCAATGTGGCTGATACGGATAAGATCAAGGCTGAGGTGACCGAGCGCAGCCCCAAACGCGCTGTGGTGGTCGGCGGCGGTTTTATCGGCATCGAAATGGTCGAAAACCTGCGGGAACTGGGCATCAACGTGACACTGGTCGAAAAGCTGAACCAGGTATTAAAACCCCTTGACTACGAAATGGCACAGATCATTCATCAGGAGCTGAACGCCCACGGTGTCAATGTGATCCTGGGTGACGGCGTCGATCATTTTGAGAACGCTGGCAAAAAAGTCGTGCTGGAAAGCGGCATGAAGCTGGACGCTGACATGGTCATCCTGGCCATTGGTGTGGCGCCGGAAAACAAGCTGGCAAAGGACGCAGGATTAAAGCTGGGGCCAAGAGGGCACATTGTCACCACCGAAACCTATGAAGTCATGGACGGCGCGAACGGCGAGGTCATTAAAAATATTTACGCCATCGGAGACGCCATTGAGGTCCGCGATTTTGTGGACGGCTCCCAGACTGCTGTACCGCTTGCGTGGCCGGCAAACCGTCAGGGACGTACCGTGGCGGACCACATCAACGGTATTCCCTTTAAAAACCACGGCATTCAGGGAACATCTGTGGCCAAAGTCTTTAACAAGGTTTTTGCCACCACTGGCAACAACGTGGGCCAGCTGCGGGCAAAGGGACTGCCCTTCCAGCAGATTCACGCCCACCGCGGCAACCACGCGGGGTACTATCCAGACTCCACGAATATTGCGCTGAAGCTCATCTATGACCCTAAGACCCTGATGGTTCTGGGTGCCCAGGCAGTAGGACAGGAGGGGACTGAAAAGCGCATTGACGTCATTGCCTCTGTGATGAAAATGGGCGGCACCATCTATGATTTACAGGACATGGAACTGTCCTACGCGCCGCCGTTTTCAGCTGCCAAGGACCCGGTCAATATTTTAGGCTACATTGCCCAGAATATTGATGAAGGCGTCTATAAAACCGTCGAGTGGGATGAAATTGACGACATTATCGCAGGCGGCGGTTACCTGCTGGATGTCCGCACACCGGTCGAATTTGGCGCAGGCCATGTGGAAGGTTCCCACAATCTGGAGCTGGACACCCTGAGAGACCATATCGACGAAATTCCAGTGGGCAAGGACGAACCCCTGTATATTACCTGTCAGGTGGGTCTGAGAGGGTACCTGGCTATCCGGATCCTGGAGGATCACGGCTTCACCAACCTTTACAACCTGGCTGGCGGCTATAATACCTATAAAGCCGGCCATTACAAGCTGGCAGAACCGAACTTTGACGTGGAGGGTTCAAAGCTGGGGGAGCCAGAAGCCCCCGAGGGGGCGAAAGCAGACGTAAACCCTGTTAAGACAGTGGACGTGACCGGGCTCCAGTGTCCTGGCCCGCTGATGGCAACCTACAAGGCTGTGAGTGAGGTAAAGGAGGGCGAGCTGGTACAGACCATCGCCACCGATTTTGGTTTTGTGCAGGATGTGGAGTGCTGGTGTAAAACCAACGGCCATACCCTGATTTCACAGGAAACCAGAGGAAATAAATACATTGCCACCATCCGAAAGGGCGGCGGCGCCTCTGCCTGCGGGCTGGCTGCGGCAGATCCGGCAGTTCAGAAAAACGCCACCATGGTCGTGTTTGACGGTGAACTGGACAAGGCCATCGCAGCCATGATCATCGCCCAGGGCGCAGCGGCCCAGGGCAAGGATGTCACCCTGTTTTTTACCTTCTGGGGCCTGAACGTACTGCGTAAACCGAAAGCGCCGAAGGTGAAGAAAAACCGGATTGAAAAAATGTTCGGCCTGATGATGCCAAAGGGTGCCAGACGGCTGCCCCTATCAAAGATGAATCTATTTGGCATTGGGCCTGCCATGATCAAGAGCATTATGAAAAAGAAAAATGTGGACGACATCGAAACCATGATCCACAAGGCTCAGGATGCCGGGGTACGCTTTATTGCCTGTACCATGAGCATGGAGCTCATGGGGATTAAGAAGGAAGAACTCATTGACGGTATCGAATACGCGGGCGTCGGCACCTACATCGCCAGCAATGAAAATGTCGGAATGACTTTATTTATTTAACATCACCACGTACAAAAAGCCACTGCGGATTTTGCAGTGGCTTTTTGACGTTGACGAAACCAGGAGAAGGTGGTTAAGAGCAAAATAAAAAAGCTGATTTTTCGGTATATGGATACACCCCTCTTCCTGGAAAGCTTACATGCTGGAAAGAGAGAAGGGAAACTCAAAATAAATTATTTTTAAAAAATATGTAAAGACCCGGCACAGTACGTGTGCCAGGTCTTTCTTTTAAATCTTAATCTCAATGGAAACCGGACAGTGATCAGAACCGGTGACCTCTGTGTGAATGGCCGCGTCTTTGACCATGTCGATGGCGTTGTCAGACACGAAGAAGTAGTCAATGCGCCAACCGGCGTTGTTGGCCCGGGCGTTAAAACGGTAGGACCACCAGGAGTACTCGACGGTATCCGGATGCAGATGGCGGTAAGTATCCACATAGCCGTTTTCAAAGAAATGGTCGAGCCACTCACGCTCCATGGGCAGGAAGCCAGAGCGTTTAGCGTTGGATTTGGGATTTTTCAGGTCCATCTCGGTGTGCGCGGTATTGACGTCACCGCAGATAATGACCTTTTTACCCTGGGCCACCAGGGCGTTGACATCCTTTAAAAAGCAGTCATAAAAATCCATTTTGAACTGGAGGCGTTCATCGTCCTTCTGACCGTTGGGGAAGTAAATATTAAAGAGGGTGAATTCCGGGTATTCCATGATAATGGTGCGGCCCTCGTGGTTGAAGCGGTCCTCAGACAGACCGGTGGTGATCGAGATGGGTTCTTCTTTATAGTAGACAGCAGTACCGCTGTAGCCCTTGCGCTCGGCAGCGTGGAAAAAGCTGTGGTAACCGGGAATACAACGGATGTCCTCGCTGATCTGATCCTCTGCGGCTTTGACCTCCTGAAGGCATAAGATATCGGGCTGGGCGGCTTCAACCCATTCGGTAAAGCCCTTTTGTGCCACCGCGCGGATGCCGTTGACGTTCCAGGAATATAATTTCATATCAATGCTCCTTTATCGATTTTTTATTGTTTTTTTGGTATAATATGATTTATTATAACACAGAATCATGAGCACTGAGCCAAGAAATGTACGGGAGATGAAAAAATGAACTATATCATCGGGATTGACGGCGGAACCACCAAAATAAAGGCAGTCCTTTTCGACACTACAGGCCACGAGATCGAAACAGTGGCGGCCCCCAGCGATATTCTGGAAGACGGTGTGCGCAAAGAACTGGACATGGATTTTTTCTGGGAAAAGACAGCGGCCTGCGTGCGCCTGCTGATGGAGAAGGGGCCTGCGACGCCTGAGGAGATCCTGGCTGTCGGCGTGACAGGACAGGGCGAGGGCTTGTGGGCTCTGGATAAAAACAACCGGCCGGTGAGCCGCGCCATTTTGTGGAATGACGGACGCGCCCACGAGGAAAACTGGGCCGTCAATGAGAAGACTCCTGGGATTGGCAAGCTGGTACACCGGAACCTGGGCACGCCGGCCGGGGCCGGGAGCGCCCTTCTTTTGCTGCGGTGGACCAAGGATAACCGTCCGGATGTGTACCGCCAGATTCAGACAGTGTTCTTCGCAAAGGACTGGCTGCGCTACTGTATGACGGATAAAATCGCCACAGACCCCACCGACGGAGGCGCCGCCTATCTGCGGCTCATCGATGGCGCGCCAGCGGTACAGGCCCTGACCGTGCTCAGTCTTTCTGAGGCGGAAAGCGGCATTCCCGAGGTACTGCCCTCCGACACCATTGCCGGCCAATTGACAGCGGCAGCTGCGGAAAAAATGGGCCTGCGGGCTGGAATCCCGGTGGTTACCGGGGCCATGGACGTGGTGGCTTCAGCGGTGGGAACTGGCGCGGTGGGCGTGGGTGACGCCGCGGTGGTGCTGGGCACCACCTGCGCCGTGGAGCAGGTACTGCGTCTCCGCGATTGTGATGTGACACGCTGCCGCAGGCACTACCTGCACCATGTGCAGGCGGATCTGGCCATTGATTTGTCCTCCACCATCAACGGTATGGAAAACGTGGAGTGGATGATGCGTGAGATTGCCAGGAGTCGCAATTATCGGGTGGTGGAGGGACTTATCGAGGATACCCGTCCGGGCAGCGGCGGGGTTGTTTACCACCCTTATCTGTCGGCGGCCGGTGAGCGGGCTCCTTTCCAGCACCGGGATGCCAGCGCCAGTTTTTTTGGGGTGAACTCAGGAACGACCAAGGGCGACCTTATGCGCGCGGTGTATGAGGGGCTGGCCTTCTCAGTCCGTGACTGCCTGGAAGGCGGCGGTTACCGGGGACGCCTGCTGCTTTCCGGCGGCGGCGCAGGAAGCGAGACCTTGTCACAGATGATCGCCGACGTGACTGGGCAGTCCGTAGTGGTGTCCAGGGGCGCGGAGTTTGGCGCCCTGGGGGCTGCTATGACCGCCGGAGTGGCCGTTGGCCTCTTTGACAGCATAGGAAACGCCGCCGCTAAATGCTGCCGTCTTAAAAAGATTTACAAGCCACGCCAAAACGCGATGTACGAAAAGTGCTATACCTTCTACCGTGAGCTCAGAGCTGCTTTCGGGCCGTTGTGGGAGCGTCGGGCAGAGATTTTTGAGAAATAAAAGTAAATTCAATAAAGAAAAGCAATTTTTATGAATAAAAAGTCTGATGTGCGTTTTTGTGCATTGGACTTTTTATTTTGCGCTATTTGGGGCTAAAAAGATAAAATCGGAACTATTATCTTAAATAATTTAATGAGAAAATGTAATATTACTTGACAAATGTAAGAAAACGGTGTAAATTATAGTCAAGAAATACATTTGTAAAATAAAAATACAAATGTAACGCAATTGAAAAATAGGTAGACATATGTAATAATGAAAAAAATATGGACACTTATTTGGAGGTTGCCATGGAAGATAAAAATCTGTATATCAAGATCGCACACTGGTACTATACCTTGGGTATGACGCAGGATGAGATCGCGAAGCGGCTGTCTTTTACAAGACAGCGTGTGAACCGGATCATCAGCTCTCTGAGGGATATGGGTATTGTTACCATAAAGGTTAACGGCTACGCCCAGGGAAATGTGGCATATGAAGGGGCGATCGAGGAGCATTTTGGTTTAAAAAGAGTAATCATTGCGGAATCGTATGATGGTGAGAGCAACTACATGCCGTCGCTTGCAAACACGGCCTCCCAGTATCTGGAGGATTACCTTCAGCCTGGTATGAGCATCGGGGTATCCTGGGGGGAAACACTTGCAGCTACCATTTCGAATCTTTCTTTTAAAAGGCGGAGTGAGTGTACGGTGGTGCAGATGGTCGGAGCGCAGAACATTGACATGGATATGTTAAAGTCGGATGAAATCGCCCGGTCGCTGGCAGATAAGCTGGACAGTGTGTGTTATATACTCTACGCGCCAGTTGTTGTCGATCACGCGGAGACAAAGAGAATGCTGATGGAAGAGCGGACCATTCAAAAGTCCTATGAGCTCATGAGGCGCTGTGATGTGGCGCTTTTTGGGATCGGGCAGGTGAGCCGTGAATCTACCATGTGTAAGCGTGGTCTGCTGAAGGTCGAGGATATTGACCGGCTGAGGCAGGACGGCTTTATCGGGGATGTCTGTGTGAACCCCGTAACCATTGATGGCCGCTGGCAGGATTGTTTTATCCGTGACCGCGTTATCAGCGCGAACATGGAGATTCTGAAAAACATTCCGAATGTTGTGGCTATTGCCGGCGGGGAGGATAAAACGGAAGCCATTATCGGCTGTCTGGCCTCCGGGGTCATCGATACGCTTATCACCACTGATATGACAGCAGAACGCATTGTGAGAACTCTTGGTTTATAGGACTGGTTTGAACCACCTTGTGGTTTAAATAGATAGGGCAGCGGCTGCATTGTGACAGCAAGGGGGACGCCGTTGTCTGAAAAAACTATGATTCTCGGAGGGAAAACATGAAGTATATTATCGGCATTGATGCGGGGACATCAAATGTAAAGGCAGTTTTGTTTGATGTGGATGGCAATGAAATTTTAGTCGAAGTTTTAGAAAATGAGCCCATTTATATCGGCGATACAGATGTGGAGCAGAACATGAACATTTTGTGGGAAAAGGTTGCCCTTTGTATCAAGATGATCATGGAAAACGGACCGGCAAAGGCAGACGATATTCTGGGCATTGGCGTCACTGGCCAGGGCGAGGGCATCTGGCTTATGGATGAAAACGGCGAGCCTGTACAGGATGCGATTCTGTGGTGTGACGGTCGCGCCGCCGATGAAGTCGCCAAGGTGACAGAGGATGATCCAAAGCTCGGTGAAATGATTTTCAAAACAACCGGGACGCCGCCGCTCACAGGAACACAGTTGATGCTGCTGAAGTGGATGAAAAACAACCGCAAGGAAGTACTGGACAAAGCGAAAACCATGTTCTTCTGTAAGGACTGGGTGCGCTATAAACTGACCGGTACCATCAATGGCGATATGAGTGACACAGGAACTTCTTTAATGGACGCAGAAAAGGGCGAAGTAGCAGTGGATCTGTTAAAAGCACTGGATTTAGGCGAATATGTGGACCTTATCGCTCCGGTGGTTATCTCCAACAAAATTGTAGGGAATGTACTTGACCGAGTTGCAAAGGATCTCGGCCTTAACCCGGGAACACCTGTCGTGGCAGGCGCCATTGACGTTGTAGCCGCTGCGGTGGGTATCGGAGCCGTAGAAGACAAGGATATCTGCGTTATTTTAGGCACTACCTGCGCCAATGAAATCTTCATGAAAAAGGAAGACTGCGAATTTGGCAAGGAGGGAACACGTCTTGAAAAGCATGCGGTGGGGGATCTGTTTGTCAATCTGATGCCAACCATGAACGGAACACCGAACATCGACTGGGTACTCAACGAAATTGCCCTGACTAAGGATTTTTCTAAGGTCGATATCATGATCAAGGATGTTCCGGCCGGCAGTGGCGGCGTGATTTACCATCCTTACATCAGTGCAGCGGGGGAACGCGCTCCATTTTACCATCCGCATGCCAAGGCGAATTTCTTTGGTATCAGTGCGAACACCAAGCGTGCAGACTTAGTTCATGCGGTTTACGAAGGCATTACCCTTTCCATTAAAGACTGCCTGCAGGGCGCGGATAGAAACAGCAAAATTTTTATTGCCGGCGGCGGAGCCAAGAGCTCGATCTGGGCGCAGATGATCTCAGACGTTACCGGTATGGAGGTTGTTGTGTCTGCCGGAAATGAATTCGGTGCCAAAGGAGTTGCCATGATGGTGGGTCTCGCGGTGGGCGAATATGAGAGCTATACCGACGCGGCCCGCAGAACCTGCAAATCTGAACGCATTTACCGTCCGAGACCAGATCAGAACGCGATTTACGAAGACATCTACACACTGTATAAAGGCATCCGTATCGCCTGCGAGAGCCTATGGACAGCCCGTGCAGATGTGATGAAAACTATCAGTAAACGTACCCGAGAAAACTAGAGACAGAAAGAAGGATAACACAATGAAAATTTTTTTTACTGCAGAATATGATGAAGAACAGTTAAAGCCATTATACGAAATGGGTGAAGTGGTAAAAGATGGCTGGGCCATTGGCCTGCCCAAAATGCAGGAGGAGGAGCTCATGGAAAAATCCGCAGACGCGGACATCATCATTACAAGCTACGACGATATTACCCGGGCAGTCATTGAAAATGCCCCAAACCTCAAGCTCATCGCCTGTACCCGCGCCACTCCGGTTAACGTTGATATGGCCGCAGCAAAAGAACGTGGTATTCCTGTTATCTATACACCGGGACGTAATTCCGACACTACTGCTGAGATGACCGTAGGACTCATGCTCTCCATCGCCAGAAAGATCCCGATGGCCTACAAGGCTTTAAAGGAAGGAAAATTTACTGCTGATCCTAACGCACAGAAGGTAACCAAGGAAGGTCTGAAGGTCGATATGGTCTGGGATATGGAACCCGGATCACCTTATATGGTGTTTAAGGGGACTCAGCTTCATGGTAAGACGCTGGGGATCGTAGGTTATGGCAGCATTGGCCGCCGCGTGGGCAAAATTGCCCGTGCCTTTGGCATGGAACTGTTGATTTATGACCCGTTCCTATGTCCCATCGACTTAGAGGAAGTTGGCGTTAAAAAAGCAGAAAAACTGGAAGACCTGATGAAAAACGCGGATTTCATCACCTGTCATATGAAGATCACCCCGGAAACTACGGGCATTATCAGCCGTGAAATGATTGCTCTTATGAAACCAACCGCCTATTTTATCAACAGCTCGAGAGGTGCGATCCTTGACGAGGAAGCCCTGATCGACGCACTCCGCGAAAAACGGATCGCTGGCGCTGCCTTTGACGTCTACGCTAAAGAGCCCATTGCCAGCAACCATCCATATATCACTGAACTTGACAATGTCGTCATCACACCGCATATTGCCGGAGCCACTGACGATGTCCTCGTGAACCATACCAAACAGATCGTCGCTGACGTAAAACGCTTCGCAGAAGGCCGCAGAATGCTGTACGAATACCGTTAAAGCCAAGTAGATAAACCTGAATAAAAAATATATAGAATAAAGAGGAGATTAAAGATGTTACTGCAAAAAGAAAGAGAAGACGTTGTAAAATACTGCCAGATGCTGATCACCCACGGTTTAACCAAGGGAACCGGCGGAAACATCAGCATTTTAAACCGGGAAGAGGGCTTGTTTGCCATCAGCCCAAGTGGTATCGACTATTTTGAAACCGAGCCAGAGGATATTGTTGTCATGAATCTGAAAGGTGAGATTGTGGATGGGGATCGTAAACCCTCCAGCGAACATGAACTTCACCGCATTTTCTATACCGACCGCGACGACATCGCCGCTGTCGTACACACACACTCTGTTTACAGCACCGTTCTGGCAACTCTGAGAGAAGGCCTGCCGGCTTCCAGCTATCTGGTCGCATTTTCTGGTTACGATGTCCGCTGCGCCGAATACGCCTCTTACGGATCAATGGAACTGGCTAAAAACACCTTTGAAGCGATGAAAGAACGCAACGCCGCTTTTATGGCAAACCATGGCCTTATCGCCGGGGGCAGTGATATTCTCAATGCCTTTAACATTGTGGAACAGATCGAACAGTGTGCAGAAGTTTATGTTAAAGCCAGAGCCATCGGCACACCCGTACTTTTAGACCACGACGAAATGACCCGCATGATCGACAGCTTCAACAACTCTTACGGTCAGCGTAAAGCAAAAAAGGACTTATAAGAATTACCCTGTGACTATTTTCTTAAATGAGTAAACCCCATCAAAACCCGGAGGCAGTGATTCGGCCTCCGGGTTTTCCCATTTTGGAAGATGAGAAAGAAAGGAAGAATGACATGAAGTATACGGAAGAAAGGCAAGCCATCATCGACGCCTGCCTGTGGCTTCAGGACACAGGTATGGTCATTGGTACATGGGGAAATGTGAGCGTGCGCCTGGACGAAGAAACGATTATGGTAACTCCGAGCCGGATAGAATATGCGGACTTGACGCCTGCAGATATGGTGATCGTGGATATGGCGGGGAACAAGGTAGAGGGCGAACACAAACCTACCTCCGAGATGCATGTGCACCGGCTCATTTACGCGGCCCGACCCGATGTGGGAGCAGTGGTTCACTGCCACCCGGTTTACGCCTCAGCCATGTGTGCGGCCGAACACGGCATTCCGGTTATCTTTGAGGAAATGAGCCAGATGATCGGGGGGGAGATCCCCATCACAGCCGAGTATGTGAATGCTGGACAGCATGTACGTCTGGGAGAGGTGACCGCCGAGGCACTGGGCGATAAAAATGCCGTCCTGATCCGCAATCACGCCCCGGTCTGCGTGGGCCGTGATCTTAAGGAAGCCCTGACTTGTTCACAGGTGACCGAGAAAGCTGCCAAGTGCTATCTGGCGCTCAGAGGCGGTGTGGAGATCACCACCATCCCGGAGGCTATGGTCAAGGCCGAGCGCCATAGGTTCCTTTACAGCTATGGCCATGAGCAGTAAGCGACGGTACCGTCGGCCTTAAGAATCTTAAAAGCTCAGTTGATAGATTCTCCCTAAAAGAGTATAATAGTATTTAAACAAACCTTCCCCGGAGATGCAGTCCTGTCTCCGGGTTTTCCTGAATCCGGAATGAAAAGGTTATCTTACTTTTAATGTGTGAAAGGAGAATTTGATGGAATACGCAAAAGAGAGAAAAGCCATTGTGGAAGCCTGCCGGTGGCTGGAGGCCAACGAGATGGTCATTGGCACTTGGGGCAATGTGAGCGCGCGCCTGGATGGGGGAAAGCTGCTGGTGACGCCGAGCCGGGTGGCTTTTACGGATATTTACCCTGAAGATCTGGTAGTTGTGGACACCGAGGGCTGTAAAGTTGAGGGCGTGTGGTATCCGAGCTCTGAGGTTCATATTCATCGTCTGATTTACGCCAGACGCGGGGATGTCAACGCCATTATCCAGTGCTATCCCACTTACGCTTCTGCCATGTGCGCCTCTCAGCAGGGAATTCCGCCGATTTTTGAAGAAATGAGTCAGCTCATCGGCGGCGGAATTCCGGTAACGCCTGAATACATTAACGCCGGACAGCACCGAAGACTGGCAGAGGCTGTCATCCAAACCATAGGCCAGAAGAACGCTATCCTGATTCGGAACCACGCCCCCATGTGCTTTGGCCGCGACATGACTGAGGCCCTCACCTGCTGTAAGGTAACCGAGAAAGCCGCAAAATCCTACCTGGCCCTCAAAGGTGGCGTCGATGTGGCCGTCATCCCCGACGAAATGGTCGATGCTGAGCGCGAACGCTACCTGAACCGGTACGGGCATGAGGGATGTGAGGAATAGGATTAAAGCCCTTCGGGGCTTTTTTTTGTGTTTTCAATCAGGAAAGTTTAAAAGTTTTCGCTGTCATTTAATTATTATCTTGCCCGTTGGGTATAAAAAAGCAAAAGTATCTGAATTAAGAAAGGAAAAAACAATGAAGAAAATCGTGAGTGCAGTCATATCACTGTTGATGATTTTACAGTTTTCACTGCCGCAGGCAGCATTTGCTCAGGAAAATGGCAGTGTGGTAAACGAGACAGTAGCACCGGCTGCGGTGGATCAGACAGTGGAGAAGAACGCTGAGCCAGAGCAGCCTGAACAGGCAGCAGCCACCGAGGGGCAGCTCAAGAAGGTCACAGAACCCGCTGCCATACTGCCCGAAGCTTCAGAGAAGGTTTTAGTTCAACCCGCGGCAGAAAACCAGCCCAAAGCTGGTGGCCGGGACATTAAAGAAATTTTTCAGTCGCTGGGATATAGCGAGGCAGACAGCACCATTTTGACAGGAATGACCGTGACCTATCAGGATGTGGCTGGAAAACCCGTAGCAGAGCCTACCATTGACGACACAGTTCGGTTTGATATCACCTTTGCGCTTCCAGAGGATGTTCGGGCCCAGATGCAGGCCGGTGATTACTACCAGTTTGAACTGCCGGACAATATCAAAATCGCCAATAATACCAGTATTCCCCTCATCGACGCGGCGGGAAACCAGTATGCTACCGCACTGGTGGGCAAAGACGGCACAGTCACAATCACCTTTACCGATGAAGTGACAAAAAACAGTGACATCAGCGGAAACCTCAATTTCTCGGGTGGATTTGACAAAGACAGCATGACCGGCCCAGGCAATACGGTTATCAAGATCCCCAATGAGGAAAAGCTGCCGCCTGCAGAGGTGGTGGTCAGGCCAAGTGCAGGAAGCGCCATTGAAAAAAACGGCTATTTTGACCGGAATATGAATCCCGAAAAAGTCATCTGGAATGTAGACATCAACAAAAGCCTGGACACAGTTGCGGGTGCGGCCGTCACCGATACCCTGCCTGCTGGACTCACCCTGGAAAGCGTAACGGTTTATCAGATTGAGGTTGACTTTGACGGCAATGTTGTTGAGGGAAGCCAGACACCTGTGGATCCGTCCGAGTATACCGTTGCGGCTGACGGCACAGTCACTTTTAAAAACACTATCCACGCTGCCTACCGTATTGAGTACACAACCCGCATCGATCCGGAAAAGAAGCCTGCGGACGGCGGTACCATTATCTTTAAGAATGAGGCAGCTCTGAGCGGGGACAACATTTCAGAGATTACTGCGAACGCCACGGTGGATGCCGAGTACGGCAAAATTCTGGAAAAAAGCCGGGAAAACTACGACGCCCAGACTCAGACCTTTAGCTGGGAGATTAAGTACAACTACAGCGAGGGCAAAATCCCGCAAAAACAGGCTGTGGTGACTGATAAAATCGGCAGCGGCATGGACTATGTAGATGGCAGTCTTGTACTTAACGAAGTGGATTTTAATACTGATGGCAGTGTAAAGATTGTCCGCACCCTTGAAGAAGGCGTGGATTACCAGCTCGATAAAACTGCTGATGGCTTTAAAATTCAATTCTTAGGGGATGTGGACTACGCGATCCAGATGACTTATCAAACCAAGGTTTCCGGAATATTAGATGAAAATCAGAAATATAAAAATGAGGTAGAGATCGGTACTGGACAGACGGACAGCGCAAGTGGCAGCGCTAAACAACAGGGCGTCATCAAAAAATTTGTATCCGCCGATCAGGAAAACAGGCGGATTAACTGGTCTATTAGCGTTAATAAGAACAACTATACCATGAAAGACTGGTCCCTCACAGACACCCTGAGCCCAGGCCTTTTTCTGGACGAATCGTCTCTGGTGATTAAAAATCAGGATGGAAAGACCCTGGAACGAAACAAGGATTATACCTTGAACTATGAGCAGAGCAGCAACAATTTTGATATTGTGCTGATAGGGGATTATAATCCCACAAGTGACAGCTTTAAGATTACCTACACCACAGACTATGATACTGGCGCAACGATTTTCCCGGACGGCAACGTCTATTTTAAGAACGACGCTGTCTCCAGCTGGACAGATACCCAGGGCGGAAAACACAGCAGTAAGGATGAGGCGGACTACCGGCCAAATGACGACGCATCCTACAATGGTTTTAAAAATGGCAGCTACAACGCGGTCAATAAAACCATCACCTGGACGGTGGGCGTCAATTACAACGATCTCCTGCTTGGGCGGCCCACGGCTATCGAGGACCCCATCACTGGCAATCAGGTATATGTCTCAGGTTCCGTTAAAATCTATCACTATACCCTGAGCAGCAAGGGTGAGCCGGTAAAGGGAGATGAAATTGCCCCTGAAGAGTATGATCAGTTTCGGATTCAGGAGCCGAATGCCCAGGAAAACATCCTGAAGATACTGTTTCCAGAAAGTGCGGAGGGCCGTTATCTCATTGAGTTTCAGACCACCCTGGATGGTCAGGTTATCCATGACAGCGCGACCTATAAAAACACCGCAACCTTTACCAATGGACGTGAGGTCCATCTGCTGGAAGGCGAGGTGTCTATCACTAACGGCGGTAAGCTGGCCGCCAAATCCGGTATTCAGGATGATGAGGGCTATGTGAAATGGCAGATCACCGTGAACCCCAGCCAGTCTGCGCTCACCGATGTTCAGGTCATTGACCGCCCCTCGGACAACCAGATCATTGACCTCAGCTCCCTGAGGGTATACGGCGCTCAGGTAGATGAAGGGGGCGGCTTGACCCTGGATGAGAATATTGTTCTGGCTCTGGGTACCGATTATACCGTGGACTACGTCACAAATCCGGAAACAGGCCAGCAGGAGTTGACTGTGAACTTTCTGAAGGAAATTGACCGAGCCTTCTTTATCACTTACCGTACTAAGGTGCTGCTGGAGGAAGGCAGTGAGCAGAAGGTGAGCAATGAAGTGATTATAAAGGGCAATAATGAGGAAGAAGTCGAAGGCGGCGACAACCAGGAACTGGGCGTCATCGTCAATGATGGTGGCGGAACCGTTGTGGGTAAAAGAGGCAGTATTCTGCTGGAAAAGGACAGCGCCACCACGCATAATCCCCTGGCCGGAGCCGTGTTCCAGCTTTATGACAGCAACGGCGTGAGCCTGGGTGCCCCGGTGACCACCGGGAGCGACGGTCAGGTGCTTTTTAAAGAACTGGTTTATGGCAATTATATTTTGAAGGAGCTGAAGGCCCCGGATGGCTATAACCTGGACAGCGCTCTGAAACAGGGTATCACCATTACTGTCAATGCAGAGAGCAGCCAGACAGGAAAGATACAGCATTTGCAGAATGATCCGGTCCAAGTTACCCTGGCCAAGGAGGACGAAAACGGAGATCCTCTTGCGGGTGCAGTTTTCACCCTTGAGATAAAACAGGGCGAGAACTGGAAACCCATACGGGAAGAAACTGAGCTGAAAACCGGCGAGGATGGGCATCTGACCGTGGAAGCATTGGAGGAAGGCACTTACCGCTTTACGGAAATCCAGGCTCCGGACGGCTATGTTCTGAACACTCAGCCCATAGAATTCACTCTGGTCAAAAATGCAGACGGCGTGATCCCAGCATTGACACTGGATCCGGTGGTCAATTATCAGGGAGGCCTCGAAATCACAAAAACCGATGCGAACGGTCGTCCACTTGCAGGCGCAGTTTTTAAGCTGACAAAAGACAACGTGACGGTGATAGAAGGGCTGACTACTGAAAAAGACGGTACCGCCAAAGCCAATGGGCTGGCCCCCGGCGTTTATGAACTGGTGGAAACCTCCGCTCCAGAAGGGTACACTCTTGACAGCACCCCAGTGCGTTTCGAGATTGAAGCGCGTGCGGCAGGAGCGCCTGCACCAGTAGCGATATACTTGGTCAACCAAAAGGAAAAACCGACGGAAGTCACTGTGAAAGTGCCGCCAGATGCGCAAAGTCCTGGACAGACGCCTGGTAAGGCAGTGGAAAAAAGTCCGGGAACTGGCCTGCAAGGACCCGGAGGCATCGGCACATCCCTGCTGCTGTTGGTCGCTGCCGGTATTATCCTTTGGAGGAGGACCAAACCAAAAGAAAAACGTTAGCGGCATTTTTGGTCAGAGAGACCGATAAGGTTACAAAAAAGCATTAAGGACTGCCTCAGTGATGAAAAGATCACTGCGGGCAGTCCTTTTTACGTTCAGTCTTATTTCCCGAGGCGTTCAATGACCTTGCGGGCTGTATCGCCCAGCCATTTTGCTTCAAGAGCAGCGTCGATATGTCCATTGATGAGCTCGGGCAGGAAATCGCGGATCTCCGCGTCGGGGAGATCCCACCATTTTAAGGCCATAAGCTTCGCGATGGTGTCATCGTCAAAACGCTTGCGGATAAAGCGTGCCGGGTCCCCGCCGACCACCGTGTAGGGCGGAACGTCTTTTGTCACCACGCTGCGGGTGCCAATGATGGCGCCGTCGCCGATGTGTACGCCGGGCATGATCACACTCTCATATCCAAACCACACGTCATTGCCGACAATGGTCGGGCCCTTGAGGGTAGAAACCTTGCCGCCAAAGCTTTCAGGCAGATCCCAGTGGTCGTTTGCGATGGGAAAGGGATAATTGGCCATGGAGGCAAAATTGTGGTTGGCGATGGGACAGAGGAAGGTGGTCCCCATGGCCAGCGAACAGTATTTTCCAATGATGATGGTATCTCTGTGAAACTGTGGATAATGGTACAGAATGTTGTTCTTGACAAAATCCCGGGGGTCGTTTCGCTCATCGTGGTAGTAGGTGTGTTCCCCAACCTGGATATCCGGATCGTCGATGACATTTTTCAGATAGACCACAGAAGTGTTATCATCGGTTAAATAAATTCGTTGATCATTGTCCTTACGCATTTTTTTGCTCCTGTAAATTCAAAATATATTACGATACCATTATATCAAAAACTCAAAGCTTTGGACAGGATCTGCCCGATTTTTCCTGACAGAGAGCAAGAAATGACAACGCCCTTTTCCTAAATCGCAGGAAAAAAGAAAAAGCATGGTGCTCTTAAGATGTGGGAAAAGCCTTTTTATGGGTAAGTAATACATAGGATATTTTAATGTATTACATAAATTTAGAAGCTTTACGCATTGTAGGATAGAAAGGAAACAGCATGAAAAAAATAACGGGCACTTTGACAGTCCTTCTCATGGTTTTATTATTCTCATTTTCACCCGTTTGGGCGGCCCAGGGGGCAGATACAAAACCTGCGCCTACTGCGCCTGCGAAGACCGATACCACCGCGCAGGCGGACAAACCGCAGCTTGCCGATAAAGACAGCGGCGAAGCCGCAGACAAAGCGGAAACAGACAGTGCGGCATCCGCGGAAAAGGCTGCGGTTCTGAAATCCGGAAATTACTATACTTTTAAGCTGCCGGAAAGCGTTGTCGTCACCGAGGAACTGGCCCTGCCCCTGACAGATAAGGATGGCAAGCTTTATGGCACCGCTTATGTGGGTACCGACGGCGTGGTGATTATCTCTCTGACCGAGGAAGCTGCCGGCGATGCCGCCGTGGCGGACCGGCTGGAGGCAGCGGGCGCTGAGCCGGCTGTTGTCCAGACCCTTGGAACCCAGACAGGCCCCCAGGGCAGTGTTGTTTTCCGAAAACAGGATGAAAACAGCAATGGCCTGGAGGGCGCGCGGTTCGAGCTGTTAAAAACCGATGAAAACAACCGGATCGTAGCTGCGGTTACTTCCGGCGCAGACGGCAGTGTGCGCTGTGACGGCCTCGCACCCGGAACCTACCGGGTGGTTGAGACACAGGCTCCAAACGGTTTTCTGCGAAACCTTGAGATTCTGGACTTCACGGTCTCGGATTCAGCCCAGACCCAGCACGTCGTGGTGGATGCGGGTATCCATACAAGCTATCAGGGGCGTCTCTCCATCCTGAAAATGGACGAAGAGCGTACCCCACTTCCCGGAGCCCGCTTTAAAATTCTGGACGCCAACGGCTATACTCTCCAGAAGGATCTCGTCACTGATTCGGACGGCCGGATCTGGGTCAGCAATCTGGCGCCCGGGCGCTATCAGGTTATGGAGACAGAAGCGCCCTCGGGCTATCATCTGGACGCCACCCCGGTGAGCTTTGAGGTGGCCTCTGAGGCAGAGGGTGAGCCCGCAGCCATGGAGGTCAAAGCCATCAATGTCCGGCGTTCCTCTAAGCTCAGGTATTCCGCGGGCACGGCGTCTCCCAACGCAGATACAGGGGTGGACAGTATGGACTTCCTTGGCCTTGGGTTTGTTGTTGTTGCAGCGGTCATTGGTGCGGGGGTGATGGTTTACCAGAAAACCAAGCGCAAATAAATCGAAAAAACCCGCCGGCATGGGATGGTGCCGGCGGGTTTTTTATGAGTGAGATTCAAGTTTTCTCCCTATTTATATTAAGGGCTAATTTAACCTTTAATCAGATTTGGTTTTTCTTTGACTGACGGACAATGTCTTCGAGGTATTCTTTGCGCTCCATCTTTTCGAGCAATGTATCTTCAAGTGCGTCTTTTTCCTCGGTCAGTGCCTGAAGGCGGGTGTAGTCGGTGGCGATGCCGGCCATCTCGGTATCGATGGCCTCCAGGCGGGCCTCCATCTGCGCCATGTCCGCGTCGATGCGGTCGTACTCCTGCTGTTCGCGGTAGCTCAGCTTCACGGCCTTTTGCCGTGGCTTCTCGCTTTTTTGTTCACTGGGTTTATTGGTAGCAGCGTCCTGATCCCGGCCTGCGTGCTTTTGCATGTAGTCGGTGAAATTACCGGTCTGAACCAGAATCTCACCGTCGCCGGTAAAGGAGAAGATGGTATCGCACACCCGGTCCAGGAAGTAGCGGTCATGGGAGACGGTGAGCACACTGCCCTGAAAATCGTCAAGGTAGTTTTCCAGGATTTTGAGGGTATCGATATCCAGGTCGTTGGTGGGCTCGTCAAGCAGCAGCACATTGGGCGCAGACATGAGGATACGGAGCAGGTAAAGACGTCTGCGCTCACCGCCGGACAGCTCGGAGATCCGCACCCACTGCGCGTACCGGTCAAAGAGGAACAGCTCCATCATCTGAGCCGCGGTGATGACCTCACCCCGGGCGTTCTCAACGGTTTCGGCACCCTCGCGGATGTATTCAATCGCCCGCAGGTTTAAATCCATATCTTCGGATTCCTGAGAAAAATAGCCGATTTTGACTGTATCGCCGATGACGATGGCCCCATTGTCTGGACGGGTTTTCCCAGCAATCAGATTCAGCAGCGTGGATTTTCCCCGGCCGTTTTTTCCGATGATGCCAATGCGCTCATCGGGCCCCAAAATATAGCTGAAGTCTTTGACTACGCACTGGTTTTTAAAGGATTTGGACACATGGTCCAGATCCACCACTTTTTTGCCCAGACGGGTAAATCCTACGTTGATCTCAAGAATGTCCTCGCTCAGGTCAGAGGCACTGTTCTTAATGTCCTCAAAACGCTGAATCCGGGCCTTTTGCTTGGTTGTCCGGGCACGGGCGCCCCGTCTTATCCACGCCAGCTCACGCCGGTACAGATTCTGGCGCTTCTGCTCCATGACGCTCTCGAACGCCCTGCGGGCGGCCTTTTTCTCGACGAACTCGGAGTAATTGCCTGTGTACTCGTACAGAGCCCCGCCGTCCAGCTCGATGGTTTTGTTCACGACCCGATCCAGGAAATAGCGGTCGTGGGTGACCATCAGGAGAGCGCCCCTGCGGTTTTCCAAATATTTTTCGAGCCAGGTAATGGTCTCGTTGTCCAGGTGGTTGGTGGGCTCGTCTAGGATCAGGAGATCGCAGGGAGTCAGAAGCACAGAGGCCATGGCCACACGCTTGCGCTGACCGCCGGACAGGGTGCCGATGGTTTTATCGAAATCCCGGATACCCAGCTGGGTTAGGATGGTTTCAACCTGGGATTTCAGGTTCCACAGGCCGCCTGCGTCAATGGTATCGGTCAGGGCCAGCAGGTGTCTCTGGAGCTTTTCGTCCTCGGGATAACGCATCAGAAGATCCAGTGTGTGTTCATAGTCGCGCAGGGTGTTCATCTCCGGGGTATCGGCCCGAAAGACCTGGGCCAGGACGGTGATGTTTGGGTCGAGCTCGGGGGTCTGGGCCAGGTACTCGATGCGTTTGCTGCCGTAGACGCGGACTTCTCCCGCGTCGGGGGTATCCTGCCCGGCCACAATGCGCAGCAGTGAGGATTTCCCGGTGCCGTTAACACCGATGACGCCGATTTTGTCGCTGTCCTCAATGCTGAAGTTGATTTTTTCAAAAAGGGTTTTGACACCGTAGGTTTTTTTAAGGTTGATGACGGATAATAGGTTCATGATTTTATTTTCTTTCTTTTAGCTTTTAGCGGTTTGCTTAAGGGTTATTTTAACACAGATTGTGCCAAGAAAAAAGAAATCTAAAAATAAGGCTAATTTAAAGCTTTATTGAGTAGTATAAATATATAATAAAATACCACTTATGGAGGATTAAAGTGATTGTAGGTGGTCAATATACCTGTATATACATATTTCACAAAAAAAGACCGTTTAATAACAGAATTTTCCTGTAATCTATTGCAAATTCGCCAAATATGTGGTAATATTGTTATATATTTAACAGATACTCCTTTTGTTCTATAAATGGACAGTTGGAGTATAAGATAAATGATTCAAATATTCACATGGAAATGTGAGAATTAATGGAGGAAATTTAAGTGGCAAAAGAAGTAGTATTAGCTGGTGCTGTACGTACAGCGATTGGTAGTTTTGGCGGTTCTTTAGCAAACGTTCCGGTAGTCGATCTTGGAACAATCGTTATTAAAGAAGCTTTAAACCGTGCTGGCGTTAAACCGGAAGACGTTGATGAAGTGTTAATGGGTTGTGTATTACAGGCAGCTCAGGGACAGAGTGTTGCCCGTCAGTCTGCTGTAAATGCTGGTATTCCTGTTGAGGTTCCTGCTTTAACCCTTAACAATTTATGTGGTTCTGGTCTCAAATGTATCAATCTTGCAGCTGCTATGATCCAGGCTGGAGAAGCAGATATTATTGTTGCTGGTGGTATGGAAAGCATGTCCGGCGCTGCTTACGCTGTTCCTAAGGGACGCTATGGCTACAGAATGGGCGATGGCCAGTTCATCGACACCATGATCAAAGACGGTTTAACCGATGCCTTCAATCACTATCACATGGGTATCACCGCTGAAAATGTAGCAGAACAGTATGATGTAACCCGCGAAGATCAGGATGATTTCGCCGCTAAGAGCCAGCAGAAATGTGAAGCCGCTCAGGCAGCTGGCCGTTTTGATGATGAAATCGTACCGGTTCCGGTTAAAGTTAAAAAAGAAATTGTTGAATTCAAAGTTGATGAATTCCCAAGAAAAGGCGTAACCGCTGAAGGCATCAGCAAAATGCGTCCGGCTTTCAAAAAAGATGGTACCGTAACCGCTGCAAATGCTTCTGGTATCAATGACGGCGCTGCTGCCATCGTTGTGATGTCTGCTGAAAAAGCAAAAGAATTAGGTGTTAAGCCAATGGCTAAATTTGTTGTCGGCGCTTCCGCTGGTGTTGATCCATCCATCATGGGTGTTGGACCAATCTTCTCAAGCCGTAAAGCTTTAGAAAAAGCTGGTTTAACCATCGACGATATGGATTTAGTTGAAGCAAACGAAGCTTTCGCAGCACAGTCCTGTGCTGTAGGCAAAACTTTAAATATTCCTGAAGATAAATTAAATGTAAACGGCGGCGCGATCGCTCTGGGTCACCCGGTTGGTGCTTCTGGCTGCCGTATCATGGTAACCTTACTGCACGAAATGCAGAAACGCGGTGCTAAAAAAGGTCTTGCAACCTTATGCGTAGGCGGCGGTATGGGTGTATCTACCATCGTAGAAATGGACTAATTTTTCTAAGGAGAGAAGGTAATTACAATGGGTTTTGTTAAATATGAACCACAGGGTGCAGTGGCTGTTATCACCATCGACCGTGAAAAGGCTTTAAATGCTTTAAACAGTGAAGTACTTGAAGATCTGGACAAGGTTATTGACGGTGTTGATTTAGAGACCATTCGCTGCCTGATTATTACAGGTGCCGGTCAGAAATCTTTTGTTGCCGGTGCGGACATCGGTGAAATGAGCAGCCTGACTCAGGCTGAAGGCGAAGCTTTTGGTAAAAAAGGAAACGCTGTTTTCAGAAAGATCGAGACTTTACCAATTCCGGTTATCGCTGCGGTTAACGGCTTTGCACTTGGCGGCGGCTGCGAATTATCCATGTCCTGCGACATTCGTCTGGCTTCTGAAAATGCAACCTTTGGCCAGCCTGAAGTTGGCCTTGGCATCACTGCTGGTTTCGGTGGCACTCAGCGTCTTGCACGTCTGATCCCGACCGGTAAAGCAAAGGAAATGCTCTATGCCTGCACCAATATCAAAGCGGCCGACGCTTTGAGCTGGGGTCTGGTTAATGCTGTCTACCCGGCCGACGAATTAATGCCTGCTGCATTGAAATTGGCTGGTAAAATTGCTAACAACGCTCCAATTGCTGTCCGTAACACCAAAAAAGCCATCAATGACGGCCTTGAAATGGGTATGGACGACGCAATTGCCTTTGAAGCAAAACAGTTTGGCGGATGTTTTGAATCCGCTGACCAAAAAGAAGGCATGGCTGCCTTCCTGGAAAAACGTAAACACGAACCTTTCCAGAACAAATAAATATGATTTTCAACTCAAGGGTATTTTTGTATAAAAATACCCTTGAGTTTGGGCTTTTCGCCTGTATATACAAATCTGTATATACAAGAATACAAAAAAGTTTTTAATTTATCTAGGAGGACTTAAAATGAAAGTTGGCGTTATTGGTGCCGGTACAATGGGATCAGGTATTGCTCAGGTTTTCGCTTCTACCGATGGTTATGAAGTTGTACTTTGCGATATCAAACAGGAATTTGCCGATGGTGGGAAAGCTAAAATCGAAAAAGCATTAGCAAAACAGGTTGCTAAGGGCCGTATCGATCAGGCTAAAATGGATGCAACCTTAGCAAAAATCACAACAGGTTTAAGAGATGCTGTTGCGGATTGCGATTTGGTTGTTGAAGCTGTTTTAGAACAGATGGAAATGAAACATGAATTATTCCAGGCATTACAGGGAATCTGTAAACCAGAATGTATTTTCGCTTCCAATACTTCTTCTTTATCTTTAACCGAAATGTCTCAGGGCGTTGACCGTCCAGTGATTGGTATGCATTTCTTTAATCCGGTTCCGGCTATGAAACTGGTTGAAGTTATTGCTGGTTACCATACTTCTCAGGAAACCGTTGATACCATCAAAAAGATTGCAACAGATATCGGCAAAACTCCGGTACAGGTTAACGAAGCTGCAGGTTTTGTTGTAAACAGAATCTTAGTTCCAATGATCAACGAAGGTATCGAAGTTTATGCTGCTGGTACTGCTTCCGCTGCGGATATCGACACTGCTATGAAATTAGGCGCAAACCACCCAATGGGACCACTGGCTTTAGGCGACTTAATTGGTCTGGACGTTGTTCTGGCAATTATGGAAGTATTACAGGCAGAAACTGGCTCTGACAAATACGCTCCGTCTCCACTGCTTCGCAAAATGGTACGCGCAGGCGTTTTAGGTATGAAAACAGGAAAAGGATTCTTTGATTACACAAAATAAGCTTGTGTGACAAATATATTTAGGAGGAACAGTATGGACTTCAATCTGAGTAAGGAACATCAAATGTTGCGCACACTCTACAGAGAGTTTGCAGAAAATGAAGCAAAACCAATCGCGCAGGAAGTTGACGAAGAAGAACGCTTCCCGCAGGAAACCGTTGATAAAATGGTCAAAAATGGCTTTATGGGCATTCCATTTGCCAAAGAAGTCGGTGGACAGGGCTGTGATACATTAGCTTATATTTTAGCTGTTGAAGAGTTATCCCGCGTTTGCGGTACTACCGGCGTTATCCTTTCCGCACACACTTCACTGGGAACAGACCCAATCCGTAAATTCGGTACACCGGAACAAAAAGAAAAATACTTACCGCGTTTAGCAAGCGGTGAATTATTAGGCGCTTTCGGTTTAACTGAACCAGGCGCTGGTACTGATGCTTCCGGACAGCAGACAAAGGCTGTTTTAGAAGGCGACCACTATGTATTAAACGGTACGAAAATCTTCATTACCAACGGTGGTAAAGCGGATGTTTATATCATCTTCGCAATGACAGATAAGAGCAAAGGCACCAAGGGGATCTCTGCATTCATCGTAGAAAAAGATTATCCTGGCTTCTCAATCGGTACAAAAGAAAAGAAAATGGGTATCCGTGGTTCTTCCACAACCGAATTAATTTTTGAAGACTGCATCGTTCCAAAAGAAAATCTTCTTGGTAAAGAAGGTAAAGGCTTTGGAATCGCGATGCAGACTCTGGACGGCGGCCGTATCGGTATCGCTGCTCAGGCTTTAGGTCTGGCTCAGGGCGCTTTCGACGAAACCGTTGCTTACGTTAAAGAAAGAAAACAGTTTGGTCGCTCAATTGCTAAATTCCAGAATACACAGTTTAAATTAGCCGATATGTACGCACGTATCGAAGCTGCCCGTAACCTGGTTTACAAAGCAGCTATTGCTAAGGATACTCAGAAAGTATTCTCTGTAGAAGCAGCAACTGCTAAACTTTTCGCAGCTGAAACTGCTATGGCTGTTACCACAGAATGTGTACAGTTACTTGGTGGTTATGGCTACACCAGAGACTATCCAGTTGAACGTATGATGCGTGATGCTAAGATTACCGAAATTTATGAAGGAACAAGCGAGGTACAACGTATGGTTATATCTGGCAACGTTCTGAAATAGGAAGTTCAAAAGGAGGAAATTTAGGTGAATATTGTAGTTTGTGTAAAACAAGTTCCTGATACAAATGAAGTTAAACTTGATCCAGTAACAGGTACATTAATTAGAGATGGCGTTCCAAGTATTATGAACCCGGATGATAAAGCTGGTCTGGAAGCTGCATTAGAACTGAAAGACGCTACCGGTGCGCACATTACCGTTGTTTCCATGGGACCACCACAGGCAGACGACGTTCTTCGTGAAGCACTCGCTATGGGCGCTGATGAAGCGATTTTAGTAACCGACAGAGCTTTCGGCGGCGCCGATACCTGGGCTACTTCTACAACCATTGCAGCTGCGGTTAAAATGTTAGACTATGACCTGATCATCACTGGCCGTCAGGCAATTGATGGCGATACCGCTCAGGTTGGTCCTCAGATCGCTGAACATCTGAACATTCCAAATGTCAGCTACGCTGAAGACATCAAAGTGGAAGGCGACGCTGTTATCGTAAAACGTCAGTACGAAGACAGATACCATACCATTAAAGTACAGATGCCCTGCTTAGTTACCGCTTTAGGCGAAATGAATACACCGCGTTATATGACTCCAGGTGGAATCTTTGACGCTTACAGAACAGACGAAGTTAAAGTCTGGACACTGGAAAATATCGAAGTTGATACAAGCAACATCGGTTTAAAGGGTTCTCCGACACGCGTATTCAAGTCCTTCCCGAAAGCTTTAAAACCGGCCGGAACTGTTGTTCAATTAGATCCACAGGAATCTGCTGATTTCTTACTGGAAAAATTGAAAGAAAAATTCATTATTTAATGGAAAGTGGTGAACATAGATGAGTTTACAAGATTATAAAGGTGTTTTCGTCTTTGTACAGCAGGTAGATAATGTTATTACTCCTGTTTCTTTCGAACTGATTGGTAAAGGTAAAGAATTAGCCAATGATTTAGATACAGAAGTAACTGCTGTTGTTTTAGGTTCTAAAATCGATGCGATGGGCAAAGAATTAGCCCGTCATGGTGCTGACAGAGTGATCATGGTCGATGATCCTGCCTTAGAAGTATACACAACCGAACCGTATGTACATGCATTTACTGAAATTATTAACAAATACAAACCAGAAGTAGTTCTGTTTGGTGCTACCGCCATTGGCCGTGATATGGCTCCTCGTGTATCTGCACGTGTTCATACCGGCTTAACTGCTGACTGTACAAAACTGGAAATTAACCCAGAAGATAAAGGCTTAATGATGACCCGTCCGGCTTTCGGCGGCAACATCATGGCAACCATTCTGTGTCCGGACCACCGTCCACAGATGTCAACAGTACGTCCTGGCGTTATGCAGAAACTTCCGACAAACGACGCAGCAGAATGTGAAGTGATTAAAGAAGAAGTTGCTGGCTTGAGTGACCATATGAACGTTGAAGTGATGGAAATTGTTAAAACTGTTGCTGAAAAAATGGATATCCAGGATGCTAAGATCCTCGTATCTGGCGGCCGTGGTATGGCATCTCCAGAAAACTTCAAATTGCTTGAAGACCTGGCAGACGCTTTAGGTGGAACCATCTCTTCTTCAAGAGCCTGTGTTGACGCTGGCTGGGTTGAAAAAGACCGTCAGGTTGGCCAGACGGGTAAAACCGTTCGTCCAAACCTGTACATTGCCTGCGGTATCTCCGGCGCAATCCAGCATTTAGCTGGTATGGAAGAATCTGATGTTATCATCGCAATCAACAAAGACGAAACTGCTCCGATCTTTAACGTAGCAGACTTCGGCGTTGTTGGCGATGTCTTCAAAATCTTACCACTGTTTACAGAAGCAGTTAAGAAAGAAATGGCAACCAGATAGTTTGAAGTTCCTATGAAATTAAAAGTCCGAGGCTTGGAAAAGCCTTGGGCTTTTTTCGGTGGAAGGTGGAAAGTTGAAGGTGGAAGGTTTTGGAGCAAATGTGCGGAGCACATTTGATTAGACGCGGCCTGCGGCCGCAAACCCAATTGCTTGAGCCAGAGGCGAAAGCGTTCATTAACCTTCCACCTTTAATCTTCCACCTGATAAAAGTGTTTTTTTGCAGACCTCATGCAACATTTTGTGAGCGGTTTACAAATGCCGCGTAAGGGTATACAATAAAATCATCAGATTGAAAAACACTTTTACAATGTGGAGGATTCGATGTCAGGAAAAAATATTTTTATTGCGAAGAGTGCCGATGTACTGGGCAAGGTCCGGATCGGCGATTACAGCAGCATCTGGTACCAGGCGGTACTGAGAGGAGATATGGACAGTATTACCATTGGTGAGCGCAGCAACGTACAGGACGGCTCCGTGGTGCACGTGGCACCCGGCGGCTACTGTGTAAAGATCGGCGACGGTGTGACCATTGGACATAACTGTACCATCCATGGCTGCACCATTGAAAACAACGTTTTAGTCGGCATGGGCTCCACGATTTTAAACGGCGCGGTCATCGGTGAAAATACCATCATCGGCGCAGGCTCCCTGGTGACTCAGAATAAAGTGATCCCACCGAACTCCCTCGTCATGGGCAGTCCCGCAAAGGTCATCCGTCCCTTGACTGATGCCGAGATCGAAAGCATCCGTGCCAACGCGCGGGAGTATATGGAATGTATGCGCCTGGAACCAGGAAAAAGCTATTATGAAAACAGCGATGGCATTATTGTTGTCAGACAGCTCTAAAGACGTCGGCATACTAAAAAAGCACTCAGAATCTTCGTCTGAGTGCTTTTTTTATACAAATTTAACCGCAGTTCCGTAGGCGATAACCTCGGCAGCTCCCTGCATGATGGCAGAGGAGGCGTAACGGATATTGACCACCGCATCGGCGCCCAGGCCTTCAGCCTCCTGTACCATCCGCTTGGTAGCCAGTGCCCGTGCGTCATTCATCATTTCGTTGTAGGCCTTGAGCTCGCCGCCCACAATGGTTTTAAAACCCTGGCTGATGTCACGCCCGATGTTTTTGGATTGAATGGTTGAGCCCTTGACCAGGCCCAGCATTTCAAATTCTTTTCCGCTGATATAATCAGTATTTACTAAGATCATCCTCTTCTCCACTCCTTATCTCATCGATTCTCTGGATTAAAACATGGAGGGAAACGCCGGCCAGCGCCAGTGGCAGGATACTGCACAGGATCTTGACGATCAGAGGGATATCAATCAGAAAACAGACGATGATAAAGCCCACAAAATATAAAATCAGCAGCAGTCCAATAACCAAAGGGGCAATGATTTTCTTGACTTTCATAAACAGGCCGCTCCCTTCCTAAGTTTCTTCCATTATATCGGATATCCGCCTTCAGGACAAGGGTCAGTCATCATAATCTCCGAAGATATTCCGTTTCCGGCGGTTTTTGAGCTTGAAGAAAGCAAAGACACCACCGCCGATCAGCACGATTACAATAGGAACCGCAATAAACAACGGGTTAATGCCCTTATCGGCCGTCTTTAAAAGGATCAGGTAATTCCCCGGAGCGTTCACATTAAAAGTCGCCACTTTGGTGTCGTTGTGGTAGGTGGTGACCACCGGATCGACACTGTCACTCCCGCTGTTGTACTTGCTGGCAGTGAACTGAGACTCCGTCTGAAGCTTTGAGGCCTGATCGTCGGTCAGGGCAATGTTGATTTCCAGAGGCTTTTCAAAGGCTGAAAGCGCAGACAGAGCGCCGGTGGATTTTAAGGTTGAGGCCTCCAGCGTGAAAGGAGTGGTCACAGGCGTCAGCTTGGTTTCTGACAGCTTATAGCTGCTGTTTGAAAGGCTGGGGCCTTTTTTAAGCCCGAGAACCAGTTTGTCGCCGTCCGTCAGCCTGTTCAGCTCATCGCTCTTTAAAATGGATGGGGATACAATGATGGAATCTCTGTTGATCGGAACATTTAAAGTCACTTTAGCGGTCTGCATGTTCTTGAGCGCCGGCGCCGGCACATGGATATTGACCTCAGGGTCTGTAAGCCCTTTGGTTTCAATGGCTGGAGCCTTTAAAACCAGCTTGGTGAGCGCAGAGGAGCCCGCCTGTTGTTTTTCGGTCAGTTTGGCGGTACCGGCTGCGATGGCCGCGTTCAGCGCGTCGTTGTTAAATGCGGCCGTCACGGTGTTCTGGTTGGTTGCTGCTGTATAAACATTTGACGGCAGGTTGACGTCAATGGTAGTTTCCTTGACGGTCAGCGTGATGGGGTAATCGCCCTCCACCTTTTGAACCTCCTGCACCTGTTCCTCCACAGTGGTCTCTACCGTTGTGGATTCTGTGGGCACATAGTCGTCGCTGTCGTCGTAGGAATTACGGTAGGACGGGGTGTAGTCATTATTGTCGTAGCTGTCGTAGTAGCCGTCATCGCCGCTACTGTCATCTCCCGGATCGGTCGATGGAAGATCGGGATTCTCTGGTTGTGTAGGGGGCTCTGGCTGGCTTGGTGTCTCCGGTTCGGTTGGCTGTTCTGGTTCTGTCGGTGTTTCCGGTTCGGTTGGCTGTTCCGGTTCAGTTGGCGTTTCTGGTTCCGTCGGGGTTTGGGAATCGCCTTCCCCCGGGTCACGAGTGCTGGTCATAACAGAAACGGAGCCTGCCTTATAGGCGGAGGCACAGGCTGTCTGTACTGTAAAATTAAAGATCAGAGCAAATGTTAAAATTGCTGTCATTAGTTTTTTCATTTTTCTCTCCATTACATAAAAAAATCGTCCCAATTAAAAAATCGAATTGTGATCTTCATTATATCACAATTCGATTAAAAATAGTAAATTCTTTTAAGATTCGATGCGGAACTGAGTCAGCGGCCGGAACAGCAGCATGGAGATGACAATGCCCACAATGGCCTGTAGGGCGTTGAAAGGAATATTGACCAACGGGGAGACAAAACTGCCGTATAGGATAATTTCCGACACATAGTAGATCAGGGTCATGATCACTCCGGCGATCACCATCACCGTGATTTCCTTCTGGCGCCCCGGGTTACCGCGCAGAAAATACCCGGTCAAGTAAGCCATCACGCCCTTTGCGAGCATGGTAGGAATGATATAAGCCCCAAAGCCCGCGAAGTAATCCGCCGCACCTGCACCGATGGCAGCCGCAATGGTGCCGTAAACAGGGCCGAGAATAAACCCGCAAAGAAAGACCGCCGCGTCACCCAGATGGATATAGCCATTGGGAATCGGGATCTTTACGACCGAGATCATGATAAAGGTAACGGCCATCAACAGCGCCGTATAGCATACTTTTTTGGTTGTGATGTTCACTTTTAAACCTCCGAAATCAAATGTTGCACCTATTATAGCACACTGGCAGGGAATGAAAAGAACCAAAAAGGACCAAAATCGTTCGGATTCTGGTCCCTATGGGTACAGTTGTTAACTAACTTTTTCGATAAAAATGCTCACACTGCTGGCATAGTCGAGGCCGGTGCGCTGCGGATTGTTAGGACTGATGGTCACGCTGATGTCGCAGCCGTCCACGGTGCCCGTAATGGTGGTAGAGGCGTCGCTGCCGGCAGCGTTAAAGTTTTCGGCAGAAGCCATGAGGTCCGAATAAAACTGCGCCAGCTCAGCGGTGTCAGCCGTAGAGCCGTAAACCGCTGTCCATCCAGGGTTCCCGTTGTTCGTGGTAATATCGTGGGAATCCCCGACACCGCTCACCTTGTAAAGCGGTAGAAGATTGCTGGGGTAGGACTGAGCCAGTTGCCCATCCTCGTTGCCATAGAGATCAGCCTGGTTCGCGTCAATGACCGCCTGCATTTCTGGCGGAGTCTGTAAGCTTCCGCTGGTTGCTGAATTATCGACTGTGGGCTGCGGGGTAGCTGTCGGGGTATTGTCCGCGACCGAGGGCGCGCTGGTCGGAGTGGTTTTGGCAGCGTCCTTTGACCCGTTAAACATGGGAACAAAAAACATAATGCCCACGACGATGACAATCACTGCTAAAACGCCGAGAAGTACCTTTTTTTTCGTGTTCATGTTGAGTCACCTTCATTCATCTTTCTAAAATACTATTAATGATTCCGTATAGTCCATTATAAACGATTTTCTTTAAAATATAAACCATTTTCTTTAGAAACTAAAGAATACACTTGATTTTCTTCAGAAAATTAGGTAAAATAGACTTCATGTATGAATCGACCAAATGCAATGACGAGGACGCTGTGATCACACGTTTTCCAGAGAGGCAGCCCCGGTGCTGAAAGGCTGCCAGAACAACGATCATGGAAATCACCTTTGAGCAGGGTTTCTGAGCCAGCTGGTTAGGAAACCACGGGAAACCGTTATCTTTATTGAGTGGGCAGGCTCCCTTATAAGGGCGGAGTCTGTCAATCTGGGTGGTACCGCGGAGTTTAGCGCTTCGTCCCTGCGTGTTGCAGGGGCGGAGCTTTTTTAATGCTCAATAATCCTGCGAAATAAAAATCAAAATAACATAACCAAATAAGGAGGCACTATGGCTGTATTTAAAAATTTATCCAATGAATGTGTCAGTGAAACTGAAAATAAAATCGCCAGCCGCTGGGAAGAGATGGATATCTTAGACAGAACCATCAAAAACCGGGACGACGCAGAAAATTTTGTATTTTATGAGGGGCCGCCGACGGCCAATGGAAAACCGGGGATCCATCATGTGATCGCCCGTACCTTAAAAGACTCTGTCTGTAAATATCAGACCATGAAGGGATACCGGGTACTGCGTAAAGCCGGCTGGGATACCCACGGTCTGCCGGTTGAGATCGAGGTCGAAAAGCAGCTGGGCATCAGCAGCAAGCCAGAAATCGAAGCCTACGGCATCGCCGAGTTCAATAAGAAATGTAAGGACTCCGTCTTCAGCTATGAAAAACAATGGCGTGAAATGAGCAAGCGCATGGGCTATTTCATTGACCTGGAAAATCCCTACATCACCCTGGATAACAACTATATCGAATCTGTCTGGTGGATTCTGAATAAATTCTTTAACGAGGGCTTTATCTACGAGGGGCATAAAATCCTGCCTTACTGTCCGCGCTGTGGTACCGGTCTGGCATCCCACGAGGTCGCTCAGGGCTATCAGGAGATCAAGACCAATACCGTTGTCGCTGCTTTCAAGCGCGCCGATGCCAACGAGTACTTCCTGGTCTGGACCACCACCCCGTGGACACTGGCCGCGAATGTCGCGCTGGCTGTTAATCCGGAAGCAGACTACATTAAGGCAAGAAGTAAGGGTGAGGTCTATATCTGCGCCAAAGTGCTGGCGCCGAAGCTGCTGGGCGATGACTACGAGATCATCGAGGAAATGAAGGGTAAAGCGCTTGAGAATATTCCCTATGAACGTCTCATGGATTTTGTGCCCGTACCCCCAAATAAAAAGGCATTCTTTGTCACCTGTGCCGATTATGTCACCACTGAGGACGGTACCGGCGTGGTCCACATCGCTCCGGCTTTTGGGGAGGACGACTACCAGGTCGGACGTAAATACAACCTGCCTGTTCTCCAGCCTGTGGGCGAAGACGGCAAATATACCGAAACCCCGTGGAAGGGCCGCTTTGTCATGGAAGACGGCCTGGATATTGAGATCATTACCTGGTTAAAAGAAAACGGCAAGCTGTTCAAAAAAGAAAAGGTGCTTCACAACTACCCACACTGCTGGCGCTGTAAGACACCGCTCTTATACTACGCGAAACCAAGCTGGTACATCGAAATGACTAAGATCAAGGACCGCCTCATTGAAAATAACAATGGTGTGGACTGGTATCCCGAATTTGTGGGCGAAAAGCGCTTTGGCAACTGGCTGGAAAACCTCAACGACTGGGCGATCTCAAGAAGCCGTTACTGGGGAACGCCGCTGCCCATCTGGCGCTGTGACGATGAAAACTGCGGCGAGCTGGCATCTGTCGGCTCCAGAGCTGAGCTGGCCGAAAGAGCCATTGAGGACATCAGTGAGGACATCGAGCTTCACCGCCCCTACGTGGACGACGTCCATCTGAGATGTCCGAAGTGTGGAAAGCCCATGACCCGGGTCAAGGACGTCATTGACTGCTGGTTTGATTCCGGCTCCATGCCCTTTGCCCAGTACCACTACCCCTTTGAAAACAAGGAGCTTTGGGAAAGCCAGTATCCGGCTGATTTCATCTGCGAGGGCATTGACCAGACCCGTGGATGGTTCTATTCCCTGCTGGCCATCTCCTCCTTTGTGACGGAAAAATCACCCTATAAAAAGGTTCTTGTCAATGATTTGATCCTCGACGCGGAGGGACAAAAGATGTCCAAATCCAGAGGCAACACCGTAGATCCCTTTGAGCTCTTTGACCAATACGGCGCCGACGCTCTCCGTTGGTACCTGCTTTATGTATCCCCAGCCTGGACGCCGACCCGCTTCGACGTGGAGGGCTTAAAGGAAGTACAGAGTAAATTCTTTAATACACTGAAGAACACCTATAACTTCTTCACTCTGTACGCCAACACCGACGGCATCGACCCGAGAACCTTCTTTGTGGATTATCATAAGCGCCCGGAAATCGACCGCTGGATTCTGTCCAAGTACAACCGTCTGGTGCAGGAAGTTCGCGGCGAAATGGAAATCTACGACTTGACCAAGGCCGTCCGCAAGATCCAGAATTTTGTCAATGAGGATCTGTCCAACTGGTATATCCGCCGCAACCGCCGCCGTTTCTGGGGCAGTGAGCTGACAGAGGACAAAAAAGCGGTGTTCAACACCACCTTCGAGGTTTTGGAAGGTCTGGCAAGACTCGTCGCGCCGTTCGCGCCCTATATCAGCGAAGAAATCTACACTAAGCTGACCGGCGCCGAATCCGTCCATCTGGCGGATTACCCGGCCGTGAATGAAGACCTGATCGACGAGGCTGTGGAAGAACCCATGGACCTTGTACGCGATCTGGTAAGCCTTGGCCGGAGCGCCCGTGAGGAAGCGCAGATCAAGGTGCGTCAGCCGCTTTCAGAGATCATCATCGACGGCAAGTACAAGGATATCCTGGGCGACCTGACCAAGCTGATGGAGGAAGAGCTGAACATCAAAAAAGTCGACTTTGAGGAAAATCTGGGCGACTTCATGAATTATACCTTAAAACCAAATTTCAAGGTAGCGGGACCGATTCTCGGCAAAAATGTCAAGCTGCTGGGCAAAGCCCTGGCTGGTGTCAACCCTGCTGAAGTCGTGGCGAAGCTGGACGCCGGAGAAGTCTACCCGGTGGAAATCGACGACCAAACCATTGAGCTGACCAAGGACTTTGTGGATATCCGTATCGCGGCCAAGGAAGGCTTTAATGTACAGACCGCCAACAATAAGTTCATCATTCTCGACACCACTCTGAATGAGGACCTCATCAATGAGGGCTACGCCCGCGAATGTGTGTCCCGTATCCAGCAGCTGCGTAAAGGAAACGGCTTCGAGGTCAACGACCATATTGACATCACTTACCAGGCCGACGCAGAAGTCAGCGCCGCCATCGAAGCCTTTGCCAATTTCATCAAAAAAGAAACCCTGGCGGAGTCCATCACCAAGGGAGAAGGCAATCTGGAAGCCTGCACTCTCAACGGGCATGAGGCAGCCTTCGGGGTTGAGAAAGTTAAATAAAGGTTAGGACTAAAACCGCCGGAACACTGTTCATATAGTGTTCCGGCTTTGTTTTTTATAATAATCAAACATAATTCTTAAAATAAATATTTTTACAAAATGCTAAAAACAGTATAAGAATGCGGGATAAGCGATAAGGTGAGGATAAAACAAGAAGAAAAGAAGGATTATCCATAACTTTTAGCGAATGTGATAACATTTACTTTTCGTAAACAGAGTGCTATAATATTAAATTAATACAGAACCTGTTTGAGGGGAGACAAACACTTGGATGTTAAGAAAAAATATACTGAGAATTCTGGATGGGACTGGTTTTTAAAAACCTCTGTAGTTTGGATTTTAGTCATCCTTTTTTTCGCTTTCCTGGCATACCGCTATGTCAGCACCATGTTGCCCGGGGACACACAGGGGACATTTACGGATATCCTGTTGAAAATCACGGTTTTAGTCATTGTTATCGGGCTTTTTCTCAATTTCTTTATTCTACAGAACTATTACATTGCTATTTCACGCATTATTGGAATACTGGATGAAAACAACAGCAGCCCTGTGGATGATTATTATACGACACAGAATCCCGCGGGTCATATTTTCCAGACCTTTGATCAATTTTATAAAGAGTACGATACCTATAAGAGTAAAGTCGAGCAACAGAAAGATATCCTATTTGAAAATTTTCTGATCCGTCTGCTAAAGGGGCATATTCAGAATGAGGCCATCTACTACCAGCTCATGGAGGAATATGATTTTGATATCCGCAGCCATGAATTTGTTTTGGTGCTCTTTGACGTAGTTTCCGACGAGAACCAGATCGAGGACGAAAAGCTAAACTATATTTATGCTTTTATCCGGGAAAATTTTTCTTCCTATATGAAACGCATTTACCAGTGTTATGGCACTGAAATTGACGGCCGTATCGCCTGTTTTATTTTATCCGATGTGGCATCACTCGACACCACAGTCTCATCTATCGAGATCGAGCGTATGGTCAAACTCATGCGGGACAATATCTGGCATGAGTTTAATTATGATCTCTGGGTCTGTGTCAGTGGTGTCCACCGGGGAATCCCCGGCTGCAAAACTGCCTATTTTCAAACAGTAGAAACATTGCAGAAGGCCCGCCTGACGGGAAGTGACACACATATTCTCTTTTACACAGACTACATGGCCGGACAGCCCTATAAAGGCAACGAACAGCTGTGGTTTAAATATGAGCATCATTTTATCAATGCCATCAACGCCGGGGACTATGAGGAGGCCTCGAAAATTTTCAATAAGCTTTTAAAAAATGATTACATCACAGGGGCTTCATCGCTTAACCTGGCGCGTTTCCGGCTGTTCGGGCTGCTGAATTCCATGATCAACGCATTGGGGGAGGTCCGTCTATCCCTGGACGTGGAATTTTTTGATCAGCTGGATGCCCAGCGGCTTTTGCTGGAATGTAAATCCCTGCCAGAACTGGAGGCTGTATCTCAGGAGATCTTTGAAAAGATCAACCAGTATTCTGCGGGAGATCTGGTATCAGCCGCAGACAGCAAGATGCAGCGGGTGAGCGCGTACCTTAAAAGCCATTATCAGGACTCGAACCTGAACGCTGTGGCTGTGGCCGAGGAATTTAATATGAATCCCTCCTATTTTTCCAGAAGCTTTAAAAAAGCCATGGGCACACGGTTCAGCGATTATCTGTCAAGGCTGAGGATACAGGAGGCCTGCCGTCTTTTACGGGAGTCGGACCGGACAATCACAGATATCGCTGAGCAGGTAGGGTACAATAACGCCCTGACACTGACCCGGACTTTTAAAAAGATTGAGGGCACAACGCCCGGGCAGTATAGACAGAGCAATCATATTTAAAAAGGAATGCAATTATGAAAAATGATAACCTCGTTGGCTATAAACAAAATATCATCCGATGTAATCTGGGCTTCCGCTATGCCCTGATCTGCGGCACCTGTTGGGGGATGGCCTATATCCTCATCACCTCGGTCATGAAAATACACCAGAGTGACAGCTATTCCATGACAATGCTGCCCACCGTGCTGGCCACCGCGACCACTTTTATGGTGACGGCCATCAACCTGGTGTGGATCGGTTCACAGCATAAGTTTAAGGAATTTCTTCGGTGCCTGCATTCTCCGTCGGTTATCAGTAAGGTGGCATTGGCGGCTCTGGCAGGCGGGATCGCGGCCTTTTGCACCTACATTCTCGCCTTGTCCGACACGGTTTTTTCGACTATTGCGGTGCTGTTTTATCCTGTGCTCACAGCCGCTATCGCGCGCAAATGGTATAAAGAGATTATCAGCTGGCAGTGTGCCCTGGGAATCCTTGTTATCCTGGTATGCTCCAGTCTGATCTATCTGCCCAACCTTTTTGCAGAGAGCAGCAATTCACTCATGTTGTCCCTGTTTGGGATCGCGGCCGGCATTGGCTGGGGAGTAGAGGCAGCCATTGTTGGAAAGCTCTGTGAGACCTCAGACTCGGATGTGTGTCTGGGGATACGTTTCTGCTTTGAGAGTCTGCTCTGGCTGATGGTGTGTCTGTTCCTGCTGTTTACAGGATCACCGATCCTCGCTGCTTTTAAGGCCTGCTTCCAGAGTCAGAGCGCATGGATGATCCTGGGCATCGGGATTTTTCTGGCTGTCAATTATATTAACTGGTATCGGAGTATTGTCTTTATCGGGGCCTGCAGGGGGCCGGCGGTCAGCAATCTTTCCGGCTTTATTCTGCTGGTGCTCAGTATGGTTTTTTTCATGGACACGCCGGACTGGTACACTATTTTGGCGGCCTCAGGCTCCCTGATAGGGGTGGTCATTGTTTATATGGACTGCGCCAACTCGGACGGCCTGCCGCTGCTGCGCCAGAAAAACACGGTCAGCTCTCTGGTAGAAAGGGAGAAAAACGTGAAACGCCCGCCGGCTAAAATTGCCATTCTGGAGCATCTGGAGGACGCCCAGAAGCTATGGGACTATGAAATTGCAGATTATATTGAAGCCTATGAAAAAAACTATACCACTGAGTACAGGGAGCTGGTGAGAGAATGGACTGTGGAAATGCGTGCCATGGGCCTGATCGAAATCGTCCAGGAAACCGTCGATAACGGTGAGCATTTTCAGCGTGGAAAACGGCTCTGCCAGTATCGGCTGGTAAAAAAAGAGGAATAGAAAAAACCCGCCGCAGGGGAGCCCGCGGCGGGTTTTTATTTTTTATTTAAAGGCTTTTCTGAAAGCTTCCTCGTTGGCCTCGAGCCATTTCAGACAGGCCACAAAGTGCTGGGTGTAGAAAAGGTACTCGTAGGGGTCCAGGGTGGAGTCGTAAACACAGGCAGAGCTGCACCAGCCCAAATCGTAGAGGGCCCCTTGTATGGTTACCTCGTAGAGATACTTTTTCTCAATGGCTGTCAGAGGCTCAATGCCGCCGGCTTTATGGAGTTCTTCGTCGTAAGTTTTTACGAACAGGGACGCTCGGCCCAGGTTAATGATGCCATTGGTATCAGAGAGCCAGGAGGAGAAGCAGTAGTGGATGGCCAGACCCAGCTCGAACAGACGGGAGTCGATTTTTGCCATATCATAGTCAAAGCTGCCGCAGACCTCGCCGTTGTCCAGGTATTTAAAGTTGCCGGGGTGGAAGTCGCAGTGGCAGACGTTGGAAACCATGGTATTATAATCGGCGTCTGGAATCACTGAGCGTTCGCACATTTTGGCAAAGTAGTCGTAGTTGGCGTCATAGTATTCAGTATAAACATTTTCAAAGCCTGCTTCGGCGTAGCTTTTGCGGTATTCCTTCAGGGTTTTCGGGAATTTCCTGATGATTTCATTCACGGTGATGTCCTCATTGTCCATGATGTTGTCTCCGTGGCGCCCTTCGGGGTCAAATCCGCGGGTTGAGTTGTGGAATTCGGCCAGCGATTTTGCCGCTGAGGTGACAGTAAGATCGGCGACTCCAGCGTTGGCCCAATTGGGAATCCAGTCGTAGTGTGCTTTCCCGCCCACAAAGTTAAAAACAGCAAAATAGCTTTTGGTCTCGCCCTCAGTGGTGGTTTCCGTTACCTCGTGATAGGTTTTACCATCCTTGGCTGGGATGGGGACCGCACCATAGCTGAACCCGTTTTCCCTGGCGTACTTCAGCATACTGTGTTCAAAGAGCAGGGATTCCAGTTCCTTGCCGTTTTTGTATTTACGGACAAACCAGGTTTGTTTTTCACCGTTCTTTTCAGTATAGATACCAAAGGATGTGTTGATGTATCCGCCAAAGATCTGATATACGTCCAGCAATGTTCCGATATCATAGTAATTTTCCACAAGGTCCCTCAGCTGTGTGTACAGATAGGACTCACGCGTTTTGGCCAGAACGTCATCCAGATATTCCTGCATACCGGAGGCGGCGTTAAAAATGTTTAACAGCGCCTGGGCGTTTGCAGGGGGATAGTTCTTCATAATCTCGGTCTGCATTTCAATAAATTTTCCGTCTACCATTTTTTATTCCCCTTTTTATATTTATTGGGCAGCCCGTGTACAGGGCGCCCTGATCTGTTTTCAGGATAGCACAGTTTTTTTGAAATCGAAATCAGCAGTTTTTGATATTACGATCCTCCAGTGCAGAATGTCAAAATTTGATTTCAATGGAAATTTTTGAAGGTTTTCAGCCAGCACACCATCTTTTTTTGATCAGTGACCATAAAAAATTGAAAGAGGCATCAAAATTTGATTTTGGAGAAATATGCATGCAGATGTCAGAACCTGCGCGTTGTCAGCGGGGGTGAAAACAGGCTATGATAGAGCCATGAAACGAACGGGCCGTTCAGAAAAGCAAAAATTCAGGAGGAGTAATAAACATGATGAATTCAAAAATTGAAGTGCTGAGTCCAGAAGCAATGGACCGGGTACACGAAGCCAGTATGGAGATTCTGGCAAAAAAAGGGGTCATTTTTGAAAGCGAAAAGGCACGCGACCTTTTAAAAAAGGCCGGCTGCAAGGTAGAGGGCGAGATTGTTTTCTTTCCAAGGGCTCTGGTCGAGGCTTCTGTTAAACAGTGTCCCTCCACCTTTAAGCTTCAGGCCATGGACGATGCCAAAAGCGTCAATTGTGGCGCGCAGCTGTCGGTCCACCCGGCAGGGGGAGAGGTTTTCGTTTCAGATCTGAAACAGGGACGGCGGGCTCCTCTCTTGAAGGACTTTGCCAATATGCAGAAGGTTTACCATGCCTGTGAGAACATTCCCATTGCCGGCTACCAGCCCATGAGCCCGAGCGATGTTCCCCAGCGTTATAAAGGAATGTACATGACCTATGAATCCTTTAAACACTGTGACAAACCGCTTCTGGCGCCTATGGAACTGGACTCCATCGCCGAAAAGGAAGAAAACCTCCGGCTGTACGAGGTGGCCTTTGGGAAAGAGGGCTTTTGCCAAGATCACTATGTGACCTGGCATGCAGTCTGTCCAAATTCTCCGCTGTACTATTCCGAGTTTGCCTGCGAGGGCATCGAGGTTTACGCCGCCTGGAACCAGCCGGTTTCCATTGTATCTGCTCCTATGTCCGGCATCACCTCGCCGGTATTCCTGTATTCGACGGTGGCTCTCCAGAATGCTGAGCAATTGGCCGGTCTGGTATATGCCCAGCTGATCAAGCCCGGTGTTCCGGTTATCCTGTCCGCATCCCTGACCTACGGTAATCTCAAATACGCCTCATGGGAATGTGCAGCACCGGATACAGCCCTCATGCTCATCGCCGCCACACAGATGTACAAGGATTACTATCATCTGCCGGCAAGAGCCCAGACCGGTGTCACCAGTTCAAAGGCCATTGATTATCAGGCAGGGATGGAAACCATGCAGAGTTTTATCCTCACCGCATTGGCGGGCGTTACCTTAACCAGTCAGTCTGTGGGCACCCTGGAGAATCTGATGTGTACCTCTTTTGAAAAAACCGTTCTCGATGATGAACTCATCGGCCGTGTGCAGCATATATTAAAGGGAATGGAAACCACTGAGGAAACCCTGGCCCTTGATGAAATTTACGAAGCGGATTTCCGCGGCGATTTCATGACCAATGACAGTACGCTGGACTACTGCCATGATGATTGGCAGCCAACCGTCTCTGACTGGGAAAGTTATGAACAATGGGAAAAGAACGGAAGCCCAGACCTCATTGAGCAGGCCAGCAAACGCGTTCAGAAGATCTTAGATGAAGCGCCGGAGATGGTCGTTGACCCAGCGGTAGAGGCGGAAATGAAAAAATACATGAAGATGGTGGAAGCGCGCTAAGAGCAGCCCCCAAGAGAGGTGAATTATGTCATCGAACAAGAAAAAGGGAATCCTGTTTGGGGTGGCCTCCGGTCTGTCCTGGGGATTTTATACCGTGCTCCTGTACAATGTTTTAAACCTGTACGCGGGCAGCACCGGGACCGTTGATAATTTCCAGGGCTGGATTCTCATCATTACCACCGCACTGGTCATCGGTCTCTGCGACAGTGTTTTTGGACTGATCTTTGAGTGTTGCTACCTGATAAAAATTGGTGAGTTCAAGGATTACCTGAAGATATTATTCAGCAAAAGCTCTTTCGGTATTATTCCAGCAGCTTTGTTTTCCGGGCTGCTGGGCGCGATCCCGTACTCCATTGCCAGCAGTTACTCCACATCGGTGGCAGGCACTATTTCTGCCGCATTCCCGGCCATCGGGGCCATTGTGGCCGCCATCTGGTTTAAGGAAAAACTGACAAAACTAAAATTTTTCGGCATTATCCTGTGTATCGTGGGCACCGGCGTTATGTATGGGCTTTCCGGCGCGGGTGTTCCGATCTTTGTATACGGCATCGCTTTTATATGTGCGGTCGGCTATGCCATGGAAGGCTGCTTTGGTTATAACATGATGCGCGGAGATGTGTCCTCGACGGTATCGACGACCCTGAGAAGAACCTTCCTCCTGCTGTTATACCTGATCTTAATCATCATTATATCAATCGCTACCAATAACTTTGTATATGTGCTCAGCCTGGTTCAATCCTTTGACATGAACATGGCGATCCCGGCCTTTGCAGGTTTGGGCGGCGTCAAAATTGCAGTGTGGATCATTCTGTTCATTGGTTCCTGCCTGGGCGGGGTATCCTACATCACCTGGTACTACAGTATGGAATACAGCGGCGTTGCCACCGCTCAGGTGCTCAATATCACCTATGGCATCTGGATCGTCATTATCCTGATGTTCCCGCCATTTTTGGAAATGCCGGGACTCGGCACGATCCTGGGCGCGCTGGTGCTCTTTGGCGGTGCGGCTTTAGTCAGTAAGGAAAGTTAGATTTTAGAAAAGAGAAAGGAAAACGGATGATTATAATAGGAGAAAAAATTAACGGTTCCATTCCCGCAGTTGGAGAAGCCATCAAAAATCGTGATGGAGAAGAAATCAGGCACCGGGCCAGGATACAATCCGAGGCCAATGCCACCTTTATCGACTGCTGCGCCTCAGTGGCAGAAGAAAAAGAAGGTGAAACCCTGAAATGGATGATCGACCTGATTCAGGAGACAACCGACGTTCCTGTCTGTGTGGACAGCCCAAGCCCCCGGGCCTGTATTGAAGGCATGAAATACTGCAAAAAGCCGGGACTCATCAACTCTGTATCCATGGAAGGGGATAAAATCGACATGATTTTTCCCGTCATCGCCAACACTGAGTGGGAATGTGTGGCGCTGCTCTGTGACGACCGTGGCATCCCAGACACGACGCTGCGGCGCATGGAGGTCTTTCACAATATCATGGACAGAGCCGAGGCGTACAATATTGCCCCATCCAGGCTGCATATTGACCCGCTGGTGGTCACACTTTCCACCAGTGAGGACGCCCTGACCATGTTTGCACAGTGCTGCCGTCAGATCAAGGCGGAGTACCCGGAAATCCATATCACCAGCGGCCTCAGCAATATTTCTTTCGGGCTGCCGGGGAGAAAATACGTGAACCAGGCCTTTATGGTGCTGGCCATGGAGGCCGGCATGGACAGCGCCATTGTGGATCCGACCAACCGGGATATGATGGCCATGATCTACGCTGCCGACGCTCTGCTTGAAAATGATGAGTACTGCCTGGAATACATCGATGCCTTTAGAGAGGGCGTTATCGGATAAAATGGCCATAAGTATTCAGATAAATTGATTAATAAAAAGGGAGAATAAAAAATGAACGAAAATATTCAAAAAGTATCAGAAGCCATTGCAAAAGGAAAAAGAAAGCTGATCCAGGGAATTGTGCAGGAAGCCTTAGATGCCGGCTGTGATCCCATGGAAATTTTGAACACTGGGATGATCGGAGCCATGGACGCAATCGGCGAACGTTTTAAGACCGGTGAGGTCTATGTGCCCGAGATGCTCGTTGCCGCCAAAGCCATGAAACTCGGAGTAGAGGTCTTAAAGCCCCATCTGGCAAGCGGTGATGCCGCAAGCGGGGGAAAGGTCCTGATCTGCACTGTCCACGGCGATCTGCATGACATCGGCAAAAATCTTGTGTCCATGATGATCGAGAGCGCAGGCTTTGAAGTGACGGACCTTGGTGTGGATGTGCCAAAGGATAAAATTATCAAGACCCTTCAGGACAACCCGGACATTGAACTGGTGGCGCTGTCTGCCCTCCTGACCACCACCATGCCGTCGCTTGAAGAAACCGTGGCGGCCATCCGTGAAGAAGACAGCGTCAGCCATGTCAAAATTTTAATCGGCGGTGCGCCCATTACCGCTGACTTTGGCGAAGCTATCGGGGCAGACGCCTACGCTTCCGACGCCGCGTCTGCGGTGACCTCTGTTAAAGAGCTGATCGCTTAAACCATGTGTGTTCAATCATAATCCTTTCATAATCCAGAAAGCCCCGCGATTTTCCAATCTGCATCGCGGGTGCTTTCTTTTTATGTGCGTGAAATGTATAATAAAAGCAGAGGCCGAAAAGCCAATGATAAAAATCGAGGAGCGATTATTTTGGAAAACAACGAGTCAATCAAGAAAACGATCTTTTTTAAAAAGAAATCAAACACCATCCTCACAGCTATCCTCTGCACCTTTCTGTGGGGAAGCGCTTTTCCGGTGCTCAAGATCGGGTACCAGTGGTTCCAGATCCCGTCGGGGGATATCTGGTCCAAGATGGTGTTTGCCGGGCTGCGCTTTTTTCTTGCGGGCTTTGTGGTGCTGGCGCTCAACCGGCTTTTTAACCGGGGGGACAGGGTGCGCTGGCATCCTGAATACGGCCGGTGGATCGTGGCACTGGCACTTTTGGGCACCACGGTGCAGTATTTCTTTTTTTATATCGGGGTGGGCAATACCACCGGAGTTAAAGGAAGCATCGCCGCGACAGCTGGTACTTTTCTGGTCGTGCTGCTGGCGCCATTGTTTTTTAAGCGTGACCGCCTGAACCGTAAGAAGGTGCTCGGCATGGTGCTGGGCTTTACCGGGATTCTGCTGACTGCTATCAACGGCGGTACCGAGGGGCTTAATTTTGATTTCACCCTGACAGGAGAGGGATTCCTTCTCATCGCCGGACTGGGAGACGCCGGGGGTGTTCTGGTGGCCAAATACCTGTCGGACAAGATTAATCCTTTCCACTTTTCCTTTTACCAGATGGTTCTGGGCGCACTGGTGCTCCTGGCGCTGGGCGTGGGGTTTGGTATGGCCGGCGGCGGCCTGCACCTGGTCTTTACCCTTAAGGGTGTGCTGCTGCTGATTTACGCTGCCATTATTTCCGGCGTGGCCTTTTCTTTGTGGAACGTGCTGCTCCGCTATAATGAGGCCAGCGCTATCACGGCCTTTAAATTCCTGATTCCGGTATTCGGCAGTCTGCTGTCCATTCTGCTGTTACCCGGAGAATCTTTTACCGGTTTCATTCTGCTGGGGCTGCTGGCCGCGTCGCTGGGTATTTATCTGGTTAACCGGAAAGTGGGCAGATAGATGAATAAAATTTGACAAGACTTACAAAATTCGATATACTTGAATTCAATTCACAGAATTTTCTATACTGGAATACCGGACAAGGAGGGAACAGGATGACGATAAGGTCTGAAAAGAAACGTGCTTTGACACTTTTACTAGCGGCTTTTTTTGTCGTGTTCTTTTTCCTCAGCACCGCCTTCATGACAGAGGAGGCCCACCATGACTGTGTGGGCGACGGATGCCCGATCTGTATGCAGATGTCTGCGCTCCAGAACTTTTTCAAGCAGCTGGATACTGGCTCGGCCCTGGTGGCCGCTCTGCTGGTGCTGCGGCTTATTTTCCGCTGTATGACCTTTAAATGGGACAGCTTCTTTTTAGTCACTTCGCCGGTTCGGCTAAAGGTACGGATGAACAACTGAAAAAACCTCAAGGGAGTAGCTCTGCTTATAAAAGCAGCGTATCCTTGTTTCTTTATACTCAAAATCAGAGAAAATGGAGGTTTTTTTATGATAAAACAACGCTTGGCATGGTTTTTAACCATTATTTTATTAGTAGGCATGTTGATGCTGGGAGCTGCGGGCTGCCAGAAAACCAGTGAAAAAACAGACGGAAACGACGTTATCAAGGTGGTTGCCACAAATTTTCCGCCCTATGATTTCGCAAGACAGGTGGGCGGCGATAAGGTCGAGGTCACGATGCTGGTGCCCCCGGGAGCTGAGAGCCATTCCTATGAGCCCACCCCACAGGACATTATCAAGATTCAGAACTGTGATGTGTTTATCTATGGCGGAGGGGACTCCGACGCTTGGATCGACAGTATCCTGGATTCCATCGATGCGCCCAGCATGAAGAAGATCGCCATGATGGACTGTGTGCAGCCTGTGGTGGAGGAAACTGTGGCCGGTATGGAGGACGAACATGGTCACGACCAGGACAGCAGCGAAGCCGAGCCGGCTGAAGCGCCGGAATATGATGAGCACGTTTGGCTCGACCCGCAGAACGCGGTGAAAATTGTCGAAAAAATTGACAGCACCCTGGACGAAATCGACCCGGACAACAAACAGACCTTTGACCAGAACACCAAGATCTATACTGGCAAGCTCAACACCCTTGACGGGCGTTTTAAGGATATGGCAGCCGGAGCGGTCCGTAAAACTATTGTGGTGGGCGACCGGTTCCCCTTCCGATATCTAACAGACGCTTACGGTCTCAGCTACTACGCCGCCTTCCCGGGCTGCTCCACCGAAACGGAGCCCAGTGCGGCCACGGTGGCCTTCCTGATCGACGAGGTAAAAAAGGAGAGCATTCCTGTGGTGTTCCACACCGAGCTCTCAAATGAACGGATGGCCGATTCCATTGCAGAGAGCACCGGTGCGGTAAAGCGGCAGCTGAACGCCTGCCATAACGTGACACAGCAGGACTTTGACAGCGGCAAGACCTATCTGGACTACATGAACGAAAACGTGGATGTTCTGCGGGAGGCATTGTACTAAAATGGCACTGTTTACCTGTAAGGATGTTGCCTTTGCCTACGACGGTGTGACTGCTGTGGAGGGGCTGAATTTTGAGATCAATGCTGGGGATTACCTCGGGATTGTGGGAGAGAACGGTGCGGGAAAAAGCACCCTGATCGCCGGACTGCTGGGGCTGAAAAGCCCCGGCTCCGGCCAGATTATCATGGGGGAAGGTCTCAGGAAAAACGAAATTGGCTACCTGCCGCAAAAAAGCCCCATTCAGCGCGATTTTCCCGCCAGTGTGTACGAGGTGGTGCTCTCTGGGCGGCTGAACCGCCAGGGATTTCGGCCGTTTTATCGGAAAGCCGATAAAAAGGCCGTAGAGATTAACCTGAAGCGGCTGGGCATTGAGGAGCTGAAAAAGCGCTGTTTCCGGGAGCTGTCTGGAGGCCAGCAGCAGCGGGTTCTGCTGGCCCGGGCCCTCTGCGCCACCAACAAGATTCTGTTACTGGATGAACCGGCCGCGGGCCTTGACCCGGTGGCCACGCGGCGGCTTTATGAGCTGGTAAAGGCGGTGAACAAAAAACTGGGGATCTCGGTGGTTATGGTGTCCCACGACATCGAAAGTGTGGTGCGCTACAACAGTCATGTGCTGCATCTGGGCGGCCGCCAGCTGTTCTACGGCACGGTGGAGGATTACCGGCAAAGCCCGGTAGGGCGCCATTTTCTGGGAGGTGGGGAACATGCTTGACCTGATCCGTGAAATGTTATCCTATCCCTTTCTGGTGCGCTCGATGGTGGTGGGGATACTGGTATCCCTCTGCGCGGCGCTGCTGGGTGTCAGTCTGGTGCTCAAGCGGTATTCCATGATCGGCGACGGCTTATCCCACGTGGGTTTCGCGGCCCTGGCCATTGCCATGGCCTTTAATTTGGCGCCCTTGTCAGTGGCCATCCCGGTGGTGGTCGTCTCTGCTTTTTTCCTGCTCCGCATCAGCGAAAACAGCAAGATCAAGGGTGACGCGGCCATCGCGCTTTTGTCTACCAGCGCCCTGGCAGTCGGGGTGGTGGTCATCTCTCTGACCACGGGCATGAACACCGATGTGTGCAACTACCTCTTTGGCAGTATCTTAGCCATGAGTGTGAGTGATGTACGGCTCAGCATTATCCTGTCCGTTGTGGTGCTGGTACTCTTTGTCATTTTTTACAACAAGATCTTCGCCATCACCTTTGACGAGAACTTCGCCAGGGCTACAGGCGTAAAGACTGAGCTGTACAATATGCTGGTCGCAATCCTCACTGCGGTGACCATTGTGCTGGGCATGCGTATGATGGGAACCCTGCTGATCACCAGTCTGATCATCTTCCCGGCCCTTTACTCCATGCGGCTCTGCAAAACCTTCCGGTCGGTCCTGATCTGCGCGTCGGTGATGTCGCTCGTGTGCTTTCTCATCGGCCTGGGATTTTCCTATGTCCGGGCCACTCCCACGGGCGCCAGCATCGTCATCGTGCACATTGTGGTGTTTGGTTTCTTCTGTCTCATTGATTTTGTGAAAGGAAAGGTAATCCGATGAAAAGAAAAATATTAACGGTGCTGCTGCTGGCCGCGGTCCTGCTGTTTTCCGGCTGCTCGGCGCAGGATGGGGGCAGCGGCGCCAGCCCGCCAGCCTCTGCGCAGTCCTCAGGCATCTCGGCCAAAGGCGCGCAGGAAATCCCTGTGGATGTGGACATCACAGAGAAGATGTTTGTAGCCCAGATCAATGATATTTATCTGAACCATCAGAACTATCTGGGCAAGACCATCCGTCTGGAGGGAATGTTCAAGAGTACAGCTAACCTGTCGACCGGGGACAGCTACCGATTTGTGTACCGCAACGGCCCGGGCTGCTGCGGTACGGACACCATGCCAGGTTTTGAGGTGAAGGGAGATGGCAACTACCCCGAGGACAATGCCTGGGTGCGGGCCACCGGTGTGCTGGAGGAATATGAGGAGGACGGCAGGCCCTACTTCCAACTAAGGCTCAAGGAACTGGTAGTGTTGGACAAGCGTGGTCAGGAAACGGTATCGCAATAAATAGGTTAAAAAAATAACTATAAGGAGAAAAGGGCACAGTGCCTGTTTATGAGAGCAGGCACTGTGCCCTTTTTCGCTATCGGGAAATAAAACAATGAGGTGATATTTTCTCGACTGATTGTTTAAGGAAAAATTAATATTAGTGAAATAAATGGTTAAGAACCAAATTTGAAGGGTACAATTATGTACAACAAACAGTAAACAATAGAACATTTATTGAAAGAGAATGGTAATTGATTACTTAGAAAGGAGAAAAACAATGAATAAACTTGAACGTATCCTGTTATTTATTGTATCGCTGTTAGGATTGGCAACTGCCTTCGTAATGTTTGCATTACTGTTTCCGGTACCCTATGTATCCGACACACTGGCAGCTTACCTGGTCTTTGAAAATTGGCTGGGATATTATTTAATTGGATTCAGCGTTGTACTCATGATTGCATTCCTGGTGTTATTCTTCATTTCAATACTGGCGCCGGCTTCTTCACACTACCTGACCATTAACAAGGCCAAAGGAAAGATCAAAATTTCCAAAGAAGCCATTGAGTCTACCGCGCGTTACGCGGTGTCTGACCTTATCGGCAACAATGCCATTGACGTTAAGGCCAAACTGAACAAGCGCTCCCATGAGCCAAAGATTCAGGCCGATGTCTATGTGGATGACGCGGACGACATCACCGGGCTTGCAAATAATATTCAACAGAACATTTATCAGACTGTTGGCAGCACCATTAACCAGCCGGTAAAATCCGTTAAGGTAAAGGTGCATGAAATGGATGCCCGAAGCAAGGGAGCCCACAGACAGGTGCTCTAAGAAGGAGGGACACACATGAATAATCAAACGCAGAATCAAATGCAGGGAAGCATGAACGTCCGCCAGCAGGCATTGCCCCAGGCTGTGGAAAAACAGCCAAAGGAAAGCCGGTTCAGCCGGTTTTATACCTGGGCAAAGCCTTATTCGGGCAGGATTATCTGGATTCTCGCGGGAATCATCACCGCCGTTCTGTTTTTGACCATCGGGTTTTGGCGTACCATCCTGATTGTCATTTTAGCACTGATCGGGTATGCCATCGGTGTATATAAAGATAACCCCATGCGGTTTATGCGCTGGCTGAACATTCTCAAACGGTTCAGCTGATAAAGATGCCAATAATCGTCCTGAATTGAGGGCGGTTGATATAGATTAAAATAAAAAATTATAAATGAATGAAAGGTGGTTTTAATTATGGCAGCAGAAGCAACAATGCACACAATGAACAATAATCAGCAAAAGGGAGGTAACGCTCAGCAGCAGAACATGCAGCAGAAAACCTCATTGACCTATGACGATAAAGTCGTTAAGAAGATCGCAGGCCTGGTCGCGCAGGAAGTCCCTGGTATTTTGGCCATGAGCGGCGGCTTGATCAGTAATATCACTGAAAAGATTACCGACAACGAAAATATCACAAAGGGAATCGGTGCAGAAGTCGGCAAAAAACAGGTAGCCCTGGATTTGGACGTCATCTGTGAATACAACCGTAATATCCCTCAGATTTTCAAGGATACGATTGATAAAGTCACCAAAACCGTTAAGGATATGACAGGCTTGGACGTCATCGAAATTAACATGCATGTGGACGATGTTATGACTAAAAAAGAATATGAAGAGCAGCAGAATAATAACAATAACAACTCCCGTGCTGACAATGATAACAACAACGGCGGCTTCATGGGAATGGGCGGTAACAGCCGCGTTCAGTAACCCCTTAGATAAAAAACACCCGGATCTTAAGAATCCGGGTGTTTTTGTGTTGGCAGCAGACTGTATTTTTCCTGAAACGCTGAAAGAGGAATGGGCTTTGAAAAGTAATAGCCCTGTCCTACCGTGCAGTGGATGGTTTTTAAGAATTCGGCGTGCTCCAGGGTTTCGACGCCCTCACAGACCACCACCATATTCAGGGAGTGGGCCATTTCCACAACAGATTTGATGATGGCGTAGGCCTTCTCGACACGGATGCTCTCCTGTAAAAAGATGCGGTCGATTTTTAAGACGTCAATGGGCAGCTCACGCAGCAGGTTCAGGGAGGAATACCCTGAGCCAAAGTCGTCCATGGAAATACTGAATCCATAGCTCCGCAGTTGGGAAAGAATCTGTTCCACGGTGTTGGCGTCAAAGATAAAGACATTTTCTGTGATCTCAATCTCGAGGTATTTCGGCGGGACTCCATAGCGCTCGGACATCTGAACAAAGCGTTTGATAAAATCATTCTGAAAGAGCGTAACCCTCGAGACATTGACTGACAGCACCACAGTGCGCTCAGGCGAGATCTTAAGCGACTGCTTCAGTATCTGGCAGGTGGCCTCCAGCACGTAGAAGTCCAGGTCCACGATAAAACCGTTTTTCTCAAACAGGGGGATAAACTCATCCGGCGGCAGAAAGCCAAAGGGCTCTGAGTTCCAGCGGACCAGGATCTCGGCCCCCGTGACCTCAGACCGCTCAAGGTTGACCTTGGGCTGGAGATAAATCTGGAATTCCTTTTCCGAAAGCCCCTGGTGCATCCAGCGGGTCATCTTATTTTCATTGGTGATCTTATCCAGTAGATGCTGATCGTAATAGGCAACAGTGCGTTGGCTGCTGCGCCCCTCTTTTAGAGCAACGCTGGCTTTGCTGATACAGGAAGCAATGGACGCGTCCGGGTCGGGAATGGTGTAAACGCCGTAGCTGCACGTTAAAATGTCTGAGAGGTTCAGCTCCCGCTCGCTTTCGATGGATGCCAGGACCGCAGTCTGGAGATCCTCAATGACGTGTTCGCGCTTTTTAAGCAAAATGGCGAAGTGGTCGGCGTGCAGGTGGGCGCAGATTTCATTGCTGTTGCAAAACCGCTTCAGCGTTGCCGAGAAGGACAGCAGAAGCTTATCACCGGCGTTGTAGCCATAGGAATCGTTGACAAACTTAAAATTGTTCAGGTCAAGGTATATCATCAGATAGGCGCCAGGTGACGCGGATCTCAGCTTTTCAGCTGCACTGATCTCAAAGGCAGCCTGGTTGGGAAGGGCGGTCAGGTGGTCGGTGTAGAATACCCGCTCCAGCTCCTGCTGACTCCGGCGTTCCAGGGTATACATGATCAGCGAGACAGCGAGAATCATGACAACACTCAGGATAATGCTGTTCCGAAGCTCGTTTTCCGCCCGGTACTGGGCTGCGTAAACCATTTTGTTGGCCAAATCAAAGTGCTCCTCACTCAGACTGAGAAAGTGTTCACGCAACTCTATGGCAGAGGATAACCTCAGAGCTGGAATTTCCGCTTTGATCTCATCCCATTTGGTTTTGACCGCCTCCAGATTATCGTGGTAGGCGGCTGAGTCGTGGGAAGTATAAAGATGCTTGTTTTCACTGGCTTCAAGCTTGCGGATCAGTCCGTCCAGATAGGTGATCAGCTCATCGTTGGGCTCGCCGCTCAGCTCCAGCTTGGCACAGCGCTGGGTACCGCCGCGGACAATACCGGCGTCGTTGATGATGTTGGCGTAGCCCTGCATCTGGATGAGTGAAAACAACAAAAACCCCATGACAAAGATGCAGATTAAGATAAAAATATAGGTATTCCTTTGTTTGCGCATAAGCTACAGCATTTTCGGAACCGTGACGAAAAACGCATCCACTCCTTTGCCAGTGTTGATTATGAACATAATACGATTCTAAGATATATTAAGATAATTATACCTCATGCTGTTATCCATTTCAAGAATTAAGGTTTGATTGTTTTATAGGTTTATGCTTTCAAAAGGCGGTTTGAGGAGCATCTCCTCGAATTCTTCCAGCGGAACGGGCTTTGAGTAGTAGAATCCCTGGGCGTAGATGCAGTCGAGGCGGATCAGGATATTGGCCTGCTGCCTTGTTTCCACGCCTTCGCACAAAATGCGCATGCCGAGGTCGTGGGCCAGGTTTACAATGTTGGCGATCACGGTCTGTTCCCGCGCGTCGAGCATACCGCGCTGCACAAAGCTCCGGTCCAGCTTGAGGACCCGGGCGGCCATCTGCTCCAGCTGTCCCAGCGAGGAATACCCAGAGCCGAAGTCGTCGATGGCGGTCATGAATCCCTTTTCCCTCAGAGAGGCGATCTGGGAGGCAACCCGTTTGGGGTGCGTCACGATAATGCTCTCTGTGATTTCCAGCTCTAGGAGCCTATGGGGGATGGCGTAAAGGTCTGCCAGGGCAGTAATCCGGTCGGTGAAGTCGCTGTGGTCAAAATGGATGCTGGAGAAATTGCAGGATACCGGGTATACTGGCAGGCCGCGGTCCATCCAGCTTCGGAGGGTGTAACAGACAGCCTCGTAAATATACCAGTCGATTTCCACAATGCTGCCGTTTTCCTCAAAGACAGGGACAAAGGCACCGGGAGCCAAGAGGCCGCGGTCAGGGTGGTTCCACCGCACAAGCGCCTCACTGCCAACGATCTGGCCAGTGATCATGTTTACCTTTGGCTGAAAATAGGGCACGAATTCGTGCGCGCTGAGGGCGGCGGGAAGGCGGTCGGTGAGCTCTTTGCGCAGCAGGGTGTTCTGCCGCATCTGGCGGTCGTACAGCACGATAGCGCTTTTGAAGGTGTTTTTCGCGCTTCGGCGCGCGTAGTTTGCCAGGTCAAGCATGAGCTGGACGTCCTGCTTTTCGGCCTTGTCGACCAGGTAGACTCCGGAAGCAGTGAGGACTGGCGCCGGAAAGCCTGCGCGTTGTATCCAACTGTCAGTGGCTTTTTGAATGTCTGTCATCCGGGTGCACAGGGTTTCCCAATCAGAGTACTTTAGCAGCAGTACAAAGTTGTCGGAGGAAACGCGGGCGCAGTACTCGCCCTCCCGTATGTTTTCCCGGAGGATCTGGGCGTAGGCCCGCAGCAGTTGGTCACCCGCGGTAAATCCGTAGCGGTCATTGATGGTTTTAAACTGGTTAATGTCGCTGTAAATGAGGGCGTAGCCGCCTTCTGGGGCCGATTTCAGCAGGCCGCCGCACTCGGCGAGGAACTTGTCCAGATTATCGAGCCCTGTGAGAGTGTCCCGGTAGAGGAGATTCTGGATCTTCTGGTTGCTCTTAGACTTGCTGCGCAGGTTATAGACCAGCAGCAGGATGATCAGCCCTAAAACAGACACGGTGATGGCGATCACGGTCACAGCGTTCTCAGTGAGGAATTCGCGAACCGTCATAGCCTTTGGCTGAATACTGTTTTCCATGACAATGGCGTCAATATTTTCCTCAGAGGTGTACTGGATGCATTTGTCGAGGATGGAGAAAAGCCGGGGATCGGCGGTGTTTGAGACGCCGATGGACAGCTCGATGGTATAATTGCTCAGGGGAGTGCTGCTCAGCGCTGTGTAGGACGCGTCAGACAGCAGGTAATCAGCAACCTGGGAGTTGGCGAAAACGGCGTTCACCCTGTTTTCCATCAGGGCTTCCAGGCAAGCCTCGGTATTGCTGTAATAATAGACGTCCGCGTCGGGGTAATCGCTGATAATGGCTTCTGCCGCGCCGTAATCCTGTGGCATGGCGATTCTGGCCAGGGGTGCCGATGTGTTTTTACGGATAAGAACAGTGGGGGAGCGCAGGTAGTAGCGGGTGGTGCTCAGATTATTGCGGGATTCCCAGAGGTAATCGCCCGCAACACTGCAGATGACGTCTGCCCGGCCATTTTTGACCTTCTCAAGCCCGAGGGAGTAGACTTCTGGGCTGAACTGGAAGCGCAGTCCGCTGTTCTCTGCGATCTGGCTGAAGAGGTCTGCTGCGATACCGGCAAACGCGCCGTTGTCCGGACTGGTGTAGGAGAACGGCGGGGCCATATAATCGTACACAGCGGATACAGTTTTTTTACTCTCGATGTATTTCAGCTCAGATTTTGTAAAGACAGGCTTTTGGGCGTTGGTGACAGAAAAATATTTATTGTAAAGGTTCATGGTGTAGTTGGGGTCACGCAGAAGAATGGTGCTGATGGCGCTGTCAACCGCTTCGGCTACATCGGGGCGGCTTTTGGAGATCGCGATGTAAAGCGGTGCCGGCGCGAACTGGGCGACACTGCGGAAGGTGCTGTTGCGGCCCAGATGGGTGATGGCCACACCGTCCAGGGTGCCGTCCTCCAGGGCGCCCAGGAGATCCTGGGTTTCGAAATAGGGCAGAACTGTGAGCGCGATATTGTTTTCGGCACAGTAGCTTTTGAAGTTTTCCCCGTCGACGCTGTCCTTGATGATCCCGACCTTCATACCCTGGAAGGCAGAGAAATCCTCATAGCTGTAGCGGGTATCATCGGCCCGGACGTTGAGAGTGGTGTAAATATTGCACATGGGCTGCTCGGAAAATAAACACTCCTGCTCACGCTCGGCGTTTTTATAAACGGCTGGAAGAATGTCGATCTGCCCTTCCTTTAGAAGCCTGTAGGTGTTTTCCCAGCTGGTGCAGTCAATAATATTATAGCGCAGGTCACTGAATTTTGAGATTTCCCGTAAAAATTCAAAGTCATAGCCGACGTACTCGCCCGCGGTGTTCCGGTACATGTAGTCGCCGTCCTCATAGTAGCCGACACGAACGGTTGCAGTGTCCTCTTTGCCATAGGCCGGAATACATAAAAATAAACCGCACAGGCATATTACAGCCAGTGCGGAGATGAACAGATACCGATACTCCACCGCGCTTTTTTTCATCTGCTTGACCTCGTTGGATTTAATGCCGCCACATTGGGATTCTGTCCGGTAAATGCGGCGGCTGTACTCCTTTAATTTTAGTACATCTTTGAAAAATAGTCCATAAAAATATCAAAAAAACTAATTATCTTTATAGATTCCGAGGAAATGGAAGCCCTCTGTTTTGGAAATCACTTCCTCCATGACGGTGTCGAGGGGCGTTCCGTCAATATTGCCGATAAAGTCAATGAAGAACAGGTATTCCCAGTTGTGGTCGCGGATGGGACGCGATTCGATTTTACACAGGTTCAGGGCGTTGGCGTCAAAAACCGAAAGGGCCTGAAACAGGGAGCCCGCCACATGGGGCAGGTGAAAGGCGATGCTGATTTTATTGCAGTCGGGGCAGAGCTCCATGCGGCTCGCCACGATCACAAACCGGGTGACATTGGTCTCGGACAGGTTGATGTCCTCTGCCAGAATACTGAGGCCGTGGATGGCGGCGGCCCGGCGGCTGGCGATGGCGGCAAAGGCCGGGTTGGCGCTCTTTGCCACATGCTCGGCGGCCACGGCGGTGTTGTAGTAGGTCAGGCACTTCCAGTCCGGGTAGGCGGCGAGAAACTCACCGGACTGCTCAAAGCCCTGGGCGTGAGAGTATACCTCGCGGATGTCCGAAAGGCGGCTTCCGGGCACCCCCAGAAGACAGTGCTCAATCTTGACCTTGGTCTCCCCGACAATATAGCAGTTGTACTTGGCTAAAAGGTCGTAAACCGCGGCGATGGAGCCAGTGGTGCTGTTTTCAATGGGCAGGACGCCGTAGTCCGCCCCCTGGCTTGTGATGCTTTTAAAAACATCCTCGGATAAACGGTGGGATACGCGGCGGCAGTCCTCGCCGAAAAAACCAATGGCGGCCTGCTCGGTGTAGGACCCCAGCGTGCCAAAGTAGGCCACGGTGGGGTTTTCGACCGGCGTGCGGGTGTTTGCCATGGCGGACTGGTAGTCCCGGAGGCTTTTCTGCTGTTCGGGTGTGAGTGATAAGGGAGTCATAGTGGTTTTCCGATTAAGCCCCGAGCTTTTTGCCCATGAGCTCAGACATCGGCCGGATTTTGTCCCTCATCAGAGTGTCGAACTGGTCTGGCGTTAAGGACTGGGGGCCATCGCAAAGGGCGTTGGCCGGATCGTTGTGGACTTCGATAATGAGGCCGTCAGCGCCGGCGGCCAGGGCAGCCAAAGACATGGGCTCAACCAGCTCAGCCTTGCCGCAGCCGTGGCTGGGGTCAACGATCACAGGCAGGTGGGTCAGTTTTTTCAGGACAGGGACGGCTGAGATGTCCAGAGTGTTGCGGGTGGCGGTCTCAAAGGTACGGATACCGCGTTCGCACAGAATGATGTTGTCATTGCCGCCGGCCATGATGTATTCCGCGCTCATCAGGAGCTCCTCGATGGTGTTGGCCAGCCCGCGCTTTAAGAGGATCGGTTTTTTGCTGCGGCCCAGAGCCTTGAGTAAATCGAAGTTCTGCATATTGCGGGCGCCCACCTGGAGGATATCCACATCCGCGAAAAGGTCCAGCAGCGCGATGTTCATGATTTCGGACACGATGGGCAGCCCGGTTTCACGCTTGGCTTCCAGCATCAGCTCGATGCCGTCTGCGGCCATTCCCTGGAATGCGTAGGGGGAGGTTCTGGGCTTGAAGGCCCCGCCGCGCAGGACAGTGGCGCCGGCGGCCTTTACGCGGTTCGCCACCTCGGTGATCTGTTCCTTGCTCTCGACTGAGCAGGGGCCGGAGAAAACGTGGAAGTTGCCTTCGCCGAAGTGAATATCACCAATATTGATGATGGTGTCCTCAGCCTTGTATTTACGGTTGGCCTTTTTGTATGGTTCCTTGATTTTCATTAATTCTTCCATTTCGGGATCGTTGAAGGGTGTCATTTGTTTTTCCTCGTTTCTTTTATTTTTGTTTGGTGGTTAAAAATCGAAAAAGGGTCTGCCTCTGTTACCAGAGACAGACCCTTGATGATCATATCATTGTACAATCCGATCAGGCTGTTCGCTCGTGGCAACTAAATTTTGGACACCAAAAGAAGCTAAAGCTAAAAAAGCTAAAGCTGCTGAAAAAGGTATTCGTTTTTTTAACATTGTTTAAAGATGTTAAAATTGCCATGAGATTACTCCTGTTTACAAATTGATTGGGTTAATTGTACGCTACCCGCAAAACATTGTCAAGTTTATTTTTTGGTGCAATTCTAATAACCGCACGCCTCGCCGATTAAAATAATCTTGATGCGCCCCGGGATCGGGTTGTTCCGGGTGATGACGATATTGCTGCAGATGCAGTCCGCGCTGTGGCAGTCGCCGCAGACGCCAGTGCTCAGGCAGGGCGTCTGCCGGTTCAGGCGCACGCAGTTGATGGGGGCGGCCTCGTTGCGGGCGCGGTCAATGGCATTTTCAAGGCTTCCGGCAACCTTGTTCATGCCAGCCAGCACAATGACCTGGTCCGGCCCATAGGCCAGGAGGGCGATCCGGTTGCCGAAGCCGTCGATGTTGACGAGCTCGCCGTCACGGCTGATGGCGTTGGCGCTCATGAGAAAGGTATGGGCCATCATGCCTTTTGCGATGGCCTCGCGCTTTTCGTCCGGGGTAGTGGCGACACTGCGGTCGATATAGTTGTAAACCCCCTGCTTGACCGCGTCCACCAGGCCGATTTCCTCGATGGTCATGCAGCCGCCGTGTGTCACCGATGCCCCGTCGGGGATGAGGGAGAGTGCCAAAACCAGCGCTTCTTTTTTGGTCGCACAGTAGTGGGCTTCAAAATGGCGCTTTTCCATTTTGGCGATCAGCGTTTTGGCCAGTGCCGCGTAGTGATCGGTACGAAATGACATAATGATACCTCCAGTTGTTAAAAAAGTATATTTACATATATTATACCCTGTATTTTATGTAAAGACCAGTAAAAATCAGGATATATTTGCGCGGTAAAGACTCGTGGGCAGCAGACGGGGTTGAGTGAGGCAACACCTTTTCTAAAATCCAAGGATACTTGGCCAAATTTGTGGTATAATGAATAGACCGAAAGACCGACATCTGCATCGGGACAAAAAAATGGAGGCGAATCACCATGACAACTGCGAAAGAACTGTTCAAACCCCGCTACAGCGGAATTATCTTTGATTTAGACGGTACCCTGATCAACTCTCTCGAGGACCTTGTCGATGCCTGCAACCAGGTAATGCTGCACTACGGGCTGGAGCTGAAAAGCTACCAGGAGGGCAAAAAGCTCATTGGCCGGGGATTGAGAAACCTGATCAAACGCGCCGTGACCCCGGAAATGGCAAAGGACGAGGCCCTGGTGGACGAAGCAGTGGCCCTGATGAAGGACGAGTACGCCAAACGCTACACCCACAAAACGGTAGCCTACGACGGCATCAAGGATTTACTGCGCTACCTGCATGTGCACAAGATCCCCTTCGCCGTGTGTACCAACAAGCCCGACGGCGCGGCCAAGACCATTATGGACGCTCTGTTTGACATCAGTGAATTTGTGGATGTGGTAGGGCAGAACGACAACAAGCCCAGAAAACCAGACCCCACACAGACCCTGGAGGTCGCGGCTAAGATGGGTGTGGCTCCCGGTGACTGCATCTATATGGGGGACAGCTCTGTGGACTACGAGACCGCCAAAAACGCTGGAATGCTCCCGGTCCTCTGTACCTGGGGCTTCACCGACCCCGAAAAGCTCATGCAGTACGACGACGCCATCTGGATTAAGAATCCTCTGCGCGCCATCGACGCCCTGAAATACGGTGACCAGATGTATGAGATTTTTAATGAGAAGAAGCAGGACGAGCTGAAGGAAGAAGAATAGGACCAAGGACAGGAACCCGCTGCGGCGGGTTCTTTTTTAATGCCCGGAGAAAAGCGCTAAACCTTAAACGCGCAGGAAAGGAAGTGTGCCGCAGGCAGAAATATGCTATAATACAGTGACATAAAAAATGATTTGCGAGAAAAATGAAATTTTGTTCATATTTATTTTCAAATAGAGGCTTTAAAAACAAATTGAAAAGATAAGACGATGAAAGCAAAGAGATTCTCAGGTTAGAAATGAACATATTCTCAAATATACTTAATATATAATATTTTTTCAAAATAATTCTGTATTGCTATATATAGATATAATGATGCCGTTATACAACTATATATTGATAAAAAATACAAAAAATATAATTTTAAACAATTGAAATGGGGTTAAATGAAAGAGTGAATGCGTTTTCTGCTATTGCTTTTTGAAATGGAACGCTATATAATGGGGTTGAACAAATGATTATAAAGCTTTGAATTCAAAATTATGTTCAATTCATGTTCAATTTTCCGAGTGCTCAGAAAAATTTCAGTAAGGAGTAAAAGCATATGGCAGATAACGTGTCTTTTAAAGGTGTAATGACCGAACTGATCACGCCATTTACAGAAGACGGACAGGTGGATTACCCTCTGTTAAGGGGTGAGGTAGCGTATCAGCTTCAAAATGGCATAAAAGCGCTGTTTACCAATGGGATAGCCAGTGAATCCCTGTCACTCACGGCAGAGGAGCTGATTGAGACCACTAAGACAGTCGTGGAGGCAGCCGGGGACCGGGCGCTGGTAATGGGGAACATTGCCTGCCAGACCCTTCCGGAGGCCATGCAGGTTTTAAGGGGCTATGAGGCTGCCGGCGTGGACGCGGTCTGCATCCAGCAGCCCTGTGTTTACAGCATTCCCCAGGAGGAGCTGGTGGCCTACTTTGACGCCATCGCGTCCGCCACGACCCTTCCGGCAGGCATCTACAACGCCCCGCAGACAGGGAATACGCTGTCGCCGGCGTCGGTGGCGGCCATCTTCAAGCATAATGAAAATATGCAGTTCTACAAGGAGAGCACCATCGACTTTGTGCACATTCAGAACACGATGCGCCTCATCGGGCCGGACCGCTCCATGACGTTTTTAAATGGCAGTGACGCGACCACCTTTTCGGTCATGCAGCTCGGCGGGGCCGGCGTGGTATCCCTGATATCCGCGGTCTTTCCAAAGGCGGTTCTGAAGCTGGTAAACGCCATGGAGGCAGGAGATATTGCAGGTGGACGAGCGGCGCAGAATGAAATTCTGCTCATTCGGGAAGCCCTGAAGACCGGGCCCTTTGTGGCAGGCTACAAATACGCCGCCGGGTTGATGGGTGTGCCTCTGGGGTATATGCGCAGGCCGCTGGCAGAGCTGAGTGAGGACGAAAAAGAAAAGATAAAGACAAGCCTGGAAAAGCTTCGGCTGGTCTGAGTGACGGATTAGAATAACGAAACGAGGTTTAGTATGGATAAAAAACAATTAGCTGGTATGATGGACCACACCCTGCTCAAGGCTGTGGCCACACCGGAGCAGATCGCGAAAATTTGTGAGGAAGCCAGGGAAATCGGCGCGGCGTCGGTATGCGTCAATCCCTGCAATGTAAGACAGGCGGCAGAGCTTCTGAAGGGCTCAGAGGTTAAGGTATGCACCGTTATTGGGTTTCCGCTGGGGGCCAACACCCCGGCCGTCAAAGCCTTTGAGACAGAGGACGCCATCGCGGGCGGCGCCCAGGAGGTGGACATGGTCATCAATGTCGGCGCGCTGAAGGCAGGCGACCAGGATACCGTGTACAGAGACATCAAGGCTGTTGTGGACGCCGCGGACGGCACCCTGGTCAAGGTGATCATTGAGACCTGTTACCTGACCGACGCCGAAAAAACCACTGCCTGCCAGATGGCCGCGAAGGCGGGAGCCGACTTTGTCAAGACCTCCACAGGCTTTGGCACCGGCGGCGCCAACCCGCACGACGTAGCGCTGATGAAGGCCAGCATTCCAGACACCATGCAGGTAAAAGCATCTGGGGGGATGCATGTATGGGCAGACGCCAAGGCCAATATCGAAGCCGGCGCTGACCGTCTGGGCGTGTCGGCCAGCCTGGCGATACTCGACAGCTTTGATGAATAGCATGATTTAAGGGGATCATTTGAGAGGAGATATATGATGAATCATCAAAAGAATACAATGTCCGAAAAACCTGTTATCGCCGTCACCGGCGGCGGTCAGGGGATAGGACGGGCCATTTTGCTCTACTTTACCGAACGCGGCTACAATGCCGCTGTGCTGGATATGAACCTGGAGACAGCCGCTGCTGTGGCTGAGGAATGTAAGGCCAGGGGCGCTGACGCCATCGCGGTCGAGTGCAATGTCACAGACTCCGCGAGTGTCAACGCCGCCTATGATCAGATCGGAGGTTATTTTGGCGGGCGTCTGGACGTCCAGGTCAACAACGCCGGTGTCTTCCGCAGAGAGCGCGTTGAGGATGCAACCGACGACGTGACCGACCTGCTCATCGACGTGAACCTGCGGGGGCCGGTTTACACCAGCCGGGCAGCCATTAAAATCATGAAGGAGCAGGGGCACGGCAGTATCATCAACGCCAACTCCATCCTGGGGCAGTTCCCGGATTTCGGGCTTGGAGTCTACAGCGCCACCAAGGCCGGGCTCTTTGCACTGACCCGCGTACTGGCCGCGGAGTGCGCGCCCTACGGCATCCGCGTGAACGGCTACGCGCCGTCTGTCACCGACACCCCGATGGTGCACCACATCATTGAGGAGCGTCCTGAGGCCAAGCTGGACCAGATCCCCATGCGCGAATTCGGCACGCCGGACCAGATCGCCAAGATCTGCTGGTTCTTCGCGTCGGATCTCTGTGAGTACACCACCGGGATCAATGTGCCCTGTGACGGCGGCACCTGGGATGTTCAGAGGCCTTTCATGGCCTGGAAGGCCGCCGGAAAGCTTTAAGCGGATTGTGATTTAACAGGAGAGATAGGAGAGTAATACGATGAAAACTGGTTATATCATTGGAATTGATTCGGGGACATCTATGGTAAAGGCCGCTTTGTTTGATATGCAGGGGAATGAAATCTGCGTCGCCTCACGTTCGACCCCAGTGGAGGAGCCACATTTTGGCTGGTCGGAATTCGACATGGACGTGGACTGGAAGGAGGTCGCAGGCGTTATCAGCGACCTCATGGGGAAATGCGGCGTAGACAAGAAGGAAGTGCTGGCCATCGGGCTTGGCGGAAAGGGCGTGGGGGTCTGCTTCCTGGATAAGGACAACCGCCCAGCCCGCAAGGGGATTCTCTGGAACGATGCGCGGTGCGCCGGCATGACCAGGGAATGGATCGAGAGCGGAAAGATGGAGCAGATTTTTGGCGCGACCGCCAACTGGCTGATGACCGGCGATGTGGGTATCCTGCTGCCCTGGATGAAGGAGCATGAGCCTGAGGTGCTGGAACGCACAGCCCACTTCTGCCTGAACACCAACTGGATGTGCTATAATCTGACCGGTGAATTTGGCTCCAACGCCACCGATTTTTATTCACAGATCGACGAAACCCGCACCTACAGCGACAGGGTCATGGAGATTGAGGGAATCCTCGACCTGAAGGACAAATTCCTGCCTTTGCAGGAGCCCTGGGAAATCTGCGGGCACGTCACAGAGCAGGCCGCGCGGCAGACCGGGCTGGCGGCCGGGACACCTGTGGCCTCCATCGGCTGGGATGTTGTCTGCTGCAGTGCCGGCGTCGGCGCGGTGGACGACGGACAGGCCAATATTATCCTGGGAACCTCTGGCGTCATCATGCTGACCATGCCCAAGTTCGCCCACTCACCCATGCTGGGCTGCCAGACCATCCACAATATACCGGGCAAATGGCAGCAGCTCATCGCGCCGCTGACCGGCACGCCGAACAGCGACTGGTTTGTGAACAACTTTACCTGCGCGGATAAGCTGCAGGCCGAAAAGGAGGGACGCAGTGTTTATGCCCTCTTTGACGAAGTGATCGACAAGGTGAACCCGGGCTGTGACGGCACCATCTACCATCCTTATATGAACGCGGCGGGAGAACGCGCACCCTTTACCAACACCAACGCCCGGGGCAACTTCTTCGGCCTGAACCTCCACAGCGACCGCCATGTCATGCAGCGTGCTGTGTACGAGGGCATGGCCTTCGCCAACAAGCACTGCCTGGACGCCTACACCTACCCGGTAAGCGATATCCGCCTGTCCGGCGGCGGCTCTAAGAGCCCGGTGTGGTGCCAGATCTTCGCGGACATCTGCAACGCGCCCATCAGCCTGCCCGGCGGTACTGAGTTTGGCGCTAAGGGCGTGGCCTGGAACGCGGCCCTGGCGGCTGGCTATTTCGGCAGCTGGCAGGAAGCCTCCGAGGCCTTCTGCAAGGTGGAACGCGTCTACGAGCCCATCGCGAAGAATGTGAGTATCTACGCCGACCTGTACGAGGTCTACAAGGCCATCCCCTACGCGCTGTTCCCTGCCTGGGAAGCGCGGACCGAGTTCCTCAAAAAACACGGCTTCCAGGGATAGCCCTGCGCCCGTAACCCTCTATTACTTATAAACAAAAACCGGCTTTTTCCAAAGCCGGTTTTTTACTCAGAAAGGAGCACCCATGCATTTTTTATGTCTGGCACGCTGCCAGCTTGGTTTTCTGCTGCGCCAGTTCGAGCTGTTTAAGCTGCCCGTGGAAAAACAGAACGAAATTTTGAGAAAGGAGATCGACCTGGTGAGTCGGCAGAGCATCCACATCCATGCCGGGGTTTCCGGTTCCCAGATGTTCCGCCTGTTCTGTGATGCTCTGGGCGACCCTGATCCTCTGAGGGCGGTGCGGAAAAAGCAGAATGGGCAGATGCTGCGCCTGCTTCCCGAAATCCGGCGGGCAGTGGAGCAGAAGGACGACCCGCTGCTGTATGCCCTCAGGGCCGCGGCCAGCGGCAACATTATTGATGTGTCCTTTGCCGACGAGTTTGACGTGGCCGGAGCCCTTGAAAAGAGCATGGAGGAGCCCTTTGCCATCGACGACTACGCGCCGTTCAGAGAACGCCTGCTGGCCGCGGGCACGCTGACGCTGGTCACCGACAACGCCGGAGAGATCGTGCTGGACCGCCTGCTGCTCGAGGTGCTCGGCCAATGGCGCCGGGCGCGCGGGCTGGCGCCGCTGGCGGTAAGCGTGATGGTCAAGGGCGGCCCCATCTATAACGATGCTCTGGAGGAGGACGCGCGGATGGCAGGGCTTGACAGGGAGGGGGAGATCCTGGACACCGGAACCGACTGCATTGGCCTGCACCCCCGGTATATGTCCCGGGAAGCACTGGAAAACCTCCGGAAAGCGGATATGATCATCCTCAAGGGATTGGCCAATTACGAGAGCGATTTTGGCGGTGAGGATTTTCCCGAAAAGGTGTTTTACCTGTTCCGCTCCAAGTGCGAGGTTCTGTCCGACGCGCTGGGAATCGCCCTCGGCAGCAGTGTGCTGATGGCGCACAGCAGAGAGGAGGAGAAAGAGAATGTCTTACATACAGATCAGTCTTTCAAAGAAATTAACCGATGAGGAAAAGCGGACCCTGGCCGCCGGGGTTGCGGCCCTGGTGCCCATGCTGCCCGGTAAGCCCGGAGACCGGGCCATTGTGCAGATCGACGACGGCCGCAGCCTTTACCGCGGCGGCGAGCTGGCATCCTGCGCTTTCATGGAGACACGACTATACGGCAAAACGCCTGAGCCGTACCTGAAGGCTTACACCAAAAAGCTTTTTGAGCTTTTTGAGGAACAGCTGGGTTATGCCGGAAACCAGATTTATCTCAATATTCTGGAGTTGGACCACTGGGGCTCAAAGGGGAGCCTGCGGTGAGTGTGCATTAAAAAAGAACTGTCCCGAACGGGCAGTTCTTTTTCTGTTTACAGCACGCCCTCCCGCTTCGCCAGGTCAATGACCCGCTCGGCGGTCAGGGAGTCGGTGACCAGGACGTCGATCCAGCCGGCCTTGAGGGCGTAGTAAACCGCACGGGCTTTCTGGCGGCCGACAATGCATGCCAGCACACACTCGGCGTTTTTAATGGCGTCCAGTGAGACGCCGACCGTGCGCTTATCGAGCTCAGGATCGCAGATATTGCCGTTTTTGTCAAAGAAACGGCTGCAGATACTGCCAACGGCCCCCACGTCTTTCAGGCGGGCAATATTCTCATCGTTCAGGTATCCGGCCTGGTAGAGGCAGGAATCTTCATCCGGGGTCGCGATGTTGACAAAGAGCTTATTGCAGGCCTCCACCCGTTCCAGCAGGCTGCGGACCTTGGCGTCGTGCAGGAGGATATCGAGGATGATCGGGCTTTCCACCAGCGCCGGGCAGGGCAGGCAGAAGGCGCTCTCCGCGCCGAGCTTCTGGGACAGGTTGCTGATGATCTCATGGGCAAAGCTGCGGCAGTTGGCGTTGTCAACCGCGCCGGAGAGCTGGACCAGGGAGCAGTCCGGCAGGGCAAAGTCCGGGAATTCCTTGGAGAGCTCAAAGAGCGTCCAGCCCCAGTTCACACCGATATGGTCGCCGGGGTTCAGGAAAGCCTTAAGAAACTGCGCGCCCAGGCGGGCAGTCAGCTGGATGGCCAGCTCCACGTCGTCCTCCGGCACCGAGGCCACACGGGCGCCCTTGAGGTGGAAGGCAGTCAGGAGCTGCTGCTCCATCTCGCTGATGTCGTCGATGGCGTCATCGATGAAAATCTTGACGATGCCGCGTTCCCGCGCTTCCGCCAGCTTTCGCGACACCTTGGGACGGGAAATGCTGAACTGGGTGGCGATTTCGGACTGGGTCCGTCCCTCTTCATAATATAGTTTGGCAATTGCCTGTAGTAAACGCTGGTCTGTGTTCATTGTCCTTATCTCCAATGCATTTTTTCAAAGTGATCGTCTGTTTAATCCTTAGACGATGAACAAAAATGTCCTTTAACTTCTATTATAGATTAAAAGGCTTATTTTTACAAGCAAAAGAGGAGCGAAAATGAAATTTTGTTCAAAAAATCAGAAAATAGTTATATGGTTTGCGTGATAAAACAGTGATACTTTTTAACAAATAAGGTGAAAATTAAGCATAAAAATATTTGCGTTAAAAAACCGGTTGGAGTCCCAAAAGATTTCTATATCCGGTTATTCTGTAAAACCATTACACAACATATAGAAGCGGATGTAAACGAGAAACATTTTGAAAATAAAAAGTGCATTTACATATTGACAATGATAATTAAGACTGCTATAATTATACTTTACTTTTTGGAGGAATCGTGTTATAATGACTAAGATGTAAATCCACAAACGAGGTGAAGTTCATGCAGAAACAAAAAGCGACAATTATGGACGTCAAGCGTGAGGTTGAAAACTATCGTGGAAAAAGAGTAAAACTGGAAGCCCATAAGAGCAAGAAAAAGCTCTATCAAAAAGAAGGCGTTATTGAAGGGACTTACCCAAGCATCTTTACCGTCAGCGTAAAGGAAGATAAACGGCCGACTCAGAGATTATCCTTCTCATATTCCGATGTCCTCACAAAAAGCGTTAAAATTGCATTAGTAGACGAAGTTGAAGGTGCTTTCAGCTACTAAGTATCCCACTGACATTTTGATTAAACCCGCATAAGCTCAAACGAAGGGGAAGAATCGCGTATTCTTCTTTTTTGATGCCAAATTTTGGCAGTTGAAAGCCCGTAGACGGCGCCCTCGCAGGCGGATGTTAAGTTTTAGACATCCGTCTGCGAGGGCGCCGTTTTATTTGTTTTTCTTTTAAGGCAAAGAGGGTATAATATAAGAATTGCAGAAAGATTGGAGAACAAGTGAATGGAAGAAAAGCTACTGAATATACAGTCGGAGATCGGAAAGCTTAACGCCGTCCTTTTGCACCGGCCAGGCAAGGAGCTTGAGCGCATTGTGCCCAACGTGCTCAAGGAGGTCCTCTTCGAGGATATCCCGTGGCTCAGGCGCATGCAGGAGGAGCACGACGCCTTTGCGGGGGTGCTCACCGGGCGCGGTATCCACGTGTATTACGTGGAGCAGCTGCTGACCGATATTCTGGCTGACGCACAGGTGCGCGAAAACCTGGTGCGTGATGTCATCGACCAGAACCCGTCCTCGGGCAATTACATTGATGGATTTTTGCAGGAATACCTGCTTTCCATGGAGGACTGCAAGCTGGCGGAATCGCTGATCGCCGGCGTGCTCCAGAAGGAGCTGGACCATGTGGAACGGGAGCGGGTGCTCTCGGATTATATCAACGAATCCGAGCCCTATGCCTTTTACATGAACCCGCTGCCGAACCTGTACTTTATGCGTGACCCGGCGGTCACCATCGGCGACGGCATGAGCATCAGCTCCATGGCCACCGAGGTGCGCAAGCGGGAAAGCCTGTACATGCACTACATTTACAAGAATCATCCGCTGTTCGCCTCCTGCGGGGGGAAAACCTATTATGAGTATGACAAATTCTTCTCGGTGGAGGGCGGGGATATCCTGATCCTCAGCCCGACTGTGGTGGCGGTGGGGTGCAGCGAGCGGACCCAAGTGCAGGGCGTCGAGGAGCTGGCAAAGCGGCTGTTCGAGGACAACCCGGCCCTGGAGGGCGTGCTGGCTGTCAAGATTCCCAAGGACCGGGCCTTCATGCACCTGGACACGGTTTTTACCATGGTGGATTACGATAAATTTACTGTGTACCCGGGCATTCTGGACCACGTGGAAACTGTGATGATCCGCCGGGGCAGCAAGGGGCATATGCGCTACGAGCACATCGACAGCCTGCACGACGCCCTGAGACGGGCCCTGAACCTCACGAGCATAAAGCTTATTGAAAGCGGGGGCGGCAATCCGGTGGCCGCGGCCAGAGAGCAGTGGAATGACAGCACCAATACCCTGGCCATCGCCCCGGGGGTCATTGTGGCCTACGGGCGGAATGAGCGCTCCAACGAGGTGCTGGCCGAAAACGGCATTGACGTCATCAGTATTGAAGCTTCCGAGCTGGTGCGCGGCCGTGGGGGCCCGCGGTGTATGACCATGCCCCTTAACCGCGATCCGCTGAAATAAAAAAGCGCCCTTGTTTTACGGCGCTTTTGGGAAAATATCGCTCAGCGGGATTTTAAGGTCCTCAAAAATACCGGAGGCCAGCGTTTCCTCAAGGGTGTACTCGTTGACCTCCCCTTTCGAGAAGGTATGGACAATGATGGTTTTTGACTTTGGGCTGACAATCCAGTATTCCTGCACACCTGCCAGCTGATATTTGTTGAGCTTGGTGAAAAGGTCGGTGCGCATGGAGCCTGGGCTCAGAATTTCCACGGCAATGGCCGGCGCGCCCTCATAGCGCTGTTCCGAAAATTTTTCCGGATCGCAGAGAACACTGATGTCCGGCACAAAGATGTCCTTGTTCAGACGAACCTCCAGCTCAGAAAAAGGACGGCAGGTTTTCCCTTTGAAAAAAGGGGCGAGGGCAACTGAGAGATTAAACAGAATACTTTGATGAAGGACTCCGGGGCGCGGAGTCATCAGCACCATATCGTCAATCAATTCACAGAGATGACGCTCGTCCATGGGCAGTGCGTCAAATTCCTCGAGGGTAACGGTTGGGAAAGCGTCGTTTTCTTTTAAAAGCGCCATGAGGTACACTCCTTTCGTGTGTTGTTAGCTTAATCATAGCACGCGGAAGGGGCCTTGGTCAAATGATTGCGGGAGCACACGGCCTTTCCTTAACCGTAATAAACAACAAAAATAAGTAAAAACCGCTGATATTGCGCTCAGCGGTTTTTTATTGGCTGAAATTGGTGGCCGCAAAGCGAATTCTATTATATAATAGGGTCAGGTATGGAAGGAGGATCGCATAAAAGGAGAGATAAGAATTGAAAAAGACAAAAATCCTCGGGATTTTACTGTGTGTACTTTTAGCGGTATCCTTTACGGCCTGCGCGAAAACGGACAATGCCCAGCAGGGAGCTTCGAGCACTGGCAGTGTGGACGGCGTGCTGAAAAGCTACGCGTCCGGAACCCTGGTGGTGACGCGAAATGATGGAAGCGAGCTGGCCTTTGACCTTTCAAAGGCGACCGTCAGCTGCAAAAATATGCTGTCCGGTGACAAGGTCACCATTTTATATGACGGCACCATCGAGGGCACGGACACCAGCGGCGTCACCGTGACAGAGATCAAGGACAAGGGCTCCGCCGCGCCGAAGGAGCAGACCATGGTGGGGACGGTCCGGAACCTGACCCAGCACTCCCTCACCCTCAAGGAGCCTGACGGCACCGAGTACAGCTTTAACACCGCGGGGGCCCGGCAGGCGTATAAGAACGGCATCGAAAACGGCAACTGGGTTCAGGTAAAATATGTGGGTGAGATCAATGGCACAGATGCCACTGGCGTCAGGGTTCTTGAAATTGTGGACAATGATGAGAACATAAAAAAGGCCCAGGAGCCTGCCAAGGTTGAGATTAAAGCCGCGGACGAAAAGGTGTGGGCCAGCGACACCGTACACGTGCGGGAGTCCTATACCACCGATTCCAACGTGCTGGGCGATCTGGCGCCTGGCAATGAGATCACCCGTACCGGTGTTTGCGAAAACGGCTGGTCCAGAGTGAACTACAACGGAAAGGACGCCTTTGTCTATTCCCAGTATTTAACCACCACACAGCCCGCGAGCCCAAGTTCGCCCGCTCCGGCCAAGCCGCAGCCGAGCCCGTCACAGCCGGCGCAGCCAAGCGCCCAGCCGACGCCAAAGCCGACCCCGGTACCCACGCCGGCGCCAGCACCGACGCCAGAGCCGACACCGGCCCCGACACCAGAGCCAACGCCAGAGCCGACACCGGCCCCGACACCAGAGCCAACGCCAGCACCGACGCCAGAGCCAACACCAGAGCCAACGCCAGAGCCCACTCCCGAGCCTGAGGTCAAGACCCTCACCGGCTATGTGGTGAGCTACGCGGATGGCGAGCTCGTCATTTTCGCCAACGGCGCCGATTACCCGCTGAACGTGACCGATGCCCAGCACAGCTATGTAAGCGGCATCCTGACCGGCAACGAGGTGACCGTCACCTACACCGGCGATCTTCAGGCCTATGAAAGCGTGGTGGTGCTGAGTGTGAGCGATTCAGAGCTGAACGCCGGCGACCGGTCTGTGATCACAGGCGTGATCGCGTCAGCCTCCATGAATACTCTGGATCTGACCACAGACGACAACACCGAGATCATGTTTGAGACCATGAACGCAGAGGTCAACAGCCAGAACTACCAGGTGGGGGCCCGCGTCAGCGTGACGCTGGACCTGTCCCAGAGCGTGGACACCTCCAACATCTTCCACGCCTTAAAGGTGGACGACGCACAATAGCAGACACAGGCGGACGTATGGAGCCGTCCGCCTGACCCATAAAAAGCCCGGGCCCGCACCCGGGCTTTTTTGTGATGGGAGGAGAGGAAACCACTGCTTAAATTCTTGAAGGAATCTTGAACTTTTATTTCCTGAAAACGTGTTAAGATAGAATAGAAGTATATTCAGAGTGTAGACAAATGCTGTCGTTAACAGGCAAAGCGTTAAAAAGAGGACGATTAATTGAGAATGGAGAATTGAAAATGGAGAATGAAAGGCCCCTTTTGCTACCGCAAAAGCGATTAAGACAGCGACCTGTGGCCGCTACTTTATTCAAAATGCGCAGCATTTTGTTCCTCTAATTCTCCATTCTCAATTCTCCATTGAAATCGTCTCTTGCTTTAACTTTACAACGATATTTTGACTTTGTCTATAGACTGAAATATATTCTATCTATCTTTAGGAGAAATATTGGAGGTAAAAAATGTCAAAGAAATTGAGAACACGCCTGGCGTCAGCCCTGTCAGCGGTGATCATCCCCGTGACGCTGGTCTGCTCGAGTGTGCCGGCTCTGGCGGCGGGCACAGCCGGAAGCCCAGTGGCGGATACCGCCGCCGTTGAGAGCAGCGAGATCGCTGATAAAGCCGCCGAAGCGCTTGAGAACAGCCTCATGCTGCCCGAGATCACCAGGGCGCTGGAGGAAATGGACGGAGCCCCGGCGGCTGAAGCGCCCGCGAAGGAAGAAGCCCCAGCGGCTGAAAATAAGGCTGATGAGGCCCCTGCGGCAGGAGCGCCTGTGTGCACCGTGACAACTGGTGCTCAGAGCCGCCAGGCAGGCGCGGACGTCACCTACGATACCCTTGAGGAGGCCTTCGCTTCCATAAAAGACGGCCAGACCGCGACCATCACCTTAACCGGGGACGCGGTGGTAGAGGGTACCATCGTGGTTCACGGCAGCGTGACCCTGACGGCCAACGGGGATTATACTGTGAGCTTAAGTGCAGACACATCATCGAGATCGTTTTTTACCCTTTATGATGAAAATCAGCTGACCGTTGACGGCGCGGGCCACAGCATTACCCTGACAGCGCCGGAAGGGGTCGATGGCATCATCAATGTCAGGATGAACAGCGTCTTAAGCCTGAAAGCTGGCACCACACTGGAAAACTGCAGTATTAACGCGAAAAACAACGCCATGCTGAACATCACCGACGCGGCGGTCACCGGAACATCAGACGGGGAGACTCCGGCACTCGTGGGCGTTTCGGACAGCGCGGCCCTGAAAGCCACGGGCGCGGCCCTGCCGATCGTGGGTATCTTAGATGAGTGCGCCGCTTCTTTTGACGGCTGTGAGGTATATGGCATTGCGAGCCTCAGCCCAAACGTGCAGATACACGGCTCGTCTGTCGACATCATTGAAAACTACGGCTCGGAGCTGCTGATCAGCGACTCGTCGGTCGATAACCTGTTAAACGTCATGCTTGCCGCCCAGGTTACCCTGGCCGGGAAAACCGACATTGCGTACATCATGCTCGCGAAGAAACCCATCATACTGGCTGAGGATTTCAGCAGCAGCGTCGTCAGCAAGGTGTATGCGGCCTATCCGCTGATATTTGAGAACCCGGCCGTGCTGGCTGTTGCGGCGTCGGGCGCGCTGAGCGAGACGGCTGCTAACAGCTTTTGTTATTTCTTTGAGGATGGCAGTGACCCTCAGACCTACACCCCCTATCTGAAAGACGGCAGGCTGGAAACCGCCAGAGTGCTTGAAACATACGTGTCGGTTAATATCGAGCATAACAGCTACCCTTACACCGGCAGAGACCCGCAGGCCGAAGGCGGTCTTGGCAAGGTCACCATCACCGTGAAAGACGAGGACGATAAGGTGATCACGCCGGCCGAAGGCAAGCTGACCACCACCTACACCCATTATATGGACGTGCTCCAGACGCCGCCGACCCAGCCGGGGGATTACACGCTCAACGTGAGCTACGCTGGCGAGGAAGACCGCGCTGCCCAGACCATCACCTGCGGAAGCTCAGGCGCAGTGGGTTTCATCATCACAAGAGCTGAGCTGAAAGGCGATTTCGCGAACTTCCCGTCTGAGATTTCTGTCTCCCAGGGCAGTGTGCGCGCGGATTTCAGGCCCGCGGAGGGCATCGACGCGGCTCTGCTCAAGCTTAGCTACACCTGGACCCTCACCGATAAAGACGGGGCAGCCACCACTGTTCCGGGCGACACCCTGGAGCTGACCAAGGCGGATATCGGCAAGACCGCGCAGGTCTCTGTCGAGGATACCAGCGGCTTTTATTATGGCGAAATCACCAGCAGCTCCTTCACCATTGGCAGAGTAGCTACCGGCGTCCGGATTGACGGGCTGAGCGATGATTCGGGTTCCAATTACTTCGAGTCAAACGACGCCCTGCAGGCGCTGCTGGCAAAGGACAGGGCTGTTATTGTGACCTACCTGGACCCGGAAGGCCATAAGAATATCGCTTACGACAAGGATGAAATCAGCCTGAAATACTACAGCGTTGATGATGGTAGGCTTTTGGACAGAGCGCCCACTGAGCCGGGAACCTACAGCCTGAATGTTGCCTTCACCCCCAATGACGCCCATCAGGCCCAGGATCTTCAGTTCACCAGCGTCTCCTACACCTACACCCTGATGATGCCCACCACCACAGAGATCAACGCTTCAGCCCTCAAGGGCAGCTACGACGTGTCCGATACCCAGAGCCTGGACCAAGACATGATCAGGGCTACCACCGTCAGGGATAAAGACGGCCGGGTCATTAAGCTTGACCAGGACAGCGGCCTGCTGAGCTTTGAAGCCTACACCGACGCAGAGGGCAAAAACATCGCCCAGACTCCCGCGGCGGGCAGCTACTACGTTCGCGCGTTCTACAACCGGGACGGCCGGGAAAAAGCCCATATCGCGAGCAGCAGCGAGCTGGTGAAAATCACCCTGACCCAGAAGGCCGGGCCGGACAGCGGCACCACTGCGGACACCACCACGGGCACCACCCCGGGCAATCCGGCAACCGGGACGCCCTACAGCGCAGGCTTGTCACTGGTACTGCTGGCAGCGCTGGCAGGCGGCTCCGCACTGGTTCTTAAAAAACGCGGCTAAACAATAAAAACCCACTGTGGCGTGAGCCGCAGCGGGTTTTTTAACATTTTAAGTGATTGGTAGGGAATCCCTGTTCAGCTTGGCGCCGTAGATGTATAAGCCTGGAACCACCAGACCGAGCAGTGCGTATAGAATCCCGGAGAAGGTGAAGCCCGCTCCGGCCATGTTGACAATGGCGGCGAGGATGGAAATAATTAAGACAACAATACCGATTTTAAAGCATCCGTCCGCCTTGTCAGATTTATTACAGCCCTTGATGCCCATCACGCCCGCGACCAGCTGGATAATAGCGGCGATCAGATAGATAACGACGATGAGTGTTACCGAAACAGCGCCGCTGCCAGCGCCCTGGTCCACAACGGCAACTCCCATCAGCAGCGCGAGCAGCCCATAGCATAAAACACCGATAATGCCGCCGATCAGCAGCAGAATACCGGTTACCTTCAAATAAGTTTTACCTTTCATCATTTTAACTCCCTTGATAAAGTATTTTAAGTGTTTGCGCACTTATGTTTGATTATAAATCACCATTAATAGCTAAACAAGCTTTTTACCGATAACGTCTTTTTTTTACCGCATTCAGAGCGGATCAATCTGAAGGCCCGAACAACTGCAAACGATAAAGCATTGCTTAAACGCGGTGGTTAGGGTAAAATAAAGGCAAATAATGACGATAAATGAGGAGGAATTCCGATGGGGATTAATTTAAAGGGCCGTAGCTTCCTGACATTAAAGGATTTTGCGCCAGAAGAAATAAACTTTATGTTAGACTATGCCGCCGCGCTGAAGAAGAAGAAAAAAGAAGGCCGTCCGGGCAGGCTGCTCGCCGGCAAAAACATCGTGCTGCTGTTTGAAAAAACATCCACCCGTACACGCTGCGCCTTTGAGGTCGCGGGCTTTGACGAGGGCGCCTGCGTGACCTTCCTGACCAACAGCCAGATGGGCAAAAAAGAATCCATCGAGGACACCGCCAAAGTGCTGGGCCGCTTTTACGACGGCATCGAGTTCCGCGGCTTTAAGCAGGAAACCGTGGAAGCGCTGGCAGAATTCTCCGGCGTGCCAGTATGGAACGGCCTGACCGACACCTACCACCCCACCCAGATTTTAGCCGATATGCTCACCATCCAGGAAAACTTTGGAGAGCTGGCAGGACGCCGCCTGGTCTATGTGGGCGACGCCCGCAACAATATGGGCAACTCCCTGATGATCGGCTGCGCCAAGCTGGGCATGCACTTTGTGGCAGTGGCGCCCAAGGTGTTGTTCCCGGAAGAAAGCCTGGTGGCAGAAATGCGCGCCATCTGTGAGGAAACCGGCGGCAGCATTACCCTGACCGACGATATTAAGACGGGTGTGAAGGGCGCGGACGCCATCTACACCGATGTGTGGGTCTCCATGGGTGAGGAGGACCAGATGGCAGAGCGCATCAAGCTGCTGGCGCCTTATCAGGTCAACGCGGAAATGATGGAAGCCACCGGCAACCCGGACGTGATTTTCCTCCACTGCCTGCCGTCCTTCCACGACCTGAACACCGATGTGGCAAAGGACGTGCACGAACGCTTTGGCCTGACCGAGCAGGAGGTGACTGATGAGGTATTCAGAAGCCCTGCTTCCAAGGTCTTTGACGAAGCCGAGAACCGCATGCACACCATCAAGGCTGTCATGTGCGCCACCCTGGCCACCAACCAGGTCGATGCTGACGGAAAGCCAATCGTGGACTGAAATGAATGGAGAATGCAGAATTGAGAATGGAGAATTATTGGAATAAATCCGCACAGCGGATTTAAGTTTTAATCAAATTTGTCTTTGACAAATTTGGATCTTTAATTCTCCATTCTGCATTCTCAATTCTCCATTTTGTCATTTATACTGACTCCAGCTGATTAAGAAAGGGGAAAAAGAATGGAAATACAAAACATCACCAAACTGCAGAACGGCTCAGATATCCGCGGGATTGCCATGGAAGGGGTTGAGGGCGAGAGCATTAACCTGACCCAGGACATGGCCATGAAGATCGCCTACTCCTTCAGCAAATGGCTGAAGGCGAAAACCGGAAAGGAGAGCCTGAGCGTGGCTGTGGGCTGCGACAGCCGGCTGACCGGGCCGAACCTGGCACAGGCCGTCTGCCTGGGACTGGTATCGGACGGGGGCCATGTGTATGACTGCGGCATTGCCACCACGCCAGCCATGTTCATGACCACCCTGGACCCGGAGATGGACTGCGACGGCGCGGTCATGATCACCGCCAGCCACCTGCCCTTTAACCGCAATGGCATCAAGCTGTTTACCAAAGACGGCGGCCTGAACAAGGAGGACATCGCAGAGATCCTCGAACAGGCGGAAACCATCGTCACCGATTTTAAAATCGGCGGCAGGCGTGAGGACTACGCCTTTATTCCCAGGTACGCGGCCAACATTGTCGCCATGATCCGCGAGGCCACTGGGGAGGAAACACCTCTTAAGGGCGCACGCATCATTGTGGACGCGGGCAACGGCGCGGGCGGCTTCTTTGCCGACGGCGTGCTGGCCCCGCTGGGCGCCGATACCAGGGGCAGCCAGTTTCTGGACCCGGACGGACACTTCCCGAACCACATCCCCAATCCGGAGGACCCGGACGCCATTGACGCTATCTGCCAGGCGGTGATTGACAGCAAGGCCGACATGGGCATCATCTTTGACACCGACGTGGACCGCTCTGCCGTCATCGACGAAAAGGGCGACGCCATCAACCGCAATGGCTTCATCGCCTTTATTGCCAGCATGCTGCTGGAAAAATACCCGGGCACCACCATCGTCACCGACTCCGTCACCTCCACAGGACTGACCGAGTACATCGAGGGCCTTGGCGGACACCACCACCGCTTTAAGCGCGGCTACAAGAACGTCATCAATGAGGCGGTCCGCCTGAACGAGCACGGCGTGGAAACCCACCTGGCCATGGAAACCAGCGGTCACGGGGCCATCAGGGAAAATTACTTCCTGGACGACGGCGCTTACCTGGTCACCATGGCGCTCATCAAGTTCGCCCAGCTGCACCGGGAGGGCAAGCCGCTCTCTGTGTTCCTGAAGGATCTCAAGGAGCCCGCCGAGGCCAGAGAGTACCGCTTCAAAATCACGGCGGAGGACTTCAGGGCCTACGGCCAGGAGGTGCTGGACGGCTTCCGTAAATTCGCGGAGGAACAGCCAGGCTGGACCATTGTGGAGCCCAATTTTGAGGGCATCCGTGTGGACTGCGGTGAGGATGCCGGCAACGGCTGGTGCCTGATGCGCATGTCCCTCCACGACCCCATCATCCCGTTAAACATCGAGTCTGACGAGGTGGGCGGCTGTGAGAAGATTAAGGCGGCCATCGATGTTTTCCTCAAGGATTACGCAGAGCTGCAATAAAAAAAGGGCCATTGGCCCTTTTTTAGATTGTAGGCAAAGTTAAAAGATGGCTGCTAGATTAAAGCAAGAAGCAATTTCAATGAAGAATTGAGAATGCAGAATGGAGAATGACGGTGAGTCCAAAGTTAGAATAACTTTGGGGCACGAACCTACGCTTTTTCGGGGGACGGAAATTCGTCTCCTGCTTTTATCTGTTTCAACTCATTCATAAAATACGATTTGATCCCGTCCCTGCCGCTTGGCCTCGTAAAGGGCCGTATCGGCCCGGTCGTAAAGCTCCTGGAAGCTTTTGCCGTGGGCGGGGAAGAAGGCGATACCGATGCTGATGGTGAGCGGGGTGTTGGTCAGGTCCAGATTATAAAGCCGGTCCCTCAGCACGTTCAGGCGTTCTCTAATAATGGCCGTGTCGGACAGTCCGCGCATGAAGATCATGAACTCGTCGCCGCCCAGGCGGCCGGAGAAGTCATTGCTGCGCAGGCAGTCCTTCAGGGCGGCAGCCACCTCGATGAGGACAGTGTCGCCGAACTGGTGGCCGTAGGTGTCGTTGAGCTCCTTGAAATGGTCGATGTCCAGAATGATGAGGGCATGGCTGGCGGCTGTGCCGCGGCGCAGCACACGGCCAAGACGCTTGACCAGCGTGGCGCGGTTATAGAGGCCGGTGAGCGGGTCGGTCTGGGAGAGGCGGCGCAGCTCAAGGGACCGCCGCTTTTCGCTGTCCACATCCTGGATGAGCACAAAGAGACGCACAACGCCAACAAAGGGGTCGTCCACCATCTGAGCATCAGCCCTGGCCCAGAAAACGCCGCCTGCCCGGTTGTAACGGCGGTAATCAAGGGAGAGCTCGTCATTGCCCGCGCGGTGTTTTTCCAGCAGGTGGTCACGGTTAAAGAAACGCACGAATTTCTTGCGGTCCTCGGGCACGGTGTACAGGTCGGCGGTAAACTGGGCCAGAGAGAGGAGGCTGTGGGTATAACCTGTGGGAATATCCCCCTTGGTCTGCCCCTCATATTTTTCAAGGACGTCGGCGGTCAGGTTGAACTCGTAGTAGGCGATGCAGTTCTCACGCTTCTGCTCATAGGTCCTGGCCCACCGCTCGTAGGCCACTTCGCGCTCGTGCAGGTCGGTGCTGTCAAAGTAGGTGAGGATGGCGGTGATGGGACTGCCGTCAGTGTCATAGACCAGTGAATAATCTGCGTTGAACCAGGAGTAGGCATTCTTTGTGGTGGTGCGCAGCTTGACCGAGGTGTGGCCCTCGGGCCTGCCGTCCAGTATGTCCTTAAAAAAACGCGCATAATCCGCGGCGCTCTCCTGAGCCACGATACCGCTTTCGATGGCGCCGTCCGGGACATCGCGTGTGCTCTCGGGCAGGCCCAGCAGCCGGGCGGCCTCGCCGGTGCGGGTCAGGGTTCTGGTCCGCAGGTCATACCGGCCGATGAATTTGTCGGAGTGGCGCAGGGCGATCCGGTTTTCTTCCTCACTGATGCGCAGGGCCTCCTCGGCGGCCTTGCGGTCCGTGATGTCAAAGACCGCGCCGAAAAGGGTGTCCTCCTGGGGGTTGTACTGGCAGCGGACCAGCACCCAGATGGCTTTGCGGTCAATGGTCACGCAGTGGTTTTCCAGCTCAAAGGCGTAAACGCCCGTGTCGATGTAGTGGCCGATCTTCTGGCGGAGCTGAGGATACTCATTTGGCATGACAATGCGCCGGCAGTTTGTAAAGCCCGCGGCCTCGGCGCTCTCCCGGGTGTAGCCATAGGTCTGGTAGAAAAAACTGTTGGCGTACAGCAGGGTCAGATCCTCATCGGTCAGGGTTTTGAACACGCCGCAGGGCACCCGGTCGGCGTTGCTGGCGCTCTGGCTGCGCTTCAGGTACTGGAGATCCGCAAACTGGCAGAGGATAACAGCGGGTGTGTCATCGGGCCCTGAAACCAGCTGGCAGGAGGCGCAGACCCAGGTCAGGCCGCCCTTAGAGTCCGCCAGCCGTTGGCAGGTGCGTGCGGTCTCGCCGGGTTTAAGGTGGTTTAGGAACTGTTTAAAAGCGGGAAGATCTTCCTCCTCCATATAGGACGCGAGGGAACCCGGCAGTGCGCTCACACCCAGAAAGTCCATGAGGCTGGGGTTCAGGTAGCGCGGGGTCAGGGCGTCGTCTGACTGGAAGCAGGCAATGCCGTCGGAGAGCAACTCAGACGCTGCGGCCGTTATGATATTGGGCGTGTACGGGGGTTTTGCTGCCATGAGCGATTCTCCTTTAAAATTGATTATTTTATCTATTCTATCATTTTTCCCGATTAAAAACAATACAGTCCGCTATACCAAAAAGTAATGCTGATACAATATCGGTAAAAATCACAGCAGCTTACTGAGCTCCTGCAGCATGAGCGGGAGGTCCAGCGGCTTGGCGAGATGGCCGTCCATTCCGGACTCCCGGGCCTTTTCGATGTCAGCCGCGAAGGCGTCGGCAGTCATTGCGATGATGGGCACAGCGCGGGCGTCGGCCCGGGGCAGCGCCCGGATCTTCTGGGTGGCCTCATAGCCGTTCATGACAGGCATCTGCACGTCCATGAGGATCAGGCTATAGTAGCCAGGCGGGGACTGGGCGAACTTTTCGCAGCCCTGGATGCCGTCATCAGCGCATTCCACAATGGCGCCGGCCTGGGAGAGGAGCTCAACCCCGATCTCCTGGTTGAGCGCATTGTCTTCTACCAGCAGGAACCGTCTGCCGCCAAAGTTGTACTGGGGCTTCTTTTCTTTATCAGCGATGGGGCTGTTTTCTGCATAGATCAGCCGCTTGAGGGTATGGCAGAGGGTGGATTTGAACAGGGGCTTTGAGATAAAATCGTTGGCGCCGGCGCTCAACGCCTCTTTTTTTATGTCGGCCCAGTCGTAGGAGGAGGCGATAAGAATGGGGAGCTCTTCCCCGATTCGAGCACGGATCTGGCGGGTGACCTCGAGTCCGTCGACGCCGGGCATCTTCCAGTCCAGGATCAGGACGTCGAAGCTTTGTCCGGCATCGTGGGCGCTTATGATCTGCCGAACCGTGTCCTCGCCGTCCTCGGCACACTCGGCGTCAATGCCCAGTGCGTCCAGGGTCTGGGCGGCATACTCGCACATGAGCTCGTCGTCGTCGGCAATGAGTACCCGCAGGGGCGGCAGCGCTGGGTAGCAGGCTGGGTTCTCCTCGATGTGCAGGGAGAGGTAGACCACAAAAGTGCTGCCTTTGCCCTCAGCGCTGCGGACCGTGATACGGCCGCCCATCATGTCCACGATCCGTTTGGTGATGGCCATGCCCAGGCCGCTGCCCTCAGTCTTATCCACCCGGCTGTCGCGCTCCCGTGTGAAGGAATCGAAGATGTGGGTCATAAACGCATCGGTCATGCCCATGCCGGTGTCGGCAAAGGTGAAGCGGAACTGACCGCAGCCCTCACGGGCAGCGGGAAATTCCTCCAGAGTCAGAGTGATGCTGCCCTCTTCGGGTGTAAACTTGACCGCGTTGGACAGGATGTTGATAAAGATCTGCTTGAGGCGCAGCGGGTCTGCGTAAAGGTGCTCGTGCTCTACGCCAAAGGTTCGGATAAACAGGTGCTGGCGCTTCTCGGCTGCGGCGGGCTGGATGATGGCCACGATATTCTCCATGAAATCGGGCAGGGAGAAGGCGCTGTTGCTCAGGGCCATGCTGCCGCTCTCGATGGCGGACATGTCCAGCACGTCGTTGATGAGACCGAGGAGGTGCTGGCTGGAGAGGGCGATCTTGTCGAGGCAGTTTTCCACGCGGCCTGGGTCGTCGAGGTGTATTCTGGCGATCTCGGTCATGCCCACAATGGCGTTCATGGGCGTGCGGATATCGTGGCTCATGCTGGACAGAAAGTCGGACTTGGCGCGGCTGGCCTGCTCGGCGGCGGTCAGGGCCTCCTTGAGCTCAGCGGCCTGTGCCTCCAGCTTTTGCTGCATTTCCCGGAGCTCGGTCACATCGGTGATGTCGATGAAGATGGCCAGGTAGACGGGCTCCTGGTTCTGCCAGTCCACGCAGGAGGCGTTGACCTGGAGCCTGGCCTCGCGGCCATCCACACCTTTGACGGTGAGGCCCAGGCTGATGGGCTGGCCGGACAGGATTTTCTCGCGGCTGGCCTCGATGGCCTGCTGGTTTTGAGCGTAGTTCTGCAGAAAAAGCGGGTCTGCCCCGGTGTCCCAGCAATCATCACCGAAGAAGGCGGTGTAGCGCGCGTTTGCCTCCAGAAGGGTGAGCCCGAAGTCTTTGTCAATGTGAAACTTGGCCACAAAGCCGGGCAGGGCGTTGTAGGTGACGGTCTGGGCCTTCTGCATGAGCACCAGGTCGTTGATGTCAGTCATGACGGTGTAGGAGACCTGATAACCGTCGATGTACTCGTCGGCAAAGGTAGCCACCATGCGCACCCAGACATATTCCCCGTCTTTTTTGGGCATATGGGAGATGTGAGTGTAGCCGCCCTTGCTGCCCTCAATGGCGTCCATGACTACCTCAGTGAGCTTTGCGAGCTCCTCCTGATCGTCGGCGTAGTAGGTATCGCACAGGTTGTTGTACCGGGCCTCATATTCGTCCTTGTCCCAGCCGATGAGCTCGTAGTAGAACGCATTGGCCCAGACCAGGGTAAAGTGCTCGTCCAGCAGGTGCTTGCTGACGCTCACGTGCATCAGGCTCATGAGGGTGTTATACTCATAGCCTGCAATGCGGTTTTTTTCTTTAGGGTCGTATTCCATGTCTGTTCCTTTCAGTGTTTTCTTTATCGATATACATGCGTTTATCCGCCGCCTTGATGAGCATATCTGCGCTTTCGTACTCGCCGCTCTGGGCCAGACCGTAGCTGATGGACATGTCAAAGGGATGGCCGGGCATGTGGCTGCGGGCCCGCAGGCTGCGGTTCACCCGGTCCATGCGGCTGCCAATAATGGCGGGCGGAAGATCGGGAAAGAGCAGGACAAACTCGTCACCTCCGTAGCGGAAGAGTGCGTCCGCGTCCTGCCGGCAGGCGCCCCACAGGGTCTGAACCACAGTGAGCAGGTAGAGGTCGCCCAGCTCATGGCCCTGAGTGTCGTTGACACGCTTCAGACCGTTGAGGTCCACAAAGCAGAGGCAGAAGGACTTTCCAGCCTCCAGCCACCTGGTGATAACGGTCTCGGCCCTCTGCCGGTTCGGGCACCTGGTCAGCGGATCGGTAGAGGCAATGCGGCTCAGCTCCAGTTCTTCCTTCTTTTTGCGCTTCAGCGCCTCGCGCACCTCCCGGTTGAGTACCCGGTACTGGCTCAGGCGGCTGATACGGGCTGCGTAACGGATGGCCAGGTACACGCCGATCAGGGAAAAGACGCAGGACTTGACGCCCCACAGCTTGAGCACCAGGATATTGCCGGGCACCGAGTAGATGAGCAGGTTGAGCACCAGATAAAGGTAGATAGCCAGACACAGCTGAATTAAAAACCGTTTGCGGGCCGGGTCCTGAAAGATGACCCGCGGGTTGTCCATGTGGGCGTCGAAATGCCGGGCGATTTGGAAATAGAGCCCGGCGGCCAAAAATCCCAGGCCTACTGGGTACTGCTTGAGGTTGGTGCTTTCCCGGATGTTGTTGCTGAAGCTGACGAGGGGCAGGTCAAAGGCTGCGGCCAGCACACACCGGAACAGAATATTTAAGGACAGGCCGATGATCATGGAGAACAGCGCGAGAATAAAGCTGTCGCTCAGGCGGCACCGGAAAAAACAGCGGATCTCGATGAACTGCAGGGTAAACACCAGCAGCCAGTTGATGACCAGGTGCAGCTGCAGGATCGAGCACACAACGAACAGCGCGTAGTTAATAAAAAAGGCCAGCACAATCCAGCGCTTTTTAACCGGCCTTTGCAGAATGGACGCCGCGTAGAGGAAAAAGAACCAGTTCTGGTAAAAATAAATAGCGCTGATGATAACGAGTGGGGCTGGGTTAAGGCCGGTCATGCCTGCACCTCCTTTTTGCGCCTTGCGCTTTTATCCTCGTACATGCTGAGGTCGGCCTCCCGGATGAGCGCCTCCCGGGGCTTACTGGTGCCCGTGGGGGCTTCGGAAACGCCAAAGCTGAAGGACAGGGACCAGTTTTCACAGCGCGCGGCCTCGAGCCGTCTCCGGATGGTCAGCAGCCGAGCCCTGGCGGCCCCGGCGGTGATGCCGGGGAACAGGACCATGAACTCGTCGCCGCCGATGCGGGCAAAGACGTCCTCCCGGTTCAGATTTTCCGAGAACCTGGAGGAAAAAGCCTTCAGATACTGGTCGCCGGCCAGGTGGCCGAAGCTGTCGTTGATGGCCTTCAGTCCGTCCAGGTCAATGTAGGCCAGCGCGAAGGCCTCGCCGCGGCTCAGGAACAGCGCCAGGTAATCGAAGATGTAAAGCCTCGTGTAGGCCCCGGTCAGCGGATCACGGTAGGCGGTGTCCTTCAGGGCCTCGGTGCGCGCGGTCTGTTGCTGCATGGTGGAGGTGAGCAGAGTGTGCTCGTGCTCCAGATAGTTCTCCTGATTGATAATACTGATCTGATTCATGAAAAAGCCCACCATCATGAGCAGCAGGGCGTTGCTGCCCACCAGAAACAGGGATACCACGGTGGTGGGCAGGTCAAAGAGACAGGCGCCAGCGTCCGCCAGAACGAAGACGACCCCAAGAAAGGTAAACTGGATAAAGAGCCGGGATTCCTCGGAGCCGTAAATATCCTTGAAGACGGCCAGCGCTTCAGCGTGGCGGCTTAGAAACAGTTCAGTGATGAGATTGCAGAGCAGCAGTGCCGCCAGACAAGTGGTCCGGAGCAGCGGATTGGCGAGCAGGGCCTGCACGTTCATGCCCAGCGCGAAGGATAAAAGGCCGATAAGAACCAGACAGGCGGCGCAGGTATACAAAAAGCTTTCGTTCACAGCTGCCCAGTTCTGCCGGTCTGTGTCGGGGAAATGCAGGAGCTCGCAGACCTTAAGGCCATAGAGCAGCAGAAAAAACAGGGGCAGGGGCAGATTAAACACGGCCATGATCAAAAACAGGGCGCACAGGCACAGGCCAAGAACCGGCCACCAGTAGTGAAGGGGAATGGCGTCCTGCTTCAGAGCACTCAAGAGCCCCCAGCTGGCATGGGCGTAGAGACCTGACAGCAATAGAATGAGCAACAGCATTAAAGCGTTTGGAATTTCGGTCATGGGATCACTCCTTTATCACACAGGCCAGAGGGCCCTGTCTACAGATTAAGCCTTTTCGGAATCAGCGGCGCCAAAGGCCAGGGCCTCAAAATCCGGGATGGGCACCGGGCGGGAGAACACGTAGCCCTGCACCATGTCGCACCGGGCCTCCTTCAGGAACGCTGTCTGGGCCGGGGTCTCCACGCCCTCGGCCACTGTGGACATGGAGAGCTTTTCGGCCAGGTCGATGACCGAGGTCACCACATCGCGCTCCCTGGGGTTGTCGGCGTTCTGTGAGGTGAAAAAAGCGCGGTCCAGCTTGAGGGTATCCATCCGCAGGTCCTTGAGCAGGTTTAAAGAGGAGTAGCCGCTGCCAAAGTCGTCCATGGAGCAGCGGTAGCCCCGCCGGTGGATCTGGTCGATGACCTGGAAGAGCGCTTCAGGGTTGGTGAAAACCAGGGTCTCGGTGAGCTCGATCTCCAAAAGCTCCGGCGGCACACCGTACGCCTTGCGGATGGCCTCGTAGGCGTCCAGAAAATCCGTTTTCGCCAGGTGCGCCCGGGACATGTTCACCGAGATGGGCACAGGGGTAATGCCTTCATCCAGCCATCGGCGCAGCAGGCTGCAGACCTGGTCGAACACGTACAGGTCCACCTCCACGATAAAGCGGTTTTTCTCAAAGAAGGGGATAAACTCATCGGGCGGAATGAGGCCGCGTTCCGGGTCCTGCCAGCGCACCAGGGCTTCGGCACCGGATATGGTGTCATCCTTTAAGGACAGCTTGGGCTGCAGGTAGACCACAAACTCGCCGGCGTTCAGGGCGTCCTGCATGCGGTTCTCCATGTCCTTTTCCCGCATGAGCTTCAGGCGGTCCAGGTCGGAGTAGAACTGAAAGGCGAACAGGCGGCTGTCGTTTGTGTCCTTGACGTTCTTTAAGGCCACGTTGGCCCGGTCCAGCTGCTGGGTGAGCGGCAGGTTCGGGTCCAGCACCGGGTAAATGCCAAAGGCCAGGGAGAGAAAATACTTGCGCTCCTGATCCTCGTTAAAGCGGTTGATGTCGTGGGCCATGACCGACAGCCGGTTGATGATTTTGCGTTTGTCCGTATTGTGCAGCAGCAGGCAGAAATTATCCGCGGCGGTGCGGCACAAAAACTCGCCCTCCTCCAGATTCTGTTTAAGCACCTCGTACACATAGCGCAGGGTCCGGTCCCCCATCTCGATGCCAAAAAGGTCGTTGATGAGCTTGAATTTGCGGATGTCTGCCGAGACAAGCACATAGTCCCCGGGCGCGCTCTCCAGAATGGCGCCGCCGGCGTCCATATCAAACTTAGTGCGGTTGGGCCCCCGGGTCAGCGGGTCCACAAAGGCCAGCTCCAGCAGCTTGGCGTTGCTGCGCTGCAGGGCCTGCTCCTGCTCGATGTAATCGGTCATGTCGGTCATGACCGTGTAAGCCACCGGGTAGCCGTTGATGGTTTCGTCGGTAAAGACGCTTACCAGCTTGATCCACATGGGGCGGCCGCTTTTGTGGATCATGCGCGCCAGGGTCTCATAGCTGGTCTGGCCGGCGTCCACAGCCTTTTCAACCGCCCGCACAATGGATGCCCAGTCCTCGGGGTTGTTTTTGAAATAGAGGTCGCACTTGTTGTGGTAAAGGGTTTCGTACTCTTCCTTCGGGTAGCCGATGATCTCATAGTAATAGGGATTGGCCTCGACCACTGTAAAGTGCTCATCCATTAAATGCCGGCTCACACTCACCCGCAGGACGCTCATGAGCATGTTGTACTCACTGTCCGGTGCAATATCATAATGTCTGAGGATTTGTTCATTTTCTGACATTTTGCTTTCCTTCTTTTTCGTATTTTGGTGCTTATAATTATTCTTATTTTATCACCGTTTTCATGTGAAAGCAATAAGAAAACCATATATGCATAAGGAGATAATAAAAAGTTTATATTAAAAATGGCTTTTTATTCTCATGACGGTTACAATGTAAGTGAGAGGGGTGAGAAATCATAGCAAAATTCGTGAGTCAGTATGATCAGACGGTGATTGTTGAGGCCGGGGAAGGCATCAACGACGCCATGCCAAAGGTTAAGGGCCGCGCCAACAGATGGCGGCTGCACGGCTACTGGCTGGCGCATGGGGCCATGCCCCAGGTGATCCAGTGTACGCCCGCACAGCCGCTGCGCTGCGAAAACCGCGTGTCCTACAAGACCACCAAGAACCAGACAAGGCCCCGGCTGAAGGTCTGCGATGCCGAGCTCGTCTACAACAGCAGCGAGCTGCGCGGCCCAACCGAGGTGGAGGGCGTGCCCACCTTTTTCATGATCGAGGTGCACCGCTGCCCGGACTGCGCCGAACGAAGACAGGCCGATCCTGGCTTTGGCGGACAGGTGAGCCACCGCATCCTCACCGCCGACATGGTCAAGTACAGCTCCCACCTGTCCGGCGTTTTTGAGGACATCCTCCTGGAGGACATTGTGCCCGGCCGGCCGGTGGCCTTTCCCTTCAGCGAGGAGCACGCCCGCCGCATAAAAACACAGTTCGGGGCCCTCATCGCCCTGGCAAGGGAGCTGGTGGGCGCGTTGTACGCTCCGGTGCCGGAGCCTTTATACCGCGTGCCCCAGGGCGTGCGGCGGGACCGCCGTGACAGCGGCAGGGAACGCCGGGCCCAGGTCATCGCCTACGCCCAGGCCTTTACCGCCAGGCGGCCGGGCGCGCCGCTCATGAGGGGCTGGTACAGCCGCCTCCTTCAGTTTTTCGCAGATGTCAATGGGGATACCGCCGCCGTCCCCCGATAAAAAAGTGCGGTTCTCAACGGATTATTCCTGTTTTCAGCTTCCTTGTTCAGGTACCCTGTAGGTACACCCAAGCGGTGAACCTAAAAACTGCAAGGAGGTAATAATATGCAGAAGAAAACAACGACAGAACTATTGGAAGCGTTTTTTACAGGGGGCTTGTTTGCCACGCCCGAAAACGAGGAGACCGAGCTGATGGAGGCCATCTCCCGCAAGCTCATCGAGTTTGCCTGTATCCTGGGAACTGTGGCCGTGGACGCCCGTTTTGCCAGAGAGGCCATGGGCACCACAGAGGCCTTTCCGGTCAGCGAGATCGCCGCTGACTATGGCCGCAGCGCCCAGGCCTTTAACAAGCTGCTCCGCGACCAGGGCATTCAGTACAAGCGGGGAAAACGCTGGTACCTGTACGACCGCTACCAGAACCGCGGCTACACCGCCACCCGGCTCACCGCGTGCGATACCGGCGGCCGCGTGCGCACCTTCAGCAGCATGCAGTGGACCGTTAAGGGGCGGCGCTTCCTGTACGACTTTCTGCGGGAGCAGGGCATTCATCCCACCGCCGGGAAGGAGGCCCGGCCATGAACTACCTCACCGAGCACCTGAGCTTTTACGTCTGGCTGGAGAGCCACCCCAGGAGCACTGCTTTTCAGAGCTTCTGGAACTATCTGCTCGTGCGCAACAACCGCGCCGCCTTTATGGGTGAGGACGGCTTCATGTACTGGCCCGTGTGGTACACAGTGCCCAACGACGACCTGCGAAGGCTTCTGGGCGAACCGGACGCCAAACGCATCTGGGAACACCGCCGCAGGCTCATCGGGGAAGGGCTCATCGAATACCGGCCCGGTTCCGGCGGCCAAAGCGGTGTGTATGCCCTCATCCCCTTTGAAAGGGGCCAGACACGTCTGCAGGTTATTCCCCAGGGCGGCGGCGAAGCCGTCACCGCCTGGACCCCTTACCAGAACAGCGCGCGGACAGCGGCCGGAGCGCCCCCGGAAGACCCGGCGGAACAGCGCGCGTTTTCTTCTGATTATAATCATATAAATCATAAATATATAAATGCTAAAGAGCCTTGCCGGTACGAAGGGGAACCGCCCGTGCCTTACTTCAACCAGCTTCCCATGCTCACCGGGGAGGAGATGGAGCGCCTGAGTGCCATCCACAAGGATGACGCCTCCCTCGTCGAGGCCATGTGGGCCCTGAAGGAGCAGAAAAAGCAGGAGGAGGAGAGCTGATGCGGCACAAAAGAGAGAACGGTTGCGAGCCCTACCGCTGCCGGGCCGAGGCAGTGCTCCTGACCACCGTCCACGCCCGCAGCCCCGAGGAAGCCGAAGGTCTGCTGCAGGACCTGCTGGACGCCATCGAGGACGATTACCCCGGCCTGCTTTTTGAAGGCATGTGGGTGGACTGACATGGGCAAGCGCACTGCCAGATGGGCAAGGGCCCACCGCGCCCGCCTCGGCCTCACCCAGCCCCAGCTGGCTGAGGCGGCGGGCATCAGTCTGAGCACCGTGACCCGGCTGGAGCGGGGCAGCCCGGTGAGGGACTATGTGCTCGAGGCGCTGGAGGACCTGTTCGAGGACAGGCGCCCCGGAGAGGATGGTCAGAATCCTCACTTTCAGCTGACCATATACCAGGACCTCCTGAGGTGATAAACTGAGAGCATCACAACGAAAGGAGGACAGCCAAATGGCATACCAACAGGATAAAATCGGCCATGAAATGAAGCTCATCTTCAACTACGGCGAGGTGAACGGCAGCGTCAAGAAAAAGAGTAAGACCTACTCCGGCCTCAACCTGGACATGGCCGTCGCCACTACCGAGGCCATCACCCGCACCGGCAAAGCCATCGGAAAGCTCTGCACGCCCATCGTGAATGACATTCAGAACTACATGGGCTACAGCAACAGCGAAGTTTCTGCGTAAGGCAGTTCCGCGAAATCTGAGAGAAAGGAGGAATGACCATGGAGACAACCACCACCACCAAGGCCCTGGACCTGGAGTTTGAGCTGGAAAACGGCAAGAGCTTTACTGTCACCTGTCCCGACTATCTGGACGACCTGACCCAGGAGCAGATCGCGACCCAGGCCGCTGAGATCATCGCCGCCGGGGCCTTTGCCCCAGACGGCTTCAATCTCACCAAGCTCAGGAGCTTTGAGTACATTGACAAAACCACCCGGAAAACCGAAATCGAAGCGTAGGATGCGCGGAATAAACCGAAAGGCAGAAAGCAATGAAAACCATCCGAAAGAGAACCGTCCTGCTGATCCTGGCGGCCCTGACCGCCGCCGGCATCCTCTACTTTGCCCGGGAGCTCAACTGGGCGCCCGCCCGGCAGAACCCGCCGCCCGCCCAGACCGAGGCGCCAAAGCCCCCAGAGCCGCCGCCCGAAGCCACGCCCCCGGAACCCCCCGAGCCGCCCGGGCAGCCTGAGAGCGGCGCTCTCGAAAAACAGCCCATCATGGTGAGCGAGCACTTCGCAAGAGACGAGTACCGCTGCGACTGCGCGGGCTACTGTGACGGCTTTCCGGCCGAGCCCCAGCCCGGGCTGGTAAGCCGTATCGAGGCCCTGCGCCAGGCCGTGGGCGCGCCTGTCATCATCACCTCCGGCGTCCGCTGTGAAGAACGCAACGAGGAGGTGGGCGGCGTGGCCTGGTCCTTCCACAAGCGCGGCGCCGCCGCCGACCTCTACAGCCCCGGCGTCCCCGTCGGCACCCTGGCCGCCCTGGCCAAAGACTGCGGCCTCAACGTCCTGCCCTACTACAGCAGCGGGTATGTGCATGTGGAGATATGAGAAGAGCGCCCGCCTGTACACTCCGGCTTTTTCGCCGCTAAAGTTGCCTGAAACACCTCAGGCAGCTTTTTTTTGCGCCGCATGACCGCTGTATGACCAAACCGATTCATAATAGACGAAAAATAGGAAGAATCAGCGCTTACCTGATCCGGTATTAAAGCAATCGGTTTTTAATATTTTCAGGTAACTTTTTTACACAATTTAGCTTATTCAGATGTATAGTAGATGATAAATAGCTCATGATAAAGCAGTTGTTGTTAAAAGACTGGAGGTTTTTTTATGGAAAATTTATTTAAAAATATGGACATGGATGCCGGCATACTCTATGACCTGTTGTCTTCAATATGCAATGACTATCTTTACATATGGGACACACACAAGGACTTGTTCCAGGTATCGCCCAACATGGTATCTGATTTTGGATTTGAGGAGAGCGGTATGGCCCATTACAGACAGACCATGCTCGAAAGGATTCATCCCCGGGATTACGAGCGGCTCAAAAAGCATTTTGCGGGCCTGTGGCATTCCGGCGAGGAAAGCTTCTCCCTCAATTACCAGATGTTAAACGCTTCTGGGTCCTATATCTGGGTCAACGACCAGGGCCGCGTAAGACGGAACCCCCGGACAGGCGAGCCCATGGTCATTCTGGGCGCCATGAAAAGCCTGGAGGGATGCGAGTACACAGATGATGTGACCGGGCTCATGCACCACCGGTTCTGCCAGGAAAAAATACAGAGCATTCTGGACGAGGCCCCGGAAATCCGGTTCAGGCTCATGCTGCTGGGCATTGACGAGTTTAACAAGATCAATACCCTCAACAGCCGCGCCTTTGGGGATCAGGTATTGAAGGCTACGGCTGAGAATCTTTTGCAGGCCCTGCCCGAGGAGGTCAACCTCTACCGGTACGAGGGTGACCAGTTCCTGGTGGCCGGCGCAGGCGCCACCCGGGAGGAGATGTTAAACATTTACAGGCACGTCCAGCAGTACGCCCTGCGCTCCCACCGTGTCGAGGGGCAGCCCTGCCGGTTCAGCGTGTCTGCGGGTCTGGTAGCCTACCCCGAGGACGGGGACAACTGGTCCGACTTGGAAAAAAAGGCGGCCATCGCCCTCAAGCGCGCCAAGCTCAACGGAAAAAACCAGTGTGTGGAGTTCAAGCATAGCATGCTCAGAGAACAGATTGATAACCAGCTGCTCACCAACTGCATGGCCGAGAGCGTGGAGAAGGACTTTGAGGGCTTCCGCCTGGTGTTTCAGCCCCTGTGCGGGGCCCGGGAGCTCACCATCATCGGCGCCGAGGCGCTGCTGCGCTACCGCATGCCCGACGGGCGTGAGATTTCGCCGGTCGAGTTTATCCCGCTGCTGGAGAACAGCCGGCTCATCATCCCCGTGGGGCTGTGGGTGCTGGAGCAGGCCGCGGCCGTATGCCGGGAGTGGATGAAGTGGATACCCGATTTCATGATGAACGTCAACGTTTCCTATATCCAGCTGAAAGAGACGGATTTCTGCCAGAAGGCCGAGGCGGTTCTGCGCCGTCAGGGCCTGGCGCCAGAAAACCTGGTGCTGGAGCTGACAGAGAGCTACTTTATGAAGGAGGACGACAACGTGCGGGACGCGCTGCGCCGCCTGAGAGGCCTGAAGCTGCGCCTGGCCATGGACGACTTCGGCACAGGCTACTCCTCGCTGGAACGCCTGGCCGACCTGGAGGTGGACATTGTCAAGGTCGACCGCTTCTTTGTGCAGTCACTGCACATCAGCCGGCATAACCGCGACTTTATCGAATCCGTTATCCGCCTGTGCCATAACCGCCGGAAAAAGGTATGCGTGGAGGGGGTGGAGACCCAGGAGGAATGGGAGAGCATCAGGCTCATGAACGCAGACACCATCCAGGGTTTTTACATCTCCCGCCCTGTGGAGCAGGACTTCTTCTTCAGCCATTACGTGGCCGCGAGCTTTGACGGGAAAGGCCTGCTGGGCGCCATCGACCGCAAGCGGCTCCAGGACCATCTTGTCAATGACCGGGAGCTTTTGTTTGCCATGATGAACGCCACGCCCCTGTCCCTGATGATCTGGAACCGGCAGTTTGAAATCCTGGCCTGCAATGAGGAGGCTGTGCGCCTCTTCGGCGCAGAGAGCCGGAGCGCCCTGATCGAGGGCTTTAACAGCTACTCCCCGCCCACCCAGTTGGACGGCGAAAACAGCGAAATCGGCGTGCACGACCGCATTGTCGAAACCTTTTTAAAGGGGCGGAACCAGTTTAAGTGGCTGCATGTGGACCACCAGGGCCGCCGGCTTCCCGTCGAGGTGACCTGTGTCAGAATCCCTTACCAGGACGACTGCGTGGTAGCCAGCTACGCCAGGGACCTGCGCGCCGAGCTTGAGGCTGAGCAGAGCGGCAGGCGGTTCCGGGAACGCCTGCGCGCCCTGCTGGACGCCACGCCCCTCTGCCTTAACCTCTGGAACAAGCAGTTTGAGAACACCATGTGCAATAAAGAGGCCATGAAGCTTTTCGAGCTTGAGGACGAGCGTGATTATCTCGAGCGCTTTTACGAGCTCTCGCCCGAGCGCCAGCCTGACGGACAGCTCAGCGTGGAGAAAGCCAACACGAAGATCACCGAGGCCATGCGGACCGGCCGGGCCCAGTTCCGCTGGCTGCACCAGCGGCTGGACGGCACGCCCATCCCCTGCGAGGTCACCCTTGTGCGCATCGAGCACCTCGACGATGATGGCAGCGCCATGGTGGCAGGGTATACCAGAGATCTGCGGGAGCAGGCAGCGGCTGAGAAAATGCAGCGCGTCCTGTCCGCCCGTGTGCGCGCCGTCATGGACGCCACGCCCCTCTCCTGTATCCTGTGGAACGTGAGGGAGGAGATCCTGGACTGCAACCAGATGGCCGTAAAGCTGTTCTCAGCCGGCAGCGCCGAGGACGTCTTAAAAGATTTTGACAGCTTTCTGCCGCAATACCAGCCCGACGGCACGCCAAGTCTTGATAAAAAAGAAACCTATTTCAAAGAGGTGAAAGAAAAGGGCCACTGTTCCTTTGAATGGCTGTACGAAAACCGGCAGCGCGAAAAAATTCCCTGCGAGGTGACCCTGGTCCGGGCCGCCATGGAGGAGGACGAGGACATCATCATTGCGTACAACCGAGATTTGAGATGATGGGAGAGAGGAAAAAATGACACAAAAGGTGAAAGAGACAACACACATGGAGCTGGCGGAGGTGTTGGCAGGAAACCAGGTGGAGACCGAAAACGTCCTGCAGGCGCTGGAGATGATCCGGGAGAGCATCGCCTTTGACGGCGGAGCCGTGTACCAGGCCGAGCGCTCCGGACGCTTTTATCTGGCGGAGCAGCAGGCGGCAGGCCAGTGCGCCGCCGCGCCCAGTTTTGAGACAGAGTGCGCCGCGTGGCTCGCCCAGCAGGCCGTAATCTGCATTGGGCGCGGCGGGCATAACGGACGGCGGGAGACAGAGCTTCTCGATCTTTTTGGGGCAGATGCCCTGGTCATGTCGCCGGTGGCAGACGAGAACCGGGAGCTCCATGAGCTGGTGGTATTTTTTGACCGGGACCAAGAGAAGCTGCCGCCGGAGACCGCGGTCCGGCTCCCCCTGCTCCTCCTGACCAGGTACCTGTCGGTCCGGGTCTATCAGAGCAAGCTCTGGCGCGCCCGGCGCTCTCTTGAGAGTGTCCTGGACAACACAGGCATCGACATCTACGTCAATGATTTTAACACGCATGATATTTTGTATGTGAACCAGTCCATGGCAGCGCCCTACGGGGGAAAGGAGCAGTTTTTGGGCAAGAAATGCTGGCAGATACTGTTTCCGGGCCAGAACGGCCCCTGCGCTTTCTGCCCCCAGGAGAAAATCGCTGACGAGGACGGCAACCCTACCAAAGTCTACACCTGGGATTACCAGCGCCCCTTTGACGGCGCGTGGTTCCGGGTGTTCAGCGCGGCCTTCCAGTGGGAGGACGGCCGGATGGCCCACGTGGTCAGCAGCGCAGACATTACCGACAACAAGCAGAAGGAGGCCCTCATACAGTACATGGCTAACTACGACGCCCTCACCGACCTGCCCAACCGCCGGATGCTCCTGAGCGAGGGCCAGGCGCGGATCAGCCAGGCGCAGCCGCCGGAGAAGCTCTACCTCATGTTTTTCGACATCGACGGGTTTAAGGCCATCAACGACGCCTACGGGCACGACGCCGGCGACGCTTTCCTGGTACAGCTAAGCCGGTTTTTCTCAGAAATCCCGCTGCTGCAGGAGGCCATCTACCGCAACGGCGGGGACGAGTTTGTCGCCCTGGTCGGCGGTGAGGCCATCACAAAGGAGAATATCCGAAACCTGTCCAGGTTCATCCACCTGCGCTTTAACAGGCCCTGGGTTTTGAAGGAGGGGCAGACATTCTGCAATACCAGCATCGGCGTGGCGTGCTATCCAGAGGATGGGAAAAGCATCGAGACGCTGCTTCGCACAGCCGATTTAGCCATGTACCAGGCCAAAAAATCCGGTCCTGGGCATGTCTGCTTTGGCAGCGAGCTCAAAACAAAGTAAAAAAATAAATGGGAAAATGAAAAGCCCGGACGGGGCGCCCCTTTGACAGAGGCGCCCCGTTCGGGCTCATTTTATTCAGTGCGGGTACGCGGGCGCCCTGAACGTCTTTTTCGTGCGGTAGTAGGTATTAAAGACCTTTTCGCTAAGGGGCTTGGAGAAATAATAGCCCTGTCCCAGCAGGCAGTGGTATTTGAGCAGCAGCGCGTACTGCTCCTCGGATTCGATGCCCTCGGCCAGAGAGATGATGTTGCCGAAATCCTTGCAGATCAGGATGACATTCTTGACCAGAGCCTGCTTTTTCTTGTTGCCAGTCAGGTCCTGGAGCATGGACTTGTCGATTTTGAGCTCTGTGAAGTCCAGCTCGCCCAGGATGGAGAGGTTGGAATAGGCTGTGCCGAAATCATCCAAGGAGATGGAAAACCCGGCCGCGTGGAAGGTGTTGATCAGCGCGTTCAGCGCCGCGTTCTCAACCTTGCTGACGCTCTCCGTGATCTCAACAGTGACGTTCTCCGGGGCGACGCCGTATTGGCCGCACACGTTCTGGAGGGTTTTCACGATGTTGGTCTCCATCAGCGTGACCCGGGAAAAATTGACAGAGCCGCGCAGCCTGTCGCCCCGGTCGTGCCACTTTTTAAGCTGGGCGCAGAGCACCTCAAAAACGTATAGGTCGATGTGCCGGATGATGCCCTCGCGCTCGTACCGGGGGATAAAATGGTCCGGCGTGATGAGCTTTCCCCCCGGCCCCCTTTTGCGGATCAGGGCTTCGACGCCCACAATTTTGCCGGTGGCCAGCTCCACCTGGGGCTGGTAGACCACTGTGAACTGGTGGTTCTGAATGGACTGGAGCAGGTGGGCGGCCTGACCGGTGCGGCTGCCGCGCCCCTCCCGCAGGATTGTGTCATAGTATTTCTGCTTTTCGGAGTACATGAGCTCATCGGCCAGGATAATCTCGTTCTCGATATTGTATTCCCCCTGCTTCCAGAGGGAGCCGATGGAGACGTCCACGTTTTTATCCTGGTCAAAGGCCGCCTTGACATCCGCGACTTTCTGTTCAAAGCTGGCCTGGGCGCAGTCGATGCTCAGGGCGATGAACTCATCGCCGCCAATGCGGAAGGCGCAGTCCGGGAAAAAACGCTTCAAAATCATCGCGGACTGGGTGATGATGTAGTCACCGTACTGGTGGCCATAGCCGTCGTTGGCGGCCTTGAGGCCGTTGATATCAATGTAGACAATGCCCAGGGAGTCGGGCGGTGACAGCTTCAGCCCGTCTAAGAATTTCTGGTAGTAGTTGCGGTTGCTGAGCCCGGTCAGGAGATCCCGGTAGCTGGCGTACTCCAGGTCGAGGAGCAGCCGCCGCTTCTTGAGCTCATCAATGACAAAGGTGGAGACAGAGCGCAGCAGGGTCCAGTCCCGGGTGTTGGCAGACGGGTTGTCCACGCCCAGAAAGCCCGTGATCCGGCCATCCTGGATAAAGGGCGCCGCCGCCACCGACTGGATCCCCTGCTGGTTCAGAATGTTGTACTCGGGGGAATCCTGGGCGTAGTCCTCACGCACAGAGTTGATGTAGAAAAAACCGTGGCGCTCAAACTTGGCTCCCCAGTCCGCCAGCAGCTCCAGGGGAAGCTGCTGCAGGTTATCCTTCTCGGAGGAGATGTGGGGCTGGCACCACTCGTAGGTGTTGTTGGCGCAGTCCTGCTCAAAGTCATATTCAAAAATGTAAGTCCGGTCAGCCGCGTAGAAATCTCCCACGGTCTCTAAAAAACGGTCGATGGCCACATCGGCGTCGTTCTCGTAGGCCAGAAGCTCAATGCACTTGACCAGCATCTCCTCCATGGTCAGCTGGTTGAGGATGCTGTCAATCTTTGCCTTGTCCTTTGAGATGTCCCTGATCACCTCCAGGCGGTAGGGATGGCCGTCAATTTCGATGAGGCTGTCCTCAATGCTCGCCCAGCATTTCAGGTGCTGGTTGTAGAACTCCCATTTATAGGGCGCGTCCGTCCGCAGCTTGCGGTTAGTGCAGAAGGCGCACGGCGCGTCCAGGCCCTGTATCAGCTCAAAGCATTTTTGGTTCAGGTACTCCTCAGGCGCGGTCAGCCCGCACAGCTCCATGGCGGCAGGGCTCAGAAATTTCAATTCATAGCTGTCCATATCCGCCACGTAGGCGATCGTTTTCCTGGAACACATGATCAGCCACGCGAAATCCTTTTTATTCATAGCGAAATCCTCTCTCCATCCAAAGGATAATATTTTTATAGTATTATACTTTTTAAAATGGCGTCTGTCCATCAGAAATTTTAAGGCGGCCCTTTTTTATTGCGTATGACCGCCGTATGACCAGAGGTATTTATAATAAGAACAAACTGGAATGGTGTACCCATTTTCATGCTCAGTACAAAAGCAAAGCGTTACAAGCGGGCAGAGGAGCCCGCGGCAGGCTTCCGGTATTGTAACTTCTTTGGGAAAGGACAGGCCCATGAAAGAGCTCCATCGAAAATCGCTGTACCACTATGCAACCGCCCTTTTTGTGTTCCTGTGCTATCTTGGTATGTGCATCGCGGTCTTTTTCTACGGTATCCAGCATGCCGTAGAGGGGACTACAAGGGCACAGCTTGCGGAAAACGTCACAAAGCAGTGCGACCATCTGAAGGACGTCATCGGCCTGGAGTTTGAGAACCTGGAGGGTGTGGCCGCCTATCTGGGCGGGCAGGAAAACCCTGTCAAAATGGAGAACGGCGACCTGCTGAGGGCCATGGTCAGCGAGAGTGCCTTTGTGCGCATGACCTACGGGACAAAGGACGGCACCGGCTACGCCAGTGATTTGCCGGAGCTGCAGGATATGAGCGGGCAGGCCTTTTTTAAAGAAGCCATGAAGGGCAGCCGCGTGGTCAGCGACCCCATCGAGAGCCCCCTTGACGGCACCGACCTCATCGTGCTGGCTGTGCCGGTCTATGACAGCAGCGGCGGCGTCACCGGCGTGCTGGCCGGGAGTTTTGACGTCAGCCGCCTCAGCGAGATCTTCTTCGGCGACCTGTACGGCGGCGCCGGCTATGTCTACATCATCAACAGTGCGGGCGAGTCCATCATGATGGATAAAAAGCACGGGGAGGCCCGGAGGGGTAAAACCTTCTTCGCGTTTTACAGCGATGTCACCTTTGAGAAGGGCGACTCCCTCGCCCAGGTGCAGGCCGACCTGGCAGCCGGTACTGGCGCGGTCAGGCGGGTCCGACGGGATGAAGACATCCGCTACCTCACCTATGAGCCTGTCGGCTACAACAACTGGTTTGTCTGCTACGTGGTGCCTGAGAAGAACGCCCAGCAGGCCTACGCCTTTATCCGGGACTATGAGATCGTGCTCTCCCTCTTTGTGGTGGCCGGGCTCATCATTCTGCTGGCAGTGCTCCAGTACACCAACGTGCGGGACCGCAGGCTGCTTGAGGTCAAGGCCCAGACCGACGCCATGACCGGGCTGCTGAACGCAGTCAGCACCCGCGAGAATGTGGACGTCTGGCTGAAAAACGGCGAGTGCCGCGGCATGCAGGCCCTCATCATGCTGGACGTGGACCGGTTCAAGGATGTTAACGACACCTACGGCCACGCCGTGGGTGACGAGGCCCTGCGCCAGTCCGCAGCCCTGCTGAAACGGCACTTCCGCGGCAGCGACATCGTGGGACGTGTGGGCGGCGATGAGTTTATCGTCTTTATGAAAAATATTCCCGGCGGCACCATTGTGTCGTCCCAGCTGGAAAAGCTCTGCCAGGCCTTTCACGCCATCCGCATCGCGGAGGCCCAGGATCTGCGGCTTACCTGCAGCGCGGGTGCGGCCCTGGCCCCGGCGGACGGCGGAGATTTTGACACCCTGTACAAAAAGGCCGACCTGGCCCTGTACAGCGTGAAGCGCGGCGCCCGGGACGGCTTTGCCATTTACAAGGACAGCGGGTCATGAGGCAGGAATTAAAGGATAGAATAAAGGGAGGCGAGAGGCCATGATAAGACACAGAACAGCCGCCATTCTTTTCAGCATCCTGCTGATCCTTGGACTGAGCGCCATGGGGACCGGCCGCGCTTACGCGGCCCAGCAGCCTGCCAGGAACCCCCTCTATGCCGACCAGAGCGCCGGACAGGAGCCCGCGGCTGACGGGGAAAACGCCGCAGAGGTGGTTGAGGGGAGCCCGACCCCGCTGGCGCAGCCCATCGACGGCAAAAACGGCCCGTCGCCGCTCATGCTCTGCGGCATTGCAGCGGTGGTGGTGGCCGTGGTGACCGCGGCGGTCATCCTGAGGAAAGCCCGTAAGTTTGAGTAACCGGCATTAAAAACAGCCCCGGCGTGGAGAGCCGGAGCTGTTTTTGTTTTTTGATCAATATCCGGCAGAGCTGGCCCGGAAAAGGGGGCGGTCGGCGCTTTATGCTTAGAGATATAAATAATTCATCATTATAGCGAAAAATGCTATGTCACATACGTGTCAATTTCTGGCCGTGAATCTTATAAACCGGAATTGTTTTATCCATAACGCTTGTATAGAATATGAGTATAACATATTAAGGAGTTAAGCAACATGGAGAAACACATTAGAAGTACAGCCAGAAAATTTATAGCGCTTGCTTTTGCCATATTCTTTGCCTTTGGTGCCATGCCGGCAGCCTTCGCTGAGGGCGATACCCAAAGAGATTTAACCAATGTCCTGACCGATTTAGATGTCGATATGAGCCTGAAGCAAACAAACGGCACCACTGTGCCCATCATTGTCGATAACGAAAAGGACCCCAGCTTTAATGAAACCCTGGTTTCAGGCAGCACCATTATTTTCGGTATTACCTGGAACCTGGAGGAAGAAAATTTTTACGGTCAGGTAAAGGAAGGCGACTATTTTACCATTGACCTGCCCGCCGACCACTTCACCTTCCGTGACACTACCCTGAACACGCCGCTGGTTTACAACGGCGAAACCCTGGGCCACTGGGGCGTCCAGAACAATAAAATCCATTTTACCCTGACCGATACCGGCGCCCAGAAGCGCTACATCAGGGGACATTTCAACGCCAGCGGCACCCTCAAGGCCGCCAGTTCCGGCGATATTGTGATCGAGGTCGGCGGGGTGACCCTGCCGCCGGTTCCGGTGAAACCCTCCACGCCTTCCACCCCGGACCCGGACGTTGATTTCCCAGCTGAAAATTACATCCCCTCACCCCAAAAGCCGCTATCTAAAACCGGTTCCACTTATACGGGCTCTGAGACCATCACCTGGAACCTCGCGGTCAACTTCGACAATCTGCTCACTGCCGCCGTGCACAGCAATCCTGCCATCACCCCGCTCAAAAACGCCGTGATCGAGGATACCCTGGAAAAGGACCAGACCATCCAGTCCGTTAGCATCCAGAGCATGCTGTACCGGCCGAGAAACGAAAGCGGAGAGCTCAGCCGCCAGTGGGGCGCCACCATCAACCTCAAGACCCAGTTTACAGCGTTGAGCCAGGGGGCAGACGAGAGCCTCGACGCCTTTAAGGCGCGGGTCAAGGGCTACGGCGCCCCCGCCTATGGCGTCAGCGCCGATCAAAAATACCTGGTCATCAGCCTGGACGATGTGCCCGGAAACGGCGTGAAGCTCGCGGATGATGACGCCGCCCTGCGCGCCAAGCTCAAGTCGTCCAACAGCAATCTCACCGACGCCGAGCTCGACACCATGGTCAAATCCTGGGGGACAGGCGGCATCGCCGGGGGAGAAGCTGTGGGCTACTATATCACCATCCAGGCCAAGACCGGCCGGGCCTATGAGCAGTACAGCAACACCGCCACCCTCACCACCACCGATAATGTGCCCATCGAGTCTGGAAAATCCGTGATTTTGGAGGATCTGGACGGCGGCATCGAGGCCGGGGAGCCCCACAGCGTGCGCCTTGAAAAGCGGAGCGCCGAGGATGGGACCCTTCTGGAAAACGCTGCTTTCCAGCTGGAAGTCCAGCGAGACGGCGTATTCGTGCCCTACGTGCCCACTGACGGCGGAGAACCGGTCCGCGCCACCGGCGCGGACGGCATGGTGGAATTTAAAAAGCTGGGCTCCGGCACCTACCGCTTTGTGGAAACCGCCGCGGCCCCGGGCTACGATAAGGACAGCGTGGCCTACAGCCCCGAAACCTTTACCATCAGCACAGAGGACACCGAGGGCGTGGTGGTCACCGCCACCAACCTGCCCCTGACGGATAAACCGCCTGTTGACCCCATCGAGCTTACGGGCAGGGTCAGCCTGAAAAAGGTGGACCAGGCCGATCCGCAGAAAACCCTTGAGAACGCGGCGTTCAGGCTCTATGAGCGCCAGCCGGACGGCACGGCGCTTTACTATAAGGACGCCAATAATGGTCTGCCCCTCTGGAGCGCCAACCCCGACGAGGCCCAGACCTTCACCACCGACGCCCAGGGCATGATCACAGTGGATCACCTGTTGCTGGGAACCTACTATTTCGAGGAGGTCACCCCGCCGGAGGGCTACCGCCTGAGCACCACCGCCCTGGCCTTTACCCTGGATGAAAATGACATCGAGACAGGCAAGAGCGTTGTCTTTGAAAACACAAAGACCGAAACCCCGCCGGCCGACCCCGAGAACCCAGAGCCTCCGAAGACCCCGGAAACACCAGAGCCGCCAGAGACACCAAAAGCCCCGGCCGCCCAAAAGCCCGCCGTCCATAAAACGGAAGGCCCGATCGCCGCGGGCGCCAACCCCAAGACCGGCATCGCAGACATCAGCTCCGCTGTCACCCTGCTGCTGATCCTGGCAGGCGGCAGCGCGGGAATCATCGGATTGAAAAAGAGAAGATAGGAAAAGTGAAAGCCCCGGGATGCTCCCGGGGCTTTTTACGCCTTTGAGCCGGGTTCATCACAGTGCATCGGTAAAAAGGCCTGGCTTTAAAATTGTAAAGCTACCCAAAATGTGGTAACATAATAGTAAGCAAAGTTTCGTCCTGCCCGGTGATGTGTGACTGCTGTGTGACAAATTCCGCGTATAATCATAGTAAAGATCGCAGAATATCGAGGTGAAAACCCTTTAAATCAATTGATATAAGGAGCGGAATCCAATGAAAAAGAAAAGAAATATCCTGATCGTCATTGCCATTATCGCCATCGTGGCGGCAATCGGCAGCACGATGGCGGCTTTTGTAGCCTCGACAACCACCACCAAGGACGTGTCCGCAGCAGAGCTGGGCATCAAAATCGTGCAGAACGGAGATAAAGACGCCAAGAGCGTTAAAAGCCTGGAAGCAGCCGATGGCAGCAAGGCAGGCTACCAGTACGCCGGTATGCCCGGCGATACCGTACGCCAGCAGGTCGCGGTCAAGAGCGACGCGAACAGCAAAGACAGTTATATCCGTGTCACCATCAACCGGAGCTGGACCGACAAAGACGGAAAGAAAGATTTCAAGCTTTCCCCAAAAGAGATCGGCATTGCAAGGGACAATGACAGCTGGCTGGTCACCGAAGACCCGGAAGACCCAGAGGTCATCTACTGTTATTATACCCGGAAGGTCGGAGGAAATGCCCAGACCGAAAACGTGATGGACAGCTTTACCATCTTAAAAAATAAAGTAACTGAGAACAGCAACGCCTACGCAGGCTACAGCGCCAACATTACCTTTGAGGCCGACGCCGTCCAGGCAGAGGCCGGAGCAAAAGCCATGCTCGCCGAATGGGGCATCATGGCAGAGCTTGACGCAGAAGGCAACCTGACAGGCTATACCGAACAGTAGGAGGAAAAGTCATGAAAAAGAAATGTATCACCCTTATCATCACCCTGGCACTCCTGCTGGCCACCGGGCTGACAGCCTCCGCCGCTGAGACCATTACCTTTAAGGGGCAGGCCGAAAAGTTTGTGACCGATGTGAGCGGCGACACCGAAAGCTTTGACGATATGCTTCCCGGTGAAAAGCGCACCATCAGCCTGACCCTCAAAAACGAGGACAGCAGCGAAATGAAGTTTTATATGAGCGCCGAAATCCTGGACAACATCGCCAGTAAAACCGCTGATTCACAGGCCGTGTATGATTTTGTCATCAGCAAAAACGGCGAGCCCTTTTTCAATACCATCATCGGCGGCGGGACGGCCAAAAATACCTCAGCCGGTGAAAAATATTTAGATGAGAGCAACAACATTCTGTTAGATACCCTCGCCCAGGGACAGAGCGATGTGATCGAAATCAGCCTGGAGCTGGAGGGAAACTCCACAGGCAACAGCTACATGAAGCAGACCGGCGAGATCCAGCTTGTCTTCACCGCGTCCACAACCGATCCCGCAGCGCCGGGCGGCAGTAACAGCGGTGGAAATGTGATCGAACGTCTGGTTCAGAGTATTGTAAATCCCGGCGCCGCCGGCCCGAATACCGGCCTAAACGGCGTCAGCCCATACCTGATCGTAGCGTGTGTCTGTGTCCTCATCGCTGTTGTGGCCATTGTCATACTCATCGCTACCCGTAAAAAGAAGGAGGAATAAACATGACAGCAGTTAAGAAAAAATTAACCAAAACAGCAGCCGTCCTCGCGGCCAGCCTGATGGCGCTGCTGCTCATGGGTATGACCCTCCCGGCCACCGCCCATGCCGAAGAAGGCACCTACAACATCGAGTTTAAAGCCGGAGCCGAAGGCGCCATTGCCGGAGGCACCAGCTATACACAGCCCGTCACCTATGGCGGTAAGCTGGACGCAGAGAGCGTTGCCGCCATGGTACAGCCAAACACAGGCTACTACTTTACCGACTGGAACAAAGCCGTCGAGACCACCGTCACCGGCAAAGCCACCTATGTGGCCCAGTACGCCAAGATTATCGAGGAAGCCAGCTACCGCGTCCGCTACCTCGACACCTTCGGCAACGAGCTGGCTACCCAGAAGGTCGTAGCCGCCAGCAAGGGCGGCACCGTGGTCGAGTACGCCCGTCAGATCGACGGCTATATTCCGGACGCCGAAGGTAAAAGCACAACCATCGCGGCCGAAGGCACCGAGATCGACTTTGTCTATACCCCGGCCGATAACCCCGCCTTTGAAACCCGGCCCGGTGTCGTGCCTGTCAGCGGACAGCCCGGCGATACCGGCACAGCGGCCACTCTGCCCGGCGGCACCACCGCCGGAGGCGGCACGAATACCCCCGGCGATAACAACCCCGGAGAAAACATCGAGGGTGGCGATACCCCGTTAGCCCAGCCTGATGAAGAAACCATCGACCCCAACGAAACCCCATTGGCCAACGCGGCCAAGCAGGTGGGCGGCATGGCAAACCTCATCATGATCGGTGTGGGCGGGGTCGCTCTGCTCGCGGTCCTGATCACCGCCATCATCGTCTATCGGAAAAAGAAAGCCAGACAATAAAGAATTTTTATAGTTTTACCATTGAAGGATCAAGGAGTGCGTTCGCTGAGAGCGCACTTTTGTTGTGTTTAGAAGCAGGATTTCTTAAGGAAAATCAATTATTTTCATAAAAAATCAACCGTTTAGATAAAATTTAAAAGTTTGGATTTACAAAAAAAATATAAACATTTATAATAATATCATAAATACAAATATAATAGGAGGGACGAAAGTAGTGGAAGAGCAAAACACCACACTGAGAGCCCAGATGTTTTCAGGCTTCAGCATCTCAGACGACAGCGCGAGCCTGGACGAAGAGAGCATCCGTTCAGAGATGATGACCAAGCTGTTCATCTACATCCTGTGCCACCGCCAGAAAGAACTGACGGTACAGGAGCTGGCAGAAGCCCTTTGGGAAGAAGAAGAGAGCGATAATCCCGCAGGCGCGCTCAAAAACCTCATGTACCGTCTGCGCAGCCTCATCAAGAAAACCTGGGGCAGAAATGATTTTATCCTGACAGGCCGCAGCGCCTATATCTGGAATCAGGAAATCAGCGTGAGCCTGGACATCGAAGTCTTTGAAGAAAAAATAAAGGAGGCTGAGGAAGAGAAAGACCCCGGCAGAAAGATCGACAGCTACAAAGCCGCCATCAACCTGTACCGCGGCGAGCTGCTGCCAAAATTTGCCAGCGAATACTGGGTCGCCTCCCTGTCCACCTACTACCATACCACTTATCTGAGCGCTGTCAAGAAGACCGCAGCCCTGTTAGAAGCGCAGGGGCGCTTCAGCGAAATGGCAAGCTGTGTGAGCAAAGCCCTTCAGATTGATAACCTGGATGAGAACCTGCACTGCTGCTTTATAAGAGCCCTTATGGGACAGGACAATTACAAGTAGGCCACCGAGCACTACCAGAAAGCCGAAAAAACACTTTACGACTATCTCGGTGTCACCCCCTCCGAGGAACTCCGGGGGCTGTATGAAACCATTATTAAGAAAACACACCGCCACGAAAGAGACATCGTGGACGTCCAAAATGAGTTGATGGAAGACAGTATTACCGGCGCCTTTGTATGCGAATACGGCGCGTTTAAGCGGATCTACTGCCTCCAGGCCAGACAGGGCGCCAGGATGGGAATCTCGGTTTTTTTATTATTAACGACCCTTTCAGCCGATGAGGGCATCGCGGAAAATAAAAAAATAGAGCTCCTCAGAGACGCTATGGTCCACCTGGAGGATGTGCTGCGCACATCGCTGCGCTCAGGCGACCCGGTGGCCCAGTACAGCAGCTCCCAGTACGTGGCCCTGCTGCCTACCTGCCAGTACGAGACAGCCCAGATCGTCGCAGGGCGCATCGAAAAAGCCTTCTGGGGCAATTACAAAAACAAGCAGATTCAACTGAGGTTTGACCTCGACGAGCTGCATTATGATTAATAACAAAAAACGGAGAGAGAAATGAAACCACAGAGCATCCCCTCAACCAGCCTGCGCCTCTGTATCGACCGTTTTGACGAAGACGATATGGCCGGAAGAATTATGGGCGTCGCGCTGGAAAACGAAATTCCCTTCAGCAGCTTCAGAAGCTTTGTCGCCAGTGTCGATAAAGCCTATGACACCATCGGGCAGCCCCAGTCAGGGCAGATCAGCAGATCCTTCGGGAAACAGGCGGTAAAGCACACGCCCTACGTAGCCGTCCCCAGACACTACCACGAGCCCGGGGAGATAAAAAGCGCGGCCGGCAGCCTTAAAACCTTTGACCTCATCATGCAGACCAGACATCATGCCGAATGGCAGGGAGTCCTGAAGGATGCCACCGGTAAAACGCTGGGGGCCTTTAAAAGCGTCCTGGAATGCATCCAGCTCATGACAAAATACTAAAAGCCACGCTTTGCCAGGCGTGGCTTTTTACAGTCACAGTAAACCTAAGAAAACAGTGACCTGTGACCATTGTGTGACAAATCGCTGGTATAGTTAGGGTATCATCAAAAAGAACCGAAGAAAACCAGCAATCCGCCGGTAAAAATAGAGAAAAAGGCATGAAGGGAGAACCAATCATGAAAAGCGTCAAAAGATTATCCAGATATACATCCATATTACTGAGCATGCTGCTCATGCTTTCAGCCATGAGCCCGGGCATCTCCGCCCTGGCGCAGGAGAGAGCAAACGCCGCCCCCACCGTCCTCACCTATGAGGACGACAGCATCACAGCAGAGCTGAAGGCCACCGGAGGCACCAGTCTGCCCGCAGGCGCGGCGCTCACCGTAAAAGCGCTCAATAAAGACAGCCAGGATGAAGCCGAAAAAGCCCTTTATGCCGAAACTGAAGTGGGATTAAAAGCCAAAGCCAGCGAACAGGGAACAACTGTAGACGGCTTTACTGCTTACAGTGTAAAACTACAGAATAAAGAAGGAAAAGATATGACACCCGCGCAGGGAGAGTATACACTGAAAGTCACTTATAAAGAGGCAACTGCTCCCGAAGCTTTTTTAAATAGTGAAAGCGCAGAAAAGGGCGTTACTCTTTACCAGAAAACCGAGGGTAAAGATGAGCAGAATAATACCATCTACACCATGGAAGTAACCGGGGAAGAGGACACAAAGATTACCGCTGACGCTAACGGAAAAGTACAGGCGGTTGAAAGTAAGATAACGACTTTGCAGCCGATTGCGCTGGCGTGGCAGAGTGTAGGGGTAAATCCCACAGTGGATAATGAAGAACAGCAGTTGGAATCCGCATTGGAAGAACCTGCAAATAATGTAGCCATGACAGCTGGCTTGCCCCAAATGGAAGAGAATACCCCTGTTTTAGAAGATAACCAGTATTGGTATAGTTTTCATTATGACAACAGAGAAGGCAGTTGGACTAAACAAGACCAGTATTTTAGCAGATGGATCGTCAACATCGTTGATGCCAACAATAATCCGATTAACGTCAAGGAAATCTTAGGAGAAAATAACTCAAGACACACGACATTAAATGGTAAGGACAACCCTGATGGTCAAGATAAAGTGGATTGGAAAGTCAGTCAAATAAGTAAACCTGAGCTCGAAGGTTACAAATTTGCGGAAGCGCGTATAAAAACGTCCAAGGACGACCCATTACAGGTATTTACAGCAATGGCAACATGGGTTCCGCCAAGTAAGCCAAATCAGTATCAATATGATTATAAAAAGGGCGCTGATGGCAAAAATTGTTTTTATTCAGATGTGATTAATAATGACGGCACGTATGGCGCAGAGATAACCTTTGTTTATGACAAGCTAACGACTGTACCAACAATAGACAGCCAGCAATTGGGTGTCGACATACAAATGTTTGACTATTCAACTCCAACACCGGCAAACACTTGGGCGGCTTATGGAGATGGGAGTTTAAAACAGGGCCGGTTAAAAAAAGAATTAAACAGTGATGGAATCCCAGTTGGCGCAATGGGTTTGATGGACGGAAAACCCCTAAGCGAAAGTTTTAGTGCAACAAGTAATAATTACCAAGGAAAGGCCAATCATTTGTTCAGGAAGGATATTTATGATAATCCTGATACTAAAGGCACATTTTATTACAGTAGTTTTGAGAATTATGCTTACTGGAAAGAATCAAATGATGAGATCGATAAAGAAAAGCCTTATGATTTTACTGTTTATGACCAAATAGGAACGCCGAGTGATGAGAATGCTTATTTTTATAAAAGAGGCAATTTTATGCCTTATAATAAAATTGAAGCAGGTAAATTTTCCAGTAACAGTAATTATTATGATGAAGATGGGAAAAACCTTGACGAGGAATCCTTACGTTATGGAGAAAAGCTCTATAAAACTCAGCAGTCGGGAGCGCCTGGAGCACAGAATGGAAATGACTATTGGTTTGGAATGGTGATGTCCTCCAGCTTTACTCAACTAGAAGGTGGACGGTACAATGGCCAGGATATGGTTTACGAATTTAACGGTGATGATGACCTGTGGGTTTTTGTCGATGGAGTGTTAGTATTAGATTTGGGTGGAATCCATGACGCCCACTCAGGTTCTATTAACTTTGCAACAGGTGAGGTTCAAGTTAAGGATAGTAGAAATGTAAATGGTAGCGCTGTGGAAATATTTCATGAGCCTACAAATATAAAAGAACAGTTCAAGAATACTGAAAAAGGAAAAAGTATGTCTGAAGAAGACTGGGATGGAAACACTTTTTCAGATTATAGCAACCATGAAATTAAGATTTTTTATATGGAACGAGGCGGCGGCGCTTCTAACTGTAAAATGAAATTCAATCTGCCAGTTATGCCTAAAGACAGCATCACGGTAAGGAAAGAAGTTACGAATATTAATGAAGGCTCTTATAGTGATGTGAATTTTAATTTTAGATTATTTTTAGAAGATAACGATGCAACAAAGGTTGACAAAGATACCATTGAAAAGAACGGAACTTTCTATAGTTTAGCTAAGAATAAAACTTACACGATGGATGGGGAGACCTTGAATACGGGAGACGATGGTAAATTCACGTTACATCATGGCCAGCAGGCAGTATTTGAAGAAATTGCAGATCGAAAGACAAAATATATTCTTCAGGAAATCAGCGTTGATCAAAATCGCTATGATGAATTCAAGGTTAATGGGCAGGCAGTACAAGATGGCAATATTATTCCCTCTGAGACTGAAACAGGCAAGTATATTATACAGACCGATCCCTTGGCAATAGATAAAAACGCCTTTGTCACTTTTAAGAATCATTGTGATTCTGAAAACCTTCATGATTTAGACATTACCAAAAAAATGATTGAAGGTCAAGAAAGTAACGATACTTTTCAAATTCAGGTTAAAATTGGCGGCCAATTATATAATGGTAAATATAAAATAAACGGAGTGGACTCAGGTAAGACGTGCCAAAATGGAAACCTTGAGATAAAACCAGGACAGACTATTAAAATAGAAAATATTGCGGCAGATACATCCTTTGAAGTAATAGAAAACTATGATAAGGATAATTATGAAAATCCTCAATATACAATCAGTGAAGCAACAGTGGATTCTACAACAGATAAAGCAGCAGGGAAAATTGAATTCAAAAAAAATGCTAAAGTAGAAGTTACGAATACCAGAAAACTCGGCAGCCTCAAAATCACAAAGACCATCACAGACGACAGCAAGGTTGACTACATGGATGGCGATCCGATCTTTACTTTTAAGATTACAGGCCCAAACAATATTGAGGGTCAAGAGCCCCAGGTATTTTACCGGACGCTGAGACTAAGCAAGGATGTTGGCAAAACAGCATCCATTATCATTGATAATTTACCAATTGGTGAGTATACTGTTGAAGAACTCAATACCATGCGCTACACATGCACATCGGATAATCCGCAGACAGACACAGTCCAGCAAAACAACACCGAGGAAACAAAAAATACACCTCCAACAGAATTTAGCTTTACCAACCAGTTAACCAACGAAGATTACTTCTCCCACACCGATGTGGTGGAAAACAGCTTTAAGATCGGTGAAGATGGAACCGTCACAGTAGAAAAACATAAAGTCCCTGAAGGGCAGGTTCCAGACGGCACAACGCCCGTTCAGCCATCCAATGAATAAGGAGGTGCACAAAAATGTTAAACAACATCTTAAAAAATAGAAAACTGAAATACGGTTTAGTGTCTCTCCTGGCAGTGGTATTAATCGGCGGCGCAGTGACCCTGGCCTATTTAAGCAAAAGCACCGAGGCGGCGACCAATAATTTTGCCCCGGGCGAAGTGACTACGGAAATCGAAGAAAAGCCTGAAGTAGCGGGCAGCACCATTAAAAAAGATCCGGCCGTCAAAAATATCGGCCCCAGTGCCTGTATTGTCCGGATGCGGGTGACCATCTCACCAGGCAGCATCGCAGAACGTGTTAATAATAAGCAAGAAAACGAGATTAAGATTAATTTCGATGAAAAAGCGTGGAAATATAATGAGGCGGATGGTTTTTGGTATTACCAGGCAGTAGTACCGGTAGACGGAAGAACAACCGCGTTGTTCGATAAGATAACGGGCATCACTGATCAAGACGGAAAGCCCCTTAAGGATTTTGAAGATTTCCAGATCACCCTTTATCAGGAAGCCGTACAGACCGAAGTGACTATTAATGGGAAGCCTGTAAAAGCGACGGATGCGACAGGGAACTATAATTCTGAGAACGCCATGAAGATATGGGCAGAATTTGACAAAAAAGACAATCAATAGCTTATAAAAAGATGACTGTCACACGAACCCGTGTGGCAGTTTCTTTTTAGAGCCCCGTGTGACCATGATATGACTGTTTTTTGTTAAAGTAGCCTTAAGAATTCAGAACGACGCATAACGAAGGAGTATACACCAATGAAAAAAATTTATCACATATTAACAAGCCTGATATTAGTCATACTGATCGCTTTGGCAGCCATCCTTTTTCTGCCAAAACTGCTGGGCATGACCCCGCTTGCGGTACTCAGCGGCAGTATGGAGCCTACGTACCACGTGGGCAGCCTGATCTATGTGAAGGATGCCGATCCGCAGGATGTGCAGATCGGAGATCCCATCACCTTTAAAATCAGCGATGACACCATGGTCACCCATAGAGTGGTAGCCATTGATACCGAAGCCCAGACCTTCCAGACAAAGGGCGACGCCAATGATAATGTTGACGGTGGGGCAGTGGCTTACGAAAATCTGGTGGGCAAGCCGGTCTTTACCATTCCCTATATGGGCTATTTAGCCGTTTACGCTAACACCACCACGGGCATGATCGTTATGGTTACCGTCATACTGGTGATTCTGATCCTTACCTTCCTGCCCGATTTCCTGATGAAGGATGACGACGAGGAAGAAAAAGAAACCAAAAAAAACCCCAGGCGTGAGAGAACAGCGGAAAGCAAAAAGACAGACACGCAAAAAAGAAAGAAAAAGGAATAGTGATTAAACAGGGCTTGCAAAAAGCTCTGTTTTTTTATTTAAAAAGAATTGATGTGACCGTTCTGTGACTATGCTCTGTCATAATAAATACATAATCAATTAGAAATCAATCCATATTGCATATAGAAAGGAAGTGGAGAGCATGAAGAAAAAAAGAGCAGGACTGGTATTGACAAGCCTACTAGTCGTAGCCGTCATCGCCGTTGGTTTAACGTTAGCCCTTTTATCCACAAGCACAGGCACAAAGACAAATGCTTTTTCTTCCAATAAAAATATTGATATCCAGTTAAGAGAAGATCAGTGGGATGGTTACACCTTTAATGATGGAGAGGGTGACAGCACTACGGGTCAAACAGTAAATCCTGCATATGAAGGAAACAAAGAAGATCTTGGTTTAGTCCAGGCACAATCTTACCTCCCAGGACAGGTTATCCCTAAGAACCCAACCGTTAAAAACAATAATAATGATGGTAAGGGTGTGGAAACAAACGTAGCGTTGAAGGTCACCTACTATCTGGAAAATGAAGATGGCACAGAAAAGCAGGTAAGTTATGGGACATTCAAAGAAACCCTTTTAGCTGAAAACGGAATTGAGTTTGATGAAAGCTGGAAAAATATCACAGAAGAAAGTTTACCGACTCAGATTTTCCTTTATAATAAAACATTAGATTTGAATGAAGAAACCACCGCGCTTTTCAGCTCAGTCCCTTTAAGCAAAAACATCGAAGCCAATGAAAATGGCGAACTGCCAAAATTCAACATTAAAGTACAGGCATACGCCATCCAGGCAGGAGTAGAAGGTATGAATATTGAAACTGAAATGGTTAAGTTTATCAACGCAAATTAAGACAATAACCTTTTGACTGTGACCATCGTGTGACAACCATAGATTATAATATAGTTATAATAAAACGGTATTTAAATAAAGAAGATTTATCGAAAAATGTTGAGGTTTAGAACGGAGGAAGAAAAATGGACAAGAAGAAAAAAAGATTGGCAAAAGGTCTCGTTGCTGCTGCGTTAGTAGGTGTTATCGCAGTTGGATCGACGTTAGCGTATCTAAGCGCAAACACCGGACAGAAGACGAATAAGTTTACGGGCGCAAAAATAGAGGGTTCTACAGAAGAAAATTTTACCCCTCCGGAGTCTTATTTACCCGGACAAAACATTGAAAAACAGCCTTGGATTCAAATTAAAGCTGGCAGCGCAAAAGCTAATGTAGCAATCGTAGTGGATTATATTGGAGATGATGGAAATACAAAGCTGTCTCAAGAAGAGTTTAAGAGATATGCTGAAGTAAAGGATTGGAATTTAGGAGAAGAAGGTAGCGCCACTTGGAGAAAAGTTGCAGATTCTAAGGATGGAAAGAGCGAGTTGTATATTTATAATGAAGTTGTAGATGCCTCTACTTCCAAACAAGATGTCAGCACACAATTTTTATTTAATTCAGTCACAGTCAATCCAAATTTGAGAACTGTTACAGATGCGGACAAAGATACTACCCAAGTTTACAGCGGCAAAAATAAGACTGGTCTGACCGATTTTTCTAAGGTAACAGATACTATTGCCGGTACATATTATTATGACCAAAATAATAATGTTTTAATAAAAAATAATTTGCCGGAATTTACCATTGATGTCAGTGGTTTCGCTGTGCAGTCTGAAAATTTAGGTGATTCAACAGCAAGTGCTGAATTGACTAAATTAGCTAATGAAGGAAGAACAGGGAATCAACAATTTTAGTATAATTAAACCATCTAAATTAACTTGAGGAGAATATCTATGACAAAAAAGAAAAAAGGCGCGATATTAATCTCAGCGCTGGCACTCATTGCGGTGATTGTTATCGGGGGCACATTGGCCTACTTTACTGACCAGGATGATGCGAAGAATGTATTTACTTTAGGTAAAGTGCAAGGGGATTTGACAGAGGACACCAAAGACTATGAAGTTGATACTCCAGGTGGAGGAACGCATCCTGTAAAGCCAGGGACACTCACAGAGGATGGCATCAGCTATGACAAAATTGTACCAGGGGACTGGCTGAGTAAAGAACCAAGAGTAAGTCTGACTGGCGACTCTGAAGATGCGTATGTACGTGTAAGATTGTCAGTCCCGAACAGCACGAAATTAAATCAGGAACAGGTAGCAGAGCTTATCACAGCAAAATGCCTGAACTTTGGTGAAAAATGGGTAGTTGGCGTAGACGGATATATCTATTATCAGGAAAAATTAACCAGAGATTCATCTGGCAAATCTCAGACAGATCCGGTATTTACCATGGTTAAAATCCCAGAAGAATGGGGTAACAGTACAGCGGAAGCCAGCTTTGAAATCACAATTCAGGCGGATTTAGTTCAGGCTGAAAATTTTGAAACTTCATTAGGACATAATGCGGCAGGACAGATTGACAGCTGGGGCGGTGTTACTATTGAAAAAGCAGCTCAGTAAGCATTGAAAGCGGTCTTCGGACCGCTTTTTTTAAAAGAACCATTCCGCCATGTTATCACTGTGTGACCAGACTTTGATAGAATAAAACTATGAGGATAGTGAGTAACATTGTGAAAGGTAAGTGATGAGGATGGAAAAGATTATTAACGCAAGCAACCAGACTTTTATCTTAGAGATTAAAAGCACACGAAACAACACCTGGCAAGGCACCATTCTATGGGTGCAGACGCAGGAGAAGGTCGCGTTCCGAAGCGCGCTTGAAGCCATCAAAATTCTGGATTCTGCCCTGACGGATGAGGGTGCGGATGAAACCCCAAAGCTGCAGATTGTTTAAGGCAGTAACGATAAAAAAACCCCGACTGTACCTTTATTGAGAAGGTACGGCCGGGGTTTTTTCGTCCTGTCAATAAGCCACAATCACACCGCCGTTGTCGGCGTAGACAGTACTCAGTCCGCCGGCTTCAAAGATGACCACATCCTTAAAGTTGCATTTTTCCTCAATGGCTTTTTTGAGGTTTTCAGCGGTTTCCTGAGCGTGCACGTGGGCGATGGCCAGGATTTTTTCGCTGGCGTCAGACACCTCGTCGGCAATAATTTCTACCAGACGGGAAAAAGCCTTCTTCTTACCGCGGACTTTTTCCTTCAGGGCGATTTCGCCTTCGCCGTTGTCAGTCATGATGGGCACCACCTTCAGCACCTTGCCCAAAAGGGCCATTGTGCCGCTGATACGGCCGTTTTTAGCCAGGTTATCCAGCGAGTTGAGTATAAACATGGTGCGCATATTTGTGATAAAATCCATGAGCTTAGACACGATTTCGCTCGTGGGAAGGTTCTCTTCCAGAAAGGACTGAAGCTTCATGAAAAGCAGATCTTCCCCGGCGGCAGCGCTTTCGGAATCCAGCACGTGTACCTGGCAGTCCGGATATTTTTCCTGGGCCATGACAGCCGCCATGACGGCGCTGTTATAAGAGCCGCTGAGCTTGGATGAGATGGTGATAATATAGTTAACGCGCTCCGGATCAATGGCGTCCAGGTATTCCTGGGGCGATGGGCAGGCGGTTGATACTTTGTTCTTGCTGAGCTTCATTTTATCGACTAGCAGCATGGTCGATAAATCCTGATCCACCAGCTCCTCGTCATCAATTCTGAGCTTAAAGGGGATTCGTTCAAGTGGCAGGTCTGCGGTAAAAATTTCCGGATTAAAATCCAGGCAGCTGTCCACAATAATTTTGTTTTCCATAGCACTCCTCGAAAAGTTTAGTAATCTCTACTTTAATTATATTACCCAAATCTTTATTTTGCAATAAGAAAAACCGCCATCCGCACTTATTTCAAGGATAACGGCGCTTTTTCTTTTTTAAGCTCCAGCTTTGATAAAAGCACAGCGGCAAAGACCAGGCCGCAGCCCAGCGCCATGCGCGGCCCAAAAGGATCGTGCAGGAAAATGACGGAGACGATCAGGCCAAAAACGGACTCCAGTGAGATGAGCAGCGAGGCGTGGGTGGAGGTGGTGTACTGCTGGGCGATGTTCTGGATGAGAAAGGCCAGAGCAGTGTTAAAGACCACCAGATAGAGAATGCCAAAGGCGCTGGTGGCGCTGACGCCATCAAGGGGCGGCGCAAAAACAAGGGCGGCAAAAAGCGATAAACCACCCGCTGTCAGCATCTGGACCACCGTAAAGGACATCACATCCGTCTCCTTGACAAACAACCCTAAAAAGACGATCTGGAAGGAATAAACCACCGCGAAGATAAGAGTCAGGGCGTCGCCCAGATTCATGCTGAAGTCCGGCTTCAGGCTGATGACCGCCACGCCTGCAAAGGTGAGCAATGCCGCGGCCACATCCAGCGCCCGGGGCTTTATCCGTGTCATCATCCAGGAGACAAAGGGCACCAGCACCACATAGGATGGAATGAGGAAAGCCTGGTTGGAGGCTGTGGTATGGTCGAGGCCGATGGTCTGGAAAACCATGCCTGTAAACATAAAGCTGCCGACCACCATGCCCATGAGCACCGTGCGCTTATCAAGCCGCCGGACACGCTTTAAAAAAAGGATCAGGAGTAGAACGCCTGATCCTAAAAACCGAAAGGTCATGACCCAGAGAGGTGTGATGGTCACAAGCGCCGCCTTTGACGCGATAAAGCCCACGCCCCAGATAAGAGCGACGGTTATCAGTGCCAGGTCGGCAAGCAGGGTTTTGTTTTTAGTTTGTATATTTTTCATCTTTAGAAATAAAACTAAGCTGAAGGTGGAAGGACTCCGCCCTTACTTCAGGAATCCTTCAATAATGTGCTGTTCAGCCTCGTGCTCAGTCAGGCCGAGGGTACGGAGCTTGATGATCTGGTCGCCGGCGATTTTGCCGATGGCAGCTTCGTGGATCAGCTCGGCCTCGAGGTCGTTGGCGGTAATTTCCGGAATCGCGGAGACAACGCCTTCGTCCATGATGATGGCGTCACACTCAGAGTGGCCCGCGCATTGGTTGTTGCCGTTGATCTTGGACAGAAAAAGCTGGCGGGAGCGGTCACGGGCGACAGAACGGGAGCTTAAGGTACAGCTGGAGCCCGCGCCGTCCATATCCACCTCAAAGGCGGTTTCGGCGTACTGGTCACCGTGTGTCATGAGCTTTTCCTTGATGACAAGCTTGGCGCCCTCGCCCAGCTTGGCCGCGGATTTACGCTTGGTGGAGTCCACGCCCTTAATCTGGGTGGTATTCATTTCCATATAGCTGCCGGCTTCCTGCTCGATGTAGGTTTCCGGGTTGATGACCCGCTTGCCGGTGCCTTCGCCAACACCGATGTGTTTTTCGATGTACAGCACCTTTGAGCCCGGCTTCAGAAAGAAGCGGTGGATGCCGTTGTGCTCGGAGCCGTCACAGCCGTCGGTGGATACCCCGCAGCCTGCCACGATGGTCACGTCAGCGTCCTCACCGATATAGAAATCATTGTAAACCAGGTCGTGCACACCGCTGCAGGTCACCAGGGCAGGGATAAAAACCTTGTCGTTTTTGGTGCCTGGCTGCACGATGATGTCAATGCCGGAGCCGTCCTCCTTGCTCACAATCTGGATATTATCCGTGGAGTTTCGGCCAGCGCACTGGCTGTCCTCGCGGATATTAAAAGCAACGCCCTCAGGCTTGCCGTCAATGTCGGCAACGTCCTTCAGCAGCTCTCTTGCGACGTCATTCATTGGTATTTCGTTCATATTATTCCTCCATTCTGGGACAGAAATCCACTTTGTCTGTACCGTTTAAAAGTCTTGGCAGGATGTCTTCTCTGGCCCCCTGGCTGATGATCTTGCCGTTTGCCAGCACGATGATCTCATCGGCAATGTTTAAGATACGCTCCTGATGGGAGATAATCATGATAGAGCCGTTAATTTTTTCATACATTTTCTGGAAAACAGCGATCAGGTTTTTGAAGCTCCAGAGGTCAATGCCGGCTTCTGGCTCGTCAAAGATGGACAGCTTGGTGCCGCGGGCAAGGATGGTCGCGATTTCGATACGCTTGATCTCACCGCCGGACAGGCTGTCGTTGAGCTCGCGGTCGATATAGTCTCTGGCGCAGAGGCCCACTTCGGATAAATACTGGCAGGCTTCCACCTGGTTAAGCGGTGAGCCGGCAGCCAGCGAGATAAGGTCGTGGACGGTAATCCCCTTGAAGCGGACAGGCTGCTGGAAGGCAAAGCTGATACCCAGCTTGGCGCGTTCAGTGATGTCGAGACCTGTGATGTCCTGGCCGTCGAACAGGATCTGCCCCGACGTCGGGGTGAGAATACCGGAGATAATCCGGGCAAGGGTGGATTTACCCCCGCCGTTGGGGCCGGTAATGACAACGAATTTACCAGAGTCAATCTTGAGACTGACATCTTTGAGGATGCCCTTTTTTTCATCCTCCACTTCAAAGCAGATATTTTTTAATTCTAGCATTTATTACTCCTTCACAGACCGCTCTAACAGCGAACGGTCAAACTCATGATAATTTGAAATCACCGCGTTCACGCCAGGCACCTGCATGAAATAATCATGACGCTCCGGCGCCGCGATGGCAATAATATGGCCGATACCGGCCGCATGGGCAGACTGGATACCGGAAAGGCCGTCCTCCACCACAATGCACGCCTCAGGACAGACACCCAGCTTTTCAGCCGCCAGACGGTAAATATCCGGGGAGGGCTTTCCCGGAAAGGTGTGGTTGTCAAAAACGGTGGTGTCAAAATCGAACCATTTGCCAAGGGCAAAGGTTTTAAAAAAGAACGCCATGTTGGCAAGCTCTGAGCTGCTGGCAATGGTGTGGGGGATCTGCGAGGCGCAGATCCAGTCAAGAAGCTCCGGGGCGCCGCTTACCAGATGGAGGTTTTCTGTATCCTCCAGGCAAAGCTCCCGGTAAAGCGCTTCTTTATCATCACCAAAGGCGGTGATTTCCTCTGCTGTCAGCTCCCGGTCCTTTAAAATGGCCGGAATGATGGTGGCGTTGGTCTGACCGTAAAAGCCGTGCATTTCCTCAGGCGTAATGTGCCGCCCGCACTGCTCCAGCGTAAAACGGTCAAAAGCCGCGTCATGCTTGTCCGAGTCGAAAAACAGTGTGCCGTTGAAGTCAAAAATGATGGCCTTAAATGTCTTTTGCATGTGTAACCTTTCTGCTTACTGTTATTATATTAAATGATTCTTAAAATAGAATTATAATTTTTTATATTTACAGAGGACAGTCCTGATCCAGGGACTTGTGGGTAAAGCTGCGTTTTCCGTCCGCAAAGTCGCCCACAATATCCCCGTGTCCGATGAGCTTGTATTTATAGCTCAGCAGGCCGTCAAGGCCCACCGGGCCTCTGGCGTGCAGCTTGGAGGTGCTGATGCCTACCTCCGCCCCGAAGCCGTAGCGGAAGCCGTCGGCAAAGCGGCTGGAGCAGTTGACGTAGACGCCCGCGGAATCCACCAGGGTGGTGAATTTCTTCGCGTGAGCCTCATCCTCCGTCACGATGACATCGGTGTGGCCGGAGCCATAGGTGTTGATATGGTCAATGGCGTCCTCCAGGCTGTCGACAACCTTAATGGAAAGGATATAGTCCAGGTATTCGGTGGACCAGTCGTCATCAGTGGCGGGCTCGACGTCGATCACGGCGCACACCCGGTCGTCGCCCTTCAGGTGTACCTGCTTTTGGTCCATTCCGGCTTTCAGTCTGGGTAAAAACTCCCCGGCGATGTCCTTGTGCACCAGCAGGGTTTCGATGGTGTTGCAGGCCGAAACGTATTGGGTTTTAGCGTCCACCGCGATGCTTACCGCCTTGTCCGGATCGGCGGAGGCGTCGACATAGGCGTGGCAGATTCCGTCGGAGTGGCCCATGACTGGAATATTGGAGTGGTCCATGATGTATTTCACAAAGCTGTTGGACCCGCGCGGGATGATAAGGTCGATATACTCGTCCAGGGCCAGCATGGCATTGACGTCCTCGCGGCTCTCAAGATTCTGAATCCAGCCGTCCGGAATGCCAACAGAGGCAGTGGCCTCCGAAATGACCTTGCACAGCAGGCGGTTGGTCTCGAGGGCTTCACGTCCGCCCTTTAAGAGCACCGCGTTGCCGCTTTTCAGGCACAGGGTGGAGATTTGGACAAAAGCGTCGGGGCGGGATTCAAAGATGATGCCAATCACACCGATGGGGCAGGTTATCTTGTAAAGTTCCAGGCCCGTGTCCAGCTCGGTCGCCATGCGGGTAGCGCCCAGGGGGTCCTCAAGCTCGATGAGGCTGTGGATGCCGTCGATCACGTCGTCAATTTTATGATCGTCAAAGGTCAGGCGGCCCAGCAGCGGCGCTGCCAGGTTTTCGGCTGCGCTGCGCTCATAATCGGCCTGGTTGGCGGCGATCAGCGCCGCACGGTTTTTTTCCAGCGCGTCTGCAATGGCCGTAAGGGCCGCACTGCGCGTCTGTGTATCCGTGGCGGACAGCTGAATGCCCGCCTTTTTAGCTGTTTTTCCTCGTTCTAACATAGTGGTGGTCATGGTTAACTCCCTTCTTAAATGAATGGAGAATTGAAAATGGAGAATGGAGAATTATCGGAACAAAATGCCGCGCATTTTGAATGAAATGGCGGCCGCAGGCCGCTGTCTCAATCGCTTTTTCGACAGAAAAAGTGTTCATCAATTCTCAATTCTCAATTCTGCATTCTCCATTGTACTGATACTACTTATGATAGGTCTCATTTTTTATGATCTTAAACGCCCGGTAAACCTGTTCCAGCAGCATGACGCGGAACAGCTGGTGGGGGAAGGTCATCTTTGAAAAGGACAAATCCCAGTGGGCGCGGGCCTCAATCTCCGGCGCCAGGCCCAGGGAGCCGCCGATAACAAAGGTCAGGCTGCTCTTGCCCTGGAGTCCGTAATGCTCGATCTTTTTCGCGAAATCTGGTGAGGTCAGCTGCCGGCCGGTGATCTTAAGCGCGGCGATGATTTCATTGTCCTTTAAATACCGGGCGATCCGTTCGCCCTCCAGCGCCACCGCCCGGGCCTTTTCGGCGTCGCTGAAGCGCTCCTCAATTTTTTCGTCCTTTACCTCGATGATCTCAAGCCTGCAGTAGGCACCCAGCCGTTTGCTGTACTCATCAATGGCCATCCTCAGGTATTTTTCCTTGATTTTGCCCACTGTAATGATTTTAATATTCATCCTTATATAACAGGCTCCTTAAAAACTGTACATTGTCAGCAGACTGACAATGATGATGATCACCAGGATCAGGGCGCCGATCCGGTAGCTGTTTTTAATGTTGCTCTGGTGGCTCTGTTTCGGCGGCTTTTGTTTTGTTTTTTTCGTGGGATTATTTTTATTATTCGCCATCCTTCTGCTCACTTTCTGCTGCGGCTCTGGCAGCTTCTTCTTTCTGCTTGCGGATGCGCTCAGCATACTCTGCGCGCATTTCAGCGATGATCCGATCCTGTTCCTCTTTTTCGGCCTGTTCCTTTGCCAGGTCGGCAGCGTACAGGTCCTCCAGCACCTGCGGAAGTTTGGGTTCTTCGCCCTCGGCCAGTGTGGTGCCCATGTGGGAGAGATAAATCCGGCGGTCTGTAGAGGGGCCGTTGAACTCAACCATATAGATGCTCTGGTGCAGGCCCAGGATCAGCTCGCCGCTTTCCACCATCACCTGCTCCGACATTCCCACAAGAGAAGCCTTGACATTGGAGGTGGTCCAGCCTGTAAACTGCATGCCGTTATACTTGGGCAGGAACCGATTGATTTTATTCAGAAAATCCTTGTCAATATTGAAGTCATCATTGATGGTAATGGTCACCGCGCAGGTGCGCTCGGGAATCTGGATATGGACAAACCCGTCCTTCAGACGCACCTCACGGATGTATTCCCGCACCTGTTCCGTGATATCCGCTAAACCTTCCGGGGCAGATACGCCCGCTTCAATTATTTTCATGCTTTTCTCCTAAATTTTTTAAAATTTTTAAAAAATATGCTTGCAAAATATCTATGACTATATTACAATAACTGTTGTTGGTTTGCAAATCAAAAATATAAAAATATCGGGGTGTGGCTCAGTTTGGTAGAGCGCATGGTTCGGGACCATGAGGCCGGAGGTTCAAATCCTCTCACTCCGACCATTTAAAGCAGATGATCAGTCATATAGGAATATGGCTGTTTTTTATTTTTTGAAAAGTTTAAGGAAATGTGGTATAATATAAAAAGAAACAGGGACACCGGCAACGGCCAGCCCCAATGATTCATTAGATTTGACCGTTAGTGCTCGTGGAAAAGGCTAACGGTCGTTCTTGTTTATGCAGCCTACGATAAACGCGATAAGCGCCAGAATCAGAATTAACTGGTTACTGTCCATAAGCAGCACCCCATTTCCGGGGCAAGATTAACCATGCCAGTGCCACAAGAGCCGAGTGCTCCTGTCTGGCTAGTGTAGCATAGTTCTTCTTTAAATACAATTTGTTGTTAACGTCTTTGAATTATATGATTTTTTAGAGCAGTCTACCAGTCAAAGTGACAGGCTGTTTTTTTATTTTTTGAGCCCTGACAGAAAAACAGCCTCTGCTGTGAAGCAGAGGCTGCCAGATTATCAGGCCAAGGTGTCTTTATATTCGGGATGCTTGTCGTATTCGGCCTTTGCAAAGGGACATCTGGGAATCAGCTTCCAGTGGTTCTGGCGCGCGGCTTCAACGGTCTGCCGCACCAGCTCTTTCGCGATGCCCAGGCCATTGTAGCTGTTGTCAACGCCCACATGGGTGATGATAAAGGTGCTGTCCGTGGTGGGCTCAAGGTTCAGCTCGCCAACTTCGTAATTCTCCGGCGTCTGGACAAAGAAGCGGTTGGGCTCGCTCTTATAGCGCAGGCTTTTTGCCTTATGGTTTCGGCCGCACAGCTGCACAAAGTAGTCCTCAATAAATTTTGAGGCAACGGCGCCGTCAGAGGCTGCAGTGATGATCTGGCGCAGCGGCTTGGTGCGCACATCGCCAACTGCGTAGACGCCCTCCACATTTGTCTGGGTGGTTTCATCGGCGATGATGTACCCTGCTTCGTCGATGTCCACAATGCCCTCGAACAGGTCAGTGTTTGGCCGGCGGCCAATGGCGATAAACAGGCCGTCGCAGTCCAGCTGTGAAACAGCGCCGGTCTCGGTATTCTCAAGCTTAATACCGGTTAAAACATCGCCATAGATGGGTTCGACTACCTGACTGTTCCAGATAAATTCAATGTTTTCAGTCTCGTCCAGCGGCGCCAGGTAGGTTTTAGTAGCGTTCAGCCGGTTGCGGCGGTGAATGAGGTAAACTTTTTTGCAGATTTTGGACAGGTACAGGGCATCGGCCACCGCGGAGTTGCCGCCACCCACCACAGCGACCACCTTATTTTTAAAGAAGAGGCCGTCACAGGTAGCGCAATAAGCGACGCCACGCCCCCGCAGTTCCTCTTCATGGGGGAGGTTCAGGCTTCTCGGGGCAGCGCCGGTGGCAATGATCAGGGCCTTGCATTCATATTCGGCGCTGTTTGTCTTAATGCGCTTTGGCTGACCAGTGGCCTCAATGCTGATGACCTCGCCGTACTCAGAGACCACGCCAAAGCGTTCGGCGCCCAGCTTCATGCGCTCACTCAGCTCATGGCCGTCAATTCCTTCATTAAATCCGGGATAGTTATCGACCTGGCTGGTGGTGGCCATCTGGCCGCCTGGCCACATCTTTTCTAAAATCATGGTTTTCAGGTTCGCCCGGGCGCAGTATAGCGCAGCCGTATAGCCTGCAGGTCCGCCGCCCAGCACAATAACATCAAAGATCTTCATTTGTAGTGCCCCCTAGCACAGTGGCCGTCTTTTGACCACGGGATTAAAACGAATACATCAGGTGGTTTAAACACCATTGATTATTTTTTTCTATTGTACCATACATACCCTCTGGGTGCAAAAACAAATCATTCTGGATACACTATTGACTTTTTCGCCTTAAGCTGGTAAAATAGGAACACAATATGTAATTTTTAAAGTTACAGAAAAATGTAACTTCCAAAAGGAGACAAGTAATGGAAAATAATAAATTTGACGTGATTATACTAGGCGGGGGTCCAGGAGGGTATACAGCGGCATTATACTGCGCACGCGCAGGCCTTTCTACAATGGTACTTGAAAAAATGTGGCCGGGCGGCCAGATGGCTACCACCAGCCGGGTAGACAATTACCCGGGCTTTGAGGAGGGCGTAGATGGCATTGAACTCAGCGGAAAGATGCAGCAGAGCGCTGAACGCTTCGGTGTTGTAACACAAATAGGCGAGGTGTTATCCATTGATTTGGAAAGCCAGCCTAAGGTAATCCGGACAGGCAAGGGAGATCTGGAAGCCAAGGCTGTCATTCTGGCCACGGGCGCGGCGCCAAGAACCCTTGGTATTCCCGGGGAGGATGAACTGCGCGGCAGAGGGATGGCTTATTGCGCTACCTGTGACGGCATGTTTTACCGCAACCGGACGGTTGTTGTGGTGGGCGGCGGAAACTCCGCGGTGGCCGATGCTTTGTTTTTAGCTAAAATCTGTAAAAAGGTTTATATTGTGCATCGAAGAGATACCCTCAGGGCCTCAAAAACTTACATGAAGACTTTGGAAAAAACTGAAAACATCGAATTTGTCTGGGATTCTAGGGTGGTCGAGGTACTCCATGACGACCTGGTAACCGGCGTTAAGGTTGAAAATGTTAAAACCGGCGATGTAACCGAGCTGTCCTGCGAAGGCGTATTTGTAGCGGTCGGCCGGACACCGAACACAGATATGTTCAAGGGTGTTCTGGACCTCGACGGGCAGGGCTACCTGATCGCGGACGAGACGACAAGAACCAATATCCCGGGTGTCTTTGCTGTCGGGGATGTCCGCACCAAGCCGCTTCGTCAGATTGTCACGGCCACGGCGGACGGCGCGGTGGCGTCTAAATATGCCGAGGAATACCTGGCAGAGCTCTGCGCCGGTGAATAAGCAGGCTGCTTGACGCGGGTCATCGGCGGTGTTTTATCAAACGGCCAGAGGGTATATAATCTTCAACTGAATTGTGAAAGAAGGCTATAATATGATTAAATATAAAGATGGTGACAACCGTATCTACGCTGTGACTGAAGACGGAACAGAGGTTGGACAAATTGAATTTGTGCCGACCGGAGAGAGCATGTTTATTATCTCACATACAGAAGTGGCAGAAGACATGGGCGGCCTGGGCATTGGAAAGGTGCTGGTCGAAAAGGCGGTACAAAAGGCAAGGGATGAAGACAAAAAAATCATTCCGCTGTGTCCCTTTGCGCGGGCAGAATTTGACAAACACCCTGAATACCGTGAGTTAGAAGCCAACGCATAAAAAGCACCATCCCGGTTTGATCTCTATTAAACCGGGATTTCTTTGTTTGATTTAAGCTTTTTTCAGGTTTAAAACTTAACAGAAGTTGGACTCGTCTTCAATATGCATTCAGGTTGATTTGTGGTATAATAACCAATAAAATTTGAATAATCAAGGTGTAAAAATGAACTTAGATATTTTAAAAAATACATTTACAAGCAACGAACTGCTGACCGGCGATTTTGGTCTGGAACGGGAAGGTCTGCGGGTTACGGAGACAGGAAAGCTCGCTATGACACCGCACCCGGCAATTTTTGGCAACAAGCTGAAAAACCCTTACATCACAACCGATTTTTCAGAAAGCCAGGTGGAGGTCGTTACACCAGCCTATGACACAGTGCCTAAGACCTACGCGGTGCTTGAAGGGCTTTGCGATATTGTCAACAATGAAATCGGGGACGAGTATTTTTGGCCTCAGTCCATGCCCTGCGATATCCCAGAGGATGAGCGTATCCCCATAGCCGTTTATGAGGGAGAAGAGGACGCCGAGGCTGCGATGGCCTACCGGAAAGGGCTGATTGAGCGTTACGGCGGAAAAAAACAACTGATTTCCGGCATTCATTTTAATTTTTCCTTTACGGAACGCTTTATTGATAAGCTGCATGACGCAGTTGCACCTGAGAAACCGCGCAAAGATTTTAAGGATGGCGTGTACCTCAAGCTGGTCCGGAATTATCTGCGCTACCGGTGGATGGTCATCTATCTTTTAGGCTGCAGCTCAGCCCTGCATAAAAGCTATGGTCCCGAATGTGTGAGGCAGATGGAGGCTGTGGGCGATGACGCCTATGTTTTAAAAACGGGTACTTCCTTTAGAAATTCAGTCTATGGCTATAAAAATAAAATATTTCTTTTTCCAAGCTATCGTACGGTTAAAGAATACACTGAGGATGTTCAAAGCTTTGTGGATAAAGGTTTGATCTCGGCTCCAAAAGAGCTTTACGCCCAGATACGCATGAAGGCAAAGGGTGTGGACAATATTCTGGAATCTCTGGAAGAGGACGGCATTAAGTATCTTGAAATCCGGACGGTCGACCTGAATGTCTTTGATAAATGCGGTATTGCTGAAAAGGATCTGGTGTTTCTTCATCAGTTTATGCTTTACCTGCTGGTTGAGGAAGAATCAGACTATGCAGACTGGCAGAAGGAAGGCCTTGAAAATGAAGAGAAGGTCGCAGCTTTTGGTCTGGATCCTGATCTTATGATCGGTCAGAATGGCAAAGAGGTCTCCATGAAACGCTGGGCCCTTGATATCCTCGAAAAAATGCAGAAGATGGACATTGAGCTGGAGCTCGGAAACAGCGGTGTGCTGAAGGTGATGATCGACCGGGTTATCCATCCCGAGCATACCTATGCCTTCCGGATGGCTGAAATGGTAAAAAAAGAAGGCTATTTAAAAGGGATGATGCGTCTGGCGAAGGCTTATAAAAAAGAAAGCTACGACACCCGGTATCTTTTAAAGGGCTTTGATAACTATGAGCTCTCTACCCAGATTCTCATCAAGGAAGCCATCACCCGGGGTGTGCCGGTTGAGGAGATCGACCCCCAGGATAACTTTATCGGCCTTGGCAAAGGAGATAAAAAAACCTATGTCAAGCAGGCGACCAAGACAGAGCTGGACAATTATATTACAGTCCTCGTTATGGAAAACAAGGTGGTTACCAAAAAAATCATGGCACAGCGGGGTATCCCGGTACCAGCCGGAGAGGAATTCTCAAGCTATGATGAAGCGGCACGGCGCATAGGGCCCTATGTCGGGAAAAGGGTAGTCATCAAGCCAAAATCCACAAATTATGGGCTGGGAATCTGTATTTTTGACCAGGGAGGCAGCGAGAAAGACCTTCTTGAGGCGGTTGAAATTGCCTTTGAATACGACAAGACCGTCATCATCGAGGAATTTATACCGGGGCAGGAATACCGGTTCCTGGTAATCGGCGGGGAGGTGGTCGCTGTACTGAAGCGTGTTCCGGCCAATGTGACGGGCGACGGCATCCACACCATCACTCAGCTGGTCGATGAAAAAAACAGGCACCCCTTCAGAGGCTACGGCTACACCGCACCCCTTAAAAAGATTGAGCTGGACGAACAGACCGAGCTTTATCTAAAACAGCAGGAGCTGAAATTCGGCGATGTGCTGCCCGATGGAAAAACCGTCTATCTGCGGGGCAACTCGAACATCAGCACTGGCGGCGACAGCATTGACATGACTGACGAAATGCCGGACTTCTTTAAACGCGTTGCCGTGGAGGCGGCAGCATCGGTGAAGGCTGTGTTCTGCGGTGTGGATATCATCATTGAAGACTACCGGGACGAAAAATCACCCTTTGGCATCATTGAACTGAATTTTAACCCGAGTACAGATATGCACGCTTACCCTTACCAGGGGACGGAACGGCGTACTGGTGAGTTTATTCTGCGCGCGCTTGGACTCATTGAAAATTAAATCATTCGGCTAATTTTTATAAGGATAAGGAGACAACAGAAGTGGGAATTATTTACGAGAAAAAGCAGAAAATCAACGGCTACGAATGCACCTATAACTACCAGCTGCAGCCCACAGCCGCGCTGAACTATTTTCAGCAGACCAGCCAGGAGCAGAGCGAACAGCTCGGCGTGGGGCCGGAGGTTCTGGATGAAATGGGGCTGGCCTGGTTTCTGGTAAAATACAAGCTGCAGTTTCATGAGTACCCGAAGTTTAACGATGAGGTCATGGTGGAGACCGAGGCCATCGCCTTTGATAAATTCGCCGCCCACCGCCGTTTTGCCATCAAATCGCTGGACGGCAGGATGATGGTGGAGGGCGATACGGAATGGATGCTGCAAAACCGCAGGGAAAACCGTCTGGAGCGGATGAGCAATGTGCCGGAGCTGGACGTTTATGAAAGCGGCCATGAAAACCATTTTAAACTCAAGCGGGTCGCTAAGGTGGAGGAATGGACCGAGTCCAAAAATTTCCAGGTCCGCTACCTGGACATTGATTTTAACAGCCACGTCAACCATGTCAAATACCTGGCGTGGGCGCTGGAGACGCTGCCCCTGGAAAAGGTAAAGGCAGGCGAAATAGAAACCGCGAAGATTATCTACAAAAACCAGGGCTTCTACGGCGACATGATCACCGTGAAATCTGCTGAGATTGATGAAAACACCTACCGGATGGACATCGAAAACCAGGAGGGAATCCTCCTCTGCCAGATTGAAATGACCATGAGGATAAGGGAGGACTGAGCATGAAATTTGAGAAAACAGCGCTGGTGCTGGAGGGCGGTGGCTTCCGAGGCATTTATTCCTCCGGCGTATTGGATTATTTTATGGAAAAATCACTGGAATTCCCGTACATTATCGGTGTTTCCATGGGCGCTATCAACGGCGCGAACTATATATCTGAGCAGCCCGGCCGCAGCTTTGCCATCGCAGAAACCTTTATGCCGGACAAACGGTATATGGGGATGGGGAACCTGCTGAAGGAGGGTAATTTTTTCAGCCGCAGCTTCGCCTATAATGAGCTGCCGAGACGCTATAATATTTTTGATATGAAGACCTATTACAGCGCTGACGTTACCTTCTACCTGACCGCCACCGACTGCGAGACCGGGGAGGCCCGCTATTTTGAGAAGATGGAGGGCGATGTGGCAGAGCTTATTGCCGCGTCCACCTCGCTGCCGTTCATGAGCCAGATGGTGGAAATCGACGGGAAGCCCTACATGGATGGGGGGATCGCTGATTCTGTCCCGGTCCAGCGGGCCCTTTCAGACGGCAATGAGAAGGCTGTTCTGGTATTAACCCGTGAAAAGGGCTACCGCAAGGAGCCCTATGGCCACGAACGGATGGTGCGCTCCTATTACCGGAAGCACCCGGCCTTTGCTGAGGGCATTCTAAACCGCCACCTGTTCTACAATGAAACCATGGATTTGATTGATGCGCTGGAGGCCGAGGGGAAAATTTATGTGCTGCGTCCAGAGAACCCCATTGAGACAAAGGTGATCGACCGCAACCCTGAGGGTGTCCAGAAAAGCTATAGAATTGGCTATGACCAGGCAAAGGCGGAGTGGGATGCGCTCATGGCCTATCTGGAAAAATAAGAAAACGCAGATTGAACCCTGCAAAAGGCAGCGCCAGAACACACTCTGGCGCTGCCTTTTTTTGACATTTCGGGCGTTTTGACAGTAGACGGGCCGCTGTTTTTCCAATATAATTGTAAGTAATAAACAGGGGAGGGCAACATCATGGAAATGCATGATTTTTATATTGGGAAGGCCTTTGACGCCTACGATTATTTTGGCGCGCACCGTTGTGAGAAGAACGGACGTGAGGGCTTTGTTTTCAGAGTATACGCGCCGGGGGCAGAGGCGGTAACGCTGATCGGGGAGTTTAACGGCTGGCAGGATACACCCATGGAGCCCTTTGGCACAGGAGGGGTCTATGAGTGCTTTGTGGAAAACGCCAGAGCCGGCATGCTCTACAAATACCGGATTCACCAGACGGACGGGCGTGTGCTCGACCGGGCAGACCCTTATGGCTACGCCATGGAGCTGAGACCAAATTCCGCGTCGGTTTTAGTAGACCTGGACTATGCTTTTAAAGACGCGGCATGGCTTCAAAGAAGAGCGGAACGCCCGCATTATAACGAGCCGATGAGCATTTATGAGATGCATTTTGGCTCCTGGCGGCGCAAGGCGGAGGAGGGTCCGGCGGGCTGGTACAGCTATGAGGCGCTGTGCGGCCAGCTTCTTGACTATGTGCAGAAGCATGGCTTTACCCATGTGGAATTCCTGCCGCTGACCGAGTATCCCGCTGACGAGTCCTGGGGATACCAGGTGTCAGGCTTTTACAGCGCGACCTCCCGCTACGGCGCGCCGGCAGAGCTGCAGTACCTCATTGATACCTTTCATCAGGCGGGTATCGGAGTGATCCTGGATTTCGTCCCGGTGCATTTTGCCACCAACGATTATGCCTTAACGCAGTTTGATGGCTCTGCGCTGTATGAGTATCCGGATGCAGATACAGGCTACAGTGAGTGGGGCTCTTATAATTTTAATTTTTACCGGGGAGAGGTGCGGAGCTTTCTTCAGTCGGCGGCAGCCTTCTGGATCGAGAAATATCATTTTGACGGCCTGCGGATGGACGCCATCAGCAATGCCTTGTACTGGCAGGGTGACGCCGCCCGCGGAGCCAATGAGGGGGCGGTTGAGTTCATCCAGGGCATGAATGAGGGCCTGGCAGAGCGCTATCCCGGCGTGCTGCGCATGGCGGAGGATTCCACCAATTTTTTAAAGGTAACAGCCCCGGTGAAATACGGCGGGCTGGGCTTTGACTACAAGTGGGACATGGGGTGGATGAACGATACCCTGAATTTTATGAAGATTCATCCAGATGACCGCAAAGACCATATGGGCAGGCTGGCCTTTTCCATGCACTATTTCTACAATGAACTCTATATGCTGCCATTCTCCCACGATGAGGTGGTACATGGGAAAGGCACCATTCTGGACAAAATGAACGGCAGCTATGAAGAAAAATTTGAGCAGGCACGCCTGCTGTATCTCTATATGTTTACCCACCCTGGCAAAAAGCTGAACTTTATGGGGAATGAGCTGGGACACTTCAGAGAGTGGGACGAGGCCCGCGAGTTGGACTGGGACCTGCTTAAGTACCCTGCTCATCAGGAATTCTTTGACTACTTTTCAGCCTTAAACCAGTTTTACAAGAGGTGCCCGGCACTCTATGAAAATGACTACCACAGCGGTTGTTTTTCCTTTGTTCCGGTTAAAACAAAAGGAACGGCTGTGTTGGCTTACCGGCGCGCCGCTGGTGGACAGGAGCTGCTGACAGTACTCAATTTTGCCGCGAAGCCCATTGAGGAGCTGGTCCTTGAGCTGACAGACCGCGTAAAAATTAAAAAAATTTTTAACACTGGCAATAATAGTAAAAGAAGCGCCTATGAGTTAAAAACACAGAAGGGCAGTTTGATGACTAAACCACATCACATTGAAAAAGTAAAAAAAACAAAAAGCGCAGATGTAAAGCCAGGAGCGGAGCATTCATATCCGTTGAAAATGGCACTGGAAGGCTTTGAGGGAATCGTTTTTGAGATTATAAAATAGAAAATAGCCAACAGGGGGAATAACCACTTCTGTTGGCTGTTTTTTTAGTTTGATAAAATAATAAACTATTATGTAATATAATAAAATCGTTGACAAAAAATAGAATATCCTGTATGATGAGATATAAGCAGTCAAATAATTGAGAAATGATTATATTTTAACAAGAGGGTCGATGTGAAATACAGATTTTGGAGTGTGGAAAAGAAAGCAGTCTCCGAGCAGGGACAGGATGAAGCTCAGGACAATCGCTTTGTAAAACTTGTCAACAGCATTATCCGCTTTGCGGTACAGAAAAAAGCCTCGGATATTCATTTTGAGATGCTCAACCCGGAAAAAATGCGGGTGCGTATCCGTATTGACGGCGAGCTGGTCACAACCATGGAGGTTGCCAGAAAGGATTATTTTGGTATGATCAGCCGGATAAAGATTTTATCCGGGCTCGATATTTCAGAGAAACGAAGGCCGCAGGATGGGAGCTTCTGCTTTGAAACCGAGGGCAGGAAGATCGACCTGCGTGTGTCGGTGGTACCGACTGTTTACAGCGAGAAAGTGGTGCTTCGGGTTCTGGACGCCCAGACATTTCTGATTCCAGTGAAGGAACTTGGCCTTTCCTTTGAAAATGAGCAGAGAGTAAGGGGAATGCTCAATCAGGCTAACGGACTGATACTCGTGACCGGTCCGACAGGGTGTGGAAAAACGACGACACTCTACAGTCTTTTAAAAGAGAAAAATACCCAGGCCCTCAACATTATCACGATTGAGGACCCGGTCGAATTTCATCTGGAGGGCATTAACCAGATACCAGTGAATGAGCGGGTTGGCCTCGGGTTCAGCGAAGGGCTGCGGGCCATTTTGAGGCAGGACCCCAATGTGATCATGGTCGGTGAAATCCGGGACGAGGAGACTGCGGCTACCGCTGTGCGCGCGGCCATTACCGGCCATCTGGTGTTGTCGACCCTCCACACCAACGATGCGCTGTCAACGGTTACCCGGCTGCTGGATATGGGCGCAGCAGACTATCTGCTGTCCACGGCTCTGCGGGGCATTATCGCCCAGCGGCTTTTGAGAAAGCTGTGTCCGCACTGCAAGAGTGCCTATACGATAACTGAGGCGGAGCGCGGGCTCTTTGCCTTTGAAAAAGAACAGGTGCTGTACCGCGCGGCTGGCTGTGAAAAATGCCGGCACACCGGCTATCTGGGGAGAAAGGGAATTTTCGAGGTGCTGTGTCTTAACCAGAGCCTGAGAGAGGCCATTCATTCCGGCGCTTCCTATGAGCAGTTCCACAGTCTTGCGCGGGGGAACGGGCTGGTTCAGTTTTCACAGCTTGTCCGAAATGAAATTTTAAACGGTGTCACCGATGTGACAGAAGGGCTGAGGGTGATGAGTTATGGAAATGATGAAACCAGCATGGCTTAAAGCAGTGGCGTTTAAATCAGGACGCGCGCGGATGCTCGGACTTTTCTGCAGACAGATGGCGATTACGCTTTCGGCAGGGGTTTCGATCATCGACGCTCTGGAGCTGTCCGGAAAGGAGCATAAAAACAGAGGCTTTGGAGAAGCAGTCCTGCAGGTTAAGACACTGGTGAAGCAGGGCAACAGCTTCTCCGAAGCGCTGCGTCCGTTTCCAGAGATGTTTCCGGAGCTTATGGTCCAGATGGTGCGCTCGGGTGAAATGAGCGGCTGTATGGATCTGGTCATGGAAAATCTGGGGATTTACTATGAAGGGCAGGCTGACTTGAGGAGCAGAATCGTCCAGGCCCTGTTCTATCCATCGCTGGTAACGGTGGTAGCTGCAGGGGTGGTGATGTACCTTATGGCAGGCGTTCTGCCGGCCTTTGTGAAAATATTTGAAAGCATGGAGGCAGAGCTGCCGCTGACCACCGAGATACTTATGGGGGTCAGTACAGCGCTGATGTCCGGCGGTGGCTGGATACTGCTGGCAGTTTTACTGCTGCTGGCAGCGGGCCTGGTCGCGGTCAGACAGGAGACTGGTGCGCTGGCAAGAGATCGCTTTTTGCTGGGGCTTCCATGGGTCGGGGAGTTTATGCGGCTGATGGAGGGCGTGCGTTTTGCGGATGCTATGGCCATTATGGTAAGCAGCGGTATTGATATGATCAGTGCGTTGGAAATCGCCGGTAAAATTTTGGGAAACCGTGTCATGCGCCGTAGAATAAACGCAGTGCGGGAAGCGGTAAGGCGTGGGGCGGCTTTGTCTGACAGCCTGGCAGAGGCAGGAATCTTTGACCGGCGCTTTGTCCAGATGATCCGCATTGGCGAGAGCTCGGGAACCATGGAGCAGGTGCTCATAAAGGTTTCGGTCTATTATAACGACGAGATCAATCGGAAAATAAGGAAAATGACCGCACTGCTGGAACCAGTGGTACTGCTTGTGGTTGGCGGACTGGTGTTTTTTATAATGGCGTCGGTTATGCAGCCGGTATTTGAAATCTATTCGGGCTATTCCGAGTTAGTATGAGTAAAGGGGAAAAATGAAAAAACTAAAGAGACAGATCGCGGAAAAATATGGCTTCACCCTCATTGAACTGATCATTGTGCTGGCGATACTGGGAATGCTGGCAGCGCTGGCCATTCCGCAGTTTACGAAGGTACTGGATAATTCAGGCCTGAAAACAGACCAGGCAAACCTGGCGGTGGTCCAAACTGCTCTGGAGGTCTATAAGGCGGATAACAATGGAAACCTGCCCACGCTGGCAGGTGGAGGGAGCGACAGCTTCGACCAGCTGGTCACAGCATTGAAGGAGGCCGGATACCTGAAAACAGACAAAATCGAAGAACAGTCTGGCGGCAGCTTCACCTATGAAAACGGTGAGGTCGAGTTTACACCAGCAGCAACGCCTTCTGCCAGTCAGTAAAATAAAATGGCGCATCAACGAGGACACACCCTGATCGAGCTGATCATCACTCTGTCCATTCTGGGCTTTGCTCTGGCGGTGACCGCAGGACTGGGATATTCAGTGACAGAGGGAAACGCGAAGCGGGCTGCCGGGGCAGAATATGAGCAGGTGCTCGACGCGGTCTTAAAAAGCCGTGACGCAGCCATGATGTCCGGCGATCCATACGGCACGTCGGTAAAACTTTATAAAGACCGGGTGGATACGATAGCGTTTGATCCGGACAGGCGTGAGATGGTGGTTACACAGTCTGTACGCCTCATGCAGTGCCGGATTACCTGGAATCTGGTCCAGAACGAGATTGTTTTCAGCGGGTCGGGCGTGGTTAACCGCGGCGGCACAGTCACCTTTTACCGCAATGGCCGGCCAGAGAAGTACCTGATTATACAGCCAGTCACAGGGAGGATTTATTTAAGTGATAAAAATGTCTGATACGCGCGGCTTCAGCCTGATTGAGGCAGTGGTAGCCATTGCAGTGCTCGGGGTGGGAATTGTGTCTGTTTTTACCATTTACCACACAGTGATCATCGGGCAAAGGGTTTCCGAGGGGATACTGGAGCAGAGCCTTAATATCAATGGAATTGTAAACGAAATACGCACCGGGATTCCTGCCGGGAAGACAGAACAGGCCTTTGAGCAGGAAATCGCAGCGATTGTCAGAAAACATCCGGGCTGGCAGGTTGAAGTGCACCCCTCCACCCGCGTTTCAGGGCTTTATGAGTTACAGCTGAGCTATGAGGCGGCCGGCAGAAAGAAAAAGGTTTTTTATGCGAAAGTGGTTTACCCGTAGCAGGGAGGGTTATACGCTGGTCGAAGTGCTGACAGGGCTCTTTATTATGTCGATGGTGCTGGTGCTGCTTGTCACCTCGCTTCAATTCGGAGGGGAGGTAACTGGAAAAATCACAGGCAAAATGATCCGCGGCCAGGAGAGCAGACGGGCCTGCCTGTTTTTGCAGAAACAGCTCTCAAAATCCAGGGAAATTTTTGTGAAGGATGGCAGGGTGTATCTGCAGGATATGGAAAACCCGGAGTATTATAATTTTTATACCATTGAGGCATCTGGAACGGTCTACCGGAACAAGGTGGACAAAGTGAAGCTGGAACCCATCAGGGCGGGCGGAAAAAGTCAGCTGATCCACAATGCTGTCCGTTTCGAGCTTAAGCTCGAGGAAAAAAACGCAGTGCGGCTAATCATAGAATTTATTAAGGAAGAACCGGCAGTGGATGTCCGGCTTTATTATCCGAATGAGGTGTTGTTGAGATGAATCATAAAGGCTACGCGCTCCCCCTTGTACTCATCGTTCTGGCGCTGTTGTTTACTGTTGCGGCGGCGCTGCTGGGGCAGATGCGGAATCAGCTGGAGGCCAATCAGGATTACCGTGATTATCAGATCTGTATCCTGGTGGTGGAGAATGCCTTTGCCGAAGCGGAGGCTGAGCTCAACGCGGATTTTGACTATACAGGAACAGGCGGCTGGAGGAATGAAGATAACGGCGGACGCTACAATATTGAGGTGGCCCCGTTATCAGGACAGGAACGGTCGGTGAGGGTAACCGCCCAGGTCAAGACCTATAAAAAGGTCTTTCAGGGAAAAGGAACCATCGACAAAAACACCCAAAAGCTCAGCAGCATGAGCTATTATATGGAGAAATAGTGCTGGATACACTGCGCAAAATCATCTATAATAGAGGTAACACGTATCCGTGAATCTAAAATGATTTAGAGGGAAGAAAAATGCTAAGTAAAAACCAGTTTGTTACCTGTATTCCGTTAGTATCGGATAATGAAGAGGACCTGTACCGCGAAATTGACGAGGCGCTGACCCAGAAGCCAGATTATCTGGAATGGCGCCGTGATTATTTTCTGGAAGATGATTATGAACAGGAGCGGAGGATTTTAAGAAGAATCCGGAACCTGGGTGTAAGCCTTATCTATACCTTCCGAGATGTGAAGGAAGGCGGATTCCGGCATGTTTTAAATGAGGACCGCTGGAAGCACATCGCCAATGCGGCCAAATCCAACGCGGTCACCTATATTGACGTTGAGCTCAACAGCAGCGAGGAATATTTTGAAGCGGTTAAGCAGGTGGTAAAGTCCGCGCAGAACAAGCTGATGGTTTCCTATCATGATTTTGACAAAACCGGCTCCTATGATGAAATCATTTCTATTCTGGACAAAATGGAGGAAAAAGGGGCGGACGCCTTTAAGTTGGCCCTGTACGCAAGGGATAAAGTCGATTTTAAGACCGCTTCAGCGGCCGGCGGCACCTACAGCCTGAAAACAGACAAGCCCATGATTATGATCTCCATGGGCGAGGAGGGACGCCTGTCCAGAATCCTGCCGGAAGTGATGGGGGGCTGCCTGACCTTTGCCTCAGGCGTCAAGGCTACCGCGCCGGGACAGGTTACACTGAAAGACATCTTGAAATTGCGGAAGACCCTTGGCGTATAAGATGGAAAAGAAAAACATTGCGCTGATCGGTTATATGGGAACCGGCAAGACCACCATTGGTAAACGTCTGGCCAGGAGACTGGGCCTGTCCTTTGTGGATACCGACGCCTATATTGAAAAGCAGCAGGGAAAAAGCATCTCCCGGATATTTGAGCAGGAGGGAGAGCCAGCCTTCAGAAGGATGGAGGAGAGCGTGCTGGCGGCTCTGGCGGAAGAAGAGAACCTCTTGATTTCGACTGGTGGCGGGATTGTCTTGAGTGAACAGAACCGGAAGCTGCTAAAAGAGCGGACCTTCCTGGTAACCCTGACCGCGTCGCCGGGAGCGATCTACAGCCGGGTGCGGGGAAATACGGACCGTCCGCTGCTTCAGGAGGCAGATCCCTACCAGAAGATTGTGGATATGCTGGAAGCCAGAAAGCCCTACTATGAGATCGGCGACATCATTATCCCAACGGATGAATTATCAGAGAAAATTTGTATTGAACGGATTGTAGAGGCGTATCAAAAAAGTTGAAATTTATTTTGAAATTTATTTGAATTTTAATTTAGAGTATGCTATTATATTAAGCGTACTCGCTGTGCGGGTATTCTTTGTAATAGCATGCTTTATAAGCCGAAGTGATGGAATTGGCATAAGCAGAGAACCCAAATCTGTGATTTGGTGTGAATCGCTTAGTCGGGGACATTGCAGAAGCCGCTATTGAAGATAAAATTCAACTTTTATTTTATAAGCCGAAGTGATGGAATTGGCAGACGTGCTGGACTCAAAATCCAGTGGTAGCAATACCGTGCGGGTTCGACCCCCGCCTTCGGCACCACTTTGTCTATGACTTACAGATCTGTGATTTATTGCGGGTCTGTTTTTTTATGGCCTGCCTTTACTGTGTTTTGGGATGGACCGCCTAGGTGCTGTAAGAACGATTGCACTTTTTTACCTGAGATGATATACTTTGAAGGAGAAGAGGGGATAAAGAATGAATATTAAGGTTGATTTAAATTTAAAACAGACACAAAAATTAGTAATGACAACCGAAATGAAGCAGGCGATCGAGATATTGCAGCTGACTTCCATGGAGCTAAACAACCTTATTGATAAGGAGCTTCTGGAAAACCCCATGCTGGAATTTAACGATAGTCCGATGGAATCCATGGAGGTTGTCAAAGACGATGCGGCTAAAAAAGAGGAAAGCAAGGACCAGATTGAGTGGGACGACTATTTCCAGAATATGCAGTCCACAGAATTCAGAAATACGCCATCATCCACCTATGATCCCGACGATGAGTTTAATTTTGAGAAGTTTTCCTATTATGAGACCACACTCAACGAGTATCTGCTGCTTCAGTTTCATGTGCTTTCTGAAGATTTGACAGAAACAGAGAACCTGATCGGGGAATATCTGATCGACTGCATTGACGATAACGGCTATCTGCTCATTGATATGGACTATATCTGCGACATTCTGGGCGTAACACAGGATGTGGTCGAAAAGCTCATCGGAATTATACAACAATTTGATCCCGCCGGGGTCGGCGCCAGGGACATCAAGGAATGTCTGCTGATCCAGCTGCGTCAGGAGGGCTACGACGAGGAGGAATATGAAAATCTTGTCAATAATTATCTGACCGATCTGGCCGAAAACCAGTTTAAGCGGGTCAGCCAGGAAACGGGCATTTCCACCTCGGAACTGGCAGAGTTCAAAGAGCTGATAAAAACGCTGGAACCCAAGCCAGGACGGCAGTTTACCAATTTTGACGGTGTGAAGTACATTATTCCGGACGGCAGCATTGAGTGGATTGACAATGAGCTGGTGGTTCAGATTAATGATATTTCAGCCCCGCGCCTTCAGATTAACTCCTTTTACCAGGGAATGCTGAAGACACGGAATGAAAATGAAGATACCAAGAAATATATTGAGAAAAAGCTGGATTCAGCGGCTTTTCTCATTAAAAGCATCGAGCAGCGCCGGGATACGATCCGCAAGGTCATTGAGGCCATTGCCCACTACCAGGAAAATTTCTTCAGGGAAGGGGTAGAGGATCTTAAGCCGCTGACGCTTAAGGCCATTGCGGACATGATCGAAGTGCACGAATCCACGGTCAGCCGTGCCATCCGTGGAAAATATGTCCAGACGCCAAAGGGGACTTTCTCGCTGAAGTTCTTTTTTAAACGGGGATTCTCCCAGGGAGCGGACGATGTATCATCAGAGGCCATCAAGCAGAAAATACAGGCCTTTGTGGACGCTGAAGATAAGCGTAAGCCGCTGAGCGACCAGAAAATTGTTGAAATGCTCAAGGAGCAGGGGGTTGATGTGGCCCGCAGGACCATTGCCAAATACCGGGAAGCACTAAACATACTTCCATCTTCGAAGCGAAAGCAGTTTCGATAAAGACATCATAAACCGGTTGTAGAGGATACAGCCGGTTTTTTTATGTTTAGCATTTAACAATGTAAAAAAAGAATGTTTTATGGGCTGAGTTAAGGATTTTTCAAGGCTTTCATTTTAATTTTTTTTTAACTTGAAATATCTTCAGAATTGGTATATAATAAATTTGTCCCAGCGGGAACAAAAATGAACAGACAAGTTCAGAGACGGAATGGAAGTGAAAAGTTGTCAAGCGAAAACATAAAAATCAGCAAAGAGTTAGTTGACCTGCAGCGTTTGGTTGTGCCGGAAATCGGCTCACTGATTGAGATGCGCTACAACATTCTGTCAACAATCAAAAGCGAAGAGCCGATCGGGCGACGAAATCTTGCTTTCGTCCTCGATATGAGTGAGCGCCAGGTGCGGAACGAAATTGATTTTCTCCAGGCCCAGAAGCTTGTCCAGGTAGAACGCCAGGGCGTTGTCCTGACAGAGCTTGGACGCAAGATCATCATTCAGCTCAAACGCATGCTTTACACCTATAACGGTCTTGAGCAGCTTGAGCGCGAGCTGGAGGAAAAGCTGCATCTGAAAAAAGCCATTGTTTCCCCGGGCGACATGGATATGAACTATCAGGTTCTGAAATTCATGGGCCGTTCAGGCGCCCGCTATGTGTTGTCCATCATGAAATACAAGGACATCCTGGCATTGACTGGCGGCGCCAGCACAGCAGCCATCGCAGAACAGATGAAGGAAGCCTTCTACCCGGATGTCTATGTGATTCCGGCAAGGGGCGGAATTGGCAAAAGCCATTCCACCCAGGCCAACAACGTCGTTGCTGAAATGGGGCTTAAGCTCCACGCGAATTATGAGCTGCTGCATTTACCCGATAACATTGATAACCGCCTTTTGGAAGCCCTGAAGGATTACCCGGAGATTAAACGGGTATTTAATAAAATGGATGACATTGACATTTTTGTCTTTGGCATCGGACGGGCAGATGTTCTGGCGGACTGGCGGAACATGAAGGAAAGCGAAAAGCAGACCCTGCTTGACAAGGGCGCTGTGGGCGAAGCCTTCGGACATTATTTCGATATTGACGGAAACGTGGTTTCCCCATCCAGTACCATCGGGATCAGCATTGAAAATTATAACCGTATCCAGCATGTGATTGCGATATCGGGCGGCGAGAGCAAAGCCGACGCCATTATAGGGGTCAGCCGTGTTAAGCCGAATATGGTGTTAATAACGGATGAAAGCGCTGCAAAAGAGATCATCCGTAAGTTAAATAAATAAGTATTATATTTTTAAGGAGGCAGATAAAATGTCTGTAAAAGTTGCAATTAATGGTTTTGGTAGAATTGGTCGTCTGGCATTCAGACAGATGTTTGGTGCTGAAGGTTATGAAGTAGTAGCTATCAACGACTTAACAAGCCCAAGAATGTTAGCTCATTTATTAAAATATGACTCAGCTCAGGGTACCTATGCTTTAGCTGATAAGGTAGAAGCTAAGGAAGATTCGATCGTTGTTGATGGTAAAGAAATCAAAATCTATGCAGAAGCAGATCCTGCAAAATTACCATGGGGCGAATTAGACGTAGACGTTGTTCTGGAATGTACTGGTTTCTTCGCTTCTAAAGACAAAGCAATGGCTCATGTAAATGCAGGCGCCAAGAAAGTTGTTATCTCCGCTCCGGCAGGCAACGATCTTCCAACCATCGTTTTCGGTGTTAATGAAGGAACATTAACGAAAGATGATCAGGTTATTTCTGCTGCATCTTGTACAACAAACTGCTTAGCTCCTATGGCGGATACCTTAAACAAATTAGCTAAGATCAGAAAAGGCTACATGACTACCGTTCACGCATACACCGGCGACCAGATGACCTTAGACGGACCTCAGAGAAAAGGCGATTTAAGAAGAGCTCGTGCTGCAGCTGTAAACATCGTTCCAAACTCTACTGGTGCTGCTAAAGCAATCGGCCTGGTTATCCCAGAATTAAAGGGTGTTTTAGATGGCGGCGCACAGCGTGTTCCAGTTCCGACCGGTTCTTTAACACAGTTAGTTGCTGTTGTTGAAGGTGCTGTAACAGCTGAACAGGTTAACGAAGCAATGAAAAAAGCTGCTGACCAGTCCTTTGGTTACACTGAAGAAGAATTAGTATCTTCTGATATCATTGGCATCAACTATGGTTCTTTATTCGATGCTACTCAGACCACTGTCATGGACATGGGCAACAACGAAACCTTAGTAAAAGTTGTTTCCTGGTATGACAATGAAAACTCTTACACAAGCCAGATGGTAAGAACAATCAAATACTTCTCTGAACTTGCTTAATTCCATTTATTTATAAAACTACATAATAACAAGTACTAAATCTGCCCCTACCGGTAGATTTTAAAACGGGGGGTCACGCGACCCCCTTTTTTAATGAAATTTGAAACGAGGTTGAGGAAACTTATGAAAAAAACAGTAAAAGATATCGATTTAAAAGGCAAAAAGGTATTGATGCGCGCGGACTTCAATGTTCCGCTTAATGAAGACGGCGTTATCACAGATGATACCAGAATCCAGGCAGCTCTGCCGACCATCAAGTATATTTTGGATCAGGGAGCTTCTCTTATCTTAATGTCACATCTTGGACGTCCAAAGAACGAACCCGACCCGAAGTTCTCTTTATTGCCAGTTGCGAAGAGATTGTCCGAAGTGCTGGGTACCGAAGTTGTGTTTAACGATGACGGCGAGGTTGTTGGCCAGGTAACCAAGGATGCAGCTGCAGCGCTTAAACCGGGCCAGATTCTGTTGTTACAGAATACCCGTTTCAGACCAGAAGAAAAGAAAAACGAACCATCCTTTGCCAAAGAGCTGGCAAGCCTGGGTGATGTTTTTGTTGAAGATGCTTTTGGCTCCAGCCACCGCGCGCATGCTTCCACAGCCGGCGTTGCAGATTACCTGCCAGCTGTTTCAGGCTTCCTGATTCAGAAGGAGCTGGATTTCATCGGAGGTGCCTTAGAAGATCCCAAGAGACCTTTTGTTGCGATTTTGGGCGGCTCCAAGGTTTCTGACAAAATCGGTGTCATCAACAACCTGCTTGAAAAGGTTGATTCTTTAATTGTCGGCGGCGGTATGGCCTTCACTTTCTTAAAAGCGCAGGGCTATGAAATTGGTACTTCTTTACTGGAAGAAGATAAGATCGACCTTGCAAAGGAATTGCTGGCAAAGGCTGAAGCAAAGGGTGTCAAGCTGTTATTACCAATCGACGTGGTCGTAGCGCCTGAATTCAAGGCAGATGCTCCGGCTACAAACGTGAAGGTTGACGCGATTCCGGCAGATCAGATGGGTCTGGATATCGGGGTTGAAACTCAGAAGCTTTTTGCAGACACCATTAAGGGCGCTAAAACCGTTATCTGGAATGGGCCGATGGGCGTCTTTGAATTCCCTGAATTCGCCAAAGGAACCGTTGCGGTTGCCAAAGCGATGGCTGAATCGGACGCAGTGACCATCATTGGCGGCGGGGATTCCGCTGCGGCTGTTAAACAGCTTGGGTTTGAAGACGGCATGAGCCATATTTCTACTGGCGGCGGCGCTTCCTTAGAATTTATGGAAGGCAAAGTGTTGCCAGGCATCGACGTTTTAGAAAACAAATGATGCTGAGTCCGGTTTTGTAAAAAACTGCCATTTTTTATAACTATAATATACAAATATAGAGGAGATTATTATGTCAAGAAGACCAATCATTGCCGGCAACTGGAAAATGAACAAGGATATTAATGAAGCTGCCGCTTTAATAAATGAATTAAAACCTTTAGTAGAAGGCGCTGAAGCAGAAGTTGTTTTCTGTCCGCCCTATGTTGATTTAGTAGAAGCTGTTAAACTGACTGAAGGCACCAATATTGGTATCGGCGCTCAAAATATGCACTATGAAACAAGCGGCGCGTTCACTGGCGAAATCGCTGGCGAAATGCTGACAGCCATCGGCGTGAAATATGTGGTAATCGGCCACTCCGAACGCCGTGAATATTATAACGAAACAGATGAGGCTGTTAATAAAAAAGCCATCAAAGCTTTGGAACTGGGATTAACCCCAATCGTCTGCTGCGGTGAAACCCTTGAAGAACGCGAAGGCGGAAAAGCAGAAGCCAAGGTCGTTGGACAGATCAAGGAAGGCTGCAAAAATATTGACGATATTTCCAAGGTCGTCATTGCCTATGAACCAATCTGGGCCATCGGAACCGGAAAAACCGCTTCTAAGGAAGAAGCAGACGAAGCCTGCGGCTGGGTACGCAAGACCATTGAAGAGATGTACGGTAAAGATGCAGCTGAAGCTGTCCGTGTACAGTACGGCGGAAGTGTGAAGCCTGCCAATGTCGCAGAGCTGATGGACATGCCAAACATCGACGGCGCTCTGGTTGGCGGTGCCAGCCTGACAGCTGATTTTGCTAAGATTGTTAAATTTTAACAAAGGCCACTGATAAAGACCGGGAAATTGTGATTGATAACGGGAGACGAGGAGAAAAATAACAGCTCCGAGCTCCCGTTATTGCTTTGACATTGAGCGATACAAAGAAAGGATTGATATTTATGAGAGGAAATTTAACTGCGTTAATTATCCTGGACGGATACGGCTATACGCCCATTGCGGAGGGCAACGCTGTACTTGAAGCGCCGTCTCCAAACCTGGATGCTTTTTATGAAAAATACCCCCACACCCACATTGTAGCCAGCGGCTTAGGCGTTGGTCTGCCTGAAGGGCAGATGGGCAACTCCGAGGTCGGCCACCTGAACCTGGGAGCAGGCCGCGTCGTTTATCAGGAACTGACACGCATCACGAAATCCATTGAGGACGGGGATTTCTTTGAAAATCCGGTGTTTATGGATGGCATTAAAAACGTCAAGGAAAACGGCACCGCCCTGCATGTGATGGGTTTGGTGTCTGACGGGGGCGTTCACAGCCACTTGAAACACCTGTACGGTCTGCTGGAGCTGGCTAAGAAGGAAGGCGTTGAGAAGGTCTATGTCCACTGCTTTATGGATGGCCGTGATACTGCTCCGACCAGCGGCCTTGGATTTATCAGGGAACTGGAAGCAAAAATGGCGGAGATCGGCGTGGGCGAAATCGCAACGGTTGAAGGCCGCTATTATGCCATGGACCGTGACAACCGCTGGGAACGGGTTGAAAAAGCCTACGACGCCATTGCTTTGGGCAAAGGCAACGCTGCGGACTCGGCCGTAGAAGCCATGGAGCTGAGCTACAAGGAAGACGTTAATGACGAATTCGTTATCCCAACCGTCATTAAGCCGGAAGTGGATAAGCGTATCCAGGCTAATGATACCATTATTTTCTTCAATTTCCGTCCGGACCGTGCCCGTGAGCTGTCACGGACATTTATCGAACCGGATTTTGCTGAATTTAACCGTGAACGCGGCTATATTCCTGTACATTATATCTCCATGACTCAGTATGACGCCAGCTTTGAAGGTGTTGAAATTGCTTTTAAACCGGAAACAGTCACCAATACCCTGGGCGAATACCTGAGCGCTAATGGTGTGCCGCAGCTGCGTATTGCCGAAACAGAAAAATACGCCCATGTCACCTATTTCTTTAACGGCGGCCTTGAAAAACAGTATGAAGGTGAGGACCGTATTCTGGTACCGTCGCCAAAGGTGGCAACCTATGATTTACAGCCGGAAATGAGCGCCTATGAGGTAACTGAAAAGGTCCTGGAAGCCATTGATTCGGATAAATATAAGGTTATTATCCTCAACTACGCCAATACCGATATGGTCGGGCATACCGGTGTGATGGAAGCTGCTGAAAAAGCCGTCATGACAGTGGATGAATGCTCTAAAAAGGTGATTGACGCCATTTTAGCCAAGGGCGGCAATGTGATCCTGACCGCTGACCACGGCAATGCGGAAAAGATGATTGACTATGATACCAAGAAGCCATGGACGGCCCACACCACGAATCCGGTGGAATGTGTGATCGCCGGCGCGGGTAAGATTGAGCTGAGAGACGATGGACGTCTGGCGGACATCTCACCGACGATTTTGGATCTGCTGGACATGGATGTTCCCGCGGAAATGACCGGGACATCACTTATTAAGAAATAAGAAAAATTTGCGGTTGAAAACCGATTACATGCAAAAAAAGCCCTGAAATTCCTTTTCAGGGCCTATTTTATTATTGAAAAAATCTTAAGGTTATGATAAGATTTATCTTACGATTAAAACGGAGGTGATACAATGAAAACATTCTTAATCGTTCTTTTAGTGATTGCAAGTTTTGCACTGATTATCAGCATTCTGCTGTCACCGGCAAAGGTTGCAGGTATGGGTGGCGCGATTGAAGGCGGCGCTGAAACATTATTCGGCCGTAAGAAAGCCAGAGGTCTTGAAGCCATTCTTGAAAAGATCACGATTGGTTCCGCTATTGTATTTATGTTATCTGCTTTCATTTATTCACTTTTAGCTTAATCGAAAAATCTGAAAATTTCACGAAGGGGGAATTTGCAAAATGGAATTATGGATCGCTCCTGTTATTGGGGTAATCGCATTGTTAGTTGCAGTTTTCTATACTGCCCGTGTCAATAAAGTCGCTGAAGGCACAGACCGTATGAAGGAAATCGCTTCTTACATTCATGAAGGCGCCATGGCTTTCCTGACCAGAGAGTACAAAATGATGGCCGTCTTTATTGTTATTTTATTTATTATCTTGTGTGTGACACCCGGCCTCGGATGGCAGACAGCTGTTTGCTTCTTAATCGGTGCACTTTTCTCAGTTCTGGCTGGTTTCTTCGGCATGAACGTCGCTACCAAAGCAAACGTAAGAACTGCGAATGCCGCTAAGGAAGAAGGCATGAACAAGGCCCTGAGCACAGCCTTTTCAGGCGGTGCCGTTATGGGTATGTGTGTTGTAGGCTTAGGCTTAATCGGTGTTAGCGTACTTTACATTATTTTCCAGGATACAGCCATTGTAACTGGCTTTGGTCTGGGTGCTTCCTCTATGGCTTTATTCGGCCGTGTTGGCGGTGGTATCTATACAAAAGCTGCTGACGTTGGGGCTGACCTTGTTGGTAAGGTAGAAGCCGGTATCCCTGAAGATGACCCGAGAAACCCTGCAGTTATCGCCGATAATGTTGGTGACAACGTTGGTGACGTTGCCGGTATGGGTTCTGACCTGTTTGAATCTTATGTTGGTTCTTTAATCTCAGCAATGACCCTGGGTGTTGTTGTTACCCAGAGCGTTGTCGGTATTTTATTCCCATTATTATTAGCCGCTATCGGTATCGTCGCTTCAATTATCGGTACTTTCTTCGTGCGCGGCAAAGAAGGCGGAAGCCCGCAGAAATCCTTAAATATGGGTACTTATGTATCGGGGGTTCTGGTCATCATTGCTTCCTACTTCCTGTCTACTTATATGTTAGGCAGCTTCTATCCATTCATTGCAATTATCTCTGGTTTAATCGTTGGTATTGCTATCGGCCAGCTGACTGAATACTATACCTCTGAAAAATACAAACCAGTACAGCATATTGCTCAGCAGTCTGAAACAGGTTCCGCAACCACTGTTATCTCTGGTCTGGCTGTCGGTATGAAATCTACAGCGCTGCCATTGATCGCGATCGCGATTGCGATCTTCCTGGCTTATTGGGCTGCTGGCTTGTTCGGTATTGCCTTAGCTGCTGTTGGTATGTTATCCACCTGTGGTATGACCATCGCCGTTGACGCTTATGGCCCTATCGCTGATAATGCCGGCGGGATTGCAGAAATGTCTGAACTTCCTGAAGAAGTCCGCAGCATTACGGACCAGCTGGATGCTGTTGGTAACACCACTGCTGCCATCGGTAAAGGCTTCGCTATTGGTTCTGCAGCGCTGACCGCTCTTGGTCTGTTCGCTTCTTATGCTGAAACAGTTGGCTTAAGCCAGATCAGCTTACTGGACCCAATGGTTATCATCGGTTTATTACTCGGCGCAATGCTGCCATTCTTATTCTCCGCTTTAACCATGGAAGCTGTAGGCGATGCTGCCAATGACATGATTGAAGAAGTTCGCCGTCAGTTCAAAGAAGATTCCGGTATTATGGCTGGTACCAGCAAACCGGACTATGCAAAATGTGTTGATATCTCAACCGCTGCTGCTTTGAAGAAAATGATTGCTCCAGGCCTTCTGGCCATTGTTGCTCCGCTTTTAATGGGTATCCTGTTAGGTGCAGAAGCGCTTGGTGGTTTACTGGCTGGTGCTCTGGCTTCTGGTGTCCTCATGGCAATTATGATGTCAAACGCCGGTGGTGCGTGGGATAATGCCAAAAAATACATCGAATCTGGTGTACATGGCGGCAAAGGCTCAGAAGCACATAAAGCTGCTGTTGTTGGGGATACCGTTGGTGACCCATTCAAAGATACTTCCGGACCATCCATTAACATTTTAATCAAATTAATGACCATCGTTGCATTGGTATTCGCGCCAATCTTCATGGGTCTCTAAGAAAAAAACATATCCCGCGGCGCCGTCCTTCGGCACTGCGGGATTTTTTTATTTATGGCTTTATTTATTGACAGATAAGCTGTATACTATGGAAAGACAAAAGCCTTAAAGGAGAAAAGAACCAAGATGACAGAGCAAGAGAAATTTGAAACCAGTGTGAAAAAATGCATGGAAGACCACCAGGCTGTGGGGATGGCTGTGGCCATTGTGGACGCGCAGGGAGTGACAAAATATGAACGCTTTTTCGGGAAACGGGATCAGGAAACCGGAAAAGACATTGACGACGAAACGATTTTTGGCCTCGCGTCCCTGACAAAATCCTTTACCTGCCTGGCCATTTTAAAAATGCAGGAGGACGGTATTCTGAGCATTGAGGACCCGGTGAGTGACTATATTCCGGAATTTAAGGGAATGAACCAGGGAGAACCGGTTTTGATCAAGCATCTCATGTTTCACAGCGGCGGGTATTTTCCTCAGTCACGCATTGTAGTGGACACAGTGGCGGCAGAACTGGGCCTAGATGAAGCTGTCGTGGGTGACTTGGCATACAATGCAGAGCTGGCTCAGGAAGGATGCCGCCAGGTGGCAGGAAGGCTGGATGCCCAGGAAGAATTTATCGGCCGTCCGGGCGAGTATTTCAGCTACTGCAATGACGGCTATGGACTGCTGTCCGATATTATTTACCATCACGGCGGTTCCGCCTCCTACGCGGATTATCTGCTTGAGCATATTTTGAAGCCTCTGGGAATGGAACGGAGCTTCTGCGATTTTGTGCGTCCGCTGAAGGATGAAAATCATGCGGCTCTTTATGCGGTTGTCGCGGGTGAGCTGACAAAGGTCAGGGATTATCATGACAACGCCTTTGTATTAAACGGTGGAGGCGCTATGAAATCCACCTTAAAGGATTTGAAGAAATACATTGCCATGTATCTGAATGATGGGACAGGCCTTAACGGAACGTCCATTGCAAAGCCAGAGACCATCACAGCTATGACGACAAAGCGCCAGATGGACTCCTACGTGACAGATTATGGCTACGGGCTGGATATCAAGGAGCTGAACGGTTTACAGGTAACTGGACATGGTGGAAGCCTGCCCGGCGTTTCCTCACACCTGCTGTGGTGCCGTGAAAAGGGTCTGGGCGTTATTGTGCTGTGCAATACAGAGGATGTGCCGGTCAGCGGCGTGGCGGAAGCAGCCCTGAGCATGGGCATGGGCTTCAAGGCAGAAAGAATCCTTCATCATTATGAAAATAAGCCCTGGGATGCCGAAACCCTCAAAGCTGCCTGCGGCGTTTACGCTTCTGATGAAGGCACAAAGGTAGAACTTTTTATGGGCGAAGACGGAGAAGTGCTGTTAAAAAATGGGGATAAGACCTCTTCGGTTACGATGATCGAGCCTGGACATGGGATGATCGCAGGAGAGTATGGCGACACCTTTATTCAGATGATCGCAGATGAGCGCCGGGGCATTTTCGGCATGCGCTATGGCTCCAGGATTCTGCCGAGAAGTAAGGCGTAGGAAAGGATTGAAAAAGTTAAAAGTTTGATTTAAAGTTAAAGCAAGAAGTAATTTCAATGGAAAATTGAGAATGGAGAATGGAAAATTCACGAACCCTTTTTCTAATGAAAAAGCGATTATAGAGCGGCCTGCGGCCGCTACAGTGTGTAAAAAAACCTGAGAGACGAAGCCTTTTACCTAAGGAAGAAAAAAGCGTCCTGCGGGCATTACCCTCACATTAGCAGCTTCTTCACTAAAGTGGATGTTTTATCTCGCCTGTGTCCGGCTGTAGGGATAGAGCGGCACGATTCCCGGCCGTTTTTCTCAACGTTTGGACCTTTTTTCTTATCTGGATAAAAGGCGCAGTCTCGGGCTGCGCCACTTTTTCGACAGCCTGCAGCGTCTTGCGGCCGCTATCTACTCAAAATGCGTAGCATTTTGTTCCTGTAAATCTCCATTAACAAGCCTTTTTTAACGCCTTGTCTCTTGCTAATAAGTTTTCCGACACTCTTTAAGATCGGCGCGATTTTGCGCCGATCTTTTTTTGCTTCATAAATTCTTAATAAAATGGGCACTTTCTTTGTAAGAATGTTATGGTATTATAATACCATCAGATCGATACTGAAGGACAGAAGGAGTAAGAAATGAACATATTAATATGTGATGACGAGCGGGAAATTGTCGACGCGCTGGAGCTTTACCTGAAAAACGAGGGATATGCTGTTTTCAAGGCCTATTCCGGAAAAGAAGCGCTGGAAATTGTCTCTGAAAATACCATTCATCTTATACTGATGGACATCATGATGCCCGAAATGGACGGGATTCACGCAACCCTGAAAATCCGTGAGACCGCGAACATTCCGATTATTTTCCTGTCGGCAAAGGCCGAGGACAACGATAAAATTATGGGACTGACTGTCGGCGGAGACGATTATATCACAAAGCCCTTTAATCCGCTGGAGGTGATCGCCCGGGTGAAGTCCCAGCTGCGGCGCTACACGACCCTTGGCAGCTATGTGAAACGGACAGATGTGTACAAAACAGGCGGACTGGAGCTGGACGACGCCTATAAAAAAGTGACAGTTGACGGGGAAGAGGTTAAGCTGACCCCGGTGGAATATAAAATTTTGAAGTTTTTGATGCGGGAAATGGGAAAGGTTTTTTCCATCGAGCAAATTTATGAAAATGTCTGGGAGGAGCCTTCGTACAATGCGGATAACACCGTTGCCGTCCATGTGCGGCGCATTCGCGAAAAGATTGAGATCAATCCGAAGGAGCCCAAATACTTAAAGGTGGTGTGGGGAATTGGATACAAAGTCGAAAAATACCCTCCGCAATAGCGGAGTGATCGTGATAAAAAGTGAGCATCTGCTCCGCAATACAGGCGTAAAACTCATTGCGTTCATCCTGGCGGTGCTGCTTCTGAGCACCGGCATCTTTGTGCTGGAGCAGACAGCCACAACCAAGATGGAGGGCTTTGGTATTTCAGAAACCTGGGATGAACAGGATTATCTGAAGAGCAGCTCACTGCGCTCAGAGGTCTACAGTGTTTACCATGACCTGTTTGCTCTGGCCGATACCTACCGCTCCGAGGAGTATATCCGAAGCGGGGCCCTTCTCGATGAGGACGCTGCCATTGAGGAGTACAAGCTTTCGCTGCTTTCAGAAGACCGAAGCCGTTTCGGGCTGTGGGAGAAAGAGCTTGGGGATGTCAGCAGTTATTACTACAGCGAGCGTTCCGACAGCACGGTGCCCAAAACAGTTATTGATGTCATCAACTCCGATGCTTTTATGGAAAGACACGGCAAGGAAATCGAGAAGTACCGGGAGGATCAGATACAGAAGCAGCTCCAGAACTATGCGAACACGCTTAATAATCTGGAAAACGCTCAGAAAAACTTTGGCCTGAAATGGTATATTGAGCGGGACGGGCAGAAAAAGACCAGCGGCGAAGGCGTGACGCCTGAGGCCCTGATGCAGTCCAAGGTTTACCTCGAAAATAACAAGGGGAAGATCAACGCTTCCCAGGAAGTAAGGAATTATGACTACGGCGGAAACGGCAATACGGACAACCGTATTGTTATGGCCTTTGATGATCAGAAGATCGACACCATGGCTCAGATTTACAGCCAGGACCGCGCAGACGCAGTACTGGCCGTTCAGGTTTTCTTCGTCTGCGGATTGTTATCATTGATCTGTCTGGTGGTGGCCTGTATTGGTGCCGGACGCCGCGAGACAGACAACGACATTCATCTGCTGGCCATTGACCGCATGTACTGGGATCTGCATTTGATTATTCTGGCATGGGTTGAGGGGATGCTCATTGCGGCAGGGGTGGCCTGCATTATGTACAGACTGCCTGCCTACATGTCCGCGATCCTGCTGATCTTCGCAGTGGCTCTCGCCTACAACTATGTGCTGAGCATTGTGCGTGTTGTCAAGGCACACCGCTTTATGGACCGGTTTGGCACGGTTGTGCTGTGCAAAAAGTGCGGACGCCTGATCAAACGCTTCGGCCGGAGCATCCGGGATTTTTACCGGAATGTGATCAAGGGCCGCTCCCTGGTGATGCTGCTGTGCGCAGCCATTATCATCATCGCCATTGTGGGCATGCTCATCATCGCGCTGCCGCCCATTGGCATTATTCTGCTGGGTGTGGCTCTGTGGTTTGGCGCAAAGCGGGCGAAATCTCTGGATCAGACCATCAAGGGTGTGGAACGCATCTATGAGGGCGATACAGGCTATAAGATTGAGGTTGAAGGGCATGGACCGGTGGAGGAAATGGCAAAAAACATCAATAATATTAACGAGGGCTTGTCGACAGCGGTCAGAGACGCGGTGGAAAAAGAGTTGAAAAGTGAGCGGCTGAAAACTGAGCTGATCACCAATGTTTCCCATGATATCCGTACCCCGCTGACATCCATTATCACCTATATCGACCTGTTGAAAAAGGAGGACATCGACGAGGAATCCAGGGAGCGTTACATTGGGGTGCTGGAACAGAAGGCTGCGCGTCTGAAAGCGCTGACCGATGACCTCTTTGAGGCCGCCAAGGCCTCGACAGGCAATATGGAGGTGCACTGGGATACCGTAAACGTGGAAGCGCTGGTAAACCAGGGGATGGGAGAGCTTGAGGACAAGATTGAGGATTCCGGTCTTCAGTTCATTGTCAGCCGGCCCCAGGAAAAAGTGATGGTACATGCGGATGGCCGCCTGCTCTGGCGGGTCATTGAAAACCTGCTGTCCAATGTGCTCAAATACGCACTGCCCGGCTCCCGGGTCTATATGACCATTGACCGGGACCTGTTTACAGACCGTGGGGTTTTTATCATTAAGAATATCTCAGCCGATCCGCTGAACATTCCGGCTGAAGAACTGCTGGAGCGCTTTAAGCGCGGCGACGATACCCGTCACAGCGAGGGAAGCGGACTGGGGCTTGCCATTGCCAAGGACCTGACTGAGCTGCAGAACGGCCAGTTTGATCTGACCATCGACGGCGACCTGTTCAAGGCGACCGTTTATCTGGAGCTGGTTGCGGATGACGATTCGGTAATGGCGGAGGAAGCCGGCGAAGCAGAATCTGAAGAAAAGGGCGAATAGACAAAGCGAAAGCTAGGGGCTCGATTTACAGCGCCCCGGCTTTTCATTTTTTGTCAAGATTGGTATAAAATTTGGCAGAATATAGAATGGAATTTTTTCTGGAAAACGGTATACTTTAAAGTAACTATGAGATCATGGAGGAAACAAAATGGACGTGAATCAGTTATATGAGGATTATCCACTGACCCGGCGTATGCAGCGGGGTGAGGAGGTTATCTGGTTTAATCCGGACTCAGGCGAGATCGGTGAACTGCCCTTTACGCAGGAGAACACAGCCGACGCGGAGGCAAGACTACGGCGATTTGCACCTTATATCGAAGCCAGCTTTCCCGAAACCAAAGAGGCCGGCGGCATTATAGAATCACCGTTAAAGCAAGCGCCGGATATGCAGGCCGCCCTTGAAAAACGGTACGGACGAGCGATCCCAGGAAAACTGCTGATTAAATGCGACAGCCATCTGCCTGTCTCAGGCTCCATCAAAGCCCGGGGGGGCATTTACGAGGTATTGAAGCTGGCAGAAACCATTGCTGCTGAGAGAGGGATGCTGAGTGCTGGGGATAATTATGCCATATTGGCCGAAAAACGCTTTAAAGACCTGTTTTCTGGTTACAGGGTAGCTGTTGGTTCCACGGGCAATCTGGGGCTGAGTATAGGCATTATCAGCGCAAAGCTGGGCTTTGACGTCACAGTGCATATGTCGGCAGATGCCAGACCTTGGAAAAAGGACATGCTGCGGTCAAAGGGCGTGCACGTCATCGAGTACCCTGAGGATTATCAGAAGGCTGTGGCTGAAGGGAGAAGACAGGCAGAGGGTGACCCCACCTGCCACTTTGTGGATGATGAGGGCTCAGCCGACCTGTTTCTGGGGTATTCCACAGCGGCTGCGCGCCTGAAAAAGCAGCTTGACGCGCTGAAAATTGCCATAGACACGGAGCATCCCCTGTTTGTGTACCTGCCCTGCGGCGTAGGCGGCGGGCCCGGCGGTGTAACCTTTGGTATTAAAACCGTCTTTGGCGAAAATGCCCACTGTTTTTTTGCAGAGCCAACCCATGCGCCCTGCATGCTCCTGGGGATGATGACCGGACTGAATGATGGTATCAGTGTTTCAGATATTGGATTGGATGGCAAAACCGCCGCTGACGGTCTGGCAGTCAGCCGTCCCTCCCGTCTGGTTGGGCGGGTGATGAGAACCCTGATCGACGGCGCGTTTACCGTAGAGGATGAGGAAATGTACCGGCTGCTGGGGCTGGTCATGGACACAGAGCGGCTGACCATTGAACCCTCAGGCTGTGCGGGGTTCCCTGGGCCGTCCCGCGTGCTGAGCGACGCCGCTTATCTTGAGAAAAAAGGCTTGGCAGAGGAGCGGATGAAAAACGCGGTGCATTTGGTCTGGGCTACCGGCGGCAATATGGTGCCTGAGGAGGAAATGGAGGCCTATTACCAAAAAGGCTGCCAGTTGATGCAAGAATAGTGAAGGAATAAAAGGCTGCTTCTCTGAGTTTAACAGAGGAGCAGCTTTTTTTACTGCGACGGACAGGGGCGAAATGAACGCTTTTGCTGGCGCAAAAACGATTGGGAGGCGGCCTATGGCCGCATTACAATCAAATTTGTACCTGCCATTCTGCATTCTCCATTTGTAAATTAGGAGGGTAACTTTTGGAAACTTTTAATAATATGATCAATGTTGTCAGCAGTGTGGTATGGAGCATACCGCTGGTGGTACTGTGCCTGATCGCGGGACTTGTTTTTTCAATATGGCTGGGCTTTCCTCAAATTCGTCATTTTATTTTAAGGATATGGTCTGCCTGAATGTCCACCAGGAGAAGGGCGGCAAAGATGGAATTACACCATTCCAGGCCTTTGCGATGGTCTTTTTCCCCCTGTGGGTTTTCTTAAGGCTAAATCTGAAAGTGTTGACATGGAGGCAATTCCCCATTACAATAAAATTAAATGCAAACGTCACTCAATCCTTAAGGAGGAATATCATGAGAAAAGAATTAACCGTTGCGTCCTTTGACGGCATGGAGCTGGTAATGACCGTAGATACTCCAGAGGTATGCAAGGCGGTCGTGGTCTTCGTACACGGGCTCTGCGAGCATCAGGGCCGGTACGACTACATTACCGGCAAATTTACTGCCCGTGATTTTAAGGTGTATCGTTTTGACCACAGAGGCCATGGAAAATCGTCCGGGGACCGCTATTTCTACACAAATAAGGATGAAATCATCGATGACACCAACTTTATTGTTGAGCTGGCCAAAGAAGAAAATCCAGGGCTGCCAGTCTATGTCATCGGGCACAGCATGGGCGGCTTCGCGGCAGCGGCATTCGGCACCAGGTATCCGGATGTAGTGGACGGCATCGTGCTGTCCGGCGGGCTGACCCGCGACAACACCGGGCTCATCATCAATGTGGATATGGGGCTTGATCCGAAGACGGAGTTCCCCAATGAGCTTGGCGACGGCGTATGCAGCGACCCGGCCGTGGTAGAGGCTTATGGAAAGGACCCTCTGAACGGCAAGTTCTTTACTGCTGGTCTCTGCCAGAGCATCGCTGAGGGCCTGCGCTGGCTTATGGATAATAAAACCTTCAGCTATCCGGTTCTTTTGCTGCACGGTGAAAAAGACGCTCTGGTGTCACCGAAGGACACACAGGATTTCTTTGCGGATATTCGCTCTGAGGATAAGCAGATGAAGATCTATGGCAATGCCTGTCATGAAATTTTTAACGAGTATATCCGTGACGAGGTCATCGAGGACGCTCTGGCATGGATAGAATACCGCCTGGGATAACACGTACAGAATCCCGCGGTGCCGCGAAATACGCCGCCGCGGATTTTTATTTGCTCTAAAATGGAATAAAGCCGGGTTTTGTTGTTCTTTTGTTGTACTCTGGGGTGTAAGATAGGATAAGAAACAGTATAAAGATGCAAAAAGAAGGGAGCAACTAAAATGAAAAAGATTCATGTTTTTCTTACCACAATTCTCGCATTCCTGCTGCTTACAGCAGGAGGCAGCATTATGGTAAAGGCGGAGGAAGCCGCCGCGTCATCCGCCATCCAGGCCGGGAAGGGTTTGGTGGTCGAAGGAAGCCCGGAGGGCTACACCTACGAGAAAGGCACTCTGTGCTTTATCAAGGGAGGGAGCTATACTGTCAGTATGGCGCCGGATACCCCGGTGACCACAGATGTGATTATGGTTAAGGGCGATGGGAATTTTGCGCTTACCCTGAACAGTGTGCAGATTGCCACAGACAGCGAGGGACAGCAGGGAATGCCCCTGTATGTACAGCAGGGTGACCTCAGCCTCACGCTGGCAGGGAGCAGCAATCTGAAATCAGAGAAGACCTCAGCCCTGTTCATCGGTGATGAGGGCGGCGGTACCAACGCGTCAAAGCTGACTGTGGCCGGCAGCGGCACACTGACGCTGCGCTCAGGCAGCAGCTTTGCCTTTGAAAATTTAGGGCTGGGCGGAACTTTTATGGAGGGCGGCCAGATTCACGCCTCCAACGCCATTGTGGATGGCCAGGGTATAAAGGCTATAGCCATCCAGGCCGGCGCTAAAGAGGTATATGCCATCAGTGCACACTTTGCCGAAAAGCTGACTATGAACGGCGGCAGTCTTACCGCGGAGGTAGATAACGGTGAGACACCGATTTACGCTGGGGCGGTTTACTGCTATAATGGCCTGGAGGTCAACGGCGGCACCCTTTCAGGAAAGGCTCCCGGCGCTGGTATTTCCACCGGAGACGGTGAAGGCAAGGGCGGTGCCTGTGTGATCAACGGCGGTACGGTTACCGGAGACGCGGTTGAAAGGGGCGTGTCCTACGGTACTTCAGGCATTTCTGTTATTGGAAACATCACCATCAACGGCGGCAGCGTAACAGCCAAGAATGGATATGTCGGACTGGACGCTACCAATATACTGGCCATCAACGGCGGTCAAGTCAATGCCTCAGGAGCTCAGGTCGGTATTCACGGCGGAGCCTGTGCCAAAGACAAGGAAAAAGATAACGTGACCATTACCGGAGGAACCGTCTACGCCCGTGGTGATAAGTATGATATTTATGGCGGCGATTTTGGTAGCGTCGAGATACCTACCCGGGTTTATCTGAAGGGTGGCAGTATCTTTACTGGCAGTAATAAAATCAAACCGGAGCCCATCAGCTATGTCGATGAGGATAGTGGTGCTGAGATCAAAGTAGAGCGGGTGGTCATGAGCGGCCTGCCGGCTGACAGCAGCGTATTCCTTTTTTTCAAGGTCGGCTACTTTGGCGAGGACAAGGCAGACCCGGAAAACGGCGTATATGGTATTCGTGATATGGATACCAACGACAAGGGACAGCTGTGTGTTTATGCTTCGCTGCTTGAACGAAGTCCCTTTGGTGTGACAATAAACGGGACAGACTATGAGGGAGTGGCAGTAAAAGGAAGTAATGGATATGAAGCCAAGATGGAAGAATCAATTCCGGAAATGGCGGTTACCTCTGAGAACGGCCACACACCCTTTTATTTTAAAACCCATTACATTCTGGAGCCGGGAAACAGCACTGCGTCCATGAGAGAGGGTCAGAACGAAACCGATGAAAAAATCATGGTCGGCAAGACATATATAGCGCCGCCGGATGATATTACTGCGGATTATTACCGTCTGACCCTTGACAATATTAAGATACACTCCGAGAATATCGGAATCCAGGTCAACAACCATAACACTGAGCTTATCGCCAGAGGTGACAACAGCATTGTATCGGACGATGATCACGCTATTTTCGCGGGATTCATTTCAGACAGCGGTGATATTGATACACTGGCCTTTAGCGGCAGCGGAAGACTGAGCTGCGAGGTGGCGTCGGACAAGCGGTATGGGGCTATCATAAGCATGCGGAACATTGTGGTCAACAGCGGAACCATTACAGCTCACAGCGCATCCAGCACGGCTGTTTTTTCTGAATCGCAAAATCCTGAGGACAGTATTACCGTCAATGGGGGAGATGTGAATGTGAAGGGATCCTTTGGGCTGTATGGAAACAATATTACCATCAATGGTGGTAAGGTGACCGGCACAGATGAGGGTGATACAGAAACCCTGGTTGTCGGCAGCAAGGGCGATATTAGCTTTAACGGCGGCAGTGTGGATGTGAAAAGCGGCAGCTACGCAGTCGGCGCAAATGGAAATATTACCATCAGCGGCGGTACACACCACCTGTTGGCGGAAAACGACAATAACCAGTATGTATACGGACTGTACGCCAATGGCAGCATTCATGTAAATGGGGGTACCACCTGGGTATCTGGAAATACCAATGACATTCTGGCAGAAACCGCCATCCAGGAAAGGGCGCTGCCGTCAACCGGTAAGACTTTGGAAAGAGCAGCAGCGGGAGAACACATTATCACAGTAGATGGCGGCAGTCTGAACGCAGTGCACAATACCGTTGCACCTGAACCGGTAGACGCTGCAGGAGCGCGGGCCTATAAAACCACACTGACTGTGGGAACAGCAGCCAATACAGGCAGCCTGGAGGGTAAGGTAGGCGAAAAGACACTGAACCTCAAGGATGCGTTGACCGATGATGCTGCAAACCTGTACCTCTACCTTCCAGAGCCAGAAGGACAGAAAGCAGTGATTGCGACCACTGCGGCGTCTTATAGCGGTACTGTCAGGGAGTTGGAAGCTCAGAACAGGTTACGGACCTTTGGGGCAGTGCTGGTCTCGGATAAACCAGAGCCAGTGGTGCATGTGACAGGTGTCAGGCTTGATAAGACCAGCGCTGAGCTGACTCAGGGAAAAAGCCTGACTTTGACAGCTGCCATCGAACCGGCCAATGCCACCAATAAAAAGATGAGCTGGAAATCCTCAGATTCTAAGATCGCCAAGGTAGACAATCAGGGTAAGGTCACAGGCATAGCCGTTGGAAAGGCCACCATTACTGTCACCACTGAGGATGGCGGAAAAACCGCCAGCGCGGTCATCACAGTGAAAAAGGGCGGCGGGGATGGTCCGCATACGGGTATTCTTTCCGAGCAGACTTCTGTACCGGCAGCCTTGATTCTGCTGGCCGGTTTTACAGCGCTCACAGCTGTGGCAGCCCGGAGAAGATAGGAGGCGTCCGGATTTGTGAGTTGTGTTTCTGAGGTGCTGCAGGTGGTAGCATTAATCTGAAAGAAACTAGAAGGGCAGGGGCTCCCAGAGCGCTGATTGGGGATCTTTTGTGGAACTTCATCATGTATAATCCTTTTAGAAATAAAATTTTAATTAAAGTGGAATATTCAATTTATTCCGGAAAAGGAGAGGAAAATGAAGTGCTCAATTTTGAGACAGCAAGGTCTGAGGTGCCTGCTGGCAGTATTTTTGACAATGTTTATGCTCTGGGGGAGCAGCCCGGCTTTTGCTGCGGGCAATGAGCCCATGCCCAGCGTGCTGCCGCCGCAGTCGACCTATATTAATCTGAAAGCCTCCGGTGCGGTGGTAAATTACAGCGCGAACCCGGAAACCCTGGACAAAATGGTTTACGACAGCCTGGCCATCAATGTCATGGATGAAAAAAGCCAGAAGATCAACAGCAGCCGGGAGGACATCGTACTCAGCTATAACCGGAGCCCGGGGAATCAGAAAGTAACAGTAACCTATAAAGGCAATGAGAAATATGCCGAAAGCGAAGCAACCTCCATGATTAAGATTAACAGCCTGGAGGGCACGAGCGTTCTATTGGTGGGCAGCGTGCCCTCGGTCAAGCTGTTTGCAGATAAGGCTGGCATGGACAGCGCGATTATCAAAGCGCTGGAGGTGCGGGTGGTAAACAGCCACGGAGAAAATATCAAGTACAATACAGATGAGCTGGATCTCAGCTATAACCGCGATGAGGGTACACAGCTGGTTACAGTGAAGTACAAGGGGAATACCGAGTACGCAGCATCGGTGGCCGAGGCAAAGGTTACGGTGGAAAATCCTCAAAAGGTTACCATTACCCTGTCCAGAGAAACGCCGAAGGTTGCCTATCACGATGACAAGGCAGGAATGGATAAAGTCATAGCCGACGCGCTCAAGATTACCATTACTGACAATGCTAAAAAGAATGTCAGTTTTGCACTGAGTGAGCTACAGCTCAGCTATAACCATACAGCGGGAAAACAGGATGTCACTGTGAAATATCTGGGCAACAGCAACTACCAGCCCGCCATGGTCACCGCCAATGTCAAGATTATTGATGCCGCCCCCTGCGCAGTGGTGCTCACCCAGAACCCGCACAGCGTGCCCTATGATAAGAACAGTGCGAAGCTGGACACCGCAGTGCTGGAAAGCCTTAAGCTGAGCCTGGTGGACCATAACAATCAACCCATCAAGTATAGAAGCGATGAGCTGAAACTCGACTACAATCATGCCGAGGGAGATCAGACGGTAAAGGTGAGCTTTGCCGGCAGCGACGATTACCAGCCCTGCACAGCAGAGGCCACGGTGCATATCGGGCCGTCGGTTCAGACCATTTATACCTGGATGGGCATTGGGGCAGGCATTCTTGTACTGGCCATCGCTGCTATTGTGATTGTGGCGATTGTCCGCCATAGAAAAAAGTATTCATAAAGGAGGAAGCAAAAATGAAACGTAAAGCAGCGTTATGTTTAAGCGTTCTGGTATTTGCGGTGCTGGTGGTTACCGCCTGCTCAAATGCCGGACAGAAGCAGGAAGAAATTCCGAATCCCATGGTGCGTTATGATACAATCGATCAGATTGAGAAAAAAGTTGGGTATTCACCGGCGATTCTGCCGGCCTACTCTGGCTTTGAGTTAAAAGAGATGTATATTATCGGCGATGAGCTGGTGGATCTGAGATACCAGAAAACAGGTGGAGCGGAAGCGACAGTCCGCAGCCAGAAGAATGCCGGGGGTGACATCAGTGGTTATCAGCAGCTGACTTACAGCCCGGAAACCTATAACGGCATTACCTATAACATGGCTGAAAACGCTGAAGGTAAGGATCTTATTGCGTATTTTACGAAGGGAGACATGACCTACTCCATGTCCGCGACTGGGCTGGATAAGGATACCTTTAAGAGCGAATTTGCAGCAGTGATCGACACGGTTAATAATCAATAGCGGCCTTAAAAGGCCAAGACATCCAGGAAAGGACAGATAGGATGGGACAAGGACATTATTACAGAAGTAAAAGAAAAATTCATTTAAGACCGCAGTTTTTTATCATTTTGGCAGCAGTGGTGCTGGTCTGCGTCGCGGTGTCTTCTGTAGTGATCGGAAGACATAATACTGAAAAGGAAGCGACAGCCCAGTCTGAGCTCACCGATAAAATGTCCGGGTTCAGCAGCGGTTTTCAGGTGCCGTCTGCGGCCGGTGTAATGCAGATGGCGGTCAATGAGCAGAAAAAGGCTGGAGGGCCAAAGGTAGACGCTGAGCTGAGGGCAAAGATGGATGAAGTTAAGGCCAAGCTGGCAGCGGATGACACCGCTGATCTGAAGGTCGTCTTTTTCACTTTTGACGATGGACCCAGCGAGCATACAGGAGAGATATTGGACCTGCTTAAAAAGTACAATATCAAGGCCACCTTCTTTACCAATGGTCGAGAGGGAAAAGTTATGGAGGAAGCCTACCAGCGTATTGTGAAGGAAGGGCATACGCTGGCCAACCATACCTGGAGCCATCAGTACAGCCTTTATAACAGCCCGGACGCCTTTTACGCCGATGTGGAAAAGCTGGATGCTTATCAGAAACAGGTCACAGGGCTCAAGCAGACCTCCCATTTGTTTCGTTTTCCGGGCGGTTCTGCAAATGCCAATACTACCTGTACTCAGGGAATTGTGAACCGGGGCTACAACTATGTGGACTGGAACGTGGTGTGCGGCGACGGCACCAGCAACAGCCTGAGCGTGGATCAGCTGACGCAGAATTTTATCGACGGTGTCCATAAGCACAATGTTTCAACCGTGCTCTGCCATGCCGAGCAGAAGGAAAATACCCGCAAGGCACTGGAAAAAACATTTAAAACCTTGCTGAAGGAAGGCTACACTTTTTTGCCCATGGAATACGACATGGAACTGCCAAGACAACTGTAGGAGAAGGGAGAAAAGAAAATGAAACCCTGGAAGACTGGCAGGGGCGCCTTTATCAGAGAATCTCTGGCGCTCCTGCGTTTTAATTTTTGGACACTGGCGGTGTTTGAGCTGGTTTATAAATTAGGCGGTACCCTTGTGGTGCTGCCTCTGTTAAACTTTGGGCTGCGCAGGCTTCTGGCTTTTGAGGGCTTTCCTGTTATTTCGGGAGATAGTGTGGCAGCAGCGCTAAAAAATCCGTTAGTGCTCTTATCTGTTTTTATTTTGCTGCTGTTGCTGGCGTTCTACTGTCTTTTTGAGATCGCAGTGCTGGTTTTGTGTTTCCACGAGAGCAGGAACCGTCGGAAGGTACAGCTGATCCCTCTGGCGGCCGCCGCTTTCCGGCAGGCTGTCCGCATTTTTAACCCCAGAAACTATCTGGCAGTTCTGTTTTTCGTGCTTATTATGCCTGTGCTTCACATCGGTATTTCCTCTGATCTGATCGCAGAGCTTTCGGTGCCAGGCTTTATTCTGGAGTACATCAAAGGCAATCCTGCTCTTTACGCGGCCTACATTGGACTGGGCGTTATCCTGCTGCTGGTCATGGCGCTGACCCTGTTCGCTTTTAACGTCTTTGCCGTGGAGGGCAAGAATTTTGTACCAGCCTGCCGGAAGAGTGTCCATCTTCTAAAAGGGTATTTCTTTAAAACCGTGGGCAGTTTTTTACTCTGGACGCTTTTGCTGCTGCTGGTCTTTGCTGGTATCGTGCTGTTTCTCGGGGCCCTGTCCCTGGTTTCAGGAACCGTCATTGGCACAATAACCGGGCGTCTCGCAGGTGGAGGAGGCCCATCTCTGGGGCTGATGATTCTCATCGGGGTTCTGGCTGTTTCGGTTTCGTCCTTTAACATTATTCAAACCTGTCTGGGAACCATGATGAATTATGCTTTTATATCACGGTTTTATGAAACCTACCGGGAAGAGAGAGGAGAGGAAAATACGCTGGTGTGCAGTGTGCCCGAAACAGCCTTTCCCTTTTTAAAGAAACGACAGCTCATGGTGCTGTCCCTGGTGATGGTGCTGGCTGCTGTAGGTGTTAAAACCGGACGCATTGTGACCGCCTTTGATGCAGATGATTTCGATACCCTGCTGCACGGTGCGCAGGTCAGTGGCCATCGGGGAAATTCTTCCGACGCGCCGGAAAACTCGCGGGCGGCGCTTGAAAAAGCCATTGAGCTTGGTGCGGATTATGTGGAAATCGATGTGGCTGAAACCAAGGATGGGGTGCTGGTCGTGTCTCATGACAATAACCTGAAGCGGACCACAGGCAGGAATGTCTATATTTGGCAGTCCACCTACGAGGAGATCAAAAATCTGGACATTGGCAGCTTTTTTTCTCCCGAATATAAGGATGAGCGGCTTATGACCCTGGATGAAGCCATAGAGATGTGCAAGGGCCGAATCCGTATGAACATTGAGCTTAAGCCTACGCCCTATGACCAGGGTTTTGCCCGGAAGGCTGTGGACAGCATCAGCCGGCACGAGTTTGAGAGCCAGTGCTATCTGGCGTCCTTAAACTACGGAATCCTTGAGGAAGTAAAGGGTTTGACAACAGAAATCAAGACCCTGTATATTACGCCCATTGCCTATGGAGACATCGAAAATTTAAACGTGGATGCCTTTAGTATTGAGGAAACTTTTATCAATAAAGCGCTGGTGGAGCGCGTCCATCAAAAAAACAAGGATGTGCATGCCTGGACCGTCAACGATGCGGACAGCATGCAGAGAATGATCGACTGCGGTGTAGACAACATCATTACTGATGATGTACGCACTGCCATGAGAGTGACGGATGAAAATCACCCTACCCGGGAGGAAATGCTGAACAATACCATACAGCAGGTCATTTTCGGGCTGTAAAATAAAAAATGGCTGCGAGAGGTAGGCCAATGAAAAGACATTACTTTATGGAAAAAATACCAGTATTGCTGACAGCATTAATGTTTTTATGGGGCATGCCCGCGGTATGGGCGGCGGATATGGATAACCCGGTAGAGACATCCGTCCGTGTCAGCGTTTGCCCCGGAACAGCAGAACTTGGACAGGCCCTTTTTTTGAACGCGGAAATACGCGCCCAGTCCCTGGCAGTGGTAGAGAGCGGCCGTGTAGACTTTTACCTGATCGACGATGACAGCGACACCGAAAGGCTTGTGGGGGTAGCCGCAGTACAGGAGAGTGTGGCAAAATCGAGTTTAAAACCGGGAAGCAGCTTTTATCCTGCCAGGGCAGGGACTTATACCCTTATCGCCCGATACCGGGCTGCAGAGGACGGTTACTCAGGCTCTGAGACAAGGATCGTCCTGAGCATGACCGATTCCAGTGCCGGGCCGGCAGGGTTGATTACTGGCGCTGCCCTGGCGGATGAGGGATCGGTCCTGCTGGCTGCGGGCATGCTTTTAGTGCTGGTGCTTTTGATAATCCTATGGCACTGGTTTATACGCCAGGATAAGCTCGGTGCCCGCTAAAAAAATCCCGTGGCGTCGTTTTTGCGACTCCTGCGGGATTTTTCAATTTTGTTTGATTTTTTCATAGTTGCTTTGCTGGTGTAGAAAAGCGGTGGTAAGTTCTGCCCAGCTGTAGTTGCTCATATACTCCCCATGAAAGGTATTAATGGCGTCAATGTCTCCCTTTAAAAAACGGTAGTAATCGCAGTCCACCTTTTTGGTATCTAATGCCAGGTAGTTCCATTTTTTAATAAGGATGTCCTCCACTCCAGCACTTTCGAGGGCGCGTCTCAGGCTTGAGATAACATTTTGAGCGTGTTTTTTATTTCCGGTGGAGCCAGAGGAGTCCTCGAACAGAACCGCACAGATATTGGAAAGTGTAACACCGTTGCCCTGGCGGTCCACCAGATAGGCCAGAAGCTCCTTGGCACGGCTGCGGGAAAAGCGTAGTGGCTGTTGATCTACAAAAACGTCAAAGGTGCCAAAGGTATGGATCTGTACCCGTTTCTGAGGCCCTTTGACCTTTTGGGGAATGTCCAGGTGGTCGAGCTCCTCCTGAATTAGCGCTTTGCTTACAGGCTTAAGGATATAGCCCTTGGCATGTAGTCGGTAAGCATCATAAGCGTAGTCGGAGTATCCAGTCACAAAGATAATGCGCACCTCTGGAAAAAGCTTTTTGATACTGACAGCAACCTCCAGACCAGACATGGTGGACATGACAACATCCAGAAAGGCGAAATCCAACGACTGGTTTGATTCCTTATATAAATTTTGAGTAAATTCAAGAGCGCTTTCGGGCGTTATAAAACTATGAATTGTGGCATCGGGCAGGGCCTCTTTTAACGAAAAAATAAGGTTTTCAAGCGCTAGTCTTTCATCGTCAATTGCTAATACATGCATAAATTTCACCTTCTATCAATATGATAGTATTATTTTACAGGATGAACAACAACAAAAGGACACCAAAAGTATAGTAGAAGAGAGAAAAGTTCGGCATGTTTGTCTCACTGCAATATTTAAAAATTTTTTAAGAAAATTAGATATTTGTGGCGCTTTTGTGGAGCTTGCCTTGTTATAATTAAAGTGATCAGAAGAAGCTGATTCAGCAAAGGTATGAGAACATAAAGGCTGCCTTTGCAATATCTGTTTCACGGCTGCTGCTGTCAGTCAGATAAGGCCTTCTAAACAACCTCATCCATACAAAGGCTTTACGCATAAACTGCCTCCGGGAAATATGGGCCAGGAGGCTGGGCATCATCCTGCCCGTCATTTCTTCTATCCTCAAAGTAAAAAGAAATAAGGGCAGCAGCAGCCATCTGATAAAAATGAAATAATGGTCCCAGCATCCATATGAATCAACCATACTGGGAAAGTCCTATTCCCCTCTTTTTGTGAAAAATAGAAAAGAGGGGTTTTTATATCATAATTTAGACAGCTTTCCTCCAGTAAATGAAAATGAGATTTGGATATGTGAACCCACCATTGTGGTATGTGTACTGAGCGATTCCGGATGACAGAGCTCATTATCTGGCCCAGATGCACCTGTGGCTATTTTTAAGCCGTATAGGCTAAGTAATAAAATTTCAAATAAAATGTTTAAGCTTGTGAGAATTTTGTAGTACTTGAGGTGTATAATCGTTTTATAAGAAATAATTTGCTGCCTTTTAACGGACAGCAGCCGATATTGCTCTCAGCTACAATCGAATCCCGGGCAGCTAAAAGGTTATTGTGACTTATAAAGCAGCGATACCTACAATCAAAACAAGGCGACAGCCCTGATGTTTCTGGCCGTGGCTGACCAAAACCATCCTGGGAGTCTTTTCTTCAAAATACATTAGATCAGGTCATTTTTGCCTGCAATAAGCAAAAGATAAATAAACCCGTCTGGAAAGGATGAGAAATGATTAACAAAATAGCAAAAGAAAAAATGGGCAGATGGCAGAATGAGCAGAGGTGGCGGAATAAAACGCTGTCTGGGAATAAAAAGGCAATAACCCTTGCAAACCGGAATATGTTTACAAGACTCGTAATCATAGCCCAGGCAGTTTTCGGTCTCCTTTTGGTAATATGCCTGGTTTCCGATGAATTTCGAAAGCTTTTACCTGTTTATGTGGTCTGGTATCTGACGGGAGCCATGATTTATTTTATCTTCGGAAAAAGGCGGAATGTATTGCTCGGTATGTACCTGTTCTGGAGTGTAATGGTAGTTGGTTGTATTTATCTCAATATTGTAGAATCACCGCTGCTGCCCGCTACAGCCATTATTGGTGTTTTCCTGCTCATCCCTCTGACCATTATGGATGAGTCCTGGAGGATTTTGATTTTTACAGCTGCCTGTTATCTCATTAATATGGTGTTTGATATTTTGGTGAAGTCCAGCGCGCTTTTGATTGCGGATATGGTGACTTGTGGCGTATTTCTGGTTGCAGGAATTTTGATGGGGGATTACTTTCAGAATATTCGGCTGAAGCAAGTCGAGTTGAAAAGCTATATTTTAAAACGGCAGAATAAGGAGCAAGAAAATGGAGAAGAGGAATAGTGCTTTTCTGAATAAAGAACAAGAAATCAGATATCAGGAACATATTTTTACTGTTTTTATTTACTTAGTTGGTTAAAGCCATTGATTTGAATCGACTGAACGCCATTAGCGCCGAGGAACTGGCGCGCCGGCAGTATCCCGAAAAAGGCATTGCTTTTGAGATACCACTCCCAGAAATAAATAATAAAAAAGTCCATGATGTGTGATGACGTCATGGGCTTTTATAATTTCAGGAACCTTTCTTTTTTATGCCACTCTGTTGGTTTAAAAAGGCAGAAGTAAACTCAGCCCAGCTAAAATTGCTCATATACTCCCCCTGGAAGGACTTGATGGCGTCAAGGTCTCCCTCCAGAAAACGGTAATAGTCACAGTCCACCTTTTGGGTATCCAGAGCAAGATAGTTCCAGCGTTTGATGAGAATATCATCGACGCCGGCCTTCTCAAGGGCAGCTCTCAGGCTCGCGATAATGTTCTGGACATGCTTTTTATTGGACTTGGTACCTGACCGGTCCTCAAAGAGAACAGCGCATATATCCGAAATGGTCACCCCATTTCCCTGGCGGTCCGCCAGATAGGCGAGCAGCTCTTTAGCCCGGGTACGCGAAAAAACAAGGGGCTTCTGATCCACAAAAGCGTCAAAGGTACCAAAAGTGTGAAGGGTGACACGTTTTTTAAAAGGATCAGACTTCTGGCTTAAAGGAAGAACATGGAGATGTAAAAGCTCATTTTCGATGGCCTGTCGGGTTACAGGCTTTAAGAGATAACCCTGGGCATGGATCTGGAAAGCATCATAAGCGTAATCCCGGTAATGGGTTACGAAGACAATACGCACCTCGGGACAGAGTTTTTTTAGTTTTGAGGCCAGCTCAAGGCCAGACATGGCCGACATTTTAATCGCCATAAAAGCCAGGTCCAGCCGTTTGCCCGATTCCCAGATCCATTTTTCCGCAAAGCTCAAAGCTTCTTTAGAACTTTTAAACCCATGGATATCTGCCGTTGGGAGAAACTCCTTTAAGATGTGTATCAGCCGTTCCAGCGACTGCTGCTCATCATCTGTTGCTAGTACATACATATGCTTTATCCTTTGTTTACTTAGTATAATACTATTTTACAGGACGGAGATCCACAAAAGACCAACAAATGCAGACATAAGATAAAAATTCTCCCAAAACCCCGGTAAACGTTGGGCCTTTAAGGCAGTTTATAGCGAGATGCCCTCACCCTCTTTGTACCAGGCCTGAAGCCTATCCGAGTGCTTCCACGGAAAGACGCGAGCCCCTATACCCGGGAGCGGATCACTTCCTGCATGGACGGCTTGGGCCCGAAACGCACCGGTCAAACCAGGCATTTTGTACTGTCCTTATAAAGGACGGTTTTATGATACTATACTGAGAACATCAAAACGAAAGGAGAGATACAGATGGCTTATGAACGAACCGCGATTAAAAACGAGCTTAAGATGAACCTGAACTACGGCGAAGTCGGCGGCAAGATCAAGAAAAAATTAAAGACCATCGGCGGCGTCACCACCGATGGGACCGCGGCTATCACTGGGGTAATCGTGAAAAACGGCAAAGTGCTGAAAGCGCATGTGGAAGTCTGATGAGAACCTTAATTTTTGATGGAGGTTTGAGGATGATTTGTGGAACATGAGGTGATATAATACACATAACAAGTAAAGAAAGAAGGGAGCAACCAATGAAAAAAACAATTGTATTCACACTGATGCTGGGAATGACCGTAATGTTCCTGGCAGGCTGCGGAGGAACCGCTTCTCCCGCCCCAACCGCTACCCCGACTGCCACCCCGACCGCCACCCCAACCGCAACCACTCAGACGACAGCCCCCAATAATAACGCGGCGGCCATTTCACCCGAACAGGCCAAGGCCATCGCTTTACAGCAGGCAGGCATTGCCGAAACCGATGCCTGGGCGTTAAAGGTAGAGCAGGGAACCGAGAACGGCCGGCATGTCTACGAAGTCAATTTTAAATATGGCGGAAAAGAATATGATTACGACATTGACGCCGCCACCGGAGAAATTGTAAAACAGGACATTGATATTGACGATTAAAAGATGATTTAGAACAAAAAAGACCGGCATGGTTTTGTGCCGGTCTTTTATTTTTTGCTTTTCGCCCGGTTCAGGTAGCCGACGGTAAACTCTGCCCAGCTGTAATTCGACATATACTCACCGTGAAAAGCGTTGATGGCGTCAATGTCGCCTTCCAGAAACCGGTAATAGTCGCAGTCCACCTTTTGGGTATCCAGGGCCAGGTAGTTCCATTTTTTAATAAGGATATCCCCGGCGCCCACGGCTTCCAGCCCCTGCTTCAGGCTTGAGATGAGGTTCTGAACGTATTTTTTACTGGTCTTGCTGCCGCTCTCATCTTCAAAGAGCGCCGAGCAGATATCGGCCAGGGTAACGCCACTGCCCTGGCGGTCTGCCAGATAGGCCAGGAGCTCCTTGGCCCGAGTGCGGGAAAAGGCGATGGGCTTCGCCCCCATGAAGGCGTCGAAGGTGCCAAAGGTCCGAAGACGGACCCGGCGGGTATGGAACGGATCAGAGGGCGGCGTGGTGGCAAGATGAGCCATTTCCTCCTCGATGAGCTCCCCTGTGACCGGTTTCAGGATATAGCCCCTGGCATGGACACGGTAAGCCTCGTAGGCGTAATCGGCAAAACCAGTCACAAAAAAGATCCCCACATCGGGACAGAGCTTTTTGAGCTCGGCGGCCAGCTCAATGCCCGTCATCCCAGGCATTTCCACATCCAGAAAGGCGAAATCAAGGGAGGTGTTTTGGCGCTGGCAAAGGGATCGTACAAAATCAAGGGCCTTTCGAGGTTGCTGAAAGCTGTGCACCTCGGCGTGGGGGAAAGCTTTCTGTAAAGTAACGGTCAGGCTGTCCAGCGATAAAGCTTCATCGTCTGTGGCCAGTATGTGCATGGCAAAGAACCTCCTCGTAATTTATTTACATTGATTATACCATGTTTTTCACTCAAAACCGAATAAAAAATTTCATTCAAAAAATGTCAAAATATCCATGCTTTGAGGTCGTCCTGTTATAATAGTCAGATCACACCAAAAAAATTTACAGGCGGAAAAGGATGATTGCGCGATGGAATCGATACGACCTTTGCCGACGTCGCCAAAGCAGTAACTACTTTTGAAATGCCAGATCGTGACATTATCGTCGGGCCAGGTTTAAAGACATCCCAATATCGGTTTGCTCTGTCATTGTTATAGATGGCAAGCTTGTGGATCCGTTCAACTATAGCCTGAAATCCGGGAGCGCCTTACTGAAATTAAAGGTAAGTTATCTGGATAGACTGAATGTCGGAAGCTATACCCTGCGCTTGGAATATAAAAACCAGTCCGTCGAAGCGAAGCCTCTGGTTCATATTTGAACCAGGGGCGCTGTTTTTATGTATTAAAAAAATTAGTAAAACATGGAATCAGAGTCCTGATTTGTGGTTTTTTTGAGGAACTACGAATGTTATCATATAGACTAAGGAAAATTGTAAGGAGAGGAAAGATGAAAAATAAAAATAAGATTTTTAGGAAGACTGTTGTGTATGTTCCTGGCTTTTTTGATGCCATTTGGTACCTGCGCGCAAGTTTTTGCTCAGGCGATGGACAGTGGTCCACCATTGAAAGCCAGCCAATCGGCTCCGGGCAGCCCCGGAACGATTTTGCCCCAGTCCATTCAGTTGGATACTAAGAATGGGCTGGCAGACATTACTCAGGGGGATACCATTACAATAGGGCAAAACGGTCAGGCGACAATCTCAAATAATGGGGAAAGCCCGAATCAGGAAGTGGGCCCGGATCAGGATAAGGCGGAGGAGGATAAAAACCAGCCGGTGGATCTTATGGGCGGCGAGACTATGGATGTGGAAGTAACTGAAAATGGAAACGACATCACGGTTGCGCCCGACCTTCCGGAGCCGAACATTCGTTATGACGCCGAAGCGGCAGCAGCTGCTGAGGGCAACGAAAATATGGAGTACAAGGGTACCTTTGTCGGCACAGATCTCTCCGCTTATAAGATCACGCCCCGAAGCGACGCGACTCCTTTTACCTCCATTATGGAAGAGGACAAAACAGAGTCGCTTAAGCGTTACTATGAAACCGACGTTATTGCCGGCGATGCTCTCACAGCTGCTGTGAATGAAGCCGATGGGTTCAGCCGGACGGTGGCCGAGAAGCTGAAAAGCCCCGAAGAGCTTGCGAAGCTAGGGGTGGACACGCCTACCGGGCTGTTTAAAATGGTGTCGGAATCGCCAACGGGAGATCCCTCCCAGGATATTATCATCGTCGATGACCGCACAGTGGTAATACGTGTAACGGACCAGAATGGCAAGGGCATTAACGGCGCGGCCGTCACCCTTAAATTTAAGGATAAGGATAACCGGGATGTTACCAAAAACGCAGTGACGGGAACATCTAACGGAAAGGATGGCTTTGCCATTATTACGGATATGGCGGGTACCCGGTCGGGCTTTTTAAATATTGAAAAGGACGGCTATCGGGTACTGACACAGCTGGACGCAGATCTGGACGGAGGGAGTATCCTCATACATAAGCTTACGCCCACCAATGCAAAGGATGTGTATGTCCGCTGCGCGGATCTGGAAGGCTCCGATCTGATAAACAAACCCAACACCATTTCGCTGACGCCTAACACAACCAGAGATTTAAACCTGACAGTGCTTTTATCCGGCGGCAGTATGAATCATCTTCGGATGCAAGATTTGCGCATTAAAGCCAAAAACCCGTCCAGCGGTGATCGGGAGTTTAAGGAAAGCAGCAAGACGGAGCTAGGTGAAAAAACCATTCAGTTTACTTACACCAAACGTTGGGCGGAAAAACTTTTAGATCCTGATACGGTGCTTAAGGCTAAGGACGTATTGACAATTGAGGAAACGCATGCAACAATCAAACCAGTGGAAATTAATATGAAGGTCAAGGATGCGGTTGTTGAGAAGGCTACCTGGAATAATATTAAATTTAGTATTGTGGGCGCTGGAGGAAGCTTTACCATTCCTAAAAGTGTCCCTGCTATTGGGAATTCTAAACTGGACGTCGACTTTTTAAAACTGCCTATAACGCTGATCATCGGTCTTGACGGAACGGCCATTTTCAGCTATAAAGCAGATATTGAGACGATTATTGATCAAAAAGAATTTCTTACCAGTGATTTTATCCCGCGTAAACAGGAAAAGGCGAAAACGATCCGGGATAAGGTTCAGAACGCCTTTAATGCCAAGATGAAAGCTTTCAGCGAGGGCAAGGGGTTAATGACCGGGGACAGCGAATCGAGGTTCCCCATCGACGGATCCCACAGCGTCAAGGTCAACTTTATGGCCATGGGCAGCGGAAGCTATGACTGTAAAACGGGTTATATTACTCTGAGTACTTCCATGATGGTGGCGCTGGAAGGAAAATACGGCATGACCTTCTATGCCATTATCCCGCCATCGGTTTATGCGGGCTTTAACGCCTCGGCCAGTCTGTCGGCCAGCGGCGGTGTGGGCATCCGCTTTAAGCCCAAGGATTTTATCAATACGGCGACTATGAGTAACGCTGGTCTCCTCGATACCATTGATCTGGCGCTGGGGCTGGGGGTATACGCCGGCGTTGGCCTCCATGGTCTGTTCTGTATTGAGGCCGATGGTGGCATACTAGCCAAAGGAACACTGGATTTCAGGTTAAATGAAACCGACCGCCCCAAGAATAAGATGTACCCCAGGGCAACGGTGGATCTGGGCTATAATGTAGGGGTGACGGCGGTGGCGCTGTTCTTTAAGTACCATAAGGACTTTCTGGGAAAAACCTGGACGGTTTATGACAGCTGGCACCTCAAGGATAAGGAAACCGCCCTCGAAAAAGCCATGGAGGAGACGACCCGGGTTTACCAGATTAAATTTGAAGGCCAGGAGGAAGCTGTTGCCGACAACCTGCCCGCGGCATCGGCCGACGGCACCTTGTCACCAACGGAGATCAAGGCCGATAAGCAGGTGTCTGAAGAAGACGCTACACCGGAAAACATTAACGGCCTTAGCGATGGCGCGGACGGCACGGGCTTTAAAGCCGCCGATGCCACCAGCGGAAACTCCCGCCTGGCGTATATTGACCAGGATGGAAAAACCTATGCTTTCCGTATTGTGCTGGTTAAGTACAGCTTTTTGGGCTACACGTATCCGGCGTTGGTTTACCAGAAAGAAAAAGAAGACGGCAATGGGTTTGAGAATCAGTTTTATCAGATCCCTTATTTTGGCAATTACTATTATGACTATGACTTCGCGGCCTACACCCATCAGCAGGAAGGCAGTGGCAAGCACTTGACGGCCCTCAACATTATCAGCGGCTACCGGGGTTATGGTTACAGCGATAAGGACTGTGCAAAGCATACGATCAGCCGAGTTGTTCAGCTGGATCTGACCAATAATAAGATACTCATGAACGAAGTTGTGCGTGACGATAAAAACGGCACTTACAAGCACAGCCCTACGGTCTACAGCTATGAAAACAGGCTGATAGCAGGCTGGCTGGAGGCCGACAGCATGGAGGACGCCCAGCAGCACAAGAATATCGCGCTGTATACAGCAGACAATTATATGGCGGGTAACGGCAAGCTTACGGTGACGCCTTATCCGGGCAGACGAAACTATATCAGTCTCCAGCTTGGGACCGAGAATAAAAGCCTGCAAGACTGGTATAATGAGGTTTCTTTGAACATGAGCTTTGTGGAGCGTAAAACCGATGGGAATGGCGCGCCATACGATGTGTACTCTATGGCCAATCATAGATCACAAAAGCCTGAAAAGCAATATTTCTCGGGTCAGAGTATCACCAATATATTTGTGGGGCCTTCACTGGGCAATGTGGTGAAAGGCGGAACCTATGTAAATGTAGACGGGATGCTTAAGGTGATTAACCAGTATGGCCAGGTGTATCCGGTAGAGGATACCGGGAATAATCCTTTCCAACTGCCTAAGAATACGCAGGTTTATGATATTTATTTGAATAACAGCCTAGATGTGGCTAAGCTGGTCACAGTCACCAAGGAAATCCGAACCGAAAACGGCAAAGATGTTACGGACAGTCTCATTCATGTGTATGATCTGGCGCCGGATGACAGCATTGGTCATCATGTCAAAATCCATGGCCCCAGAACCACCCGTCTAGCAAATCGGAACATTGCCAACGTGACCGGGATGTACTACTATCACAAAGATCATCCAGACGCTCCCAATTCCGGACTGCGGCTTTTATACACGGCGGATACTGAGAGCAAGGTGATTAAAGAAGGAACTATGAGAAATGATGGTTCTTACGAGCCGGGCGAAGTGATAGAGGCCTGCACGCTGTACCGCTGGAATGAAGGACTCAGCGCATCGGCCAAGGCCACGGCCATCGGTACGGATGAGCCTTATATCAAGAAATCCCAGGGCAGTCTGACGGCAACGGTGAAGTATGAAAACAACGGCGTGCGCGTTTTGGATGATGTGACGGTACAGATTACAGACAAACAGAATAATGTTCTTTGTGAACAAAAGGTTGAGAAGAGACTTTATCCTGGCGAAGGCAACAGTGTAAAGATGACTTTTAAGCCGCACCAAAGCTGGCAGCCAGGCAGTGAGACCCTGTTTGCCAAGGTAACGAAGATCAGTGTTCACCCTATGTCCGCGGTGGCAGAAAACGGTGAGATAACGGAACTGGAAAGCGGTACGATACTGGACAACCCAGTGGCTGAGGGTGATATTGCCTCGACCGGGCCATATGACAAGCCTGCTGTTCTCATTGAGGCCGCGCCGGCCATAATCGATGGCAGGTACTATGGGGCCATCAATATCAGCAATGAGTCCATGGTGCCCGTTGAGGACGCCAAAGTTAATGTTTATAAACTGAAAAGCGGCCAGAAACAGGAGAAAAAGCCGGATTACACTTATAATATCGGTGAGCTCAGCGAGGCTTATGGTGAGGATTATACAGAATGTAGTTATAACTTCCAGATACCGCTGGATGAGTGCTGGAAAATGGATGAAACCCAGGAGATTCTTATTGAGATCACTGCAGCCAATATGGAAGACATCGGCCCCTTTGTGACAGAAATCAAGATAGAAAATCCTGGCTTTCCGGTGCCCATGATGGTTGCCACCAGAGCCAATGACGAGACCTATGGTAGCCTTGAAGGCGACGGCTATTACATTGCGGGAGAAACCGCAACGGTGAAGGCAGAGGCCAGGGAGGGCTATCGCTTTGTTAAATGGATCGATGAAGCGGGTAATACCGTGAGCGATGCGGCTTCCTACAGCTTTAAGGTTGGCGATGAGGGTGTGAGCCTGACAGCGGTCTTTGAGGAGATCGGCAGTCTTCATAAGGTTGTGCTGATTCCAGATCGAGAAGCCGGCGGAGCCGATAAAGGGCTGGTGGACGCCTCGGACGCCAACGATATCGATGCGCTCTTAAAGAAAAGCTATATGGCCCGTCATGGACAGGAAATCACCGTTGAGGCCACGGCTTATCCGGGTTATCGCTTTAAGGAGTGGGTCGAGCTGGACACAGAAGGCACGACCGGAGCCGCTCTGAGCGGAGAGGCTTCCTATACCTTTGCGGTGGATCGGGAAATCCGGCTCATGGCAGTCTTTGTACCGGATGTGGGTCATACTCTGTGGCTTGACGCCAGAGGCGGAGACTGTGGTACGGCCACCCTCCAGACGGATGAGGGCGGAAAAATAACCGGCGAGCTGCCAACAGCCGAAAAGACAGGCTACCTTTTTGACGGCTGGTTTGATAATATCGAAGAAGGCAGCCAGGTAACGCCGGAAACGGTATTCCAGACGGATTATACTCTTTACGCCAGGTATACGGCTCTGCCGGATACGCAGTTTACCATTGAGGCCAGCGCGGGGAACGGAGGCAGTATCGAACCGGCAGGAAAAATAAATGTAACTCCAGGCAGCGATATGGCCTTTAAGGCGGTTCCCAAAGAGGGGTATGTGGTCAAAAACTGGAAAGTAGACGGGCAGGACACGGGCAGTACGGCAGACAGCTACACCTTTAATAAGGTGGACAGAAACCACACCGTGGAAGTGCAGTTTCAGAAAAAGACAGATCCTCAAAAACCAGACGGGCCGGGAACAGGTCTTACCACCCAGAACTGGGCTGTGCTTATAAGCATTCTTTTGATGCTTATGGCAGCCTTTGGACTGGCGGTCTATCTGAAGAAAAAACGCAAAATTTAATGAAACAAAGAGACCGGCACAATATTGTGCCGGTCTCAGACAATTAAAAAGTCGTCTGATTAGAGCCAGTTTTTTCTTTAAGACATAGTCTTATTAATAACAGAATACTGATATTGACGATTAAGAAAAAGATTTAAAAAAAGGATCAGTACAGTCTGTGTAGATCTCTTATAAAATTAAGGCCAAGGATGAACCGGTAAAACCCGTAAATCCGTCCAAATAAGCTGCAAATCCGGGGACTGGTTTGATGGCAGGTACCAGAGAAAGCCACGGGCAATAGAGTGAAGCATTTTTTTAAAGCCTTAAATTTTCAGAAATGTATTTTTGCGAGAATTACGTTTTAAACCAGAATGTCATTATTTTTTACCTATAGGACGTGCTTGTTGTCCTTTTGTTGTTCTTTGTCCGGTATAATCATTATAACAGGAGGTTTCTTATGAAAGAAAACACCCGGAGCTTCGTCGGAAGCTCGGTGACCTCGTGAAACAGTGAGTGAACCGCGGTAAAAGCGGTTGAAAGGAGTGTATATGAAAACACAGAAAATTCAGATGGGAATCACATTTATGATGGTTCTGTCCCTATTGCTTTTTATGGGAATGTGGGCGCCCCACAGCGCCCGGGCCGAGGAAAGCCGATTGTATGTGGGAGGGGTCAATGCCAATGAGACGCCCTCGGGAGAGGGCTGGAGCTATGACAAGGCTGCCAATGTTCTTACCTTGAGCGGTGCTAACCTTACAGTAACCGGGGATGACAGCATCGTAGCCGTCATTCTGTCCGATAAGGCGCTTACCGTTAAACTGACTGGGGAAAACAGACTGGTTCCTGACAGAGACGATAAAAAAGCCATCTACTGCGGCGGCGCGCTGACCCTCACCGGAGAGGGAAGCCTCATGGCTCAGGCAGATACCACCAAGGAGAACGTGCAGATCATCGACACAGACTCCCTGGTCATGAACGGGACCGGCGCGCTGACCCTTGTGCCCAGCGCATCTGCAGAATCTCCCAATGAATCCTATGCAATGCAATGCCATAATGGCTACACACAGCACAGCGGACAGGTTACCATCGGAAGTGATGAAAAACGGGCCGGCGTCGGCCTGGCCGTCATATACGGCAACTGCACTGTGGACGGAGGCAGCTTGAGTGTGTATGGAAACAACCAGTGCGTCACTGTCGGCGGCGATCTGACTATTGACAACGCTGCCGTTTACCTTGACCGGGCAAATCCCCACAGTCCGCCAGAGACCGGCGGTGATGCGGCGCTCATCGAGCAGATCAATGGAACGCGCGGCGGCGCCCATCTCGATAAAAGTCTCCAGGGGGTCCCCCAGGTTAACAGCACCCATGCCGACGGCGTGATCAGCATTGTCAATAACGCGGATGTTACGGTTAGAGCCTCTAACCCGGTAGAAAAAGATAATGAGGATGCTTTATGCTACCTGGTGGGCCTTCAGTCGCCGGCTTTAAACCTGAGCGACGCCAGCCTGAAGCTGGACATCAGCGGATGCCGGCTGGGTGTGGGTCTTATGGCTTCAGGCTATATGGCGCAAAAGCCTCAGGCGGACTGTTATATTGACAAAGGCGCCAGTCTTGATATTAAGGTAAAAACAGGCCTGCTGGCCCGGGGGATCCATACCTTTTATGCCAGTATTGGGAAGACAGGGGCAGCGGACGTGAGTATTGACGCTCAGGCAGAGTGCCTCCAACCGTATGCGGATGCTATGGGAATGGCGGTAGCGCAAAATCCGTTTTATAATGAGCTGGTGACAGGCCTCACCGTTGAAAATAAGAGCCAGCTGGACATCGGGGCTGGAGCATTGATCAACGCGGATATTCCTGAGCCAGATGAAAATGATGCCCCGCAGGCCAGCACCGCTTTGTTTACAACAGGCAGCGCCGCCTTTTCCGGCGCCAGCCAACTTGATCTAAACAGCCACGTCCAGGTGGGAAGCGGTTTCAGCATTGACCCGAAAGCCAGACTTAACGCAGACGGACTGTTTAGCGCCGGCCAAGAGGGGCGGCCCGAATTTGGTGCGGTCACCATTGGAGACAGCTGTATTGTCAATGCCAAAGCCGTCAGTGTGGATAAATCCCGCGCACCAAAGGCTTACGCGGGCAGCATATACGCCAACGGAACCCTGAACATCGGCGATGCCACTGTCAACGCCACAGCCAATGACTTGGGTATTTACAGCTACTATGATATCAACATAAGCCCGTTGAGCAGAGACAGCCGTGTTCATGCTGCAACCACCGGAGAAGACGGCATTGCTGTGCTGGCCTTTGAAAACAGTACTCTGAATATTGGAAAGGGAAACGCAGTCACCACCCCGGCCGGTGGCGTTGTCGGACGTATTACCGAACCCTGGGCTGGCAGCACCATTCTGCCCAAGGGACAGACCATAGCTGCGGCAGAAGTTGTCGTCGAAAAAGCAGAAACTCCAGAGCCAACACCAACGCCTACCGTGAAGCCTGCCCCAACCCCAGGCCCCACACCTACCCCGCACAATAACAACTCCAACACCGGCCTGCAGAGCGCCGGAAATGGACTGTACTGGACGGCAGGACTGATCGTCGCGGCGGCTATCATCATCGGTGTGGTGGTTTATGTAAGAAAAAGGCGCCAGTAGGGGACTGGGGAATAAAAACTTAATTTTAGATTTTGCGGCTTGTTTGTTGTCCTTTTTTGGGATACGGGTTCGTTATAATGATATGTAAATATATTGTAGCAGAAGGGAGTAAAAAATGAAAAAGCTGATTTTTAAAAATCCATTGCTTTTGGTTCTCAGCCTGATATTTGCCGTGCTGCTGGCCCTGCCGTCCGGTGTTTTCGCGGAGGAAAGCGCTGCTGCTTCGCCAATTATTAAACAACCGGCAGATATCTCGGTTTCTATCCCAAATGAGGCCGTTTTTGAAGTAGGGGTTGACCATCCGGAAAATTACACCTACCAATGGCAGTATTTTCAGGATGGAGAAGGTTTTTGGCGTGATTATATGGGTGAAGGCGCTAAAGTACCTGTGTTAAAATTCTCAGCCACAAACATTACAATGAACACTCAGGAGGTGCGCTGTTTAGTAAAGGATAAAAGCGATCCGGAAAAGATATACGAATCCGATAAAGCAACACTGACTTTAGATAACGTAGAGGAAATTAAAAACTATGTCATTGCAGCGGGGCAGGGCATAGCGCCGGGACAGACCAGGAATTTTGGCGGTGGAGCCATGTCCTTATCTGAGGATGGCACTATTATTACGCTGGATAATGTCGATCTGGCAGAGCGGGAGGTTCCTGTTTTGGTAGGAGATCTTCAGGGGTGTCTCAATTATACCAATCTTGAAGAAACGCCAAAACCTTTGACGATTAAAGTCATTGGAAAAAATACGCTGACCACTAATTACAGTGATGATGTTGGCAATGGCGTCAACACGATGCTTTACTTTGCCTCGGATAATATGCCGGACGTCACTGTAACGGGTGATACTCTGATCCTGAAGGGCGGTGAAATTGGCTTTAATGTGGGCGGCCGCACCGGAGGAACCAACTGTAATCTGATTATGGACGCAAATATGGAATTGGGAACAGCGTCGGATGAGTGGAGCACAGGCATCCGGTGCCATGATTTCACCTTAAAAACAGGTAAAACCCTGAATATCAATCGAACCAACAGCGCCCTAAACGTAGGGGGAAGCGTGTCTTTAGAGCCTGGCAGCAGCCTGATCGCGCAGCTTACGCCAAAGGATGAGGGATCTGGTTTTGCTTCGGTTACCGCGGTGAGGATACAGGGAGGCTTATTCATGAATCAAGCTGCCATGGAGATTACAGTCAACGTAGGGAAAGACTCTACGCGGTTAGCGCCGCTCACAGCGCTGGAAATAGCCGGTAACTGTGAGGAAAGCCAGGAACATCTGTACGCGGCTGGGAGCAGCCTTAAAATTAATCTGACATCTAAGGGGGATAACCCGGACCGCACGGCTCTGGGAAGTATTTCGGGCATTAACAGCACCAACAAAAAAGGAATTGATATTTTTGACAATACGGCGTTGGATATTCAGATAAATATGCCGGATGGCCTTGACGCTCTGGCCTACAATACAGCGTCTAATCTGGCATTAAAAAATGGCTCAGATATGACTGCGAATGTGCGGGCGGATGGCAGCGTCATGGGGGTTATAGCCTATGACACTATGACGGTTGATGACGCCAGCATCAATACGAGCATCGACTCGTTGAAGAAGGACAGTTTCTCTTTTGCTCTTGGAGCTCAGCACCTCAAGGTTAACCTGACAGGCCCGGATAACAAGGTGAACGCCACCACCACCCAGGGGCTGGCATTGGGCCAGTATCTGAGAGATTCTGAAGTGGCTGTTGGTTTTGATAAGACCTACCAGGCAAACCGGATCAGCCTTACGGGCAAGGCTGTATTCCGGACGCCGGCGGACACGGTCTTAAGCACTGGCAGTTTGCTGGTAAGAGCAGCGGACGAGGTAAATAAGGAGCTGCACCAGGTTTTTGAAACCCCTTACAGCAAAGCGGATACAAGCGCTCCGGCCAAGACGGTCGTTATCGGTGTGGAAACGCCGTCCCCGACCCCGAAGCCTGGCCCGACACCTGGCCCGACACCACAACCGTCTGTTAAAAATGGCCCGTCGACAGGGCTTTTGAAAAACGGCCCGGACCGCGCAGTCATGATGGCGTCAGGATTGTGTCTGGCAGTGGCCGCCATCGCTGTCATTTATGGGATAAAGCGAAAAAAAGATTAAAAACAGATCAAAAGATCGGTGCAACTTTGCGCCGATCTTTTAGTTTGATTAAGCGACGCCGGCCATAACGATAAAACCTGGATTTAAGTTTTGTGGTGTATCATTAAGTCGATTACAAGAAAAGAGGTGACAGGCATGGGGACACAGCATGAAGTGACAAGGAAGCAGCCCTTGCTAAACGCAAATGGGCGGATAGGAGAGCCGGGCTGGGCAAAGCAGCTGGTGTGGAACTATAACCGTGATTGTATTGCGGCGCCCTGGTACAGGCGCAAGGAATGGGATTACTATCTGGTCGGTGACGGTCAGACCGGCGTGGCCTTTACTCTGTCGGATCTGGGCTACGCGGGCATGGCCAGCGTATCGTTCCTGAATTATATGGATTGGACAGAGCATACCGAAACCATTGTGGAACCGCTGCCAAGAGGAAAGTACGGGTTAGGCTGCTGCTCGGGAAGAGGGAGCTGCGGTGTTACGCACCCCAAAATCCGGTTGTCCTACACGGCAGAGAAGAATAAACGCCGTATATACTGCCGTTTCCCTGAATTTTTGGAAGGGAAAGCATTGGAGGCGGATATTGTGCTCTACGAGCCGGATATGGATACCATGTGCATTGCGACGCCCTGGGCTGAAAAGCCAACGGCCTTTTACTATAATCAGAAGATCAACTGTATGCCCGCCTGCGGCTGGGTAAAACTTGGAGAAGAAAAACACCGTTTTACGCCGGACAGCGCCATGGGTGTGCTGGACTGGGGAAGAGGCGTCTGGACCTATGACAATACCTGGTACTGGGGAACGGGCAGCGGGTGGCATGATGGCGAGCCCTTTGGCTTTAACCTGGGCTATGGCTTTTCGGACCGCAGCAGTGCCAGCGAGAATATGGTCTTTTACCGCAACCGTGCCCACAAGCTGGACGAGGTCACCTTTATGATTCCCAGGAACGATGAGGGCGGCTATGCTTTTATGGAGCCTTGGTATCTGACCTCAAATGATGGCCGTTTCGTGGGAAGCTTTATTCCCGGAATGGACCGTCAGGCCAACATCAACCTGTTGGCCGTCAGAAGTGTGCAGCACCAGGTGTTTGGCTGCTTCAGCGGAAAGGTGACTCTGGACGATGGCACCGTCCTCGACATCAGAGATTTCCTCTGCGCAGTCGAGGTGATCCACAATATGTACTGATGAAAAAGAGAACCCGTATCGCCGTGATACGGGTTGAAAATTCTCCGTTTTTAATCTCAGACTCTGTGTTTTCTAATATGATGGCGGCGTATAAGGAGAATAATGACAATCAGCAACACAATAAGGCCGGCGATGATACCGTAAACCGCCAGGGCGATGGAGGATGGGTTTGCGAAGAAGGTGACGAGGGTCTTATCCACTGGCGTTTTGACTTCCCGGGCAATATTGTAGCTGGCAGGAATGGTCCGCAGTCCGCTCTCGCCCACCGGGAAGGAGTGGATGTAATCGGACAGGGCGATCCACTCCTTGGCTTCTGTGCCGGTTGGTGTATGGATAATCAGTGTATTGGTGTCTGAGACCGGATTGCCATCCTTATCCCTGGGCGCCAGCGTGATGATGCCATGGGACATCTTAGTAATGAGCCCGGTCATGTTGGCAAGATACTGGCTGGTGGTCACGCGGTACAGCCGGTCCTCATCCAAGGGGGTCCAGGCGCCGTCAGCGTTTTGGGTTTCTACCCCTGTCACCTTATCCAGCGGGAGACGGCTGTCATTGTAGGTGTAGCGCAGACCAGAAAAAGAGAACTGAACCTCCTGCATCATGGGATACATGAAGACGTCAATCTGGCACAATGTCTTAAGCTCTGAGCCGTAGAGATAAAAATCCACCAGTGAATAGCCGACGCTCCCGTCAGAGCCTGAGCCCAGCGAAAGGATATTATAAACGCCTGATTCGCTCAGGTTTCCTTTATAGATGGTGTCTCGGACAAGGCCGGCGTTGACAAGGGAAATATCTGCGTCCACACCGTTCTGGGCAGCGCCGTAGCGGTAGGCGTCGGTGATAATATCGCCGAGATCGGAGTTGTCAAAGTGCCCGAGTAGATCATCCACAGTGGCGAAATTATGGTCGGAGACGGCCGCGGTGGCGTCAAAGCTCTTGCCGAGCGGTGTTAAAAATTCCTGCTGAACAACATCCTTGCTGGTGTTGATGGACGATGCGATGTCCGGATCCATGGTCACGTCCCGACTGTTTTCAATCAGCTGGTAGCTGTCCACCTTCACGGTGTTGTCAGCTTCAAGTTTCAGGTCCAGAAGACCCAGGTGCTCGCCGCGCCAGCCACAGCCCACAATGGTGGTGCTGCCCTCGGTAATTGGCGTATCCAGCGTGGTGTGCGTGTGTCCGCTGACAATGACATCAATATCGGGCACGGCTTTTGCGAGCTGCTGGTCTTCAGACTTTTCAATATCCGGATTGGTGCCGCCGTGGGACAGGCAGATAATGACATCCGCGTTCTGTGCTTTCAGGCTGTCCACACAGTCCCGGGCGGTTTCGGCAGTATCGGCAAAGCTCAGAGGGGCGTAATTGACCGTGTAATCCTGGGCGACCTGGCTGAGCATGCCAAAGACCCCGATTTTCAGGCCGCCGCGCTCGATGATTTTTGTGGCGCTGCTGCCATAGGCATCAAAGGCGTTCTTGATCTCCTTTGATTCGGGATCATTGCCAAAGACCATGTTTGAGTTGAGCATGGCTGGCCGTTTCTGCGCTTTAGAGGCTGAGCGGAGTGCGGCGGCCAGCCCCTCGGCACCGTAGTCAAATTCATGGTTCCCGATAGTAGTAGCGTCAAAGCCCATCTCGCCCATCAGGTATAAATCCGGCGCGTGGGTTTTAAAAATACTGTTGAACAGAGTGCCCATGGAAAAATCACCCGCGTCCAGCACAACAGTGTTATCGGTCCGGTTTTCCTTAATCAGGGTTGCCAGCCGGGCGTATCCGCCCATGGTGGTGCGGCCGTCAGCTCCATCCGCCACGTCGTAGGGCAGGATATAAGAGTGGAGGTCATGAGTAAAGAGCACCCGGAGCTCCTGCTCCTCTCCATTTTCTGTTCCTGCCGCCAGCGCGGCGGTTGCCAGCCAAAACAGGCAGAAAGTAAAAAGCAGAAAAACTGTGGCTATCCGTTTGATTTTCATCGTAAAATCCCCCTTATTATGGATTGCTTCCCCCTTGTGTTGGTGTCTTTATTATACACCTTTATTGACATCAAAAGAGCAGCAGGAAGATGGAAATTTTCCCAAATTAAGAAAACCCCCGTGACGCTGCGCAAACGCAATGACACAGGGGGTTTTTTAACCTTTGGAGAGCGGAGAAGGTTCTTACCAGCTTCCGCCGCCGCCACCACCGCCGCCGCCGCCGGAGAAGCCGCCGCCGCCAGTGAAACCGCCGCCGCCGAAGCCGCCAGAACCGGAGTTCGGGGGAACGGTAATGTTGGTTGAGATAGCGTTCATGCTGTGCATGAGGGCGTTGGTGAAATAAATTGTGTTGAACATACTGTAGGAATCATAGGTTCTGTACCAATGCGGCGGTTCGATGGCCAGGCTTTCAAACCGTTTGGCCCATTTGTCCGTGACGCCCAGCACATAGGCATAGGGGAGCACATCAAAGAAATAGTTGGGGTTTTCATCCACCAGGGTTTTGATGCGGTCCAGCTCTGCGGTCTGGATAAAGTTTTTAAAGCCAAGGGTTTCGCCAAGCCATTTATTGCCCTGTGGTGTCCGCTTGGTGGCAAAGGCGCCCAGAAACGCCGTGATAACAGATACCGCCACTGGCACCAGCGGCATCAGAATCGTGCCAAAGGTGACCGTGCCTGTGGCCAGCACAATGACCAGGAGGGCGGCGGAGATCAGGGTACCCGCGATCACACGTCCGGTAAAGGAGCCTGTGGTCATGCCCTGCCGGGTTTCGATGGTGTGGGCCAGGAAGCTGAGTCCCGCAAAGGGAAGAATCCCGAACAGACAGCCCATGATCAGCACCATGAACACATCAAAGTAGCCCTCGGTCCGATAGCCGGTAACACAGCCAAAAATGAACAGAGGAAGGAAACAGGCCAGGTGAATAAAGGCCTGGGCTGTCTTGGAGCCAGGAGTGAACAGCTTATTCTGGGGCTCCGCGAAAAAGCCGCCGACCTCCGCTTTGGCCACCTGCATATCCTCGTAAAAGGTATCCTCCAGATCCTTCATGCTGGAGACAGTACGCCCGCTCGGAAAAAGGGCGCGCATAACCGTGCGTTCAAAATTCAGAGCGTCAGCCGGGAGTTCCTGAACCTTCTCAAATTTAAAGTTCTTTTTGCTGGTCTGCTCAATGGTCAGATAGCCCTTATCCGCCAGATACATGATCATGGAAAGGATTTCCTCATTGCCGGTTTTGCCGTCAATGATGGTTCCAACCTGGGCTGGTGTGAGCTTATCCGGTGCGTAGAACATGACGGGCTCCAGTGGCTTCTGGTCACGGCCAAAACGGAACCATAGGACAACTGCGAGCGCCAGGCACAAGCCGGAGACAATATAGACAATGGGATTCCATTCGTTACCAGTACGCGCACCTACAAAATACCCCTGAGGCAGGCGGATATTGAGAGTAACGCCCTCATTGGCCTGCAGTGGACGATTAAGGGTGCCGTGAATGGTATTGCCATCAACGGTGTAGGTTACCGCGTTAGTATCAGTGCTGCCATAGCCACCCACAATGAACTCAAGGTTTGAGGGGTCGAATTCCTTGGGCATATTAACAGTAAAGCTTGCGCTGTCAATGGTGGTATCCCATTTTGCAGGAATGATATTGAAGTAAACATCGTCAAACTGGCTAATATGGTCATCCCCAGGGTCCCAGGTATAAGAAATATCATAGGTCTGGCTGCCATCCACATATTCATCTTCATCGCCGATTTTAATAACTTTGCTGCCGTTTTCGGAATCGATGTCAAAGTTGTAGCCTGGAACCTTGATGTCAGAGACTCGGGCGTTGTAAGATGTCTCAGTCGGTTTGCCGTCGATATCACGGTAATAGCTTCCGCTGTAGGGAATATAGCGGTAGAGCCCGTGCCGTGGCTGGCTGAAGGTAACGTTGATTTTCTCGTTGACATCGTAGGCGTGGTTTTCCTGTACGTTCATGGTCACATCATAGCTGTCTATGGTAAAGTATTCTCTGGCCAGACTAGCTCCTGGGAACACAAGCGCCAGCAGCAGAAGAAGCGCCGCCAGTACAGGTAGTTTCTTTTTCATAGGTGCACCTCCTTAAAAGAATGTAAAAAGGAGAATGGAGAATTAAAGCTTTTGTTCTTTTAATTCTCAATTCTCCAAGCTTAATTGTCCGTAGATTTAAAATTGTACTTTCACGTTTTCGCGCTCTTCCTGAGAAGACACTTCAAAATAAGGTTTCTTTTCAAAATGGAACATGCCTGCAATGATGCTGCTCGGGAACATTTCAATTTTGTTGTTCAGGTTTTTCACGGAAGCGTTGTAATATTTCCGTGAATTGGCAATGTCTTCTTCAATGGTCTGAAGCTGACGCTGCAGGTCCATGAAGTTGGTGTTGGCCTTGAGATCCGGATAGGATTCAGCAACGGCGAACAGACTTTTCAAGGTGCCAGTCAGTGCGTTTTCGTTTTTTAGCTTTTCATCAATGGATGAAGCGGTCATGGCGGCGTTGCGGGCCGCAGTTACCTTTTCCAGTGTCTGGGATTCATGGCTTGCGTAACCTTTGACGGTTTCCACCAGATTGGGGATCAGGTCGTACCGTTTTTTCATATACACGTCCATGGTGGAAAATGCTTCCTCCGCCTGGTTTTTTGTTTTGACAAGGCCATTGTAGCTGCCCATTACAACAAGGGCAAGAATGACGATAATGGCAATGACTATAATGATTGCGATCATTGTAAACCTCCTGCGTTTAGTTTCTTATTATTATACCACATTTCGGCTGAGCCTAAAAGAAAATCAGACGGCTTACAGCTTAAATAAATCCGTACTTAAGTATTTTTCTCCCCGGTCCGGGAAGATGACGACAATCAGCCCTGAATCGAGCGTCTTTGCGACTTCGCAGGCCGCGTACAGTGCCGCGCCGCTGCTCATGCCCACAAAGATGCCTTCCTTCATCACAATCTGTCTGGCGTAATCAAAGGCGATCTCAGACTCAACCATGATGTGGGTGTCGATTTTATCCGGGTCATAAATGGCGGGAACAATGGCTTCTTCCATGTTTTTAAGCCCTTGGATGTAATGGCCCTTTACGGGGTGGGCCTCCACGATCTGAACATCCGGGTTATGGCTTTTAAGGCCCATACCGATGCCCATGATGGTACCTGAGGTTCCAAGCGATGAAACCATGTGGGTGACCTTTCCGTCGGTCTGTTCCCAAATTTCTTCGGCGGTGGTAGTGTAGTGTGCCAGCTTGTTGTATTCGTTGCTGAACTGGTTCGGGTTAAAATATTTGTCTGGATTTTCCGCGAGCAGCTCCCTTACCCGGCAGATCGCGCCGTCAGTACCTTTGTCCGGGGCGGTCAGGGTGACCTTGGCTCCAAAAGCCTGAATCATCTTGCGCCGCTCGATGGAAACGGCCTCGCTCATCACGATTTCCACATCATAGCCCTTGACAGCCCCGATCATGGCCAGGCCGATACCGGTGTTGCCAGAGGTGGGTTCGATGATGGTTTTATCCTTTGTCAGCGTTCCTTCCTCCTCGGCCTGCTCAATCATCTTGAGGGCAATGCGGTCCTTGATGCTGCCTGTGGGGTTGAACCCCTCTACCTTGGCGACGATTTCCACTCCTGGGTTTGGGCTTAAATGGTTGAGGCGCACCATGGGGGTGCGTCCGATGGTCTCTAAAATATTGTCGTAAATCTGCTGCATGTTGTGCTTCCTTTCTGTATCCTTGTCCTTTTATAGCATAAATGGTGAAAATGGATTCATTCCTGCATAACATTATAGTACAAAAAGCAATGGACTGCACGGGTAATTTGAGAAAAAACAAAGCTGAAAACCTTTTGCAGCCAAGAAAAGCTTTTATTTGAGAGACATTTGTATTATAATGAAAGACAGTCATATTGAGAAGAGGGTTCCTGATGGGATTATTTTCATCCCAATGGGACAATTGAAGGAGGGTGTTCATGAAGTATCATTGCGTATTGTTTGACCTGGACGGCACATTGCTGAATTCTAAGGAGGGGGTCTGGCGCTCCTTAGAATATGCGCTGGAAAAGCTGGGCCATCCTAACCCGAAGATCGAAGATGTTGAGCCGCTGGTGGGCCCGCCCATCGCTCAGGTTTTTATTCAGCATTATGGCTACAGCGAGGAGGACGGCTGGCGGGGCAATGACTACTACCAAGAAGAGTATGTGACCCATGGACGTATGTATAGAGATCCGTTTTTTGACGGAGCCGCCGAAGCCGTGGATGAGCTGCGGAGGTTAGGCTGCGCTGTCGGCATCTGCACCAACAAGGACGAGCTTACAGCACGGAAGATCGTGGGAAAATCTGGGGTCAATATTGATGAGGATCATGTATACGGCCCCGATACGGCCGGCACGCGGACCAATAAGATTGAGATCATCAACGCCTTTTTAGAGGATTACGGTTATCATACGCCTGAGAAAAAAGCCGGTGTGCTTATGGTGGGGGACCGCTATTATGATATTGAGGGCGCCCAGGCCTGCGGAATTGACGCGGCAGGCGTGGCCTTTGGCAACGGCACCCGTGAAGAGCTGCTGAATGCTGGCGCCATCGCTGTGGTGGACCACATGATGGAGCTGGTTGAGATCGTAAAAGGATAGGAGAAAGGAAGTTATTTATGGAAAATATGAATGTACATCGCAGTATTGTGATCAATGGCGATTTGAAGTTTACGAATGTCAGCCGGGTTTTACAGTCTAAAACCTTTGGAAAAATGATTACCACTTTTGTAAATGAGCTGGAAATCCGGCATTCAAGAAAATTGAAGGCGGTCATCCCTTTTCGTGATGAAAACAAATCCTTTGATTTGGAAAAATTCCGGGATTTTGTGACCCTGCTCAATATGAAGTCTTTAAAAGACGTCATGCGCAGCGGCTATTTTGATATTCAGTACGGTGTGGATGAGTACACCGCCATCATGCTGGATTTTCTCGAAGGCTTTTACAACTACTGGCGCAATATCCAGCGCTTTATGGTCAAGAACGAAACCTATAATCCGGATGACGGCGCAAAACGCTCCAAGGCTCACTCGCTGGCCTCCAACAATGATTCTTTGAAAAAGCTGGTGCTGGATTTATATCGCAACATCCTGTACAACGTCACCGGCAAGAGCCTGAGCATTTACCGCCAGCTGCCCTCGGGCGCCCAGGTGTCTTTTCTGGTCGACCACTTTGACTTCCCAAATGACATCAAGAGTAAAAACGATTCGCTGTACCGCGTGCCCTATGTATGGGAAGCTATTTTCGAGCCGCCGGTCATTTTCTATACCCAGTCCAGCAAAAGAAACGGCGTGTTCCCCATCAAGAAGGACAAAAAGATTCTGGAACGCTTTTACATGGATTCTGAGTCCTGGTATGCCATCCCGGTGAAGGCGGGACGTCTGCTGATCATCGCGTACTGCCATAAAGATTTTCTGGAGCTGGGCGCTGGCCTGTTCAATCTTTTCGAGCTGGCCACACCAGAGGAATTCCTGCACAAAAAGCCAGACGGCGCGGTTTTCTTCGGCCTGGACAAGAGCCTTTTTGAAGAAGACGAGATGCGCGGCTTTGTGGTTAAGGAGGACGGCGTCTACTACGGCATGCTGCCAAACGATCCGGAAATTGACTACTTTGGATACATGAAGAAAATGATTCTGACCCTGCACAACATTATCCAGATTAAAAACTTCTGGCTGCCCATTCACGGCGCTTTCGCCAAAATCCGTCTGGCCGGTGAAAAACCCGTAAACATCATGCTGGTCGGGGACAGCGGCGCCGGCAAGTCCGAAACACTGGAGGCCATTCACAAGCTGCCCAAAGAGCTGGGCTGCGACGTGGATATTCTTATTGACGATATGGGCTCCCTGCATTTTAACAAGGAAGACGAGCTCATGGCTGTGGGGACGGAGATCGGGGCATTTGTCCGTCTGGATGACCTTCAGCCAGGCTACGCCTACAGCACCATGGACCGCTCGATTTTCATGAACCCTAACATCGTCAACGCCCGGGTGATCGTACCGCAGATGACCTATGAAGAAATTTCGGCTTCCACTCCAGTCGATTATATTTTCTACATTAATAATTATGAAAAAATTGACGATGCACACGCGCCCATCGAAATGTTTGACGACTTGGATACCGCTCTGGCGGTATTCTCAGAAGGTAAGCGTATGGCGAAGGGAACCACCGGCGAAGTGGGCATCACAACCACCTATTTCGCGAACCCCTTCGGTGCGGTACAATTAAAAAGCGAACACGAAAAGATCGCGGAAAACTACTTCAAACGCATGAAGGAAAAAGGCATTAAGATTGGCGTTATCCGTACACAACTGGGAATCCCGGGCTTTGAACAGGATGGTCCTTTTGTCGCCGCCGAATCCCTGGTAGATTTTATTAAGCATATTAAGTAAAAATAAAATTATTCTAAATTAGCTGGTGAAATAATTTGAAATTTTTTTGAGATCGCGTTATAATAAAGAAACGAACAATATCAAAATCAAGGAGGAATTTACCAATGGGAAGATTAAAAGGTACGGAAACCCTGTCAAATTTGATGAAGGCATTTGCAGGTGAAAGCCAGGCGCGTAACCGCTATACATTTTTTGCCTCAAAGGCTAAAAAAGAAGGGTATGTACAGATTCAGGAAATTTTCCTGGAAACTGCAGCAAACGAAAAAGAACACGCTGAAGTTTTCTATAAATATATGGCGGCCGAATTAGAAGGCGGCGAAGCCATGATGCTGAATGTTAACGCAGACTATCCAGTGGCATTAGGCGATACTAAAAGCAATCTGTTAAACGCAGCAGCCGGCGAAAAGGAAGAATGGGCAGACTTATACCCAGCTTTCGCAGCAACCGCTAAAAAAGAAGGCTTTGATGATATTGCAGAATCCTTTACCCAGATCTGTGTGGCTGAAAAAGCGCATGAAACCCGCTATAAGAAATTAGCTGCCAACATTGAACAGGGCAAAGTATTCAAACGCTTTGGTGATGTCAGATGGAAATGCGGCAACTGCGGCTATATCTATGAAGGCAACGACGCGCCTCAGGTATGTCCTGCCTGCAAGCATGACCGCTCTTACTTCCAGCTGTTTGTTGAAACCTACTAAAATTAATAACAAGACCCGTGGTGCCGTAAAATACGGCGCTGCGGGTTTTTTAGTTGCGGGAACTTTCAAAAGGCGGTAAAATGGAGGTAATACGAAAAAAGGGGAAATGTGATGGAAAAAACGGTTGTTCAAAAGCTTATCGGCCTTCTGGCGGGTCTGTTTGTAATAGGGATCGGGATATTTTTAATTCTGAGGCCAAAGACCTCGCTCACTGATCTGGTGGTGCTCATCGCTGCGGTTCTTCTGATCATTGCGTTCATGAATTTAGTGGCAGTACTCTATAAGAAGAAGATAAAAGGACAGGGTGAGGTGCTGGAAGCTGTGGTCAACCTTGGCTTTGCCATTGCCTTTTTTATCCTTCGGTTTAAGGTGGTACGCTGGATTCCTGACATTTTTGCCGGGTGGATCATTCTGAACTCTGTCATTCGTTTTGTATCTGCGGTTACTTATTTTAAAGACGGCGCGCCAAACTACGGTGCCTATTTTGTGAACGGAGTGATCACACTGGTGGCAGGGGTTCTCATGCTGGTTAATAACCGTCTCAACGCCATTGGTTTTGGGCTGGTGGCAGGCATATATGTGCTTTGGTACGGTTTTACCATGATTTTCGACACCTTTAATGAAGAATCAACCCAGCAGAAAATGTCGGCCACGGCTAAAAAGATGCAGAGAAAGCTGCGCTTTGCCATTCCGCCAGTTATCGGTGGCCTTCTGCCCCGCAAGCTGCTCAAGGAATATGACGCGAAAGTGGCCTCCGAAGACGCCAACGCCTATCTCCATAAACAAAACGTGTCCATCCCCGAAAAGGCAGCGGGTCTTGCGCCCTTCAATGTGGAAATACTGGTGCATCTGTCCAAAAAATTTATGGAGTCCTTTGGCCATGTGGATCTGATCTTGGGGGATGAAGCCGTGGCCTACGGTAATTTTGACAGCCACAGCTACCGTCTGTTTGGGGTGATCAGTGACGGGGTGCTGTTTAAATGCAACCGGGAACGCTATCTTAGGCAGTCCGTCTATCATGATGATAAGGTGCTCATTGCCTTTAAGGTGGCCTTTGAGAAGGAGGAGCTTCTCCAGATAAAAAAGAATTTTGACACCATGCGGGAAAATATGGAGGAATGGTACTGTGATACCCAGCTCATGGAGCAGGGACTTCTGCCTGAAAAGGACTATAGCGACATCGCCGACCAGATCTATAAGGGAAACGATGCGACCTTTTATAAATTCAAAAAGGGAACCCTGAAAACCTATTTTGCTGTGGATACCAACTGTGTCAAGGTAGCGGATTCTCTGTTTGAGAACACCAATTTTGACAAGCCGGCCATCCCTGGAATCGTAACCCCAGGGGCCTATTATCAGTTTTTGATGCGTGAGCTTGAAAAGCCCGGCACTAAAGTCTATGAGCGGCACGTTTATTCAAAGGAAACGCTGACTTACAATAAAGAACTTGAAACTGGAAAATAAAAAAGCATGGCGCCGTACAATGGGGCGCCATGCTTTTTTAATACGTTGGCCGGTTTACTGGCAATAACGTCCGCCGCCGCGTCCGTTCCCGCCGTGATGGCCGCTGCCGTCACGGGGGCCGTTACCGCTGCCATTCTGACAGCCTGTGCCGACAGGATTGCCAGTGACATCACAGATTCCATCGCCGTCACTGTCACCGTAGGCATGATGGACTGCTGTGGATGGTACAGATGTATCCGGCGTTCCAGCGCTTTCAGCAGGAACCTGGGTCGTCTCCGCTGCCGGAGCAGCAGTACAATTGCCATTGCCAGAGCAGTTGCCAGAACCTATTGGATTGCCTGTTACATCACAAAGTCCGTCGCCATCTGTATCACATACAGCTGCGGTGTGCTGTGTGCCATACTCCTGCATAAAACGTCCGCCGTTTCCGGCTGCCAGCGCTGTAGTGCCTGTGAGCAGCACCGCCCCAACCACAAAGCCAGCGATTACTTTTTTGTTCATTTTCATTTGGAACACTCCTTATTTTTTTCTTGTCTTTATTATAGAATGTGATTATGGCAAAATTGTGACAAAAATAAAATAAATTTGTTATTGTATTTCCGCGGATTTTTATTCCTTTGAAAGCTCGAAAACAGCTTTTAATTTATTGATAATCCAATCCTTGTTTTTTTGAATTGAGGGGATGTTTGTCCAGAATTCATCGTAGTATTGGAACAATATAAACACAGCGGTAGAATCCTCTGAGATAAGGGCGTGGAAACGACCTGAAAGTGCTTCATATTTATAGCCGAGGGCATAGCGGTTATCTTTAATCAGAAATATGGGGCTGGCTCCTTCTGTTTTGGGTAATTCCTGAAGAAGAGCAATTTCAAATTCAGAAGATTTGCCAACAAGATGCATAAGATCGCTAATTTGTTTAAGAAAAATTTTGAGTAAGTCCTGAGCCTCTGGTTCGGGGCTTTTTTGGATGATTTTTACAAAATTTTCAATATCTTTTATACAGTAAATATGCCTGACCGGCCCTTGCTTTAATGCAGTTTCCCAGAGGTGGAGGGTATCCTGAGCATTAAACGTATACCTCAAAAGACTTTTAACATCGGTATTAAATGGAAATGGCAGGGGAGAAATATAGTATAAACAGCCCTCGATACAGACCTTGCTTTTTAAAAAGTTAATGATGTCTTCATAGTGATCAAGGTGGTATTGTGTGTAAATGGGGATGCTTTTCGATTTAAGATCATTATAGAATTGTTGATAATAACGGATCGTTCGAATATCTGAATGATATTCGGCATAACGCTGTATGGTAAACCTCTCATTGAACTGGCAAATTAATGCAGCCTTATCTTTTATAATGAGCATGTCTGATAAAAAATTAGGGACTAACTGCAAGGGAATATAACAGGTGTCAACCTTATGGTTTAAGTTTAAGCTGATATCCCGCAAGAAAAGATTTTTTAAAGCTGTATACTTTGCATTAAAAGTATGAATAATTTGAAGGTGATGCCGATTGATGACTTCGTATAATAATTTTTTTCTTTTCTTTAAAAAGCTGGAATCCTCCTGCCGCCATGAGTTTTCTTCGCAGTCAAAAATCAGAAACTCCTGATTTGGGGGTAGATTTTTCAGGGTTTCCAGCATTCTTAAGACAGCTTTTTCACGGCCGCTATCGTAGTGGTAAACAGAAATTTGGGTGGTATAGCTGTTAGAGTCCAGAGTGATCTTTGAATCGTCAAGCTGGTCTGGAACTTCTGTAAGCCAGTTTTTTAAGAGATGTGGAAGGACATTTTCTTCAGCTTTATCGATCTGTTCATAATCGTCCGATAAAAGTGTTTTTATAATATGGAAATTATTCTTCCGGTCAAGACTAAGATAGTACTGGCATATTAAGTCTGCATAAGCTGATTTGGGGTTAATAAGACGTTTGTGATTGCGCCATTTACTGACAAGAGAATCGTTAACATGAAGGACCTCCGCGAGATCTTTTATACGCGTACGGAAGCATTCCATCAATAAAAACAAATGCGAAGGCGGATAGTTATTCATATAAAGACCATACCACTTCGGAGGTTAATTATAAGTGGCCTTTCAGATTAATTATTTGCTTTTTATTATATCTGCTGTCAATTTTTTTGTCAAATTTCTCGATTGACAAGTGTGTGTAAACCATTGCTTTTGCCCTCTGGGCCAAGTATAATTCAGAAAAAGAATGAAATTTCATAGAAAACACGGGATAAAAAGATTGTAACGCATGGTATATCGTAATTAATTGTTTTATTCATAAAATCAAAAGGAGTGGTAAAAAATGATGGTAAATTCCAAAACAGAACTTTTTAAAAGTATTTATGAGGGGTGCATTCCAGAAAGGGTCCCAATTTCTGCCAAGCTGCCCTTTGAGGCCTGCATTGATTACGCGGGCTTGTCAACGGTAAAAGCACAATGGACATTCGAAGGGGCAGAGGATGCTTATGATATTCTCTGCAGAAAGATTCATACGGACGCCATGCCCGTTGGCGGGGAGGAAAAGAATCCAGCTGTTTTTAAAATATTGGATTCACAGGGATACCAGGTGACATCCTCTGGAAGTATTCAGCATTCGGATTGTGTTACGCTGTTTTCAGAAGAATATGATCGCTTTATTGAAAATCCAATGGATTTTTTTATGGAAAAGGTTTTGCCGCGCATGTTTAAAGGGCTCAACTGTGATGCGGCTCAGCGTTCATTTATTTTGGCGAAGGCTTCGACTGCCTTTAATGAGAGAGCCGTACAGGTTGGACAGCTGACTCAGAAACTGGGAAAGAAGTATGGCTTTTTCACACCGCCCGCAGGTTCTTCAGCAGTGGTTCGGGCCCCTTTTGATTTACTCGGTGATTTTTTAAGAGGTTTTAAAGGCATCTCATCAGATTTAAGGAGGATACCTGAAAAAATCGGAATGGCATGTGACGCACTGCTGCCATTTCAGATTTTCAGGGGGCTGCCGCAAAATGTATCGGTTCTGGGGTCTACCTTCATTCCATTGCATTTTGCAGGGTATATCCGTCCAAAAGATTTTGAGAATATTTATTGGCCATCTCTTAAGAAGTTTATTGAATATTTGTACTGTCATGGGCAGGTTTGCCAGTTGTTCTGCGAGAATGACTGGATGCGTTATTTGGATTATCTTTATGAGCTGCCTCCAGGAACGCGGTTTATATTTGAATATGGGGATGCGCAGAAAATTAAAGATACATTGGGGAAAAAACATATTATCAGCGGTTTATATCCCCTGACATATCTGAAAACCGCAACAAAACAGAAGTGCATTGATAAAGCTAAGGAGTATATTGATATTCTGGCTCCAGGGGGAAACTACATATTCAGTTTCGATAAAAATCCTTTGAGCCTGAACAGTATTAACCTTGAAAACTATATTGCCGTAATTGACTATGTAGCCGAAAACACATGGTATACAAATGCAGGAGAGCTCGCCATTGACAGGAAAAGATATGGAACTGTAACCTGCCCGGCAATTCCTGAGTTAAAAACCAAATATCTGGAAAATGATTTTTCCGAAAGGGATACCACCGACATAGATGAGGTGATGAGCCGGCAGTTGAGAAAATATGATACAGTCCTGATGAATATGCTCTTAAGGAGCTTGTAATCTCAAAAATAAGGAGAATATAATGAAAAGTAAATTACAGGTAAATGCAAAAGTGGTCAAATGGGCTATCATTATTTTGATACCTGTTATTATCCTGTTAATACCAGTTAACGATTTTTTCACATGGCAGATAAGGCTTTTTAGTGCGGCAACATTTTGTACAATTTTGATGTTTGCTTTTGAAGTACTTCCAAATTTGATTCCGGCCATGATACTTCCAGTATTTTATATTCTGGCCAATTTAGCGCCGGCTAATGTGGTTTTTTCACCGTGGTTTGGTACTATTCCCTGGATGTTTATCGGTGGATTTCTGTTTGCGAATATTTTGATTCGTATTGGGCTGTTAAAGCGTGTTGCTTACTGGATCATTGAAAAAACCGGTAAATCCTATTACGGTTTGCTGATTGGTATTATGCTTTCCGGTTTAGCAATAAACTTATTGGCGCCAGGTAAAGCGATTTTACCCCTTGCAGGTTTAACGTTTGGTATTTGTAAAGCTCTTAATCTGGGGAAATCAAAAGAATCAGCCGGTATTATGATGGCAGGCTTTTTCTCAGCCTATATTCCATTACAGTTTATTTACAATCCATCTTTCGCGGTTATTCCGAATATGGCGGCTTCTATTACCGATCCATCTATTTCCTTCCTGGATTATTTTATTCACAATATTCCATTTGTCCTCTGGATTCCGATTGTTGTGTTTACGATTGGACGGTTTTGTAAGCCAAAGGATACGGTTTACCAGATGGAGTTTGTATCTGAAGAGCTGAAAGCAATGGGGAAAATGACTAGAGATGAAAAGAAGGGCGTTGTTATCAGTCTCTGCTTACTGGTTTATATGCTGACCTCAGGCTTACATAATCTGGACATTTCGTGGGGATTTTTACTGGCGGGCTGTATTATGTATCTTCCAGGATTTAACGTAGGCACTAAAGAAGATATTCAAAAAATTGATTTTTCCATGATTTTCTTTACAGCCACCTGTCTGAGTATTGGTGCGGTTGCTAACGCCATGGGATTTGGCAAGATCATCGCGGATTTGGTTTTACCGATGATGTCTGGTACTAACATTTTTGTCATGATAGCAGTTATCTGGATTATCTGTGTTATTTCTAATTTTGCACTAACACCAATGGCCATATATGCCACTTTTACCCTTGCCTTTACTCAAATTGGTATGACGCTTGGGATTAACCCGTTTGCGGTGTTTTATACCATTCAGGCGGCAGGTGCGGAAGTCATTTTCCCCTATGAATGGGCGCTTCCACTCTTCTACGTGTCCTTTGGCTTAATCGCCACAAAAGATTTCATGAAAATATGCGGCATTAAAATGGCAATGTCGATGGTGTTTATGATGGTGGTCGTTGTACCATACTGGCTGTTAATCGGCCTGGTTTAAAAGATAAGAGAGGTAAAAAATGAAAACAGATGCAATCCAAAAAAATTTTACGGATGTTTATGATGGTGTTATTCCAAAACGTGTTCCGATAGGTGCGGTTTTACCTTTGGAATTTTGTATTCAATACGGAGGACTGGATCTTGGAAAAACGCAGTGGACGCTTGATGGTGTTTATGAAGCCACAGACAGGCTTTGCGGTGAGCTGCCATTAGAGTCTGCTCCGTTGGGAACGCCACGTTACCCTGCTTATCTTACGCTTTTGGGCGCTAAAACATATGTTATGGGTGACAGTGGCTTTATGCAGCATCCCGAGGTGATGGGCATGGAACCAGAGGATTATGATGATTTTATAAAAAGTCCGCGGGATTTTATTATTGAAACTGTTTTTCCAAAGCTTTTTACAAACTGGGAAAAGGACAGTGTAAGCAGGGCTCTCTCCTTTGCCGGGGCATTGCTGGCTCATAATGATTACCAGAACAAACATGCTGCAATTGTAAAAAAACTGAGAGAAAAATATACTTTTTATACACCGCCGATTGGCTCGCTTGGGGGTGTTACAGCACCTTTTGATTATCTTGCTGATTTTTTACGCGGCTTTACAGGAATCACAAAAGATATTAAACGCTGTCCCGAAAAGATCGCTGAAGCCTGTGATGCAGTACTGCCGTTTCTATTTGAAAAAGGTCTTCCGGCCAATCCACATAAATACGGTAAAACCTTTATGCCGCTTCACATGGCGACATATCTGAGGAACAAAGAATTTGATAAGTTTTACTGGCCATCCTTTCACAGACTTGTTGAGGCGCTTCATGATGCTGGACAGCCCTGCTATATCTTTTGCGAAGCAGACTGGACACGTTATCTGGATTATCTCTGGGAATTGCCTGAGGGAACACGTTTTTGCTTTGAATACGGCGATCCGCAGACAATTAAGGATAAACTCGGAAAAAAACATATACTCTCAGGCCTGTATCCGGTTACTTATCTCAAAACGGCAACAAAACAGGAATGTGTTGATAAAGCAAAGGAACTCATTGATATTATGGCTCCAGGGGGGAATTACATCTTTAACTTTGACAAGAATCCTTTTGTTATGTCGGATGTTAATTTGGACAATTATAAAGCAGTATTAGAGTATGTTGCTCAAAACTCAAATTATGCGAATGCCGGAGAAAGATCAAGACCTGCAGAGACGCATAGTGAAACAAGGAGAGTGCTTGCCTTGGCTGAGACAAAATACCGGAATATCGGTTGCTCGGTACCGGAAGGACTGGAAAATGTGATAGCTCCGATTTTGACGAAATATCAAGATAATATATGGGCATTTATGACTAAACTGTTATGATTTAAAAGGCCTGTGATCAAAATGAATCACAGGCCTTTTATTACTGAACAGTTAACCGCGCCTTTGTAACAGCAGTGTTCAGGGGTCTTAGGTCGTCGAGACTGGTGGTCGTATAACGGAGCTCGGCATTGTAAACGCCAGATTCGGGAATAAAAGCAGCTGTAGGACTTTGTATACCGGTGCCGGGTTTGAAGTTTTCTGAGGACCATATGGTTTGTCCGGTATCGGAGAGTATTAGATCCAGCTTGAAATAGCAGGGATTACCCTCAGGATTTTCAAAAACTGCGGGAATGACGCCTGTGTCGCTGATGAGGGTGAGTTCAGGATAGCCTGGGATGGCGATGTTAGAGGGGGCGGGCTTTTGGGATGTAGGTGTCAGGGCGACTACGGTCTGTTCCAGTTCTACAGGCTGTGCCTTTTGGCTTAAAAGGTAAAAGATGACACCTCCTGCGAGGAGTATGACCAGCATGAGCAGGAGGGGCCAGATATGGGTCATGTTTGTTTTCTTGTTTTCCATTGTGAGGATTCCTTTTGAGTTTAAAAATGTATGCTGCAGTGAGCCGTGAAATTTCCAGACTTTTATTTTTAATGCTGATTAGAGTGACAGGATGGGCGCTGTTAAGGTGTTACTGTGGGAAAGTTGATGGCACAGGTAAAGTTCAGATTTCCAGCATAGATTCCAGAGTTTACTGTATCTTGAGGTGTTACCTGAACCAATCCGCTTTGGGTGTCGCCATCCTGACCAATAGTACCTGAGAATTCGGCAAAAATATCATGTGTTGCAATTTCTATATCATTTGGTTCAGCACTTTTAAAAAGCCTGTAAGAAATTTTGCTGTCTGAGCTTTTAAGTATAAATTCGTCATTTATACCGTCGCCATTAACGCGGACCTGCAGCTTTACATCACTTGGCAGGGCAACATTTCTGGCAGTAATAGAAAAGGGAGCCTGGGAATCCCTGTTTCTCTGCATTGTCCCCATCTCAATCTCGGCAGGTATTTCTACGGTATACCTTGACGCGATGCTTCCGAAGATTTCAGAGGAGCCCTCCTGAGTGTTCTCATCAAGATCTTTCGCTAATGCCGGCACTCCGGCGGAAGTCAGCAGCACGAGTCCTAAACTCATGGTAACCAATAATTTTTTAATACGCATATTCTTTCTCCTTTTTCTGTGTTTTCGAACCAGCAGCGGCTGATTCTTTCTTTTGATTACAGTATAAATGATGGGGAACCACAAAAGTGCCACAAATGAAATAAAATTAAGAAAAAATGATGTGAATTCTTAAAAACAAAAAAAGACCGGCGCAAATCTGCACCGATCCCAACAAAACATGGTTTTATTTTTCGTCGATATCCTCAAGAGGTTCCCTGAGCTTGTTGACTGCTTTTTCAAGCTCCAGGTGGATGTGGTCTAAGAAGTCAGATACAGCCTTTTCGTCATCCGGGCTCAAAGTTTTCAGATAGGTATTAAGGCCTTTAAAAAGCAGCTTTTCATCATGATTCATCCGGTCGTAAAGTATTTGCCCTTCACCACTCAGATTAAAGATGACCTCGCGAAGGGCGCGTTCTTTGGTAATCAGCCCTTTTTCCATAAGTTTGCCGGTGCTTTTGGAGACTGCGCTTTTAGAGACGCCCAGCGCTGTGGCGATGGCGGTCAGATTAAGGCCGGGCGTGCCGCCGATGACACGGAGCGCGCTGGTTTCGGAAATATAAAGGGGGATCTCCCCACCGTAGAAACGAGGAAGATCTTGGATGAGCTGGTGCTGGGCTGTGATTTCAGCCAGAGCCTGCTTCAGATCTTTCCTGGACTTGGAATCAGCAGCAGGCTTAACCTTATGCGAATTCCCTGTTTTCAGAATTTCTTTTTTCTTGCCGTTCTTTTTCTTTGAATTCTTCTTTTTAGCCGGTTTCTTACTCTTTTTTTCCTTTTTCATCATAACACCTCTCTTACTTAAACGATGATAAAGACCGGAACCAATGGGACATTCGTTCCGGGGTTTTATAACCGTTTATTTTTTCAGCAGGCTGTTGGTTTTGGATAACCGGTATGCGAGCATGCAGAATGAAACGCCCAGGCTCACAAAGGCAATACCAGTCCAGATGGTGATGGTCAGTGCTGTGAATACTGGGTGCAGCAGGAGGACGATGGACAGGATAACAACCAGAATACCCAATGCCAGGTTCCAGCCCCAGCCGCTGTCGCCCAGGGATTTTGTGGTAAAGGCATAGCCGATGGTATTAAAGCCGCCGAACATTACCGCAAAGGCAACGTAAAATGCCAGCACATCAGCGGAAAGATTCAGGTTTGCCACCAGAATAATGCCAAGCACCAGCATGAGAATACCGGATACCAGATTCCAGCCCCAGGCCGGAATGGCCTTACGGTTAAAGATGGTGACAAAAATAGAGGCAAGACCTGAGATTAAAAAGGTTAAGGCAAAGAATACCGTCAGTGCTGCATACCCCTGCATGGGAGTGAAAAACAGCCAGATGCCCACGCCGATGGCAAGAATACCGAGAATTAAAAACATCCACCAGTGTTTGATGGTTTTTTCCAGATCCTCTTCCAGAGTTTCGATTGGTCCTTTAGGTTCTTCATACATAGTAAAGACTCCTTTCTATGGCAAATTACTTGTTATCATTGTTTTATTTTATATACCCGCGGTAAATGGTAAATAACATTATAGTCAACCTGGTTGCTTATATGTTTATCATACCGGATTATGCCGTAAAATGCAACGAAGTTTTCTTAATTTGAAGCTTTCTTGATAATTGTAATAAAAATTTCAGGCAATAAACAGAAGTTTGAAATGCTTTACGGTAAGGTTCTCCACGCACTTTAGTAAAAGTATGATATAATAATTATTCAAATCAGCGAAATTGCATACAGTATTTTATAGATAAAGGAGCGAAATCATGAAGGAATTAACCTGTACGACTGAAAACAAGCATCAGTACAAAATTATGATCGGCAATGGCCTGAAGGAGCATTTGTTTGAGATGGATGAAATTTTTGGCGGCTACCGCAGCATTGTCATTATCAGCGATAAAAATGTCGCCAAGCTGTATCTGAGCAATGTGAAAAAGCAGATCAAAAGCCTGGGTGTGTCTGTATATACCATTGTGATTCCGGCAGGAGAGGAATCTAAAAGTCTGGCTCAGGTGGAGGACATTTACTATCAGCTCATGGATATGGGCATAACGCGTTCCGATGCCATCGTAGCCCTGGGCGGCGGCGTGGTCGGAGACCTGGCAGGCTTCTGCGCGGCTACCTTTATGCGCGGCATTGATTTCGTCCAGATTCCAACCTCCCTGCTGGCCCAGGTGGACAGCAGTGTGGGCGGAAAGGTAGGGGTAGACCTGGGCTTTGGCAAGAACCTGGTGGGCGCGTTCCATCAGCCCAAAGCAGTAATCATTGATCCGCAGTTTCTGGATACGCTTGAGGACCATTACCTGACGGACGGTATGGGCGAGGTGATCAAATACGGCTGCATCAGCTCTGCGAAGCTTTTTGTCCGACTTATGGGTTTTGAGTACCAGGAGGACCTGCTGGAGGATATGGAAGAAATTATTGCCAAGTGTGTCCAAATCAAGCGCAATGTGGTCGAAAGTGATGAAAAGGAAAAAGGTTTGCGCCGTGTTCTCAATTTCGGCCATACCATCGGCCATGTCATTGAATCCTACTTTGAGTTCAAGGAATATTCACACGGTGAGGCGGTAGCCATCGGCATGTACCAGATCACTAAAATGAGCGTGCGGGAGGGGATTACCACGCCAGAGACCCTTGGAAACCTTCAGCTGATTCTGGAAACCTACGGTCTTCCCTACGAAATGCCGGAAATGGATATGAACCGTGTTAAGGAGATTCTGTATTCGGATAAAAAATTTGAGAATGACGTTTTAAATATGTGCATCATCACTAAAATTGGCAAGGCAGAGATCGTAAAAATCCATAAGGATCAGGCCATTCAGTTATTTCAGTAGAAAGGGACAGCATGAAAAAAGTCGAAATTACACCTAAAAAGCTGGGCGGTACGATCTGTATTCCTCCGTCCAAAAGCGTCAGCCACCGGGCGGTTATGTGCGCGGCTCTGTCACAGGGGACCAGCGTGATCACCAACATTCTTTTGTCCGATGATATCACCGCGACCTGTAAGGCTATGGAAATCCTGGGAGCAGAGATCAAATATGAAGAGAATGAGGAGAAGCGCTTTACCCTGACGATCACCGGTGTGAGCCATCCGGATACAGAGGGCAAGATCATTGACTGTATTGAGTCTGGCTCCACTCTGCGTTTTATCATTCCGCTGCTGGCATTAAAAGCCAGAAATTCCAGGGTTATTGGCCGCGGACGACTGGTGGAGCGGCCTATGCAGCCTTATTACGATATTTTTGATGAACAGGACATTACCTATCAGAAAGAGACCGAAGGCCAGGAACTGCCTCTATGCTTTACGGGCACTTTAAAGCCGGGCACTTACCGCCTGAACGGCAGCATTTCTTCGCAGTTTATTACAGGCCTGCTGTTTGCGCTGCCGCTGCTTGACGGAGACTCGGTCATCGAAATCACTACGCCGCTGGAATCCAGGCCTTATATTGACATTACACTAGATGTTATGGAAAAGTTCGGTATTGCCGTGGTCAATGAGGATTACCACTTGTTCCGCATTGCTGGCAACCAGCGGTATATGGCCCGGGATTACCGGGTAGAGGGTGATTTTTCCCAGGGCGCTTTCTGGCTGGTAGGCGGTATTTTGGGCAAAAAAACGGATTGTGAGGATTTGCAGTCCGCTTCATCCCAGGGCGATAAGGCCATTATTGAGATCATTCAGGCTATGGGGGGGAATGTAGCCCAGACTGAAAAAGGCTATGTGACCAAACCGGGGAGCACTCACGGTGCTGTGGTGAATGTTTCACAATGTCCGGATCTGGTACCGGTGCTCACTGTGCTGGCAGCCCTGAGCCAGGGGACGACAGAGATCGTCGGCGCGGCCCGCCTGCGTTTTAAGGAGTCGGACCGGCTGGCTGCCATGAATGAAGTGCTGACCACTCTGGGGGCAAAACTTACGGAACATCCTGAGGGGATGACTATTGAAGGCGTTGAACATTTTACAGGGGGTGTGGTAGACAGTCACAACGACCACCGTATTGCAATGGCGGCCGCCATTGCCAGCTTCGCCTGTGAGGATAAGCTCACGATAACAGGCGCCGAGAGTGTACGAAAATCTTATCCGGATTTCTGGGAAGATTTTAAGAAAATGGGAGGTGTTATCCATGAGTTCGATCTGGGGGAATAAGATCAAAGTTTCAGTATTTGGGGAATCCCACGGAACTGCCATTGGAGCAACCATTGATGGTCTTCCTTCTGGCGTGAAAGTGGACCTGGAGAAAGTTGCAGCGGAAATGAAACGCCGAGCCGCCGCAAGCAGCCGCCTGGCTACCCCGCGTAAGGAGGCGGATGAGGTGGAAATTGTCAGTGGCTTTTTTGAAGGAAAAACCACAGGCACTCCGCTTACCGGGATTATCCGAAACGGCAATACCCGTTCAAAGGACTATGCCCGGACAAAGGATCTCATGCGCCCGGGGCACGCCGATTACAGCGGTTGGATGCGCTACGGCGGTTTTCAGGATTACAGGGGAGGCGGCCATTTTTCAGGACGTCTTACGGCGCCCATCGTTTTTGCCGGTGCTGTCGCCAGGGAGGCGCTTTCTCAGATCGCTCCCGGGGTTAAAATCGGCAGCCGGATTTTATCCATCGGCAGCGTTCAGGATAAAAGAGATCTGAAGCCTGAGGAATACGCGTCGCTCTGTTATGAAAACCCGCTGTTTCCACTGTATACAAAGACACTGGAGGAGACGATGAAGGATGAAATCCTTGAGGCCATTAAGGATCAGGACTCTGTGGGCGGTGTGATCGAGGGCTACATAACAGGTATGCCGGCCGGAGTGGGTGACCCGCTGTTTGATTCCGTTGAAAGCCGGTTGTCCGCACTGCTGTTTTCGGTGCCTGCGGTAAAAGGTGTTGAATTTGGACTGGGCTTTGATATCACCAGTCTTCGTGGCTCTGCGGCCAATGATCCTTTTTATATGGATGGTGAAAGAGTTAAGACAACAACAAACAACAACGGCGGAATTAACGGCGGAATTACAAACGGCATGCCCATCGTGTATCGGGCAGCCTTTAAGCCTACGGCTTCCATCGCAAAACCCCAGAAGACCATTGACATGGCCGCTAAAAAGGACGCTAAAATTGAGATACAGGGCAGGCATGACCCCTGCATTGTCCTGAGGGCCTGTCCGGTAGTGGAGGCGGTCACAGCGCTTTGTATGCTGGATTTTTTAGTATAGAGGAGTAAATATGGCGAAATCAATTGAAGAAATCCGGGTGCGTATTGATGAAGTAGACGCGGAAATGCGCGCTCTTTTTGAGGAACGGCTCGATCTTGTTTACCAGGTAGCTGAATATAAATTCACAAATCATGGAGAAATATTCGATCCCAAACGGGAGGCAGAGGTCGTAAAAAAGCACACAGAAAAATTAGAAAACGCGGATTACAAAAAATATTATACGGAGTTTATCCATGCCGTTATGGACCAGAGCAAGAGGGTTCAGCAGGCATATATTGATGAACAGGATACGAAGATGGTTTAAAAATGGTGTTTTTCAAATAAAAACACTTGTTTTTATCTTAAATAACAAAAATTTTTCTTTTCATTGGCTGAAGGTTTATATATAATAGAGTAACAATAAATATTTATGCACTGGTCTGTCACGCTTAACCAAGCGCGGCAGGCTGTAATTTTATAGTGAAGTGAGAGTTGCAAATGAAAAAATTTAACAAGGTATTGATTGCTAACCGCGGCGAAATCGCCATTCGTATTATTCGTGCCTGCCAGGAGCTTGGTATTCAGACAGTTGCCATCTATGCCCAGGAGGACAAGATGTCTCTGTTCCGTTCCAAGGCGGATGAGGCTTACCTGATTACCGGTACTACCGGTCCGGTCGAAGCCTACCTGAATATGGACAAGATTATCTCCCTGGCCAAGAAAAAGGAAGTGGATGCCATCCATCCCGGCTATGGTTTCCTGTCCGAAAATCCAGAGTTTGCCAGACGCTGTGAAGAAGAAGGAATTGCTTTTATCGGGCCGACCCACACCATGATGGAACAGATGGGTGATAAAATCCAGTCCAAAATTGTGGCTAAATCCGTTAATGTGCCCACCATTCCGGGTGTCGAAAAGCCCATTACCTCAGACAGAGAGGCGGCGGAATTTGCAAAGGTGGCAGGTTATCCGATTATGCTTAAGGCCGCAGCCGGAGGCGGGGGTCGCGGTATGCGTATTGTCCGCGACGAAAAGGACCTGTTAAAGGAATACCACTCGGCCATGAGTGAGGCTACCAAGGCCTTTGGCGACGGCACCATCTTTGTTGAAAAATATTTGGAAGAGCCAAAGCATATTGAAGTCCAGATTCTGGGCGACGCTTACGGCAATGTCGTCCATCTTTTTGAACGTGACTGCTCAATCCAGAGACGCCATCAGAAAATTATCGAGTTCACGCCGTCACTCAGCATCAGCGAGGAACAGCGTCAGGCTATCTGCGCCGATGCTTTGAAGCTGGCAAAGGCGGTCAATTACCGCAACGCCGGTACCATTGAGTTTTTGGTGGATAAAAAAGGCGACCATTACTTTATTGAAATGAACCCGAGGATCCAGGTAGAGCACACGGTTACCGAGCTGGTCACAGGTATCGACCTGGTTCAGTCCCAGATCATGATCGCTGAGGGCTATCCGTTGGATTCGGATGAGATCAACATCAAGAGCCAGGAAGGCGTCAGGAGCCGCGGCTACGCGATCCAGTGCCGTGTCACCACCGAGGACCCTAAAAACCATTTTATGCCGGATACGGGCCGTCTGGACGTTTACCGTACCGCCAGCGGCGCGGGTATCCGTCTCGATACCGGCAACGGCTTTACTGGCGGCGAGATCACCCCTTACTACGACAGTCTTTTAATGAAATCCACCTCTTATTCCAGAACCTTTGAGGATACCCGCCGCAAGGCGCTGCGTGCCCTCAAGGAAATGCAGATTGAGGGTGTTCAGACAAACAAGGATTTTCTGATCAACGTGCTGGAACACGATATGTTTAAGAGCGGCAACTGTGATACCAAATTCATTGACGATCATCCTGAACTGTTCAATATTCAGGCGGAAAAGAGCCAGGCCTACGACGTGATCCGTTACTTTGGCGAAATGGCCGTCAACGAAACCTTTGGCAGCAAACCGGATTTTGACGAACCAGAAATTCCGGAAATTCCGAGAGGCGTCGAGCTTCGCGGTACCAAGCAGATTTTGGATGAACAGGGCCCGGACGGCCTAGTTAAATGGATTCAGGGTCAGGATAAGCTGCTTCTGGGCGATACTACCCTGCGCGACGCGCACCAGTCTCTGTTTGCCACCCGGGTTCGCAGCCGTGATATGATCAAGATCGCCAAGGAAACCGCCTACCTCGGACAGGATATTTTTGCACTGGAAATGTGGGGGGGCGCGACCTTTGACGTCGCTTATAATTTCCTGAAAGAATCTCCTTGGAGAAGACTGGATGAGCTGCGCAAGCGTATTCCGAACATCTTGTTCCAGATGCTGCTGCGCGGGGCCAACGCGGTTGGGTATAAAAATTATCCGGATAATGTACTGCGTAAGTTTATTAAAGAATCCGCCGAGGGCGGGATTGACGTTTTCCGTATTTTTGACTCCCTTAACTGGATGGAGGGTATGAAGGTTTCCATCGAGGAAGTTCTGAAAACCGGCAAGGTCTGCGAAGTCGCCATGTGCTACACCGGCGATATTCTGGATCCTAAGAAAACAAAATACGATCTGGACTACTATGTGCGGATGGCTCACGAAATTGAGGCAGCCGGCGCACACATCCTGGCCATTAAAGATATGTCTGCCCTGTTAAAACCGGCAGCGGCATTCAAGCTGATCAAGACCCTGAAAGAAGAAGTGAAGATTCCGGTTCGCCTGCACACACACGATACTGCGGGCAATGGCGTCGCGGCCATTCTTATGGCCACCATGGCAGGTGTGGATATTGCCGATGCGGCTTTCAGCAGCATGAGCGGCCTGACGAGCCAGCCGTCCTTAAACTCTGTGGTTGCAGCTCTGGCCAACACGCCCCGTGATACGGGCATGAGCGAGGATGATCTCCAGTTGATTTCCGATTACTGGGAGACAACCCGTCAGGTTTACGGCAAGTTTGAATCTGGCTTGAAATCCGGAAGCGCGGAAATTTACAAGCTGGAAATTCCAGGCGGTCAGTATTCTAACCTGAAAAGCCAGGTCGAAAGCTTTGGCCTCGGCCATAAGTTCAAGGAAGTTAAGCAGAAATATATGGAAGCCAACGTCCTTTTAGGTGATATTGTCAAGGTTACCCCATCCTCCAAGGTGGTTGGGGATATGGCGATCTTTATGGTACAAAATGGTCTGGACAAGGATAATATCTACGACAAGGGAAAGGATCTCGCTTACCCAAATTCAGTTGTGGATTATTTCAGGGGGATGATTGGCCAGCCTGAGGGCGGTTTTGATCCGAAGCTTCAGGAAATTGTTTTGAAAGGCATTGAACCCATCACCGTCCGTCCGGGCACCCTGCTCCCGCCGGAAGATTTTGAGGCGATCCGTGCAGAATACCGCGATGAGTTTGGCATTGAGCTGGCAGAACGCGAGGTCACGAGTGCGGCGCTGTACCCCAAGGTCTTTAAAAATTATGTGAAATTTTATCAGGATTACGGCGATTTCATGCGTATGGATACGCACGCTTTCTTCTATGGACTCAAGGAAGGTGAAACCGCTGAGGTTGAGGTGGATAAGGGGAAACGCTTTATTATCCGTATGGTTAAGATGGGGCAGCCCAACGAAGAAGGCTACCGTCCTGTCCTCTTTGAGGTCGATGGTTTCCGCCGTGAAATTTATATCGAAGATAAGCGAAGCCTGTTCTCCAAAGAGAAAAGCACCATGCTCAAGGCAGACAAAAACAATCCAAAAGAAATTGGGTCTGGCATCCCCGGTACTGTCTTGAAGGTATTGGTGAATGAGGGTGACGAAGTGGCTGAAAACCAGCCGCTGATCATCGTTGAAGCCATGAAGATGGAAACAGAAATTGTGGCCCACGCCGCAGGAAAAATTAAAGAAATTTATGTGTCCGAAGGACAGAGCGTCCAGTCCGGCGAACTGATTCTCACAATGGAATAAGAATAAAAAACCCGCGTTGCCGTAAAAATGACAATGCGGGTTTTTACTTACCCCTCGATGGGCGCGTCGATTTCTTTGAGGTAATTCAGCAGCTCTTTAATCAGCTCCTGTCTGCGCAGGATGCCGATGAATACATTCTGGTCATCGACCAGTGGGACGAAGTTCTGGTGGGTGGCCATCTCCAGGATGGTCTCGAAGGAATCGTCGACACGGCCAGCCTCGGCCTTTGTTTTAAAATCAATATCCTTGACGGCAAAGTCCTTTAAGGCGATCTCGGGATGCTCCATGCTCAGGGCCAGCGTGCGCAGGAGGTCGCCCTCTGAAATCGTGCCAACATACTGCCCGCGTTTATTAATAACCGGCATGGCTGTGTAGCCGCTTTTCAGGAACAGGTCATAGGCCTCCTCGAAGGATTGATGGTTATATAAGAAAATGACGTCACTTTTGGGGATCAGGTAAAAAAGATGATTTTTCATAGAAGTGCTCCTTTGCATCAATCAAAAAATTAAAACCGGCTCCATATTTCTGTACCTTTGTACGATGGAACCGGTTTTAATTCTTTGGTTCAGTTTGCATTTTTGGTGGTCTCACCCCTTTCCTGTAAATTTTATCAATTCACTCGGATAGATTCTTTTTCAAATAAAATATGATGAACTTACCAGTATACCTCGGCTGCGAGATTGTGGCTTCTAATTCTTTTATTTGACGTTTGCTACAATGCTGTAGAAACACTTAAAGTAATCTTCTTAGTAATTGATTATGATATTATTATACCACCTTTTCTGGATTTGTAAACGTTATTTTTGTAAAGAAGTGTATCAAAATTGTAAAATGAAAAAAACTTGTTCAAATCTGGTTATAACTTAAGAAAAAATAGTGTATAATAAATGCATACTACATATGGGGATAACAACGGTATGGAAGAACTACGTTTATATATACAATCAAGAATAACAGTCAGCAGCGTCATCGAAGTTATCATTATTACTTTTTTAATATACAAGGTTTTGATGTGGATACGCGGTACCCAAGCAGAGCAGGTGGCAAAAGGGATCATTATTTTACTGATTCTATCGCCACTCAGCAACTGGTTGGGTTTTACAACGTTGAACTACTTAATCAACAGCATGTTTACCTTCGCGTTCATCATTTTTGTGGTGGTGTTCCAGCCCGAACTGCGCTCTGCCCTTGAGCAGCTGGGAAATAACAGAGCCTTTAAACAGGTTTTCAGGAAAAGCAACCGTGACAGGGCGAGGATGCTGAACGATATCGGGGAGATCAGCCGGGCTGTGGGGAACCTTTCAAAGGAGCATATCGGCGCGCTGATTGTCTGCGAGATGAACACTGGGCTAAACAACATTGTGGATACGGGTATTGAGCTGGACTCAGACATCAGTCAGGAGCTGATTGAAAATATTTTCACACCAAACAGGCCGCTCCATGACGGCGCAATGGTGGTGAAGCTCTGGACAAACCAGATCCGGGCGGCGGGCTGCCTGCTGCCTTTATCCGACAACCGTTATCTGGGCAGTGAGCTGGGAACCAGACACCGGGCAGGCCTGGGAATCTCGGAAAAATCTGACGCCATTACCATCATCGTTTCAGAGGAAACGGGTACCATTTCATATACGGAAAAGGGCACACTGACCCGGAACATGACGCCGGCGATGGTTGAGCAGCTCTTAACAGACCGTTTTATGGCAAAGGATGACGAAAATGACAGTGAAAAAGGATTCTTTAAATTCCGAGGAAAAAAAGATGGCAACGAAGAGGAAAAAGAAACAGATATCAATCAATGAAAAAACCATAAGGTTGCTGAGTTCAGCGGTCCTGGCCATTATCCTCTGGCTGTTCATCAATGGGAACAGCAATGATATTGTCCCCCAGGATATCAACGCCATTCCAGTCACCTTTACAAATATGGAAACCCTGCAGGAAAAGCATTTGGTGCTTGAGGATAACCGTAATTATTATGTTAACCTGCGTGTGCAGGGGACAGACCGGAGTCTCCAGGAGATCAATACCAATGAGATCACCGCAGAAGTGGATATGAAAGATATCGATAAAAAGGGCGAGTATAACCCTGAGATTGTCATCAAGGGGCTGTCCAACTCCGTTATTCTGAAAGAGGTTAATCCAAGCACACTGCATCTGGTAGTGGACAATGTTATCGAGTCCGAAAAGAATGTAGAGGTCATTACGCAGGGTAAGCCTGGCAATGATAATGCTGTGATCTCAGCCACCAGCACAGAAAAGGTTCAGGTAACTGGCGCGGAAGACCGCATTGCGGCCATTGATAAAATTGCTGTCACAGCCAATGTAAATGGCCTGACCGAGGATACCTCCAGAATGCTGGAAGTGACACCCTACGATAAAGATGGAAATATTGTCAGCGGCGTTGAGTGCGAGCCGGATGTTGTCCGCGTTAATATTGAGGTGGGTAAGACCAAAACGGTTAACATCACCCCGCCGGCAACGACGGGTGACCCCCAGTCTGGCTACAAGGTGACCAGCGTGACCGTTGACCCGACCCAGAAAATGGTCGGCGCCAAGCAGGAGGTTCTGGACACTATTCAGAACATTCAGATTGATCCGGTGGATGTTTCAGGGGCCAATAAAGCGGTGACAAAGGAGGTTACCCTGAAGCTGCCGGATGGGGCTTCTTTCCTGGATAATGGGAATAAAGCCACTGTCACTGTCAATATTGAACCGATTATTGAAAAGAGCTTTACGATCAGCAGTATCGAGACCCGAAATGTGGGTCAGGGGCTCACCGCCGCCAAGGTAAAGGATTCTTCGGTAGTTGTGAAGCTGAGCGGTACAGCCACCGAGCTTAACAAGCTGACAGCGGATAACATCAAGGCTTTCGTTGACCTGAATGGTCTCGGAAAGGGTGACCAGGAGGTCGCGATCCAGATATCCCTTCCATCTGACCAGATTAAGAGTATCACACCCGCCAGGACAACGGTGACCATTGAATAAAGAAAGTAAAAAGCCCAGCGCAGAACTGCGCCGGGCTTTTGTGTTTAACAGAGGATTAATCCGGAAAAAACTGCAAAGGTTTTAATGCTGATTTAACAGGAATATTGCTTACTTTATCTTGAAAAAGGAGAGCGGTTAATTTATAATTATACAATGCACCTAAAATGATGCAGAAATCATACCAATTTTTTAGGAGGAATTTATAGTGGAAAGAGTTTACAATTTTTCTGCCGGTCCATCTGCTTTGCCGGTAGAAGTGCTTGAAAAAGCCGCAGCAGAAATGCTCAACTATGGTGGAACCGGAATGTCTGTCATGGAAATGAGCCACCGTTCTGCTGCATTTGCTGAAATTTTGGCTGACGCTAAGGCGTTGTATAAGGAATTGATGGGCGTGCCGGACAATTACGACATCCTGTTCTTACAGGGCGGCGGTTCTACACAGTTCGCCATGATCCCGTTAAACCTGATGACAAACACCGGTAAGGCTGACTTTGTGATCACTGGTAACTGGGCTAAAAAAGCTTTCCAGGAAGCCGGACGTTATGGTGACGCTCAGGCCGTTGCATCCTCTGCGGATAAGACATTTTCTTACATCCCCAGGCTGGATGCTGCAACCTTCAGAAAAGATGCGGATTACTTCTATATCTGTGTCAATAACACCATTTACGGAACACGCTTCAGACCAGACAATCTGCCGGAAACAGGCGATGTGCCGCTGATCGCAGACATGTCTTCCAATATTTTGTCTGAAGTATATGATGTGTCCAAGTTCGGACTGATCTTCGCTGGCGCTCAGAAAAACATGGGACCGGCCGGCGTGGTTGCGGTCATTATCCGTAAAGACCTCGTTGGACATGCCATGGACATGACACCGACCATGCTGAATTATCAGACACATGTGGATGCAGACTCCTGCTACAATACCCCGCCGTGCTACGGCATTTATATCTGCAAACTTGTTTACGACTGGGTAAAAGCACAGGGTGGTGTTGCAGCCATGGAAGCCTTTAACAAAGAAAAATCTGCGAAATTGTATGATTTCCTGGATAACAGCGCCATGTTCAAGGGAACCGTTGTTCCAGAAGATCGCTCTTTAATGAACGTGCCTTTTGTAACCGGAAACGAAGAGCTGGATGCGAAATTTGTTAAGGAAGCCAAAGCAGCAGGCCTTGAAAACCTGAAGGGCCACCGCACTGTCGGCGGTATGCGCGCCAGCATTTACAACGCAATGCCAATGGCAGGCGTAGATGCACTCATCGACTTCATGAAGAAGTTTGAAACAGAAAACAAATAAATAAAAAACATTCATTGACAGCACGTTAAGCACCGGCGCCCGTATTGCAGGCGCACCAAATACTGCGTGTAGTAAAGCCTGGGTAGTGTCGAAGTAGGCCAGGATTTGCTGCAGCTGAATTGAAAGGTAATTACAAATGAATTTTGAAGTACAAACCCTCAATAATATCTCTAAAAGAGGTCTTAAGTTATTAGATGAAAACTACACTGTTGCAGATGCTGTAGAAGCACCGGATGCCATTCTCGTGAGAAGTGCAAAAATGCACGATATGGATATTCCCGAGAGCGTTAAGTTTATTGGCCGCGCAGGCGCGGGCGTAAACAATATTCCAATCGATAAATGCTCTGAACTGGGGATTGTGGTCTGTAACTCTCCGGGAGCCAACGCCAACGCTGTTAAAGAGCTCGTGGCGCTGGGGATGCTGATGTCCTCCCGTAAGGTAGTGGACGGCGTCGAATGGACGAAAACACTGCTTTCTGAAACCGGCGATGTTGGAGCAGCTGTAGAAAAGGGAAAGAAGGCCTTTGTCGGGCCGGAATTGTACGGTAAAAAAATGGGCGTTGTCGGCCTTGGGGCTATCGGGGTACTGGTAGCGAACATGGCAGTAGATTTTGGTATGAAGGTCTACGGCTTCGACCCCTATTTATCCATTGAACATGCTTGGGGATTAAGCAGAAAAGTAAAACGGTCCACAAGCAAGGAAGCAATCTTTAAAAATTGCGACTATATCTCCTTACATATACCCTTCATGGAAGAAACCAAAAACTTTGTGGATGCAGACATTTTAAAGGAAACGAAAAAGGGCCTGCGTCTCATGAACTTTGCCCGCGGCGGTCTAGTCGACGATGCAGCCATCAAGACGGCTCTTGAAGACGGAACCGTTGCCGCATATGTTCTGGATTTCCCTAATGAAGAAACCTTAAAGATGCCGAATGTGATCAACATTCCCCATCTCGGCGCCTCCACACCGGAGAGCGAAGAAAACTGCGCGGTTATGGCTGTAGAAGAACTGCGCGAATACCTTGAAAATGGTAACATTGTAAACTCTGTAAACTATCCAAACTGCAGCATGGGTGTATGCAACAGCGTACACCGCATCACCGTCAATCACCGAAACATTCCGAACATGATCGGTCAGATCACTGCTGTGCTCGCGGGACACAACATCAATATCTCTGACATGACCAACAAAAACCGAGGTGAATGGGCGTATACCATGATCGACGTCGACAGCGAAGTGGGCGATAACGTGAAAGAAGCGTTAAAGACCATTGAAGGCGTCACCCGCGTCCGTGTTTTAAAATAAGGATAAGGAGAACGCGATATGGCAACAATCAGACCCTTTAAAGCCGTTCGTCCTGTTCCGGAAAAAGCCGCTGATGTGGCAGCGCTTCCTTACGATGTCTATAATCGTGAGGAAGCGGCTGCTGCCGTTTACGGCAAGTATGACTCTTTTCTGAGAGTTGACCGTCCGGAAAGCACCCTGGATCACCGCATGAATATGTACGATCCCTTTGTGTATGAGCAGGCAGCCAAGAACCTTCAGAAACTGTATGACCGCAGGGTCATCGCTCAGGATGAAACGCCGAGTCTTTATCTTTATGAGCTTGTTATGGACGGCAGAAGCCAGGTAGGCCTGGTTGCCTGTACGGCCATTGACGAATATCTGGACAACACCATTAAAAAACACGAGCTTACCCGTGAGGATAAAGAGCAGGACCGTATTAAGCATGTGGATGCCTGCAACGCCAACACGGGCCCTATCTTCCTGACCTACCGCGGACAGGAGGATATCAACGGCATTATTGCCGAAACCATGAAAAACAAACCGGTAGTTGACTTTACAGCCGACGATGGTGTTATCCACCGTGTCTGGGTCATCGACAATGAAGAAACCATCGGCCGTCTGGTCGAGGATTTCAAAAAAGTCGGTAATTTCTATATTGCCGACGGACATCACCGCTGCGCGTCTGCCGTTAAGGTAGGTCTCATGCGCCGCGAGGAGCGCCCGGATTATACCGGAGATGAAGAATTCAATTACTTCCTGTCTGTACTGTTCCCGGATGAACAGCTTGCCATCATGGACTATAACCGTGTGGTAAAGGATCTGAACGGCTTGACTGCAGATGCGTTCATCGAAGCGCTGGAAAAACAGTTTGACGTGGAAGAAAAAGGTACAGAGCCTGTCCATCCGCCTGCAAAGGGCACCTTTGGGATGTTCCTGGAGGGCAAATGGTATCTGCTGACCGCCAAGGAAGGCACCTATGCTGCCGACGATCCGGTGGGCAGCCTGGATGTGGCGATCCTGCAGAATAATATTCTGATACCTATTTTAGGCATTGAGGATATCCGCACCGATAAGCGCATTGACTTTGTCGGCGGTATCCGGGGCCTTGGTGAGCTTGAACGCCGTGTCGGCGAGGACATGAAGGTGGCTTTTTCAATGTATCCCACCGCGATTTCCGAGCTGATGGCCATCGCAGACGCTGATCTGCTCATGCCGCCGAAATCCACCTGGTTTGAACCCAAACTCCGAAGCGGGCTTTTTATCCATAACCTGGATTAAGCGAAGCGCTTGAGGAGGTTCAAGGCCATTATGGGGAAAATCAATTTAGGCATATTGCCGAAGCTCTTGCTGGGGATTCTGATCGGGATACTGGTCGGGTCCCTCGGCAATCTTTTTAACGTAAGCGATGCCCCGGCCTTTCGCCTGGTCATCGAAATCTCAGCGACGTTCACCTCGCTGTTCAGCACTTTTTTACAATTTTTGATCCCGCTTTTAATCGTCTCCTTTGTGGCAGTCGGTTTGGCAGATCTTGGCCAGAAGGCCAATAAACTTTTTCTTGTTACGCTGCTTTTGGCTTATTGCTCTACGGTGCTTGCGGGCCTTCTGGCGTATTTTTTTGGATACGCTGTACTCCCGCAGTGGATCAGCCCCATCAGCAGTATGAATACCAGTGGAACAGAGTTTTCACCGCTGTTTACCATCAGCGTCGATCCAGTATTTGGCGTTATGACGGCTTTGATCCTGGCCTTTGTGCTGGGGATCGGCCTTGCAAATATTAAGGGAGAGCGTCTGCTGGGCTGTCTGAAGGATCTACAGCAGATTATTACACTCACGCTGAAAAAGATCATTATCCCGCTGATCCCGGTTTATATCGCTACGCAGTTTGCCGGTATTGCCGCGTCGGGAGAGCTTTTTTCAACCATTAAGATGTTCATCATGCTCTTTGTCATGATCCTTGTTTTTCAGTGGGTTTATCTCCTTGTTCAGTTTGGCGTCGCATCGCTTTTAACAAGAGAAAATCAGTTCAAGAAGATCAAAAATATTATTCCGGCTTATTTTACCGCGCTGGGGACTCAGTCGTCAGCGGCAACCATTCCGGTTAATCTGGAATGTGCCTATAAGAATAAGATCACGAAGGACGTGGCAGATTTCTGCATCCCTCTGTGTGCGACCATTCATCTGGCCGGCGATACGGTCTGTCTGGTGCTTGGAACCATGGGCATTATGCTGGCAAGCGGGATGTCGCCGGATTTCGGCCTTTACCTGCCGTTTATCCTGATGCTGGGCGTCACGATGGTCGCAGCCCCGGGAGTTCCGGGCGGCGGTGTTATGGCAGCTCTTGGTATTATCGGCTCCATGCTTGGCTTTACTGAAAGCATGCAGTCTCTCATTATTTCGCTGCACTTTTCCCAGGACAGCTTTGGGACGGCAACGAATATTATGGGTGACCAGGCCATTGCCTTTGTGGTGGACGCCGTGGACCAGAAGCAAAGTGAAAGGCAGACAGAAGCCTGATAAGCAAAACCCCGTGGGTTCGCTGTTTGCGATCCCGCGGGGTTTTTTAAATATTTGGAAAAGCCGCGTTAATATTTTCTTGAAACAGACAGCCATATCGGATATACTTACTAAGTTACCGAGAAATTACAAGGAGAAATGAAATGAAGGAAAAAGAAAACATAACGGCCAGCGTCAGCAATATTTTCAAGCTTGACGGCCGTGTACCGGTCTCAAAGGCCATTCCTTTTGGTGTGCAGCATGTGCTGGCCATGTTTGTGGCTAATATTGCCCCGATCCTTATCGTGGCCAATGTCGCTGGGCTCAGTGAGGATCAGAAGGCCATGCTGGTGCAGAACGCCATGTTTATCGCCGGGATTGGGACGCTGGTACAGCTTTATCCCCTGTGGAAGCTGGGAGCCCGCCTGCCCATTGTCATGGGGATCAGCTTTACCTTTGTCACGATTTTGAGCTATGTCTCTGCCACCTACGGTTACGCGGCCGCCATGGGCGCGGTGCTTGTCGGCGGGCTCATCGAGGGGACGCTGGGACTTTTCGCCAAATACTGGCGGAGGATTATCTCGCCCATTGTGGCGGCCTGTGTGGTCACCTCTATCGGATTTTCACTGTTGATTGTGGGCGCAACCTCCTTTGGGGGCGGCAGCGGCAGTGAAACCTTTGGCTCAGCCCAGAATCTGATTCTGGGAAGCGTGACACTGGTGTGTTGCCTGCTGTTCAATATTTTTGCGAAATCCTACTGGAAGCAGCTCTCTGTGTTGTTTGGTCTGGTGGTCGGGTATATTCTCGCGATTTTTATGGGAGCTGTGGATTTTTCAGATATGAACAGTGTGGGGGTGATCGCCCTGCCGCAGTTCATGCCCTTTGTTCCAGAGTTTAATCTGGGCGCCATCATCGCTGTGACCCTGATCTTTCTGGTCTCAGCCACTGAGACCATTGGGGATACTTCTGCCATGACTGTGACAGGCCTGGGCAGAGATGTGACGGACCGGGAAATCTCAGGCTCGCTGGCCTGCGATGGTTATATGAGTTCTATCTCCTCTCTGTTTGGCTGTATGCCCATTACTTCTTTCAGCCAGAATGTCGGCCTTATTGCCATGACAAGGGTGGTCAACCGTTTTACCATTATGACCGGCGCCTGTGTCATGATTCTGGCTGGGCTTGTGCCAGTGGTCGGAAAGCTTTTCGCAACGCTGCCTGAAGCGGTGCTGGGAGGCTGCACCATCATGATGTTTGGCACCATTGTTGTCAGCGGTATCCAGATGATCACCCGCTGTGGCTTCAACCAGCGCAACACCATCATTGTGGCCCTTTCACTGAGCGTGGGGATCGGTTTTACCGAGGTCCCAGAGATTTTCACGATCTTCCCTCAGATGGTTCAGCAGGTTTTTGCGAATAATTGTGTGGCCATTGTCTTTGTGGTAGCCATTATCCTGAATCTGGTGCTGCCAAAGGATATGGAGGTCAAAGCGCCAGCAGCGGAAAAAAGCGAAGAAAATCCTGAAGCGGTTGCGGAATAGAAAAACTGAGAACCCCTCTGTCTGAGATCAGGCAGAGGTTTTTTTAATCTTTATCATTTCTTTAAACTTTATAAAAGCTAACCAAAAGGGTAGCGGTTATAATAGGGGTAACAAATCAAAGGGAGTGACCTGAATGTTAAAGATAAAAAATGTTTCAAAAACCTACGGCGACAAAAAAGTAAAGGCCGTTGACGATATTCACTTTGAGGTGCGGCCAGGTGAGATTTTCGGATTTGTGGGACCAAACGGCGCGGGCAAGACCACGACCATTAAAATGATTGTTACTCTGCTTAAGCCAGACAGCGGGCAGATATTTATTGGCGGTGTGGACAACAGCCAGGATATCATGGGCGCCAAGCAGCAGTTCAGCTATGTGCCGGATAATCCTGAGCTTTTTGAAAAGATCAAGGGGATCGAGTACCTGAACTTTATGGCCGACGTTTATGAGGTGCCGGAGGCGGACCGGGCAGCGCGTGCGGAAAAGTATCTGAAAATCTTTGAGCTTGACAAGGCAGTGGGGGATCCCATCAGCTCTTATTCTCATGGGATGAAGCAGAAAATTGCCCTGATCGGCGCTTTAATCCACGACCCGAATCTTTTTGTGCTCGATGAGCCCATGGTGGGCCTGGACCCTAAAGCCTCCTTTGAGCTGAAGAAAATTATGCGGGAAATGTGCGACCGTGGAAAATCAGTGTTTTTTTCCACCCATGTGCTGGATGTCGCCGAAAAGCTCTGCGACCGGATCGCCATTATCAACAAAGGACAGATTATCGAGATCGGCACCATGGATGAAATCCGGGCAAAGGTGGGCAGTAAGGAATCCTTAGAAAATATCTTCCTGGAGTTGACGGAAAAATGAAAGAAATTATCAGCTTGACCAAGCTTTTTATCAATACCAACCTGGGATTGTCTCTGATCCAGTATAACCGTAAAAACAATAAAAAGGCCTTTTTAAAGCAGGTTGGGCTGCCTGTCCTGGTGCTGGTGGCGATGCTGCCGCTCTATGGCCTGTACGTGGCATATATGGCTATGATGTACGCAGGCATGGCAGCCATCGGTCAGGTGTCTGTGCTTCTGCCTATGGCCTATACTGTGATTTCAGTGGTGATCATTTTCTTTGGCCTCGCCTATATTATGGCAGAGTTTTACTTTTCGGGCAGCGTCGAAATGCTTTTGCCTCTGCCCATTAAGCCGAGGAATATTATCATCGGTAAATTTGGCAGCATTATTTTTATGGAGGTACTGCTGTCCGCGGCGCTTATGCTGCCTCCGGCTGTTATTTACGGCATGGGGCAGGGAATGGGAATCCTCTATTACATGATGGCGCTGATCGTCATTGTCATATTGCCAGTGCTGCCTCTGGCGCTTGAAACGCTGCTGATTATGCTGCTGATGCGCAGCAACAGCTTTAAGGGAAAGAAGGATGTTTTCCAGATTGTCGCCCTGTTTGCGGTGCTGGCGTTTTTCCTGGGCCTGCAGATGTACCTGTCGAGCATGGCCGGCGGCAGCGATGACCCCATGACAATGGTCAACAGCATGCTTGCCGACAACGGCTATCTGTTTAAGATGATTACCCGGATGTATCCGGTCAGCCTGCTGGTGGCCCAGAGTCTCAACAGCATTACTTTGACAGGGATGCTCAGCCTGCTGGGGCTGTTTATTCTCACCGCGGCGGCCTTTGTCCTGATGGTTTTTGTGGGAGAAAGGGTCTATGTAAAAGGGCTGATCTCTGGCAAGGAAAGCGGCAGGGGTAAAAAGGCCCTGTCCGTTACGAAGCTGCAAAAGGCCCTGTCGCACCGGTCCGCTCCGGCGCTGGCAGTGTTTAAAATGGATATGCGCCTCCTGCTGAGGACGCCGATTTACTTTTTTAACAATGTATCGATTGTGGTGGTAGTGCCCTTAGTATTTTTGATGTCTATATTCTTCGGAAAATCCGGCGGAATGGACATTATGACCCTTGTGTCAGATTTTTATAAGGCGGCACCCGATGCCATGAACCTGATTCTGATCGTTGTATTCATGTTTTTCGGAAGTACAGCCTGTACCACAGCTACCACCTTCTCCCGGGAAGGCAAAAACATCTGGCTGACCTGCATCGTGCCAGTACGTCCGCTGGACCAGATGATCGGGCGTGGCCTGAGCGCTTTGTGTATTCAGTTGCTGGGCATTGTTTTTACGCTCATTCTGCTGGCGTTCATTACGCCGCTGACCCTTGGGACAGTGGTTGTTTCGCTGGTGCTTGGTACCATCGGCTCCTTCCCGCTGCTGGCCTTTGGCCTGATTGTGGATATGATGCGCCCGCTGCTCAACTGGGACAATCCGCAGAAAGCGGTCAAGAACAACATGAATGTCATGATTGCCATGATGGTGGGCTGGATCTACATGCTTCTGGTAGTGGGGATTTCCGCTGCCACAGGATTTTTCATCGCGCCGGTCTTCGGGTACAGCTTTTTCGCTGTTGTCTCCATTGTCATCAGCGTTTTGCTGCTGATGGTGGTTAAAAAGCATCTGGAAGAACGGATGCAGATGATGGATGTGGAATAACAACCGGCATTAAAAAAGCGCCTGACGGCTGTCAGGCGCTTTTTGCTTATGCTTCTTTGGTTTTTAATCTTTTTACAATGGCAGTGCGGGCGACTCCGATCATATAAAGGGAGCCGACAAACACGTTGATCCGGTCTTCTGCGCTCAGGTCGATGCTGTCCACTGCGGCTTCGATGGTGTCGTAGAAATTGACATTTTTGCCGTACTCACGGTGAATCAGCTCAGCCATCTTATCGGCTGGAAGGGCGCGGTCGTTTTCGGGTGTCAGGGCATGAACGTCGCCGGTCACAGGCATGAGGTATTTAAGGGCCAGGTCGATGTCCTTGTCGGCCAGCATGCCAAAATAAAGGTTAATCTTATTTCCCGGGAAATAGGTCTTGATGTTTTTGACAAAATACTCGATGCCGTTCGGGTTGTGGGCGCCGTCAATCAGAATAATGGGGTCGCGGTGAAGGATCTCAAATCGTCCGTGAAAGGTGACGTCTGAAAGACCGGCGGTAATGGCCGATGTGGGAATGGCATAACCCTTTTTCAACAGGATTTCCAGGGTGTTGAGCACGGTCAGACAGTTTAAAATCTGGTGCTCACCCAGAAGCTTCAGCCTGAACGTATCCAGTCCGGCAATAACGCCGGGCTTTTTATATTTCAGGACCTGCCCGTCAAGGCTTTCGGAAACCCGGCAGATATTGTCAGGGTTGACGATTGTGAAGGGCGCTTTCATGGATTGAGCATAGCTTACGATGACGTCCTCAGCTTCCTTTTCCTGAGGGTAGATGACGACGCTCGTCCCTTCCTTAATAATCGCGGCTTTCTCACCGGCAATTTTTCCGATGGTGTCGCCAAGGTAATCGGTGTGGTCCAGGCTGATGCTCATAATGACAACGGCCTCGGGAGAGGGAATGATGTTGGTGGCGTCCAGCCGGCCACCCATGCCAACCTCAACCACGCAGAGATCGGCTCCTTTTTCATAAAAATATTCAAAGGCCAGGGCGGTTTCGATCTCGAAGCCAGTGGGGTGCGGCTCACCCTTTGCCACCAGCGTGTCGCAGGCGGCCTGAACTTTTTTGGTTACCTGCATCAGGTCGTCATCCGGAATGGGGACATTGTTCAGCTGAACCCGCTCGTTAAAGGTTTCGAGGGCCGGGGAGGTGTAGAGACCTGTGGTGTACCCGGCGGTTTTGAGAATGGTGGAGAGCATGGTGCTCACCGAGCCTTTGCCGTTGGTACCAGCCACGTGGATACATTTCAGCTTGTCCTGCGGGTTGCCCAGTTCACTGAGCAGCAGGCCGATGCTTTCAAGGCCCAGCCGGATACCAAACTTCCCGTTGGATTCGATAAAGTCAATGGTTTCCTGTACATTCATTTTTCTGTTTTTTCTCCTTGGTTACCGGCAGGCCTTGACCCGGTCTTCGGTAATGATGATGTCCACACTCTTGTCATGGGGTTCCATGGGGATTTCATCATAAATAAAATCTTCACGGATCAGCGCGACGGTTTTGCAGTCGGGCCGGATGGTTTCAAGAAAACGGTCGTAATAGCCTCCGCCAAAGCCCATGCGGTTGCCCGCTTCGGTAAAAGCCATACCGGGTACCAGCACCAGATCCAGCTTTTCGGGCGCGACCACGCGGCGGCAGTCGTCCTTAACCTCCAGGATGCCATAATGCCCTTCCTCCAGATCACCCGGGAAGTTTAGAATCTCAGACAGGATGATGGTATGGTCCGCGGTGTTGCAGATCGGCACGACCACATGCTTGCCCTCGGCCAGTGCCCTCTCAATCAGGGCGTGGGTGTGGATTTCGGTGTCGAAGCTCACGTAGAGCATCATCCAGTCCGCGTCTTTGTATGCGTCGGAGTGAATGAAATTGTCAATGATCTGTGCGTCGATTTCCTTTGAGTAAATGTCAGAACGTTTCTTTAAGGTTTCCTGACGAAAAGCTTTTTTATCCATAATTTCTCCTTTGTGATTATACCTGCATTTTCTCCCATTATATCATCTCTTTTACACGGTTGATAGAGAAAAATTTTTGCATCGCGGGGTTAAATGCGCTATACTTATCTATGAATGAGGAAAATGAAAAACGGGACTTGAAAAAGTAATGAGGGGATTGCAAAATGAAAAGAAGAAAATTATTGGCCTGTGAGACGATTAAGGATGAAGTCGAGCTCATTAAGGAAAAATGCGGCGTCGACATTGAAACCGTCTGGATGGATAACACACTGCACGCTTACCCTGAAAACCTGAGGGACGCTCTTCAGGCAGAGATTGACAAGGCAGAGCCGGAGGCCGAGGAGCTGTTGTTTGCTTACGGCAACTGCGGCAATGGCCTGGTGGGGTTAAAAAGCAGCAGCGCAACCATGATCATTCCCAAATATGGGGACTGTATTGACATGTTTTTGTCGAACCTTGAAAATCTGGAGCGGGTGCGGACCACCACCTATTTTCTGACAAGGGGCTGGCTGGACGGCAAGCAGAGCCTGGAGTGGGAGATCGACTACAATTACAAACGCTTTGGCGAAAAGCGGGCCCGGAAAATCATGGACATGATCTACCGGCACTACAAATATCTGATGCTCATTGACACCGGCGCCTATGATCTTAACCAGGCGAAGCCAAGGGTGGATAAGATCGCTGAGACCATTAAGCTGGAACCGGTTGTTAAGCAGGGGGACATCAGCCCCATCGAAAAACTGCTGACGGGTAACTGGGATGAGGAACACTTCTGTGTGATCCCACCGGGGCGTGAGACTACCTATCATGATTTTGACGGCGCGAGCTTACGTTTACCTTGCTAAAACTTGTTTTTTTTGTTACAATTTAAATATATCTGTTACAATGCTTTCAGATTTCGACGTTTTTTAAAGTTTTTTATAAGTAAAATGACCTATAATAAGACAGCAGAAATAAATAATTTGTAAATTTTTATGAGGGCTGTGTAATAATTTGCATCCAGGCGGGTGCAGATGAGAGGGAGAATGTTAATGGGAAAAAGAAAAAAGGAGCATCATTTTTTTTCGATGCTGAAAAGTATTTTCAGGGATACGGCTCAAAGCATTGAGCGGAATAATCTGATGAGTATTGCCTCCATTCTTTCTGTTGTCGCGGCTCTGATCATTCTGGGGATTTTTGTGATCTTCACCGTGAATCTCCAGCACATTACAGAAAATGTGGAATCAGCCATGGAGCTGCGTGTTTTTATGAAAACAGAATACACAGAGGATCAGAAAACCTCGGTTGAGACAGCGCTTCGCGGTAACAGCCAGGTGACAGGCATCTCCTTTGAGAGCAAGGACGAAGCCCTGGAAAAATTCTCTTCAAGCCTTGATGATTATTCAGGCCTTTTAAAAGGATACGACAGCAGCAATAACCCGATGGCCGCATCGTTTATTGTCCAGGTGCAGAATCCGGAGGACCTGGGGAGCGTCAAAAGCTTTGCCGAAGGGCTGGCGTCCCAGGGGGTCGATTATGTCAAATATGGTGAGGAATACGTCAATGCGCTGGTAAGCTTCAGTAAGTTCAGCAATACGCTGTGTATTGTCATACTGGCAGTGCTTTCCGTCATTTCGGTCTTCATTATTTATAACACCATCAAGCTGACCTGCTTTGCTAGAAGAAGGGAAATAGGGGTCATGAAGTATGTTGGCGCAACGGACTGGTATATCCGGCTGCCCTTTATACTGGAAGGGACCTTTCTCGGATGTCTCGGGGCGCTGGTGGCTATGCTGATTATACGCACAGGTTACTACTATGCCATTGCCTATGTCACCAACGCGGTCAATATGCCTATGAACAGCGACCTGGTATCTCCGGCGCTGATTATGGGGCCGATTTTTGTGTTCTGTCTGGTGTACGGTATTATTATCGGCGCCTTTGGCAGTTTGTTCTCAATCAGGAAATTTTTAAATGCTTAGAGATAAATGTGTAATTGTTAGTACAAAGAAGGAGAGATAAGTAAGGTCTATGAAGAAAAAAATGTGTGGTTTTCTGGCAGGATTATTATGTTTTCTGATGATCTGCACCCCTGTTTTTGCGGAGGGGAATGACGATTTGATGGCAAAGCTGAAAGAGAGTGCGCAGAGAATTAAAGATATGTCGTCTCAGATGGAGGCGACTAAAACCAGTATGGCTGAAATTGAAAAACAGGTCAACGAGTCAAATGCGGCCATCGACGCCATCAACAGCCAGATCGCGGATCTGGATGCCCGTATGGCAGACCGTAAGGCGCAGATCGCCGTGCTGCAGGAACAGCAGGACAAACAGGAAAAGGAACTGGAAGAGCGTCTCCGTGTCATGTACATGTACGGGAATGACGGTTACCTCCAGGTGCTGTTCTCCTCTAATAATTTCACGGATTTTATTGCCCGGGCCGATATGATGAAAAATGTCATGCAGGCCGATAAGGACGCGGTAACCGCCCTTGAAAACACGAAAAAAGAGCTGGAAGAAAAAAATGCTGGACTGGAAGCGGATAAAGCAGCGGCAGAACAGGCTAAAGCGGTTCAAAATGAAGCGAAAGAACAGCAGAATCAGCTGCTGGCAAAAAACCAGGCACTGATTGAGGAATACAAGGCCGGTATCGCGGCTGAACAGGCAGCGGCGGACAGCATTGCCAAGCAGATGGGCGGAGAAAAGGCGAGTGATTTTATCCAGACAGGTGAGTATTACTGGCCCATCTCACCGGATAACTCTCAGGCCTTTAATATCAGCAGTCCCTTTGCCGGACGTATCCACCCGATTACGGGCGAATGGTCCAACCATCAGGGCGTTGACGTAGCTGTGAGCTACGGCACCCCTATTCTGGCAGCTGGCGACGGTACGGTTTCCATCGCCGGGGATAACGGCGGTTATGGCAACTGCGTGGTCATCAACATGGGGACAGATGGCAGTGGTAATAAGCTGGCCACGCTGTACGGCCATATGTCTTCAATCGCTACCTCAGTGGGTGCGACTGTCTCCAAAGGCGACATCATCGGCTATGTGGGCAGCACTGGTAATTCCACCGGCCCCCATCTTCACTTTGGCTGGATGGTTAATGATAATTTTGTCGATCCATTGGCTTATTATCCGGGACAAAACTGGAACTACGTAGAATAGTTATTCCGCATCCGGGGCCATTTCATCCAGAAGCTTTTCAGCGAGGCGTTTGTAATTAAGGCTCTGCTGAAACAGCAGCAGACACATCAGCATTGAATCCGTCGATTCCATATTGGACTCGGCGGTTTTTTCTTTGGCATTTTTGACGACGCGGCGCGCGTCGTCCTTCAGTGCGCCGAGCTGTCCGGCCTGGCTGTCTAGGAATTTTTGGTATACAAACTGAAGCTTTTCGTGATCCACCGACTCTCCATCCCTGAGAAAGCCAAAAAGTGTTTTGATATCCTCCATGGAGGTTACCTGCTTCAGCTGGTAGATCAGAAGCATGAGGAGCACATGGTCCACTGTGTACTTTTTCTTCTGGGCCGGGATTAAAAGCTTGTTTTTAGTATAGTTGTTAATCATGGTCTTAGTCAGCAGCTTGTCCTCAGGCCTGCGCTTTGTGGGCGCCAGATGCTTTTCAAAAAGTGTGATGAGCTGGTCCATGTAAAGGTCCAGATCCGGGATGTCCTGTATGGTGATGTGGCTGTCAAGCTGCAGGCTGTCAATCAAGTCTAAAATTTGTTCTTCTGTCATGGAGACCTCCTTGTTATTTCTATTTATTTTACGCTAACGCCACAAAAAAGACAATATCAAAAACGCATTTGACATTGTATACAGATTGTGATATATTTTAAAGAACGCAATACATAGTTTTAAAAACTACATAAGGAGTGACACAAAATGATTGAAAAATTCAGAGACCCGATGAGTGCGCTGACCCACTTGATCGGAGCCGTCTTATCCGTAATCGGCACCATCGCCATGCTGGTCCTTATCACTGTGGAAAAAGAAGTCAATGCTCTGACACTGACCTCGGTGCTGGTCTTTGGACTTGGCCTGATCGCCCTGTATACGACCAGCTTCACCTACCATGCCGTCCACGGTTCACCTGAAAAAATCATGCGCATGAAAAAAACCGACCATTCCATGATTTTCCTGCTGATCGCCGGCTCTTATACACCCTTCTGCCTCCTGTGCCTGACAGGTGTGACCCGGGTGGCGCTGATGAGTGCAATCTGGGCGGTTGCGGTGATTGGCGTGCTGATGATGGTTTTCTGGATTAATATGCCCCGGTGGCTGAACACAGGCCTCTATATTTTCATGGGCTGGTTTGCCCTTTTTGCCCTCAAGCCCCTCTACGACGCGCTGCCCACCGGCGGCTTTGTGTTTTTACTGCTCGGCGGCATTATGTATACGGTGGGTGGGGTTATGTATGGCCTTAAAAAGCCCAATATATGGCCAGAGTTCGGTTTTCATGAGGTGTTCCATGTCTTTGTCATGCTTGGGAGCCTGTGCCACTATTACGCTGTTTTCCGCTATATTTTGATGCCGTCCTGAATTGTGGCATTGTTCATATAGAATTTTGGACGCCAGAAATTTCCATAACAACGCATAACCACTAACTTCGCAGAGATAAAGGAATTCTTTAGCGGTAAAGAATATTTTATATAAATATAGTTGAATAAAAATAAATATTTATTCAAAAATGCCTACCAGAGGCTAAAGAGTATGCCGGTTTTGAAGTATTACCCTCAGATGTTAGTCGTTATGCGTTGTTATGGACTGGTTTATGGAAATGATTTTTGCTGCTGTTGATGAAACCGCAATGTCTTGTTTGAAGGCATTGTGGTTTTCATATTTTAGAAAAGGTTTTCTGGAATAAATTTACTTGTTAAGGGTAAATAACTTATCGGGTTTGTGTTAAAATAATAAATGCCATGTAAAATCTTAGGAAAATCTTCATAATTTGGATTGTATTTTCTTAACTTTTATGGTGTATTATAAAGGTAAATCAAGTTTAATACAGGGGAGCTGAACACTTAATGAACAAACCGACACACCTGATATTTGGAGAAATTATCTGGAAATACCTTGACGAAAACTATGGAATTACATTGAACCGTGCCGGCTTTCTGCTGGGAAATATCGCGCCGGACCTCACTTTTAGCTTTGTCCTTCATCCCCATGAAAGGAAATATGCCTCTGAGCATCTGAGAGCTGCCATCGACGCAGCCATAAAGGCTGGCGATATTATGGACTTCGATGCCGGGTTTTTTCTGGCAGAACGCCTTGGCAGCATCTGTCACTATTGCGCCGATTTTTTCTGCGAGGCCCACACCGAGCGCTATGAAGGAAACCTGAAGGAACATATTCTGTTTGAGAAAAGCCTGTACCGCTACTGCGCGCACAACGAGAAGGCACTGGGCGAGACCATGCGGCAGCCCAGAAGCTTTTCCGTTTCCGGAACCGGTGACATCTTCCGGAAGATTGAGGAAATGAACGACGCCTATCTGGCCGGAAGCCCCTCCTGCAGAGCCCAGGCAGAAGGCGCCCTGTCCGCCTGCCTCCAGACCGTTGGCACCATCATGACCACGCGCTACTACGCCGCCTTTAATGTGGAACCGGGCTTTTTAGTCCATTAAAAAAACCTGCGAGATGAATCGCAGGTTTTTTGTTTATTGGGATTAATTCATGGCTTCCTCGATGGAAGCAGGAATGACAGTTTTATGCGGGTTCAAGTGATATTTTGTGTCTTAAGTGAGTATTATAGACCTTTTTTTATTTAAGTTTATTGTTACTTATTGATCTTTTCAATTTCGCTTTTTAGCTGTTCCATTGTACGGTGTGTATAGACTTTCTCGGTAACATCTTCGATCGCATGCCCTACGATTAATTTGAGAATATATTCATCCATATTTGCCTCTTTGGCGAAAGTTACAAAAGAGTGTCTTGTGTCATGTGGTTTGTGATCAAAGCCAAATTTGGCATTAATCTTTTTAAAGCGACCACGATATTTTTCATATGTCATGTACGTCCCTTGCTGTCCGTTTTCATCATTAAAAAGGTATTTATTCCTTTTATCATATATCGATGAAATAAGAGGAAATATCTTCGAATGAATGGGGACGCAACGGTTTTTTCCAGCATCTGTTTTGAGCCCTCCGAACATTGTGCGTTCCTCCAGATTGATATCTTCAGTTTTTAAAGATGCCAACTCTTGAGGGCGCCACCCTGAATAGATTCCTATAAGTATCATTTTAACGAATGGAAATTCGAGATTATCCCATAAGACTTGAAGCTCTTTATCCGTGAAAACGGTCCTTTTAATTTTAGGTTTTGGCGCCTTGATGCTATCACAAAGCTCAGCGTAATTCTTATCGATTATTTCATGTTTCATAGCATATTTGTACATGAGATTAAAGAGGGACTTTATGCGTCCCTTTGTGGAATCGCCTACCTTTGCATTTTTAATTGTTTGCTCGAGATGATTTACGCGGATCGCTTTCATTTTCATGTTATAAAGCGGTTCGCAATAACGATACGCGCTTTTCCAGGTACGAACCGCGCTCGGGACAATGGCCTCAAAATGTTCCTCAGACCACTTTTCATATACTTCTTTAAATGTTAATTGATCTTGTGCAAGATCATACGGATTTTTGTTGTAATCAGCGAGGGCTTCTAGTGCTGCCTTTCTGGTGGGATAGTACCCAATTGATTTGTAAAGTTGCTTTGTTTTTCCGGTTGGAAGTAACTCGCAGCCGATCGTAACCCTTGCCCGCCAAGGATTTCGCCGGTTGCCAGGAAGCTTTGAAACGCCCCCATAGCCGTTTGGTAATCGCATAAAATATCACTCCTTTTTCTTTTTTTGGGCATAAAAATGCCCGGTATATTGGAAAATACCGGGATAATGTGGTACAATTAACTTGCTTAGGGTAGATTGTACCGGTCCTATCCCGGGAATCTATGTTATCGCCTCTTACCTTGCAGGGTAGGGGGCGTTATTTTTATTTACTGGTTTATACGAACGTAATTATCATAAGCAATCTGCTGTAAATGATTATACAGATTGGTTATATCATATTTTTTTTTGGAAATTCGAATTTGCGAGAGTCCATGCTTAATGAGTGCGCTTTATGGTACGGGGTCGTAATATAGCGAATAGTGATTTCACTATCATCAATACCAGCGCCAGCGGTCTCAGCTTCAACGCCTACGATTGAATCAAGATAAATCGACTTGATGCTCATTTTTTTACCTGTAGCGCCTTGCTTGTCAAAATCAATGATCCGGCGATCAGTAACAACAAAAACGTCTCTCAGTAGTTGATACCCGATTTTTACCGTTTCACCAGACATTAAATACATACCGTATTCAGACTGTACCTTTTCCTTGTTCATTTCCTGGGCGTTTCCCATTAAACCTTGAGCGATTCCGCCGCCTGCTGATTTTGATGTTTTTTCCATCAGATTGCTGGTTTTGTCCATTAAATCTTTTAAAGCCATCATTTCCTCCTGATTATTCTTTTTTAGTAGCTTTTGTAGAAATTGAGTGATCGTCCCTGTTCATCAAAACACAGGGACGATTTTACTTATTGCGGAAGATTAGCAATTGCGTAATCCGCTTCTTCTTGGGTGAACTTTTCACCGTATTCAGACGTTAATTGATCCCTGATTGCTTCTGGGGACATGGCCATGGTTTCTTGGTATGATTTAGCTTTTTGCAGGGCATTGTAATTATAGTCCGCATCTAAATTGTCAACCGCATATTGTGCAGCTTCAGCTGAAAATTTTTCTCCGTACTCCGATGTGAGTTGATCATAAAGACCCTGTTTTGACATGTACATGGTGTCACTGTAAGATTTAGCTTTTTTTAGAGCCGATTTATACTCTGTTGGAACATCAGGTGTTGGTTCAGGTGTCGGTGCTGCGGTTGCGGACACGTTAGCACTTGGCTGCGCTTGACTTTGTGTGGTTGGTTCTGGCTGTGTTGTTTGTGTTGGCTTGGGAGTGAACAATGTGGTCAACCAAATGATCGAATAAATAGCAAGAACTATTGTTAATACAATTCTTGCTGTTTTTCCAAATTGCTTATTAACCCACATCATAATGAGCCCAGCGGGTGGTATAAAGATGATCAGTAAAATTACAAACCAATTCTTCTTGTAAAAAGGTGTTTTTTCAACACTACCGCCGTTGTTCATTTCTTCATTCATTTCTTTTTCCTCCTAAAAATATAGATATTATCATTATACACTAATAGAGGATAGATGAAAATGTTTTCTAGCATTTTACTAAAGTTTTGTCCTAGTATCATATCACTATCTCAATGTCGGCAGAATGGAAGAGTTTTTTGTTAAACAAAAAGATTTGAAAGTTCTGAAAATGAGCTGATCACATCTGCTGTTTTTAGAAGGTCCCGTTTCTTTCCATATTTAAAAAATTCGCGATTAAAGGCAAGCCCGTTTTGTTTACAGTAAAAATACAGTTCTACTTTTTCTCTCTGCATTTCCCAGATGGCCTGATCTTTTTTTCCGGCATGGACGGTTCTTTTTCTGAAAAAGGTGTTCCATCTTCTTTGGGCGGCCGCATTGGAGACTCGGAATATCTCGGCTATATCAGCACAGGCGCCATTAAAATCCTTGACGATCCGGTATAGGCTGTAGTCGGGCATAAACAACTGTCCGGTGAAGCAATGCGCCTCTGCTTCTTCTTTATCTTCGTCTTTTTCGTGCTCTAAATAAATGTGGCCAATTTCGTGCGCCATGGTCCATTGCTGCCGCTCAAAGGAACGACGGTCTTCATTATAGAGTACAAGATAAAAATCATCGCCTTTAACGGTACATCCTTCTTTAAGAAGTCTGTTTTTCCCAAACATTACCCGCCGGATCGGAACACCAACCCGTACACAATAACCTTGAACAGAATCAAAATATATGGTTCGGTCATACTTTAATTTTCTTATGTCAAGATGAAATGTGAAAAGGTCATCCTGTCGGTAGAGCAGGTCTGTGGCGGCCTCGATACACTTGTCAAAGTCCGGCTTTTTCGCATAACCGTTATTCATCACCTTTGATTCCTTTGGCTTTTAAGTATAAATCAATTGTATTCTCAAAGAGATTAATGATATCTTCGCGTTCTTCCTCTGAAACGTCGTTTGCTTTTCTGCAAAGAACCAGCAATTTTCTTTCGGTTTCATTTTTGGCGTAGTCTTTTTCGGTAGAGGTATTCTCGTCGTTGGATTCTTTTCCGGTCATAAGATAATCGATTGAGACACCAAAATAGTCAGCAAGTTTTTGCATTTTATCTTGTTTTGGTGTGTATTTCCCATTTTTCCAATTCGAGAGCGTAGCTGTTCCAATGCCAGTATCTTTGGCTACTTTGTAAGCAGTAACACCGCGCTCACGCAACAATTTTTCAAAAATTTCGTACATAGTTTCCTCGCTTTTTTAAAATAACTTAGAAAAATAAGTTATTTATCATTGACACACTTAGAAAGCTATGCTATAGTATAGATATAGCTTAGATAACTAAGTTATCCATACAAGAGATAGCTTTGATTTCTTATTAACTTAGTTGGTAACTTAATTATATAAGAAATCTAAGCTATTGTCAATATAAATTTGGAAAGGGGGCATAGTCTTGTACGAAAGGTATGCGTCGCTAAGAGACAAATATAATATTACGGATTATAAAGTATCGAAGGATACAGGTGTTTCAACCGCAACTTTATCGAGTTGGAAGAGTGGAGCGTATACTCCAAAGATCGACAAACTAAAAACTCTCGCTGATTACTTTGGCGTTCCGATTGAGTATTTTTTAGAAGATTAAATCAAAAACCCGCCGGTAGCATTAACAGGGTCGCAACCCTCGTTAAATCCTCCTCAAAATATAGAACGTATCAAGCTTGCCTTGGTTAAACACACGCTAACAGACTTTTACCATAACGCGGCCCTGTTAATCGTACCGGTGGGGGAAAGGAAAACAGAATGAGATATGATCCGGAAAAACGCCTTTCGGTGAAGGAGGCGGCTGAACGCTTATGTGCTACTGAAGACTATGTGAGGCGAGCAATGCGGCAAGGAACCTTGAATATTGGCTCTTTTGTGCAGAACCCAGGAGGAAAATACACGTACCATATTTCACCAAAGCTGTTGGAAGAGTATATCGGGCATCATGGAACTTTTAATCAGGAGGCCGCTTCATGAACCTATCAACAGCCGGCCTGCCCTTCGTCCTCCTCGGCATCGCCGTCTACATCGGCATCTGCCTGGCAGTCCGGAAGGGGTGGCTATGGAAGGATTGATCTATATTTACTGGGCGGGGAGACTCGCGGAAACGACCGGATGGCTGACCGTGATCGGGTTGGTGTTGGTTCCGGTGGTGATTGAGATTTTTAAGGAGGTGAGCAGGAAATGAAAATAAACCACTATATTACAAAATATAAAGAAAATGAAAAACGCTTTGCGGAGGCGTGGATACAAATAGATATTTTTGGTAAATGCTTTTGTTTGTGGAGGAAACGAATCGAAATATAAAGCCACCGCTAAGGACAGTGGCTGGTTACTATTTCTTTTGCAAATAAAAAGGCCCCACAAGAACAGAGAGGAGTGATATGTGTGGGGCTAAGAGAAACTAATATGTGTAAAGTATAGCACGGAGAGGAGTAAAAGTCAATGAGCCGGGAAACACTGAAAAAAGCCCGCAAGGATGCGGGCATGACGCAGAAGCAGGTGGCGGAGTATTTGTCCGTAGGCGAGAGGCATTATAAAAAAATAGAAAGCGGAGAAATCGTTGGAAGCATCGCTTTGTGGGACAGGCTAGAAGATTTGTTTAAAATTCATCAAAGAAAACTCCGTGAGCTTTCAACCAGTTATCGCGACAAAGTAAGTAATCAATAGATACGTCTAAAATGTCGGATATTTTAACTAATCCCTCAATTGTGGGTTTAGCATCACCGCTTTCATATTTACGATAGTTTCGAATCCCGGTTTGGAGAGAATCGGCCATGTACTGTGCGGTAATGCCACGCTTTTTTCGAACAGCATTTAAGCGTTTTGGAAACATCAAAAAGACCTCCTAAAAAATTATCATTGACAGTGCCATAATAATACACTATAATAACAATCAAAATAAGTGCCATAATATGGCACTGTAATTGACAGGAGGAACTCATGAAAATCGAAATTACCGGAAGTCGTTGTATTAATTGTAATAAATACACCCAGTATTATACGCACACATGGAACGGGGGATTTGACCCGATCGACTGCGGATTCTGCGGAATGCGCCAGTGTACCACCCGGCCGGGGAACCGATGTAAGCATTATCGGGAAGCGGCGAACGTGAGTGTGTATTACCCGATTGAGAAAAATTTAGAAGGAGAACAAAATGAAAGCATTAAGAATTTTTGAGAATGAAACGTTTGGAAAGGTTCGAACCGCTGTTATTGATAACGAACCTTGGTTTGTAGGAAAGGATGTTGCAGAAGCGTTAGGCTATGCAGATACCTCGGATGCGATGAAAAGACACGTTGACAATGAAGATAAGCTGACCCGGCGTTTCACCGACTCAGGTCAAAGTCGCGCAATGTACATTATTAACGAATCTGGTCTATATAGCCTGGTCTTATCGAGCAAGCTCCCGTCCGCAAAACAATTTAAGCGCTGGGTAACTTCCGAAATCTTGCCCACCCTTCGCAGAACAGGCACCTACTCTACAAAAGAAACACAGCAAGCGGACGAGGTCAAAATCCTCAATGCGAAGTCCCGGGCGATGAATGCTGAAGCCCGATTAAAAACCGCCGATTGTAAGCGCGCAGAACTGCTTTACAAGCTCTCACAGGTAGACACCTTATCCAAAACTTACACGCCGGTTTTGGTCGCCAAAGCCGCTGATATTGTTAATGGCGGGGAACTGATCCCGCTCCCAAAGGTGACCCGTAAAACGTACACAGCCACCGAGGTCGCTGAAGTCTTTGGTGTGAGTGCCAACAAGATCGGCCGCATTGCCACAAAGCACCACTTAAAGACCGAGCGATACGGCGAGTGGTACCGAGATGTGGCAAAAGGCGGAAAAAAGGAAGTGGACACCTTTAGATACTATGAGTGCGCAATTTCGGTGTTCAAACGGATTTTAGAACAGGAACAGGAAGCGCAGGCGTAACAATGATGCCATACAGCGGGATTCCACCATAGCAAAAACCGTGCTACGCCATATTATTCACCTTTATAAGTCAAAAGCCTTATCCGCAGGCTCAAAACGCGGAAATAAAAATTAAATCGGTTTGTAAAGCTATTTATTAACAGTCCCGGGGAGCGTCGGGTAATCCGCTCACTTCAATTTAAGTCGTAATTTTGTTATTGTCTCATACAATCCCGGCACGGCAGCGGGTGGCCTGCCTGAATCGCTTTAATGGATTTTGAAAAGCCGGAGGGCAGGGCACTGTCACTCCGGCGGATAAATGTTTTAATTTTTATGAAAATAAAAAAAGTCCTTACGCCGGAACAGCAAATAAGGACTTGGAAAAAATTAGTTATTAAAAGTATATACCCTTTGGAGGAAAAATGCAAATGGATTTTCCGTATGAGAAGCAATGCACTTATGAGTCGCATTGGCCGATGAAGCGGCAGAAAGGAAGGGAATAATGAGAATGTTTGAAAGTGTATCGCCCTTAAAAGCTTTAGAAATGGTAAAGGCGCATGTGGTGGCCTCAAATGGCCAGATTGAAGCGCAAGCTGAGTCACTTCGATTGTTGATCTGGAGAAATGCAGAATTGGAGATTGAAAATAGAATGCTCCAAGACCGCAACAATGAACTCCAAGCTAAACTGGAGGCGTTAAAAAATGATCGAGCATCCTGACATTACCAGAGCGCTCCAGACCGGCTACCCCGATGTGGACATCGAATATCCGCCGCATTGCCCAGCCTGTGGTTGCGAGTGCGATTATTTTTACCGGGACTATTCGGGAGCGGTTTTCGGCTGTGAAAACTGCGTGGAGCGGGTGGATGCGGAGGCAGACGATGAAACGTAACGTAGAAGTGCTTGAGGCGGCTAAACGCCTTGACGCCTATAAAATCAAGATGTTAAAAGGCAACCCGCACCTGTCGGCAGATATTGAGACCGTGCTTCGGTATGTGCGGGAGGCGATGGAGGAAGATAAATGAAACCCTATGAAATGAACGAAGTCTATGAAATATCCGAAACCTACAGAGGCGTCATTGCAGCCATTGAAAATGAGGAATGCACCGCTGATGCCATGGCCGAGGCGCTTGCCATCATTGAGGATGAATTCGAAAGCAAGGTAGACGCTGTGGCTTGCCTGATCAAAAACATGAAAGCCAGAGCAAGCGCTATAAAAAATGAAGAACAAGCCCTTCAAAAACGGCGAAAGACCACGGAGAAGCGCGCCGAATGGCTGGAATCCTGTTTGGCAGAGACGCTGCTGCAAAATGGTGAAAAGAAGCTAGAAACACCCCGAAACAAGCTCTCATTTATCCCGTCCGTAAGCGTCTTTATTGACGATGAACTGGAGCTGAAAGCCATGCATCCTGAGCTGACAACCGTTAAGACTATTGTCACCCCAGACAAAAATGCCATCAAGGCAGAGCTTAAAAAAGGGATGAAGATCAACGGTGCGTATCTGGTTGAAAAACAGAATTTACAGATTAAGTGAGGTAAAAAATGAGTACCGTTATATTAATCATGGGAGAGCCCGGACAGGGGAAAACCACTTCCATGCAAAACCTGAACCCCGAGACCACCGTCTATTTTGACTGCGATAAAAAAGGCCTGCCATGGCGGGGCTGGCGCAAGCAGTACAACAAAGAAAAAGAAAACTACTTCGCCACCAGCAACGCCGGAGCGATCTATAATGCGCTCGAAAGCATCGACAAAGAAAAGCCTGAAATTAAAACGGTTGTCGTCGACACTTTGAACTGGATTATGATCGATGAAGAGTTTAAGCGTATGAAAGAAAAAGGATATGATAAATGGCAGGATTTAGCGTTTTCTGTAAAAGCGCTGATTTCTAAAGCAAAACAACTCAGGGACGATTTAACGGCTGTTTTTGTTGCACATACTCAGACAGAAACTGACGATAGCGGAATGATTTTTACACGAATGAAGACCAGTGGGAGAAAGCTGGAAAAGATCAGTGTTGAATCGATGTTTAACACCGTATTGCTGGCAAAATGTGTTGATGGACACTATTTTTTCGAGACACAGGCGCGCAACAGCACAGCGCGCAGCCCGATGGGCGCCTTTGAAACATTCGAAATTGACAACGACATTGTCGAAGTAATTAAAGTATTGGAGGAATTTTAAATGTTAACCAAACCACAGAACTATGAACAAACCGCAGCCATTGAAGGCGGCGGCGAGACCCTGCAGCCCGGCGGCTACATTTGCAAGATTTTACGCGTACAGGAGCGAATGAGCCGAGGCGGAAACCCCATGTTCGTCTTCGAGTTTGATATTGCCCAGGGAAACCGGGCAGGGTTCTTTAAACGCAAGTACGAAAATAGTACCAAAATGAACGCCAACGCAAAATGGGGAGGCAGCCTGTATCAAAGCGTGAGCAGCGACTACGGTGTCGGACGCCTAAAAGGTATGATCACCGCCATCGAACACAGCAATCCCGGTTTTCGCTTCAACTGGGACGATCCGCAGAACGAACGCACCCTGACGGGCAAGCTGGTAGGCGTCGTATTCGGGGAAGAGGAATACCTGAATGACAAAAACGAAAAGAAAAAAGCCACCAAACCCTTCTGGATGTGCTCCGCTGACAAGATTCGCGAAGGCGTCGAAGTGCCAAAGCCAAGACTGCTCAAAGAAGAAGACAGCATACCGGCAGCAAGCAGCATCCCTTTAGATTTTGATGAAGACTTTAAACTAATGGCCGATGATGACGAAGTGCCCTTCTAAAAACGGGAAAAATAAGATAATCAGAAAGGAGGTGGCCCCTTGAATTACATTGCAGAGTTAAATGCATTCGACCGATGGCTCGAAACAAATTACTTGCCCGCACTGTCCGAGTTGCTGTGGCGCAAAATGGTTGCGCTGTTCAATAGATGT